>CAWKMR010000018.1:0-255386 GCA_963850705.1 uncultured Alphaproteobacteria bacterium | reverse complement strand
CTCGTTCTGCATGGTGCGCGGGATGTCGACAATGCTCGGGATCTTGTAGTCGGCGAACGAGGCGTTGGTGATCTGGCCACCGTCGAACTCGATCTTCTCCTGCATGGTGAAACCGAATTGCATGGTGGCTGCGCCCGACAGCTGGGTCTCGACGATGCGCGGATTCACCGGCCGTCCGACGTCGGCGACGTTGATCATCTTCGTCACCTTCACATGTCCGGTCTCGGTGTCGACCTCAAGCTCAACGCCGGTGCCGCCGACCATCCAGAACGGCGTCGCATCTGGCGTGAGCCCGTTGGCGTCCGGCGGCACATAGTTCGGGATGTAGCTGCCGGTGCCGATAATGTTGCCGGCCTGCATTTTGTATTTCTTCTGGAACAGCTCGGCGACCGGCACGTTCGCGCCCTCCGGCACGCCCACCTCGCGCGCCAGCGCCGCGAGCTTCGCCTTCGCGTCTTCCGCCGCGAGCCGCACCGCGTTGCCCATGTGATAGAGCGAGCGCGAGCCGAGCGTCGCCATGTCGTAAGGCGTCACGTCGGTGTCGGGATGCACGACCTTCACCGACTCGGCCGGGACGTTGAGCACCTCGGCGACCAGCTGCGCATTGGCGGTGTCGGAGCCCTGCCCCATGTCGACCGTGCTGCAATAGAGAGTGACGCTGCCGTCGGCAGCGACGTTGACGATCGCGATCGAGGTCGTGGGCGAAATCGACGCCTTGAAGCCGACCGCGATGCCGCGGCCCTTCTTCACCGTGCCGTTGCCGCGCTCGAACGGCGCCTTCATGTTCATGCGCAGCGCGAGGCGTTCGAGCACCGCCTCGATGGCGGCATCTTTCATAGCGGTGCCGGTCGCCTGGGCGCGGCCGTCGCGCAGGATGTTGTTGCGGCGGAACTCGACCGGATCGAGTTTGAGCGCCCGCGCCATCATGTCGGTGTGGCTCTCATAGGCCCACACCAGTTGCGGGATGCCGAAGCCGCGCAGCGCACCAGCCGGCGTCAGGTTGGTATAGAGCGAATAGGAATCGATCGAGACGTTCTCGATGTCGTAGGGCCCGGGCGCGGTGAAGCCTGACTTCTGGGTGATGCGCGGGCCGATATCGGCATAGGCGCCGCCGTTCCACCAGATCTCGCAGTCCCGCCCGGTGATCTTGCCGTTCTTGACCGCGCTCTTGATGCGGAAGGTCGCCGCGTGCTTGGTCAGCGTGTAGAACTGCTCTTCCATGGTGAGCGAAATCTTCACCGGCCGCTGCACGAGCAACGACAGCGCCGCCACCAGCGCTTCAAGCTTGATGTAGAGCTTGGCGCCGAAGCCGCCGCCGAGATACGGCACCTTCACCCGTACCTTGTTCTCCGGCCAGCCGAGCAGCCGCGAGATCTCGATGCGCACGAACGACGGCGACTGCGACGCCGTATGGATGGTGAGACCGGTCTCGGTCAGCTCCGCAACGGAGACAAAGGGCTCAAGCGGCACATGCAGCACCTGCTGGCTGCGGAAGGTGTGCTCGAACACATGCTCGGCCTCCGCGAAGGCCTTCTTGGTATCGCCGCGCCGCAGATGGAAGTCGAGCGCGATATTGGTGTCCTTCTTGCCCTTGAGATGCTTCAGGTCCGGGAATGTGCCGGCGGGCTTGAGCTCATCGTGCACGACCGCCTTCGAGGTCATCGCCTCGACCTCGTCGAACACTGCCGGCAGCTCTTCGTAGTCGGCCTCGATCAGCGACGCGGCCGCTTCCGCGATATGCGGATCGGTGGCGAGCACCACCGCCACCGGCTCGCCGATATAATGCACCTTGCGGTCGGCGAGGATCGGCTGGTCATGGAAGGCCGGGCCATAGAATGGATTGGGGATCACCGTCTTGATGTCGTCGATGGTGACCACGCGGTAGACGCCGGGCAGCGCCTTCGCCGCCGAGACGTCGAGCGACTTGATGCGGCCATGCGCCACCGTCGAGCGGAAGATCTTTCCGATCAGCATCTTCGGCAGGCGGATGTTGTGCACGTAGTCGGCGCGGCCGGTGACCTTCGCCGCGCCTTCGAGCCGCGGCACCGAACGCCCGACCTGCCCGCTCCCGATCGTCCGCGTCGCCATCACGCTGCTCCCAGCGCTGCACGCAGCGCGCGCGCCACATAGACGCGCACGAGTTCCTTCTTGTAGGCGGCCGAGCCTTGCCCATCGGTGATCAGCTCCGCCTCCTCCGCCGCCGCCTCGCCGGCGCGCCGGAATGCGGCGTCGTCGGCCGCGCCCTTCGCGGCCTTCTCCGCGCCCGCCAGCCGTCCGGGCTTCTCGGTCGCGGCGCTGACGACAATCGACGCGTCCTTGATCGCCTTGCCATCGACCGCGACCGACACCGCGACGCCAAGCGCCGGCCAGTCATGCACCGCGCGCGTCGTGCATTTGAGATAGGCCGCGCGGCGGCCTTCCTGCGCCGGGACGATCAGCGACGAGATCAGCTCGTCCTTCGCCAGCACGGTCTCGAAATAGCCGGCGAAGAGATCGGCGACCGGAATGGTGCGTTCGCCCGTCTTGCCCTGCACGACGACGCGGGCGCCGAGCGCGATCAACACCGGCGGCAGGTCCATATGCGGGTCGGCATGCGCCAGCGCACCGCCCACGGTCGCGACATTGCGCACGCGGATGTTGGACAGCGTGCGCAGCGTTTTGGTGATTACCGGCGCGTGCTTGCGCACGACGTCGGAATGCTCCAGCACCGCAAGCGGCGTCGTTGCGCCGACCTTCAGCTCGCCGCCAACGGTTGCGATCGAGGACAGCTCCTTGATCGCGCAGAGGCTCACGAGCTTCGACGGCCGGAACACGCCGGCCTTCATCATCAGCATCAGCGCGGTGCCGCCGGCGATCGGCCGGACGGTCGGATCGTCGGCGTCGAGAAGCCCGACGGCTTCTTTCAGCGTCTTCGGTTCGGCGAGCTCGAACGGCGTCATGACGCCGCTCCGCCCGGCGCGAACGCAGCGGCAAGACGCGCCGCGAACTGCTTCTCCATCTCCCTCGCCTTCGATCGCAGCACCGGCTGGCCGAGGCTGCCGAGCTTTCCGGTCAAGTTGGCGTCGATCGCGTATTCGATTTTGGTTTCGTCGCCAACCTCGGTCAGGGTGGTGACCGAGGTCGCGGTCATGCGTCCGACAATGCCGAGCGGCGTTCCCTCAACCGACGCCTCGATCTCGTGCGGCGGCTCGGCGCGCGTCACCGCGACCGTCACCTTGAACGAGAACTTCATGTAGGCGACCTTGGTCTCGAACACGGCCGAGTATTGGTCCGGTCCGGTCTCGGTCAGGTCTTTCACGCCATCGACGCAGGACGCGAAGAAGCGCGCATCGCGCACCTTCTCATAGACCGCCGCGCGTGGCGCCTTCACGGACAGCTCGCCGGTGAATTTCATTTCGCGGCACGCGCCAGCAGCCGGTCGAGCTCGGCCGCGATGATATCGGGCACTTCCAGCGGCGTAAGGTGCCGCGCCTTCGGCAGCACCGTGAACGTCGAACCGGCGATCCCGTCGTGCAGCGCCTGCGCCATCGCGACCGGCGCGGCGTAATCCTCTTCACCGACCACGACCGCGGTCGGCATTTTCAGGGTCGGCAGCGCGGCGCGCAGATCGGCGCGGCCGAGCATGTGGCAAGCCTCGACATAGGCCGGAATGTCGTTCTTCAGGAAGATGTCGATGCAGTGCTGCACCACGTCCGGGTTCCTGGCGCGGAAGTCGTCGCCGAACCAGCGCGTGGTCTGGAAATCGATCAGCGACGCGAGCCCCTTCTCCACTGCCTGGTTCGCGCGGGCTCGCCCAGTTCTTCGGCGCTTCGGCGCCGTACCACGCCGTGGTGTCGATCAGGCCGAGCGCGGACGTGCGCGCGGAATGCCGCGCGGCGAAGGCCAGCGCCACCATGCCGCCCATCGAGGCGCCGGCGATCAGCGTCTTGTCCCAGCCGAGCTGCGTGAGCAGGTCGGCGATGTCGTCGGCGAACTGCTCGACAGTGTAGGGCCCGGCCGGCTTGTCGGACGCGCCATGGCCGCGGCAGTCGAATGTGACGACGGCGGTATCCTTCGCCAGCCGCTCCGCCACCGGCTGCCAGAACTGGCGGTCCATCGCGACCGAATGCACCAGCGCCGCCCGGCGCGGCGACGCGGCGTCGCCGTGCAAGGTGTAGGAAATGCGGATGCCGTCGCGGGTGCGGGCACTGCCGTCAGACCGGGTGGCGCGGCGAAGGTCGGCGTTCAACGGAAACCTCTCTGGAATGCGGGCGGATAGTCGCCCATCCGGCATGGGGCGTCAAAAGATTTGGACGGTTATAGAGTGCGTCAGATACGCGGCATAGAGCGCGTCAGGAGCGCGCCGCACTCTCGTCCAGCATGGCCGCCACGCGCTCGCCGAATGCCTTGGTGCCGAGCGTCCCGCCGATGTCCGCGGGTGCGCCCCTTCGGGTCGGCAATGGCGCGGTCGAGCGCGCTTTCGATGGCCGCGGCCGCGGCATGCAGGCGGTTGTCCTTGCGGCGGTCGCCGAGCCAGGCGAGCAGCATCGCCGCCGACCCGATCAGCGAGGTCGGATTGGCCCGATCCTGCCCGGCGATGTCGGGGGCCGACCCGTGCTGCGCCTGCGCGACGCCGTGCTCGGCGCCATGATTGATCGAGGCCGCGAGCCCGAGGCTGCCGGCAATCTCCGACGCCTGATCGGACAGGATGTCGCCGAACATATTGGTGGTGACGATCACGTCGTAGCGGCTGGCGTCGCGCACCAGCATCGCCGCCATGGCGTCGACGATCACCTCTTCATAGGCGACCGACGGGATAGCGCGCGCCGACCGCGCGCACGCAATCCAGGAAGAAGTTTTCCGATACGCGCAGCACGTTCGCCTTGTGCACCGCCGTCACCTTCTTGCGCCGGCGCATGGCCAGCTCGAAGGCGGCTTCCGCGATCCGCGTGCAGCCCTCGCGCGTGATCTTGCGCACCGACAGCGCGACGTCGGGCGTCGGCATGAACTCGCCGTTAGCCGACGAACATGTTGCGGTCGGCGTAGAAGCCCTCCGTGTTCTCGCGCACGATGACGAGATCGACCGGCACGCCGCATTTCGGCGGAATGCCGGCGCGAGTCTTCGCCGGCCGGATGTTGGCGTAGAGATCGAGCCGCTTGCGCAACGCGCCCGACGGATTGATGCCGCCCTGCTCGACCGGCGGATAGGCGTTGTGATCGACCGGCCCGAGCACCACGCCGTCGGCGTCGCGCGCCGCCTCGAAGGAAGCCTCGGGCAGAGTCGTACCGTGTGCGCGCAACGCCGCATCCCCGATCGGCACCGGTGTGAACTTGAGCCCCAGCCCGAAGGCGCGGTCGGCGACTTTCAGCACGCCGAGCGTCGCCGCGGTGATCTCCGGCCCGATGCCGTCGCCTTCCATCACGACAAGGTTGGTCATAGGCCGAGCCCCTTCCTGATTTCCGCCGTGCGCTGGCTCGCCGCCGCCATCAGGAAGCCGATGTCGGTCTGCGTGGTCACGAAGCGCACGCCGCTCCTGATGAAGGCGAGCTGGCGCTCCATGTCGCGCTCGCCGCCGAGGCCGGCGAACTTGCCGTGCTTCTTCGCGGCCGCGATCACGCGCTCGATCGCCGCGACGATCTCCGGGCAACCGAACTTGCCGGGCATCCCCATCGCGGTGAGCAGGTCGTTGCAGCCGACATGAAGCACGTCGACGCCGTCGACCGCAGCGATCGCCTCGACATTGGCGAGGCCCTCGACGGTCTCGATCATGCAGACGACCAGCGTCGAGTCGTTGAGCGCCGGTACCGCCTGCGTCAGCGGCACCGGACGGAAATCGAAATTCGGATAGCCGGCGCCGACCGAGCGTTTGCCGACCGGCGGGAACTTGCAGGCGTTGACCGCGCGCCGCGCGTCGGCATCCGAGCTCACGTCGGGGAAGATGATGCCCGTCGCCCCATTATCAAGCATGAGGGAGATCGAAGGGTCGTCGCAGCTTCGCACCCGCACGAGCGGCGCAACGCCGATCGCGAGCGCGGTCTGCGCGATGTGCCCGACGGTCTCGATCGAGAACAGCGCGTGCTGGCCGTCGATGAAGATGAAGTCATGCCCGGTGGTCTTGGCGATGCGCGCGATGTCGGCGGAGCGCGCCAGCCGCACGATCATGCCGAGCGACACGCCGCCGGCGCGCATGCGCTCCTTGGCGGGATTGGCGAGAATATCGTCAGATGGCAAGGCTTCCTCCTGCGACGGCTCTTTGTCCGCCCTTCGTGCCGAGGAGGTTGCGTACTATGGCACAAGGTCAGTGCCAATACGGTGGATGGCCCGACGTCCTCGGCTGCGCGTCGAGAAGCCGCGGTATCGCCGGCCATCCAGACGGCCGGATCTCGCTGGTCATGATGCAGCTTGCAGCAGATTCCGTCGCAGCAGATCGCGCCGGGTCTCCGCTGCGGCATTCGCGCCGGCGATGCGGCCGGTGATGAAGCACTCGGTGAGATTGGCGCCGCTGAGATAGAGGTGGCCCCAGATGCTGCCGAGCTCGCCAGCCTCGTAGAGACGCGGGATCGGCTCCGCGAAAGTGTTGAGCACCCGCTGCTGCGAGTCGTGCACCGGGCCGCCCTGCGTGTTGGTGATGAACGGATGGATCTCGCCGACATAGAACGGTGGCGTCTTGATCTCCAGCATGCTGCCAGGCGGACGGCCGAAGTCCTTGTCCTCGCCGGCGCGCACGGCGGCGTTCCAGCGATCGAGGCTATCCTGCAGTACCGCCGGCGGGACACCGAGCCCTTGGGCCATGGCGGCGACGGTCTCGTAGCGACGCAGGATGCCGAGCTCGACCTCGGCGAGGTTGTCGTTGCTCCATTGGAAAACCGGCACACTGTCGTCGTTGTAGACGGCGTGGGCGAACGGATAGAGCTTGCGCGCCGTTCTCATCGGCGATGAACCAGGCCGGGATGTTGGGGAAGCTCTGCGTCAAGGTATCGAGCCGTGAGAACTGCCGCTGGCTCGTGTCCTGAAGATAGGGCTCGTACTCGTTCATGAAACGGCGGCCGTGCTTGTTGAGCAGGATCCAGGCACATGCCCACCTTGGCGTCGGTCTTGCCGGGCACCCAGTCGGGCAGCTTCTTGACGCGGATGGCATACGGCAAGTCGGGATGGCGGAAGCCGTAAGAGCCGTGGCAATGCCACATGTGCCAGAGGTCGGCGCCGAGCTCCTGCGCCATGCGGATGCCGTCGCCGGTATTGGCGCGCGTCGCCGCGTTGAGCCGCGGGCCGCCTTCCCAGAACTGCGCCTGCATCTCCGGCGACGCCTCGAAGCCGCCGCAGGCGAGGATCACGCCGCGCCGCGCGCCGACCGCGAGCACCACGCCGTCCTCCCGCTTCACCGTGAGACCGACGACTTCGCCGGCCGCATCGCGCAGGAGGCGCGTCGCGGCATGGCCGAGGCGCAAGTCGATGCCGCGCGCGCGCACATGGTCGTGCAGGATCTTGAAGACGTTCACGCCCTGCCGGCCGCGCACATGCGGGTATTCCTTGGTGGGATCGAAATTCGGCACGCTCTCGACGATGACCGTCGGGATGTGCTCGTAGCCTTCGAACGCGTAGTTGCCCAGCCGGTCATCGGTCTTGACGACGGCGCCACTCGCACGCGCGAGCTCGCGGATGTAGTCGTCGAGGCCGACCATGTGCTCAGCGAAGGTGCGCAGCACGTCATCGGGTGTGCGCCCGTCATTGGTGGCACGCAGATATTTGAGCATCTCCGCGGCATCGTCGCTGTAGCGGATGCCGCCGCCGGCACAGATCGAGATGCCGCCCGGGAAGCGCATCTTCTCGAGCAGCAAGACCTCGGCGCCGGCATCCGCCGCGGTGATAGCTGAGATCGCGCCGGCGAGACCAAAGCCGACCACCACGACATCCGTGACAATATCGAATTCCACGCTATCAACCTCCCCATTCAAATATTCGATCGGCGGCGGGGCTATCAGCGCCGCACGCCGATTGGCATCGTCCCTCGACGGCATCATGCCGCCGTTTGCCGGGCCTGCAAAGTCAGTGGCCGTATCCCATCGCCTCGCGCAGCTTAGCTACCGCCTCCGGCGAGCTGGCATAGGCCTTCGCCACCAGCGCGGCGACCGCGGGACCCGTGATTGGATCGATGTCGAGCTGCAGCTTCTCCAATTCACGCAGAAGCTCGGGATCGCGCATAGTATCCATGAACGCCTTTTGCAAAGCTGCCAGCCGATCGGGTGGCGTCTTCACGTTCACGATATAGGGGCGGCCGAATTCCTGCTGGCTGTAGTAGACCTCCAACATCTGGCGCTGCTCGTCGGTCTTGGCGAAACTGAGTGCGCGCGGCACGCCCAAAGCGTTGAGATCCGGATGGCCAGTGATGCTTTCCTGGAGGATGGCACGGGCGAACTTGTCCTGAAACCAGTTCGCCCGCATCGACGTCACGCCGATAATGCTGGTACCGCACATGCCCTGCACCTCGCCACGATCCATCGCGACATAGATCTGCGCGTTGCCAGTATAGCCGGGCGTAAGCTTGAGCTTGGCGCCGAGCACATTCTTGAGGACGGTTGAGAACCCGAACGTGGTCGACGTTGCGTTGCCGGCGCCAACGATGAGCTCCTTCTCGAACAGGTCCTGGGCGGACCGCACCGGCGCGTCCGTGCGCACGAAGCAGGCCTGCAAATTCTTGCTGGCACTGCCAAGAAAAGCGAGGTCGAAGCGTTCGAGCTTCTTGCGCGGGTCGCCGATGAGGGGGTCGAGCAACGTCGTCGGCAGAATGGCTCCAATCGTGGTGCCGTCCGGCGGCGCGGTCATGGCGACCCGTTGGGTGGCGCGCCAACCGCCACCGCCATCGAGATTCTGCGGAATGATTGTCGGATTGCCCGGAATGTGCTTGCCCAGATGTCGCGCGACCATACGACCATAGGCGTCGAACCCGCCGCCGGCGGCTGTGCCGACGAGGATGTAGACCGACTTGCCCTTATAGAATTCGGCGACCGCCGTCTGTGCGGTTCCGCCAGTCGTCATCGAGATCAGGCATGGCGCGGTGAGGAGCAACGCGCCGCAGACGCGTGAGAATGATGAGGCGGTAAATCGATGACGCACTGTCACAGACACGGGTTGTCTCCTGTCGTCGCACGCGCAGAGGTTTTGGCCCGGCGATCTACGATGTGACCGCACGGCCTGGCGCAGACCTTGACGCAAAGTCCGTGCCACTTCTGGAGCTTGAACGAAGGTGACGGTCTACTTGTCAGCCGCCGGTTCGTCGGCCGTATCCGCGCGCGTGATCCTGCCGGTCGCGGTCACGCTGGTCGCGCCAACCCGCAAGGTCAGTGCCAATACGGCGGATAGCCGCTCGTCTTCTGCTGCGCGTCGAGCAGCCGCAGCATCGCCGGCCATTCCAGCACGCCATAAGGACGCCGCGTGCCGGGCTGGTAGAGATGCGCGGTGTGCGCCAGCACGTTCTCGCCCGGCATGGTGAGCTCGGTGCGCGCGGCCATGGAGTCGACCTGCGAGCGGCATGACATCTCGAGCTGGTACATGGTGTTGAACGCCTGCTGCACGGTCTCGCCGCAGGTGAGCAGCCCGTGATTGCGCATGACCAGCGCGTCGTGCGGTCCGAGATCGTTGACGATGCGCTCGCGCTCGTCGAGATCGACCGCCGGCCCTTCGTAGTCGTGATAACCGATGTGGCCGACGAAGCGGATCGAGGTCTGCGAGAGCGGCAGCAAGCCCGCACTTCATCGCCGCCACCGCCATGCCGGCGCGCGTATGCGTGTGCAGCACGCATTTGACCTCCGGCCGCGCCTTGTGGATCGCGCCGTGGATGACGTAGCCGGATTTGTTGATGCCGTAGTCGGTGTCGGGCTTCCAGACGATGTTGCCCTCGACGTCGATCTTCACCAGACTCGACGCCGTGATTTCCTTGTAGAGCATGCCGTAGAGGTTGATCAGCAGGTGCTCGTCCGAGCCCGGGATGCGCGCGGTGATATGATTATAGATGAGGTCGGTCATCTCATAGGCGTCGACCAGCCGGTAGCAGGCGGCGAGATCGACGCGCGCCTGCCACTCCACGGGCGAGACCTGGTCCTTGATCGATGGAAAATCGGTCGAATAGTTCATGGGTTGTCCTTCAGACAGCTTCCCGTAATCATAGCGTCCAAATGAGAACAATACCAACGTCTCGGGACCGCCCGCTCGGTTAAGGAGTCACCATGCAGGTCGAAGGCTACGACATCGACATCGTCGTGCAGGGATTTCCCGGCAAGACCGTGTGCCACGGCGGGCTCGGCTGGAGCACCGTGGTGCTGATCCGCGGCCGCGGCAAGGTCGCGATGATCGACACCGGCAATTTCAATGTGCGCAGCCTGCTCATCGATGGGCTCAAGAAGCATGGCCTCAAGCCCGCCGACCTCACCGACCTGCTACTTACCCATGCGCATTGGGATCACTGCGTGAACTGGACGCTGTTTCCCAAGGCGCGCATCGTCATCGGCGCGCACGAGCTTGCCTGGGCGGTGAAGGAGCCATGGGGCGAGACGCCGGTGCCCGAGCTCTACGTGCGCGAATTGCAGCAGTGGCCGACGGCGCATCTCGCCAAGGACGGCGAGGAAGTGCTGCCCGGCATCACCGCGCATATGATGCCCGGCCACACGCCGGGGCACCTCATCTATGTGCTCAAGGGCAGCGAGCGCGACGTCATCTTCACCGGCGACGCCGCCAAGAACCGGGTCGAATTGCTCGGCGGCAAGGCCGACAACACCTACGACCAGTCCGTGAGCATGGCGTCGATTGCGACAATCTGGACGTTGTGGCGCCGCCGTCCCGGCAGCATTTTGGTGCCCGGACATGATATCCCGATGACCGAGACCGACGGCCGCATCGAATATCTCGCGACACGCAATGCGGTGGTGAAAGCCTGGTTCGGCAACGACCTGGAGACGATGACGTCGTTCGAGCTGAAGGCTTGAGCGCAAGAGCAAGAAGGACAAGTCAGTCAATGCCGAGTTTCGTTTCGCTGCCGCTCAAGGCCGCGGCCGTTCTTGTCGCCCTCACCACCGTCGTCGTGGCGCAGGAATATCCGACCAAGCCGATCCGGATGATCATCCCGTTTCCGCCGGGCGGCGGCAGTGACGTGGCCGGACGCGTGGTCGCGAACGTATTGACCGAGCGCCTCGGCAAGCAGGTGATCGTCGACAACCGCGCCGGCGCCGGCGGCGTGATCGGCTCGGAGCTCGCGGCCAACGCACCGAAGGACGGCTACACGCTGCTGATGGTGTCGCTCGCGCACACCGTCAACCCATGGCTCTACGACCTCAACGGGCGGTACGACCCGATCAAGTCCTTCACGCCGGTGGCGATGATCGCCGCGAGCCCGGTCGTGCTGGTGGTCAATCCAAACGTTCCGGTGAATTCGGTCGCCGATCTCATCGCGCTCGCCAAGAAACAGCCGGGCAAGCTGCAATATGCTTCCGCGGGCGTCGGCAGCGTCACGCACCTTGCGGGCGAGTTGTTCAAGTACACCGCCAAGGTCGACATGCTGCACGTGCCGTTCAAGGGTGCCGGTCCCGCCACCATCGACGTGGTCGGCGGCCACACCAGCCTGATGTTCGGCGGCCTGCTCGCGACCACGCCGCAGGTCCGGTCCGGCAAGCTGCGTGCGATCGGCATGGGCTCGCTCAAGCGCAATCCGATCTTTCCCGATGTGCCGTCGATCGCGGAGGCCGGCGTTCCCGGCTACGAAACCGTCAACTGGTTCGGGCTGGTCGCGCCGGCCGGAACGCCTGCGGCCATCGTCGAACGGCTCCACCGCGAGATCAGCTTGGTACAAGACTTGCCTGAGATACAGAAACAGTTCGACGCCGACGGCGCCACCATCATCCGCATGACACCGGCGGAGTTCGGCGCTTACATGGTCGCGGACATGAACAAGTGGGAACGCGTCGTGAAGGAGGGCGGCATCAAGGCGCAATAGTCCAACGCGGTCCGGGCGCGCGTGTCCGTTTCCGCAAAGCTCGGAGAACGGACCATGCGGAATCTCAGCGCGCTGATACTCAAAGTGGCGGCGACCCTGCTGGCGCTGACAACGATCGCCGCCGCGCAAGACTATCCGACCAAAACGCTGCGGATCATCGTCCCGTTCCCGCCCGGCGCGTTCAACGACATCGTCGCCCGCCTGGTTGGCACGCAACTGACCACCCGGCTCGGCCGGCAGGTGATTGTCGAGAACCGCGCCGGCGCGGGCGGGATCATCGCCGCCGAGACGGTGGCGAACGCGCCGAAGGACGGTCACACGCTGCTGCTGGTCTCGAGCAGCATCACCGTGCTGCCCGCGATGCACCAGCTCCCCTACGACACCATCAAGTCGTTCGCGCCGATTGCCATGCTCGCTTCCGCGCCGAATGTCGTCACCGGCCACCCCTCGCTGCCGGCAAACTCGCTCAAGGAATTGATCGCGCTCGCCAAGAAGCAGCCCGGCAAGCTGCAATATGCGTCCGCCGGTATCGGCACCTTCCCGCACTTGGGCGGCGAGCTGTTCAAGCTCACCGCCGGCATCGATCTCCTGCATGTGCCGTTCAAGGGCTCGGCCCCTGCCCTGATCGACGTGGTCGGCGGCCACACGCAACTGACATTCGCCACCATTCCGTCGAGCCTGACCCACATCCGCTCCGGCAAGCTCAAGGTCTTTGGCATCGGCGGGCATGCAGCGCAACGCCCTGATCCCGGAGGTTCCAACCATCGACGAAGCCGGATTGCCGGGCTACGCCGCCGCCAACTGGAACGGCATCCTCGCGCCCGCCGGCACGCCTCCGGCGATCATCGCGCGGCTGCACAAGGAGATTTCGGAAATCCAGGCCATGCCCGAGATGCAGAAGCAGTTCGAGGCTGAAGGCGCCGACGTGGTGCGGATGAGCCCGACGGAATTCGCGGCCTACATCGCGTCAGAGCTGGCGAAATGGGGTCGCGTCGTGAAGGAGGCCGGCATCAAACCGGAGTAGGATCAGGAGCCGATAAAACTGATAAGCTGACGACAAAGAAGCTCACCAGAATGAGCTCTTAAAAAAAAATCGCGGAGAGGAAATGTTCAGGAGGAAGCGACCATGCCGAAGCTCACCTCGCTGTTGCTCAAAGCCGCCGGCGTTCTGCTCGCATTCACGGCGATCGCCGCCGCACAGGATTATCCCACCAAGCCGGTGCGGGTGATCATCCCGTTCCCGCCAGGCGCCATCAACGACACCGTCGGCCGTCTGATCGCGACGCAACTCAGCAACCGGCTGGGCAAGCAGTTCATCGTCGAAAACCGCGCCGGCGCCGGCGGCGTGGTCGGCACCGAGCTCGCGGCGAATGCGCCGAAGGACGGCTACACGCTGCTGGTCGTCTCGCTGGTGAACACGGTCAATCCGTGGCTCTACACGCTCAACTACGAGCCGATCAAAGCGTTTACGCCCATTGCCTTCCTCGCCTCCTCGCCCAACGTGGTCGTCGTCAACCCGGAGGTGCCGGTGAAGACGCTCGGCGAGTTCATCGCGCTCGCCAAGAAGCAGCCGGGCAAGATTCAATATGCGTCCGGCGGCGTCGGCAGCTTCATGCATCTCGGCGGCGAGCTGTTCAAACTGTCGGCCGGCGTCAATCTCCTGCATGTGCCGTTCCGCGGCGGCGGGCCGGCCATGATCGATGTTGTCGGCGGCCACACCAACGCGATCTTCGCCACCGTGCCCACCGCAACGCCGCAGGTGAAGTCCGGCAAGGCGAGAGCGCTCGCGGTCGGCGCGCTGAAGCGGCAGTCGGTGCTACCCGATGTTCCGACCGCAACTGAAGCCGGATTGCCGGGCTATGACGTCGCCAACTGGGTCGGCATCGTCGCACCCGCCGGAACGCCGGCCGCCATTGTCGAGAAGCTGAACAAGGAAATCACCGCCGCCATGCAGTCGGCGGAGGTGCAGAAGCAGCTCGCCAACGAGGGCGCGGAAACGACCACCATGAGCCCGGCCGAGTTCGGCGACTTCATGGAGAAGGAATTGGCCAAATGGGGCCGCGTCGTGAAGGAGGGCGGCATCAAGGCGCAGTGATCTCGACGCGCCTCGTGGGGCACAATCGCGACAATAGGGATAAACGGGAAGGAAACGTACGATGCGAAAATTCGAGTGGCTGCCGTTGCAGGCGGCCGGCCTTCTGCTGGCGCTGACCGCGGCCGCCGCCGCCCAGGACTATCCGACCAAGCCGGCACGCATCATCGTTCCGTTCCCGCCGGGTGCCATCAACGACACCGTCGGACGCATGGTGGGCAACCACCTCAGCAACCGGCTGGGTAAGCAGTTCCTCGTGGAAAACCGCGGCGGGGCCGGCGGCGTGGTTGGCGCCGAGCTCGTGGCGAATGCGCCGAAGGACGGATACACGCTGCTGGTCGTGTCGCTCGCCATCACCGTCAACCCCTGGCTCTACACCCTGCCCTACGACCACGGTAAAGCCTGGGCGCCGGTGGCGGTCGTTGCCACGGCACCGAACGTGATCGCGGTGCATCCCGATTTGCCGGCCAAGTCGGTGAGCGACCTTATCGCGCTCGCCAAGAAACAGCCGGGGAAGCTGCAATACGGCTCGTCGGGGGTTGGCACCTTCCTGCATCTCGGGCCGGAACTGTTCAAGCTCATGGCCGGCGTCGACATCCTCCATATCCCCTACAAGGGCGCCGCGCCCGCGATGATCGACGTGATCGGCGGCCGCACCCAGATGGCATTCGGCTCGATCCCGTCGACCATCACGCATCTGCGCTCGGGCAAGCTGCGGGCGCTCGGGGTCGGCGCGGCGACGCGCAGCACGACGCTGCCGGATGTTCCCACCGTGTCGGAGTCCGGACTGCCCGGCTACGAAGCCGCCAACTGGATCGGCATCGTGGCGCCGGCCGGAACGCCGGCAGCGATCGTCGAGAAACTCCACAAGGAGATCTCGCTGATGCAGGACACGCCCGAGGCGCAGAAACAGTTCGCGAACGAAGGCGCTGAGGTCATGCGGATGAGCTCCGCCGACTTCGGCAACTTCATCGCGTCGGAAACCGCCAAGTGGGGACGCGTCGTGAAGGAGGCCGGCATCAAGGCGCAGTGACGGTCACGAGAACGCCAACCTCACGCGCGTCGTAAGCACCAGGATCCAAATCAGAATTCCCGCGAGACGAGGCCTGGTCACGCGGATTCTCGGTTTCGCCATCGCACGCAGGATGACCCCGCAAGCCTGCTCGGTCGACAGCATGAAGGGCTTGGCGCCGCTTTTGGCCATCTTGGTGTCGACGAAGCCGAAGCGGACGTTGGTCAGCTTCACTTTGCGCCGGGCAAGCGCCAGCCCGAGACCTTCCCAGTAGCGCGTCAGCGCGGCCTTGGACGCGCTGTAGCTCGGTGAGTCGGCGGACGTGAGGACGTCGGCGATCGAGCTCAACCCGATGAAGTGCCCCGCGTCGCTACGGATCATGTGGCCGAGCACCAGCTCGGTCGTCACGACCGCGGACATCAGATTGGCTTGAAACACCTTGGTCTCGAACGCGAGGTTATCGAGGCTGAGCCGGTCGCCGATGCCCACGCAATAGATGCAAACGCTCAGATCCGGATAACGCACGAGAATACCCGACAGCCGGTCGCGGTACGCGGCGTCGGTGACATCCTGAACGAGGTGAACGTAATGCGCATGCTCGACCGGCGCGGCGCGTCTGGAGATGCCGACGACCGCATAGTCCCGCTGCAACAGCGCATGCGTGACGGCAAGACCGATCCCGTCCGAGTTTCCGATGACAAGAGCGCGTTTCATGAGATTTTCTCAATTGGCGTTGCGGATCGGGAGCCCCGGGCGGGCCGCGCGACAATTTGGACCGTCCTGCGCCGCGCCTCTGGCACTCTTCCCGACCCCCGGGCATGGTATACCCCGCTCAAGAGCCGCCGCCTCCAGGGCCGGTGGTAACAAATGCGTAGTCCCGGGAGACGCAGGACATGACCATCCGCTCGCTGCTGCTCAAGACTGCCGGCGTGCTGCTGGCGCTGACCACGGCCGCCGCCGCGCAGCAATATCCGACCAAGCCGATCCGGCTGATCATCCCGTTCCCGCCCGGCGGCAGCAACGACGTGGTCGGACGGCTCGATTGCACAGCAGCTCACTGAAAGGCTCGGACGCCAGATCATCGTCGACAACCGTTCCGGCGCCGGCGGCGTGGTCGGCACCGAACTGGCATCGCAAGCACCGAAGGACGGCTACACGCTGCTGATCATTTCGATCGCGCACGCGGTCAATCCGTGGCTCTACGACCTGAAAGGCCGCTACGACCCGCTGAAATCGTTCACACCGATCGCGGCGCTGGCCTCCGGCCCGAACGTGCTGGTGGTCAATCCGAACTACCCGGCCAAGAACGTCAAGGAGCTGATCGCGTTGGCGAAGAAATCGCCCGAGAAGGTCGGCTGGGCATCGGCCGGCGTCGGCAGTTTCCAGCACCTCGGCGGCGCGCTGTTCGAGGTGCAGACGGGCGTGAAATTCCTGCACGTGCCGTTCAAGGGCGGCGGTCCGGCCATGATCGACGTGGTTGCCGGCCACAATCCGGTGATGTTCTCGTCGCTGGTGCAGACCACGCCACAGATCCAGTCCGGCAAGCTCCGGGCGCTTGGCGTCGGCGGCCTCAAGCCGAGCCCGATCCTGCCCGGCGTTCCTACCATCGCCGAAGCCGGCGTACCGGGCTACGAAGCGACCAACTGGTGGGGTATCGTGGCGCCGGCCGGGGTGCCGCAGGCGGTCGTCGACCGGCTGCGAACCGAGATCGCGGCGGCGCAGTCCGCGAAGCCGGTCCTGGAAGCGTTCGCCAAGGAAGGCGCCGAGGTGCTCCAGATGAGTCAGGCCGAGTTCGCAGCCTTCATGGCGTCGGAAATGGCCAAGTGGGAGAAGGTCGTCAAGGCAAGCGGCATGAAAGCCGAATAAGCGCGGATCAGAAAGATAGCGGCCTCCCTGCAAGTCGGGAGGAGTTGAAGAGGGGCCGTAAGAACACCGCGCAAACGTCGGCGGCAGCCAACTGCCGCTTTCGATAGTGTTGGACGACGCGGAGGGGCGTCCGGTCAGATGAATCTCGAATTCCTGGAACGCAAGGACTTTTGGTCCGGAGTAATGCTGATCGCGATCGGCGGCGGCGCGCTGTTCATCGCGCGCAACTACCAGTTCGGCTCCTCGCTGCGCATGGGCCCCGGCTACTTCCCGGTCATCCTGAGCGCAGCGCTGGTCATGTTCGGCGTCTATTTCGCCAGCCAGGGCCTGCGCAACCGCGGCGAGAAGCTCGAAGGCTCATGGTCGCTGCGCGCGCTGATCGTGCTCCCGCTGTCGCTTGTGGTGTTCGGCCTCTTGATCGACCGCGCCGGCTTCATCCCGGCGATGCTCGCGCTGATCATCGGCTCGGCGGCGGGAAGCACCCAATTCAAGCTCACCGAAGTGCTGCTGTTCTCGGTGTTCATGACCGCGATGTGCGTCGTTGTGTTCGTATGGGCGCTCGGACTGCCCTACGAACTGATCACCGGGATCTGGTGAGCCGCCATGGATCTCTTCAACAACCTGATCTTCGGCTTCGGCGTCGCGCTCTCGCTGCAGAACCTGTTCTATTGCTTCGTCGGTGTGCTGGTCGGCACGCTGATCGGCGTGCTGCCCGGCATCGGCCCGCTCGGCACCATCGCGATCCTGCTGCCGATCACCTACGGCGTCTCGCCGGTCGCAGCGATGATCATGCTCGCCGGCATCTATTACGGTGCGCAATACGGCGGCTCGACCACGGCCATCCTGGTGAACCTGCCCGGCGAAACGTCGTCGGTCGTGACCTGCATCGACGGCTACCAGATGGCGCAGCAGGGCCGCGCCGGTCCCGCACTCGCGATCGCCGCCATCGGCTCGTTCTTCGCCGGCACCGTCGGCACGCTGCTCATTGCGCTGTTCGGGCCGCCACTCGCCGACATCGCGCTCAAATTCGGCGCGCCGGAATATTTCTCGCTGATGCTGATGGGGCTCGTCGCTGCGGCGGTGCTGGCACAGGGTGACATGGTGAAATCGATCGCCATGGTGGTGATGGGGCTGCTGCTCGGCATCGTCGGCACCGACGTCAACACCGGGACGCAGCGCTTCAGCTTTGGCGTCTTCGAACTGACCGACGGTATCGGCTTCATCGTGGTGGCGGTCGGCGTGTTCGCGGTCGGCGAGATCATCAGCAATCTTGGCGAGACCCACGAGCGCCGGGTGCTCTCGGCCAAGGTGTCGAGCCTGTTCCCCTCCTGGCAGGACATGAAGCAATCGTGGGCGCCGATCGTACGCGGCACCGCGCTCGGCTGCTTCTTCGGCGTGTTGCCGGGCACGGGGCCGGCGATCGCCTCGTTCTCGTCCTACATGCTGGAGAAGAAGATCGCGAAAGACCCCGACCGCTTCGGCAAGGGCGCGATCGAAGGCGTGGCCGGGCCGGAAGCCGCCAACAATGCCGACGCGCAGTGCAAGTTCATCCCGATGCTGACGCTCGGCCTGCCCGCTTCGGGCGTGATGGCGCTGATGCTCGGCGCGCTCACCATCCAGGGCATCCAGCCCGGACCGCAGGTGATGACGCAGCGGCCGGAACTGTTCTGGGGCCTGATCGCCTCGATGTGGATCGGCAACCTGATGCTGGTCATCCTCAACCTGCCGCTGATCGGGCTGTGGGTGAAGCTTCTGCAGGTGCCCTATCGCCTGCTGTTCCCGGCGATCATGGCGTTCTCGGCGATCGGCATTTTCAGCGTCAACAATTCGAGTTTCGAGATCCACCTCACCGCGTTGTTCGGAATCCTCGGCTTCATCTGGATGCGGCTCGGCTTCCCGCTCGCGCCGATGCTGCTCGGCTTCGTGCTCGGACCGATGATGGAGGAGTATCTGCGCCGCGCCATGCTGATGTCGGGCGGCGACCCGTCGGTGTTCGTCACGCGCCCGATCAGCGCCGCCTTCATCCTCGCCACGATCCTGATCCTCGTGGTGATGATAGCGCCCGCCGTGCGCAAGCGGCGGGAAGCGTTTACGGATTGACACTTGTCATTGTTTCGGGCTGACCTCGCCCCGCCCGCCACACCGTCATGGCCGGGCTTTGTCCCGGCCATCCACGTCTTGCGGCAGTCAAACTGAGACGTGGATGCCCGGCAGCACAGACAAGTGTACGCAGTCTGCGCACGCTTGACTGCTTTTGCCGGACATGACTCATCATGCGTTGCACGCACGGAGTACCTGATGCCCGCGACCCTGCTCAACTCGAACGTCTTCAAAGACATCTTCACCACCGCGGAGATGCGCCATGTGTTCTCCGACGAATACCGCGTCTCCTGTTATCTCGATATCGAGGCGGCGCTGGCGCGGGTACAGGGGCGGATGGGGATCATCCCGCCGGAGGCGACCGAAGAGATCGTGAAGAAGTGCAAGGTCGAGAACATCGACTTTGCCAAGCTCAAGACCGCAACCGAGCGGATCGGCTATCCGATCCTCGGCGTCGTCCAGCAGATCGTGGCGCTCTGCGACAAGGGGCTCGGCGAATGGTGCCACTGGGGCGCCACCACCCAGGACATCACCGACACCGCCAACATCATGATGATCCGCGCCGGCCTCGACCTGATCGAGGCCGACATGGAGAAGATCGCCGCTGCGCTCGCCGACCTGTCGCGGCGCTACCGCGACACCGCGATGGCGGGGCGCTCGAACCTCCAGCAGGCGGTGCCCCTCACCTTCGGTTTCAAATGCGCATGCCTCCTCGCCGCGTTCCAGCGCCACCGTGAGCGGTTCAAGCAGCTTCGCCCGCGCGTGCTGGCCGGCGAATTCGCCGGCGCCGCCGGCAATCTCTCTTCGCTCGGCACCCAGGGGCTCGAAGTCCAGGAAGGACTCATGAAGGAGCTGAAGCTCGGCCAGCCCGAGATCGCCTGGCACACGGTGCGCGACCGCATCGGCGAGACCGGCTGCTTCCTCGGCCTCGTCACCTCGACCTGCGGCAAGATTTCGATGGACGTGAAGCTATTGATGCAGACCGAGGTCGCCGAGGTCTACGAACCGTTCCACGAGGGCCGCGGCTCGTCGTCGACCATGCCGCAGAAGCGCAACCCGATCTCCTCGCTCTACATCCACGCCAATGCGGCGGTGGTGCGCCAGAACGTGGCGTCGCTGCTCGAAGCCGGCGTCGCCGACCATGAGCGTTCGACCGGGCCGTGGGAGATCGAATGGATCGTGCTGCCGGAAATCTTCCTGCTCGCCGCCGGCTGCCTGCGCCAGACCCGCGACATGCTGACCGGCCTTGAAGTCGACGCCGCGCGCATGCGCGCCAACCTCGACCTCACTCATGGCGCGGTGGTGTCGGAGGCGGTGATGATGGGGCTCGGCCCCCATCTCGGCCGCCAGCGCGCGCACGATCTCGTCTACGACATCTGCCGGGTATCGGCGGTCGAAGGGAAGCCGCTGGTCGATCTTCTGGCGAAGGACAAGGAAATCTCCAAGCACGTCTCGCGTGCTGAACTGGAGAAGATGTGCGACCCCGCGAATTATCTCGGGCTTGCCGGCGAGATGGTCGACCGCGTGCTCAAGGCCGAGGCCGCGGCGAAGCGATGATGACGATTTGAGGCGGGCGCCAACCTCGCTCCGTCATCCTGAGGTGGCCGCCGCAGGCGGCCCTCGAAGGATGCGCGGCCATGGTGCTGCAACGTCTCGGGCCGTCGTCCTTCGAGGCTCGCTTCGCTCGCGCCTCAGGATGACGGATATCAGCGAACGATCCGAGAGCTACCCCGCCTTCCGCTGCTTCCCGGCCGGCTTGGCGGCGGGCTTCTTGACCTCTTTGGTCTTCTTGCCTTCGATCGGCAGCAGCATTTCGCGCTGTCCCGCGACCTGCTTCTTGCCCTTCTTCGGCGCGGCTTTCTCGGCCTTCGCCGACGCCTTCTCGGCGGCCGGCGTGCGGCGGCCGGCGGCGATGCTCTGGCGCAGCGCGTCCATCAGGTTGACGACGTTCGGCGCGGCCGGCTTCTCCTTGCCCTTCGGCGGCTTGAAGCCGGCCTGCTTCTGCTGGAGCATCTCGACCAGCGCGGTCTCGTAGTGATCCTTGAATTCGGACGGATCGAACTCGCCGGATTTCCCTTCCATGATGTGCTGCGCGAGCTTCAGCATCTCGCCGGAGATCTTCACGTCGGAAATGTCGTCGAAGTAGTCGGCGGCATCGCGCACCTCGTAGGCATAGTGCAGCGTGGTGCCGAGCAGGCCCTTGCCGAACGGCTCGAGCGCCATCACGCGCTCGCGCTTGTTGAGGACGATGCGCCCGAGCGCGACGACACCCTGGCCCTTCATCGCGTCGCGGATGACCGCGAAGGCTTCCTGCCCGACATTGTCGTTCGGGAACACGTAGTACGGGCTGTCGTAGAACCGCTTGTCGATCTGCGCGGCCGGCACGAAGCTGTCGATCTCGACCGTGTGCGTGCTCTCGACCTGCAGCGCCTCGATCTCGTCGTCCTCGACCTGGATGAAGACGCCCTTGTCGACCTCGTAGCCGCGGCCCTTGTCCTCGGCCTCGACCGGCTCGCGCGTCACCTCATCGACGAGCTGCTGGCGCAGCCGGTTGCCGGTCTGCTTGTTGATCTGGCGGAACGACACCCGCTCCGACGAGGAGGTGGCCGGATTGACGCTGATCGAACACGAGACCAGCGACAGTTTCAGATAACCCTTCCAATAGGCACGA
The DNA here is from genome assembly GCA_963850705.1 of uncultured Alphaproteobacteria bacterium. Taxonomy (GTDB): domain Bacteria; phylum Pseudomonadota; class Alphaproteobacteria; order Rhizobiales; family Xanthobacteraceae; genus VAZQ01. The sequence continues at coordinate 233,682 of CAWKMR010000018.1, read as the reverse complement.
GCTGCCATCGGGAACTCCAACGCTGTACACGACCCGTTAACTTACCGGTTTTAACCAGTTTCGACCATAAAGTTCACTTCTTGTTCACGCTCACGATGCCGTGCAATCGCCCGCAATGGTGAATGGTTTGATCGATCTTGTGACGTGGCGCGCCGCTTCGACAACATGTCGTAGGATGAACCGAGCCTTAAGCGCGTTCACGCGCGTCCATGGCCCGCCGAAGACGGGCGTCAACGCCCTTATGACGCGCTATGGCAAAGCCCGGCATCTCGCCGGGCGCCGCGTGGTGGGTTTCGCTTCCGCTCAACCCACCCTACAAGTCTTGCCCATGCACGACGCGGCGCATTGGCACATTGCGTCCCAAGGGAACATTTGCGACAGCGGCCGCCGCTCAATGCGGGCCCATCGTTGGGGGGATTTTTGACATGACTTTCAGACGAGCAGGCGTGGTCGCGGGCATTCTCGCCGGCATGGTTCTGTCCGATGCAGCCCGCGCGCAGCCGGCGGCCGAATTCTACAAGGGCAAAGACATCCGGGTCCTGATCGGCGCCGGCGTCGGCGGCACCTACCATCTCTACGCCATGCTCGCCGCGCGCTTCATGCGCAAACACATCCCCGGTCAGCCGTCGGTCACGCTGATGACCATGCCGGGCGCCGGCGGCATCACCGCCATGAACTTTTCCTACAACGTGGCGCCCAAGGACGGCACGGTGATGCACCTCATCCATGCGGAGGTGCTGTTCGAGACGCTGCTCAGCCCGGGCGTCAAATTCAACGCGAAGGACTATCACTATATCGGCCGCTTCGCGGACGCCGACTTCGCCGGCGTGGTGTCGAAGCGATCCGGCGCGAAAACTCTCGACGACGCCAAGAAGCGCATGGTGACCATGGGCTCGACCGGGCGCCGCAGCGTGACGTTCTCGGCCCGGCGATGTTCAACCGCGCCGCCGGCACGCAGTTCAAGGTCATCACCGGCTATCCGGGCACATCCGAGATCGACATTGCACTGGAGCGCGGCGAAGTCGACGGCGTCGCGCTGAGCTGGGCCGCCGTCACCACCGTTCACGGCCAGAAATATGCCAACGGCGACATCATTCCACTGTTCGCCGTGGCGGACGGCCGCATCAAGGCGATCCCCGACGTGCCGTCGGTCACCGAGTTCGGCCGCGACGAGGGCGAGAAGGCGTTCCTCGGCATCTATACATCGAGCGGCACCATCGGCCGCGCGCTGGCGTTCCCACCGGGCGTGCCGGCCGACCGTGTCGCGGCCCTGCGCGAGGCGTTTGAGAAGACCATCCGCGACCCGGAGTTCCTGGCCGAGCTCAAATCGCAAAAGCATCCTGTTCGAACCGATGTCCGGCACGGCGCTGCAGGATTATGTCGGGAAATACATGAGCACGCCGGAGGGCCAGCTCGAAGCGGCGAAGAAGGTCTACAACGAATTGCTGGCGGCGCCCTGAGCGGGGACACCGCCGGAGCGTCGAACCAGCGTAGGGTGGGCAAAGGCGCGTCTTCGCGCCGTGCCCACGCGGATGTTTCGGCAATCTCAAAGCAAAGACGTGGGCACGCTTCGCCCCCGCTTTCGCGGGGCCAAGCTTTGCCCACCCTACGACTGCACATGTGTCATCGTTCTCGCGAGTCACAAGACCTCCGAGCTTTGCCAATTGTCCCCTCGCGTGAACGAGGGAGCGGAGCGCCGAAAGGCGCTCGGGTGCAGCGGCACCCGTTCGGCGGGCGAGTAACGTACGCCCGCAGGCGCTTACGAGGCGCCTTGCGTCCCCGCGCAGACCAGCTTGCGCAGTCTACGCAGCCGGGGGACGCTCGCCTCTCGGCGCTCCACCGCGGCGGTTTATTGGCCCCGAGCCCGCCTTGGTGATGCCCTTGGACGTTGCACAGCGTGGCGGTGTCCTCTGGCTTCACATTGGCGCATTCGCGCGTTCCGCTCGTAGTGGCGGAAGGGCGGTGTTGCCGGGCGCCTCCCGGGGGCGTGGTTACGAGCCAGCCCGCAGGACGCCGCATCCCGCTCCGACTCTGGCTCGTCTCCGGAGACGCCCTCGGTGAGCGGGACGCGGGAGACATAGGCGCGATCAGGACAGTGTCAAACGCGGCTATGAACATTCGGCTGTTCATAGCGCGTGATAATTCAAGGAACGTGCGAGGGCATCAGCACAACTCATGCACAAAAATTTTTCAATGGCGAGGTGACAACTAACAAAGCGTTCGCGCGTAGGCGACGAGTGATTGCGATGACAGTATGATGCGTCACCGCAATCCCGTAGTCTCGCCATCCAATCCCTTTGCAAGAAAAATCCGGGAGGAAGCCATGAGCTCATCGGCACGTCATGTTGCGACGAGCATCCACACGCTATCGCTATCGGCGCTGCTGATCGGCTTGAGCGCCATGATCGCCTGCGGCTCCCGCGGCGGCGCAGAGCTATCCGAGCAAGGAGGTCAAGCTCATCGTGCCGTTCCCGCCCGGCGGCGTCACCGACCTGAACGCGCGCATTCTCGCCAAGCATCTGACCAGGCTCTGGGGGCAGCCGGTCACCGCCTCCACCATGCCCGGCGGCGGCGGCACCACGGGAACGATGTTCGTCCTCAATTCGGCGAAGGACGGCTACACCATGATGCTGAGCGCGACCGGGCAGGCCACGCAGAACCCCGCCATCGACAGCAAGCTTCCCTATCGCTGGGACGAGCCCACGCTGGTCGCGCGCACCAGCATCAGCCCGCTGGTCTTCGTCGTGAAAGGCGACTCGCCCTGGCGCTCGCTGCGTGAGGTGGTCGACGACGTGAAGAAGGATCCCGCCAAGTATCGCTACGGCACGTCCGGCCCGGGTGGTGTCGGCAGCATCGCGATGTCGGTGCTGTTCGGCAGCAACGGTGTCGACGTGCAAAAGCTCGGCCGCGTCACGCTGCAGGGCGGCTCACCGATGCTCGACAATGTCGCGACCGGCGAAACCCACTTTGCCGCGCAATATCTGGCCGAGATGGGTCCGCAGCTCGCAAGCAAGAAGCTCAAGCCGCTCGCCGTCAGCACCGCCACGCGGGTCAGGCAGCTACCGGACACGCCCACCGCACTGGAGGCGGGCTTCGACACGTTCACGCTGATCGGATGGAACGGGATCGTCGGTCCGTCGCAACTCCCGACCGACATCGTCGGCAAGTGGAACCAAGCGATCAAGGCGCTCGCCGCCGACAAGGCGTTCGTCGCGGAGACCGAAGCGTCGGGCGCCGAAGTCGCCTATCTCGACCCGGAGCGGTTCAAGGCCGCGCTCAAGGCGGAATACGAGACGGCGCTGCAGCACGCGACGAAGTTGGGGTTGCGGAAATAGGCAAGGCCGCTACCGGGGAGGATTCAGTGGCCAAGTATCCAAAGCTGACGGACGATCAATTTCCACCGCACTGCTTTAGCGAGCGTCGTCGATATCTAGACCTTATTCTCAAAAGCCCGGACGGCTACCAACGCAAAGGTTACGATCCAAGGTCACTTTTTGATAGCTGGTACGCATATCGGAGGGGCCGCCCGTACGTGAAGAGCACAGGCACGGTTCAATGGTTCAACCACAGGGAACTGGCACTGCCCCGATTACGCGAAGCCGTAAAATCGATGCACTACATTTCCAAAGATGCCTGGGATGTGTTGACAGAGAGGGCTCCGCCACAACGTCTTATGAAAGACCACGCCGTTCCGGTGAAAGTTCTGCGGCGTGAGGTCAAAGCGAAGCGGTTTGCAACCATTGGACAGTTAGAGCAATTTCTTATCGATCGATACCGTGTTGGTGTCATCACCAAGATTGAAGACGGCAGACTAGGCAAAGTGTTCAAAGACGAAATGCCAGGCGATGCTTCGTCCGAATATGCGCGGTACAGCAACTCTCGCGTCAAGATCGAGCGCTCAACCGAGCACCTTGAGTGGCTGCGAAACAGAACGGAGACCCCCTGGACACCGCTACCGCTCATCGGCTGAGCGCTCGTTATCGCCGCGGGCGTACCAACTCCGAAGCCACGGCCAGCGTAACACGGCACGAGCCCTTAAGTTTTCGGCCGGAACACAACAACGGCACTGAAGCGGCCGTGGCGCTGAGGTAGCTTCACCACGAGCACGGCGAAAACACGGTCAAAGAACTGCCGCATCACGACATTGAGCGCCCCGTAATCCAGCATTTCATCCGGGTTCGGACGGCCAACGAATTCCTCTTTGGTAAGCGCTACGGGATACCGGCCGGCCCATACGGCCAACTCAGAGAGAGCCTGAAGGACTGGCCTCTCCTGGCCATGCACCGTCACGTCTGCCAGTCCAGCGAGTTCAACCAGGTCATGTGACTTCAACTGGCTATCGATCTTGTTCTGGTTCGCGATTGAGGGGTTGTTCGCGACGATGATACCCTTCAACACGTTCTCGATTGCGTAAGCGTAGAGTACCTCGCAGGCGGATATTCGGCGGCAAGCATGTAATTTCGACTGTGCCGGCCTCATTCGATCCTGAGCAGGCTATGACAGCGCCTCGTCCACAGCAACCTTGTGTGCCTGGAAATAGGGCACTTCCAGCGCGACTTCACGATTCAAGATGACCTCCGCCGCGTCTCGCAATCGCTCCGCGCTGAGCAGCCAATTGGCCGGATCTGTGCGGCCTTGAAGATCATTTGAGGCGTCAATCGAGCCCCTGTCACAGCCGTTCTCCTATGGAATCAATGGAGGCAAAATTTTATCAACCTTTGCTGCACAGCAGCCGCAGAAGTTTCGGCCGCAGCTGCCCAACATCAGCGATTGGCCGCGACAAACCCCTACCCCACCTTCACCGACATGCCGCCGTCGACCGGCAGCGCGGCGCCGGTGATGAAGTTCGCCTCATCGGAAGCAAGGAACAGCGCCGCATTGGCGACGTCCCAGGGCGTTCCCATTCGCTTGCGCAGCGGCACCTTGGCGTCGCGCATCGCGGCGACCTCGGCCCGCGGCTTGCCCGTTGCCTTGGCGCGGGTGTCGACCGCCATCGGCGTGTCCATCAGCCCGGGCAGGATGACGTTCGCGCGGATACCGAACTCGGCGTTCTGGATCGCGAGCTGCTGGGTATAGGCGACCATCGCCGCCTTGGTCGCCTTGTAGGTGACGTAAGGGTACTGCTCCCAGGCCGCGAGCGACGAGATCGTGATGATCACGCCGGAGCGCTGCGCGCGCATGATCGGCAGCACGTGCTTGCAGGCCATCACCACGCCGCGCAGATTGACCGCGACGATACGGTCGAACGCTTCCTCGGTGATCTCGGTGGGCGACGCGTCGCCGCCGGCGATGCTCATGCCGACATTGTAATGCAGGATATCGATGCGGCCGAAGCGGCGCTGCGCGTCCGCGATGGCGGCGGCGAGCGTCGCCTCCCGGGTGACGTCGGCCTCGAACGCCGCGCATTCGCCGGCGCCGCCCTGTCTGACCATGGCCGCGGTCTCCTCGGCGGAGGCAAGCCGGTTGTCGACCGCGAGCACCTTCGCGCCTTCCTGCGCGAAGCGCAGCACGGTGGCGCGGCCGTTTCCCATGCCCTCGCCGGGCGACTGCCCGGCGCCGATGACGACAGCGGTTTTGTTCTGGAGACGCATGATGAAAAAAGTAGCGTGCATGGCGGATGAGCGCCAGCGCAATCCGCGAACTTGATCTTAGATCGGCGAGTTACGCCTTCGGCTAACCCGCCCTAGGAACTGGCCCCTGAATCAGACGCGCAGCATTCTCGTTTAGCAGCCGGGCGGTCTCCACTTCGCATTGCATTTGTCGGCCATGGCACAGCTAGTTGCCCAGAAGGCGCAGTTGCCCGAACGCGGGCTGCGCTTGTAAGGCGCTCCCGCCAGACGCAAGCATTCAGCCGCCGGATTCTTCATCTTCTTGGTCGGCCGCGTACACTCCTGCGCTTCCGCGCTCGTCGAAACCACTGTCAGACCGATAAGCCCAGCCGGCAAAGACCCTGTTGCCATTGCCACCGCCACGAAAATCGCGCCCGCAAGCGTTGAAGTACGCAGCATCGCTTCCTCCTGTGTTACGATTTCAATGTATGGATTCCGAAATTCAGCGGGCCATTGCGACTATCTCGCGCTTCGGAAAGCTTTTTCTTTAGATGCAACAATCACCAATCTGCGATCCAGCCCGCAAGGTCGTAGCAAGCCGTTCGACGACCGTCGAGCCCGACAGCAATCCTTGTCGTCGGCACCGTCCATCATGTCGCTTTGAGACGATCGCCTGCTGCCGCAGGCAGTTATTCGGGTAGGTCTCGCCATTGCGTCCGCACACGGGGCGGAAAGCGCGTAGGGCGGATGAGCGCCAGAACAATCCGCCACTTTGATCTGGTTCGGCGGGTTACGCCCGTAGCGCGTGAAGACGCGCGTCAACGCGCCGATGGGCTAACCCGCCCTGCGCGCTTTTCTGCTCCACAGCAGGGCGAACAACCCAATGCCGAACGGCAGCAGCGGAAGCGATGGCCCAAGCGGCACGGCGACGGGAAACAGATCGCCGTGCAATTGGCTCGCCGTATCGTAGTAGCCATCAAAGATGCTGCCGCCCGTGTACGACGCATCGAGCCCAAAGGGCCCAACAACGAAAGAGATGCCGAGGTTTTTGTCGGTGCTGAGATTGTCCAACTCGAAGAAGTGAAGGAAAAGCCCGGCACCGTTCGATTGCGTGAGCGTCGTGAACTGCCCCGGCACGCCGGCAACCGAAATATTAGCGCCAAGAATCACGCCGGCAGTGATCTCCACCGTGCCGGTGACAGCCAGCCCTCCGGGGACGCCGAACTCACCGTTTAATGTGAATGACGTTGCCTGCGCCGGGACCGGCAACAGCGTTGCGAACAAGAGCGCGAGTCTTGGCAAGAGCCGCATGACGTCCCCTGTTGATTTCATAGTCCGACGCTAACCCGGCAGCTTTCTCTAATGAAAAATCCACGCGGCGATCAAGACCAGAACGAGGATCGTCAGCGATATTTTCCCGAGGCCGTAGACCAGAACTTTGATTGGCATGTTCCCCCGGCTCTATCTGGTGAAGCCGTCGCTCAATGATGTCGAGCATCCTCCCCACGACGGTGGCTTGCTCCATTGAGCAGTCATCCACGTCGCAGAAATTGCCGAGCTCATCTATGAGTTGAGTGAGTACTTTGACTTCTACTTCTGACATATCCAGAGCATAGCCAGATTCTCAAAGATTATCAATTAGACACAACCAATAGAGGTTGTTTTTCAAAATACTCCTTTGACTTCAACTAGTTGCCATCAACGACCGCGGCGCGTAGTTAAGCCGCCATGAAGAAGCGACTCGTCCGAAAGGCAAAATTTGCCCGCCTTAGGGAGATTAGAGAAGATTTGGGCTGGGAGGTGGTGGATATAGTTTCAAAGCTTGGCGGCAAGCCTTCCATCGCCTCCATTTACAGGCTTGAACAAGGTCTCCCCATCCGCGTGTCCCACGCCAGGAAAGTATTCGATGTTGTCAACACCGAGGGGAAACTCGACCCGGCCAAGGAGTTGAAGGTGGCAAAATGAGCGCGTGACGATCGCGCTCGGCGGCGAACCGCGTACGACCAGCCACTTCTACAAAAGCATTGGAGCGGGCGAAGGGGATCGAACCCTCGTATGCAGCTTGGGAAGCTAAACGTTTCCGATATTGCTCAATAGCATAGCTACAAAACCATGCACCTTCGACCCCAAATGTACCAATATGTCAGGTGCCGGTTGCAAAAACTTGGTGCCTCGGCTGGCCACCAGATTCGAGGAGCATCGGTAGCAATTCCTGCGCGGGTTTCGACGCCTTCATGCTGATCCCCTCAAGCGAAAGAATCAGATTTGTGACGACCCGCTACGGGGCCACGACGGAATGTAAGTGACGCGGCGGGGAGAGCACCCAACATCAATCCCAATGTTTTCTTGGGTTTATCGGCGCAGAAAAACCATCACGACAATTGCAAAGTTAGCTATACCCACAATGATCAATACGCATATAGCGATAGTTATCCAATCCATATTGTGCGCTCTGCTCTTTGGCTTCGAAATGCCAAAAAAAGATGTGAGCGACTAACAACCAGCCCGCGCGGCGCTGTCTTGTTATCTCCTGCCAATTTCTTGCTTTGTTGGGTCACATGCATAACCCCGCCGCCAAGGCTTATTGAACAATTGCGTGTTGATTCACCTCGCAACGGTGTGTACGACGCACATCCAACTCAGAACGAGAAAAGAAATAATGGCAAAGAAAAAGCAGCGAACTGCAAAGACAATTACGAGACGCCGTTGGTCGAAGGAAGAAAATCGAGAACTACGAGCCCATTCCAAGGCGAGAACGCCAGTAGCGAAGATCGCTCGGATCATGAAGCGATCTGTAGCGGCGCTGCGGCAGCACGCTATGAAATTAGGATTGAGACTGGGGCATCGGAGATAGTTGGCCCACCCGATCGCGCCGTCATCGAACTTTGATCTGGTTGTCGACGGCTTGTCATAGCGGCTCGAAGCGCGCCGATCATGTGTGCAGCGGGAAGCCGTTTTCCTTGTTACTTCGAACGCCGCCAAGCCCAATCGTTCGTCTGACCGCTTGTCGTCGCCGGAGTGGTGTATATTAGTTCATATTCTGTGAGAGAAGTTATCACGCGCCTGTTGTCGGTGCCGACCTGATTTGCATAGGAGCTGCGTTCCACACGAATAGTGAAGCTCTTGTCAGCTTCGTCGACTGAGTATGATCCGAAGTACGCAAACGTGCCGTGAGCTATTGCTTGATTTTCGTCGGCAGTTGTTTTGAGACGATTGTTGGATATCAATTTCGGAACATCCGCAATCAAGATGAAATAAACGCCGCCCGTAGAATCAAAGATCATTATGCCTTTCGGGTCGCTGCCGCCCACCGGGGTCGTCGAAACGTTGCTTTTCGTTTTTCCAACCCACGAAACGAAGTGCCACGTTCCAACGAGTTGATCTTTGAGCGGCTTCTGTTGTGACGAAGCACCGGTGGGCATTAATGCCGTCGACAATGCTGCGAAAGCAGCCATCGCGCGTAAATAGCTCATCGTCTGCTCCTCCTATCTCGCCACAATGTGCTCGGCGATGAAGCGATAGCTCGTCTAGCCGATCTCGCTAATGAATTGCGATGGGAATGGGAGCAAACGCTTTGGGGTTTTTCGTCGTACCTCAGACTAGAAAGCGAACAAAAGTTGTAAAACTGCCTCTAAAACTTTCTGCCGGAACGCAGTTAAGTATTGGAGCGGGCGAAGGGAATCGAACCCTCGTATGCAGCTTGGGAAGCGGGACGTTTCTCAGTCGCGCCAATACGATAACTGCAAAACTGTACGTTTCGGGACCCAAATTCGTCAATGGGTTACGATCGAAACGCAAAACTGTCGGAGATGTGACCAGACCGAGCGGAAGCGGTCATGCTTAAATCCTCCCGTTCGCCTGCGCCACCCGCATGATGGCGCGGACGATGCGGTTGTGGCTGCCGCAGCGACACAGATTGCCGTTGAGCGCGCCGCGAATCTCGGCTTCGGTCGGCCGCGGATTGCGATTGAGCAGGTCGGCCGCCACAATGATCATGCCGTTGGTGCAGTAGCCGCACTGCGCGGCCTGCTCGTCGATGAAGGCCTTCTGCAATGGATGCAGCTTGTCGATGGTGCCGAGCCCCTCCAGCGTCGTGATCTCGTTAGGACTGAGCTGCGCGATCCGCATCAGGCAGGAGCGCACGGCCGCGCCGTTGATGAGCACCGCGCAGGCGCCGCATTGCCCACGGCCACAACCGAATTTCGCGCCATTGAGCTCGAAATCGTTGCGCAGCACGTAGAGCAGCGGCGTATCCGGGGCGGCCTCGACCGAACGGGTCGTCCCATTGACCTTCAGGCTGATGGCCATCGTGATGCGCCTCCTCACGCGGAAAGCTGGGGTGTTGCTGGCGTCGTGCGGCCGGGGTTCTACGTATCCTTCATTGTAGGCAAGACAGGGGAAAAATAAATCATACCGAACCTGGTGATTTCCGTCGTGCTTTTCGAATCGCGTTTCGCTTAAGCTCGTAGGCCGCGAAGCGCCGCTGGCGCGAAGCAGGATTGGAGCGGGCGAAGGGAATCGAACCCTCGTATGCAGCTTGGGAAGCTGCCGTTCTACCATTGAACTACGCCCGCGATCGCAGCGTGAAATTCTAACCTCTTTTCGATCCCTTGTCGCCGGAGCGTTGGAACGCCGGGTCCGCGCGAAATCCGGGTGTGGACGGGCCATTGCTGCCCCACCACCGCAGGTTTCGCGCAGGTGTTTCCCCACCAGGGGAATTTGCGGTTATAACCGCGGCATGACCACGCGCAAACCCAAGCCAGACAAGCCAGCCCGGCCGGCTCCTCCGTTGGCCGAAAAGCCGGCACACAAGACGTCACAGGCCGACGAGGCGCATATCGCGACCGCCGGATACTGGCGGGATCAGCAAGTGGCCATCGACCGTATCGCGAAGCTCAAGGCGCTGCGCCTCGCGCAAGGTGACAAGGCCAAACCGGCCGAAGCCCAAGCCCAAGAAGAAGCCATCGAACGTGTTGGATCGTCCCAAGGCAGCCCGGAGCCGCCGTTGGGGAACATGAGGTCTTAAGACCGCGCCGCCGACATGCGCGCGGAGCCCCAGTACCAACCGTCAACAGCCTGCACCGTCTCGATAATTCCGCCGTCGCAACTCCGTCCGGCGCCGCTGCTATCATGCGACAGACGGCCACAGGGGGGATACCAGACGTGCTCGCCAAGCTCCGCACCATCGTCGAGGATCCGCGCACCGAGCGCGTGATCATGACGCTGATCATCATCAACGCCATCACGCTCGGACTGCAGACCTCGAAAGCGGTGATGTCCAGCGGCTGGGGACCGTTCCTGGAGCTGTTCGACGACATCATCGTCGGCATCTTCGTCGTCGAGGTCACCGCGCGGATCATCGTCCACCGCACGGCGTTCTTCCGCGATCCCTGGAGCGTGTTCGATTTCGTGGTGGTCGCGATCTCGATGGTCCCCGCCAGCCAGACCTTCACCGTGCTGCGTGCGCTGCGCATCCTGCGCGCGCTGCGGCTGATCAGCGCCGTACCGACGCTCAAGGCGGTGGTCGCGGGGCTGCTCGCCGCACTGCCCGGCATGGGCTCGATCGTGCTGCTGATCATGCTGATTTATTACGTGTTCGCCGTGATCGCGGTGAAGCTCTACGGAACGGCGTTCCCGGAGCTGTTCGGCACGCTCGGAAAGTCGTTCTTCACGCTGTTCACGGTGATGACGCTCGAAGGCTGGGTCGACGGCGTGGTCAAGCCGATCATGGAGAAGTTCCCGCGCGCCTGGATATTCTTCGTCATCTTCATCATCGTAACCACCTTCATGGTGCTCAACCTGTTCATCGGCGTCGTGGTCAATGCGATGCAGAAGGAGCACGCGAAGGCGGAAAAGCTCGAGCTCGAAGCCGAGCGCGACATCGTGCACGAAGAGGCCGCGCCGATCCTCCAGGAGATCCGCAGCCTCAAGGCCGACGTCGCGGAGCTGCGCAAGGCGCTGGCGGGGAAGACTAGCGGAGAAGCAGCTCCATCGGCTCGTCCCCGCGCCCCGCCTCACCTCTCCCGAACGGGGCGGGTTCGAAGTCCGCCGAGCGATTGGCGGGAATACTAAAGCGAGCCCCAGAACCCTCCCCCCTTAAGGGGATGCAGTAGCACCGAGTTCGCCGCTTGCGCGGTAATGAGCTAGCAGCGCAATACGAATCGCAGCAGAGGAGTGGGAGCAACACAATGGATTGGCTGCGCAAGGTGGTCCTCGACCCGCGGACCGAACGCTTCATCATGGCGGTCATCATTCTGAACGCCATCGTGCTGGGACTCGAGACGTCCAAGACCGTGATGGCGTCATACGGGCGCGTCCTCGAAATTCTCGACCACATCATGCTCGCCATCTTCGTGGTCGAGCTGACCGCACGGATCATCGTGCACCGCCTCGCGTTCTTCCGCGATCCCTGGAGCGTGTTCGACTTCATCGTGGTGGGAATCGCGCTGGTCCCGACCACGGAGAACTTCAGCGTGCTGCGCGCGCTGCGGGTGCTGCGCGTGCTGCGGCTGATCACCGCGCTGCCGTCGCTCAAGCGCGTGGTCGCCGGCCTCCTCGCCGCGCTGCCGGGCATGGGCTCGATCGTGCTGCTGATCGGCCTGATCTATTACGTGTTCGCGGTGATGGCGACCAAGATGTTCGGCGACGCCAAGCCGGAGCTGTTCGGCACGCTCGGCAAGTCGCTGTTCACGCTGTTCACGGTGATGACGCTGGAAGGCTGGGTCGACGGCGTCACCAAGCCGGTGATGGAGACGCATCCCTGGGCGTGGCTGTTCTTCGTCATCTTCATTGTCGTGACCACCTTCATGGTGCTCAACCTGTTCATCGGCGTCGTGGTCAACGCCATGCAGGCGGAAGCGGAGAAGGGCATGGCCGCCGAGCGCGAGGCGGAGCGGGAGATCATGCATGAGGAGGCGTCGCCGATCCTCGCCGAGGTCAAGCGGCTGCGCTCGGAGCTCGCGGAATTGCGAAGGGATTTGGCGGGACGAGCGGCTGGCGCGGGCGGATAGAGACTTCTGGCTCCGCTCGTCCCCGCGTAAGCGGGGACCCAGCGCAAAAGCAAATTCTGGATGCCCGCTTTCGCGGGCATGAGCGGAGGAATGAGCCAATCCGACAATGGTCAGCAGCAACCGCCGCCGTCGTAGTGCCAGGTCGAGCCTGAGATGTAGATATCGTCGCGGCCGAGCGCGGCAAGCGCGGCCGCGGTCTTGTCGCAGACGGACGCCGGCTGGTTCTGCTGGAGGATATGCCCGCGCCGGTCGTCGAAGAATTCGTCGGCGCCGTGATAGATGGCAGTCCGTCCGGTGAACACGCAAGGACCATCGTTCGGGACCGGATCCTTGATGGCGCAAATTTCCACGCTCTCGATGGCGATCAGCCGATCGGTGTCGTAGTGGCGCGGCGATAGCACGCGATAGGGCCGGCGCGCGCGGACTTCGACGGTGCCAAATCCGATATCGGTGAGGCGTTTGACGTACTCCGCCAGCGGCAACGCGCCGGTCAGGCACATGGCGCGCAAGCGCTGGTCGCGGCGGAGGTGGTCCGGCATGGCCGCTTCGCAGACCGGATCGCTCAGCAGAAGCTTCCCGTGCGGCTTCAGCACCCGGTACATTTCGGCAAGCGCGCGCTTCAGCTCGCTGTCATGGAAAATATTGAACAGGCAATTCTGCGCCGCGATGTCGATCGTGGCGTCGGCGATCGGCAGGCTGAGCGCATCGCCCTTGCGCAAATCAACGAAATCGCGGCGGAACCAGGGATTTGTCCTTCTCGGCGGCCACGAGATTTTCGCGACACGCCGTGAGCATCTCGTCGACCGCATCGATCCCGATCACCGCCGCGGCACGCCTGCTGAAATAGGCGAACTGCAAGACCTCCATACCGCCGCCGACGCCGACATAGAGGATCGACGGGCTGCCGACCAGATCGCGCGGATTGACCGTGCTGCCGCAGCCGTAGTTCATCGACAGCATGCGGCACGGAATGGTCAGTTCGGGAAGTTGCCAGACCGGGCTGGTGGTGCAGCAGAGACCCGCCTGCGGCTCCACCGCCGCCTGCCGGTAGATTTCACGAGTCGTTTCCAGATAGCCGTCTGCAACTGACATGACGATCGTCCGATGTTTGATCGGGTGCGGTCACGAACGATAGCAATTGCGCGGGCGGGATTTAAGCGGCCGGCGCCACTTACACGGCAAAGTGATTCCGCGTGCGCCCGCTAGGTGCGGAAGTGCTTGGAGAGCTTGAGCCCCTGCGCCTGGTAGTTCGAGCCGATGCCCTGGCCGTAGAGCGACTTCGGCCGCGCCAGCATGTGCTCGTAGATGAGCCGGCCAACGGTCTGGCCGTGCTCGAGGATGAACGGCACCTCGCGCGAGCGCACCTCGAGCACCGCGCGGGCGCCGCGGCCGCCGGCGCCGGCATAGCCGAAGCCGGGATCGAAGAAGCCGGCATAGTGCACGCGGAATTCGCCGACCAGCGGATCGAACGGCACCATCTCGGCGGCGTAGTCGGGCGGCACCTGCACCGCCTCCTTCGACGCGAGGATGTAGAACTCGTCGGGATCGAGCACGAGGCTCTCGTCCTTGCGCGCCTTGATCGGCTCCCAGAACTCGCCGACGTCGTAGCCGGCGCGGCGGTCGACATCGATCAGGCCGGTGTGCCGCTTGGCGCGGTAGCCGACGAAGCCGTCCGGCCCGAGGCCGCCGAGATCGACGCTCACCGCGACGCCGTCGCCGACGTCGGCATGATCGTCGTCGACCAGCCGCTCGGCGATATGCAGCGCGCGCAACGCCTCGGGGGAGAGCTGCGCATGGCCGTGGCGGAAGCGGATCTGCGACAGCCGCGAGCCTTCGCGCACCAGCACCGGAAACGTCTTCGGGCTGATCTCGGCATAGAGCGGGCCGTGATAGCCGGCGCTGATGCGGTCGAAGCCGCGCGTCTCATCCGCGATCACGCGGGTGAAGACGTCGAGCCGTCCGGTCGAGCTCTTCGGATTGGCGGACGCCGCGATGTTGTGGGGAAGCGCAAGGCTCTCGATCACCGGCACGATGTAGACGCAGCCGGTCTCGAGCACCGCGCCTTCGGTGAGCGCGATCTCGTGCAGCTTCAGATCCTCGATGCGCTCGGCGACGGTGGTATTAGGCCCCGGCAGGAAGCTCGCGCGCACGCGAAACGCGACCTCGCCGAGCCGCAGGTCGAGGCTCGCGGGCTGGATCTGGTCCTGCACGAATTCGTATTCAGCCAGGATCGCGCCGTCGCGGATGAGCGCGCCGATCATCTCGTCGGGCAGGATGCCCCGTTGATCCACTGCAAGGGCGAGCGGCACGTCACCGTCCTCCAGCCTGATCCCGAGGGGCAGCGATAGCCGATGAACGTCTTGACGGGAAGGCGATGCGCGCGCGTATGAGCATTTTTATCCCGTGGTCAATTTGAGCCGGCCGGCTTGCAGCCACGTTAAATAAGTCGCTAAAAGGCCGGGGACGCGTGGACCCGGCGGACAATATTTCCGGCCGGGTTTTTTGTTGTCTGAAGGAGACCGTGATGGCTGCGTCCGCATCAAGAAATACCGCCCCGAGACCCGGCTCGTGCATGGGGGAACGCTGCGCTCGCAGTTCGGCGAGACGTCCGAAGCGCTCTACCTGACGCAGGGCTATGTTTACGACAGCTCGCTGCAAGCCGAGCGGCGGTTCAAGAACGAAGAGCCCGGCTACCAATATTCGCGCTTCTCCAATCCGACCGTCACGATGTTCGAACAGCGCATGGCGCTGCTCGAGGGCGCGGAAGCCGCGCGCGCGACCGCGACCGGCATGGCGGCGGTCAACACCGCGCTGATGGGCCAGGTGCGCGCCGGCGATCACGTCGTCGCATCGAAGCAATTGTTCGGCTCCTGCCGCTACATCGTCGAGGATCACCTGCCCCGCTACGGCGTCACCTCGACGCTGGTCGACGGCACCGATCTCGACCAGTGGAAGAAGGCGGTGACGAAGAAGACCAAGACGTTCTTCCTGGAGAGCCCGACCAATCCCAATCTCGAAGTGCTCGACATCGCGGCGATCGCCAAGATCGCGCACGACGCCGGCGCGACGCTGGTGGTCGACAATGTGTTTTCGACCCCGCTGTTCCAGCATCCGCTGGAGCTCGGCGCCGACTGCGTCGTCTATTCGGCGACCAAGCACATCGACGGCCAGGGCCGCTGCCTCGGCGGCGTCATCCTCGCGTCCGAAAAGTTCATCATGGACCATGTGCACAGACCCTGATCCGGCAGACCGGGCCGTCGATCTCGCCGTTCAATGCCTGGGTGCTGCTCAAGGGCCTGGAGACGCTGGTCGTGCGCGTGCACAAGCAGACCGACAATGCGGCGGCGGTCGCGGTCGCGCTGGCGGAGCAGTCCAAGGTGACGCGGCTGATCTATCCGGGCCGGCCCGATCACCCGCAGGCCGACATCATCCGCAAGCAGATGAAGGGCGGCTCGAACCTGGTCGCGTTCGAGGTCAAGGGCGGCAAGGCCGGCGCGTTCCGGTTCCAGGACGCGCTCAAGCTCGTGAAGATCAGCAACAATCTCGGCGACGCCAAGAGCCTGATCACCCATCCGGCGACGACCACGCATCAGCGGCTGACGCCGGAGGCGCGCGCCGAGCTAGGCATCACCGACGGGATGGTGCGGCTCTCATGCGGCCTCGAGCACTCGGACGATCTGGTCGACGATCTTGCTGACGCGCTGAAGGCGGTCTAGCGAACTTCAGCGCTGGCCCGCCGGCAGTCGCGACCGGCGAGTGATGGCCTCGGAGATCGCGCCACCGAGCGCGCGCGCGATACAGCCGTAGCTGAAGTCGTTCATGTGCAGCTCGTCGGGCGACAGGAACGTTTCGAACGGCATCCGCTCGGACTTACGCCAGTGGCGCATCAGCGCGAACCGGTGGAACAGATTGACGGTCTCGAAGCGCGCCGTCTGCTCCAGCAGGGCGATCATGGCGTCGACATTCGGCCGCGCGATCACCCGCGGCGCATATTGCGGATCGATCAGGACGACATCCGCGCCGATCGCCTTCAGCCGGGCGATACCGCCATGCAGCAGCGAGCGATGCGGCTGGACCGGATCGCCGCGCAAAAGCGAATTGGTGCCGACCTGCCACAGCACGAGGTCGGGATGCTCCGCGATCACGCCGCGATCGAAGCGTGCGAGCATGTCGGTGGACGTGTCGCCGTTGACGCCGCGGTTGACCACAGTGAAGTCGTGATCGACGAACTCCAGCGCCAGCTCGGCCGCGAGGCGGCTCGGATAGGCGTTGTACGGCTTGCTCGCGCCGGCGCCGAAAGTCGAGGATGAGCCGATCGCGACGATCTTGATCGGCTTTCCGGCCGCGAGCCGGCGCGCGGTTTGGCGCAGCGGAAGATCGAAGCGGGCCAAGTCCTGGGGGATCACGCATTTAGGCGTCGCGGGCGCTGCCGGCGCCGCGGCCGGAGTTGCTCCAACGGTCGACGATCCGGGAGCAGCGATCTGCGCGCCGGCCGGCTGAGATGCGATAAAGGCTGCTACCGCAACGGACACAAATGCCGCGCGGCGAATCCAAGCAACACGATCCATGATGTTGCAGAAGCTCCTGTCCGTCTCCCTGCGACCTATTTGGTCGTCCGCGTTTCTATTCGTTGTAACCGTCCTGACTCGACAATCAGCCCCGCAATAGCGCGCCCGATACAGTCGTGAACCCGGTGGGCGAGCACATCGTCCCTGCCGGCCGCGTACAGGTCGAAGGCACCATGGTCGGACCAGTAACGCATGATACCCAGACGGTCAAACAACGGCACACTACGCTGTTGAGCGACCACCCGCATCGTATCGGAATAGGGTCCGAGAGCAATCATCGACTCCGTCCGGGGACTGTATTGCATGTTCATAAGTATTACGTCGGTGCCGGCCTTCTGGAGGCGCTCGATTCCGCGATCGAGCGCCAATTTGAACTCATCCTGGTCGATCCGACGAATGGCGTCGGTTGTCCCGGTTTGCCAGATCACCAGATCGGGCTTCTCGTCCTCCACGACCTTGTTCATGCCCCGGGCAAGGTCCATGGCGGTCAGCCGGGTACGGACCAGTGTTACCACCTTTACGTCGACGCCAGGTAAACGGCTACCCAAAGCCGCCTCCAGTCGCGCCGGATAGGCCGATTTCGGGCCGTCCGGCCCCGCCAAAGCGGAGGAACCGGTGCCGATGACAACTATCCTTAATGACTTCTGCTTCTCGGCCGCGGCCTGGACGCGCCGCAGCCGATAGTCGCTGGACAAGAGATAGTCCGGGGCCGTGCAGGCGCCCGTGGGTGCAGCGCTGGCGTGAGGCGTGAGCCAGAATGTCGCAGCCAGGATTGCAACGGCGACCAGTCTACAGATCAGTCTCATGCCTCGCCTCCTGCGAGATCCGCATTCGCAGGCTTCGGCCGCGCGCCCGGGCGGCGTTCGTCTGCCCGCTTGTACCACGCAATCAGCGCCGCCGCTGCGATCATGGTCAGGATGCCGACGACACTGATCACGACTTGCATCCAGAGCGCGCCCGAAATCTCGACCATCGCGAAATGTCCGGCGAAGGCCAGGAATACGCCGAGACAGAAAATTTCGAGTGAATGCTGCCCGCACAGGATCGCGGGATAAAGCACGTATGAGTTGAGCGGCGGCCAATCGCGCGGGATGAACCACACGGTGACCGTCGCCAACGCCAGGAAATGCGCGAAGCGCAGGACGTCGAGATTGGTCTTGTCGATCGGATAGATCAGGTCCTCGATCCAGACGCGGCACCAGCGGGCTCATACGCCGGCAAGTGCCAGCTCAGCGCGATGTAGAACGCGACCAGCAGATAAGCGATGGCAATCCCCAGCGTGACGCGCGAGTTGAGCAGCACCGTCAACCGTTCCGCGCCGCCGAGCGCACACCATGCGCCGAACACGAACAGAAGCTGCCAGGCAAATGGATTGAAGTACCAGTCGCCCTCGGGATAGGCGGGGAGATTCAAATTGAACCACCAGACGAACACGTAGACCCCCGCCGAGACCACCAGCGCGAACGTCGGACTGCGCAGCAAGAGCCAGAGGATCGGCGGGAACATCATCATCAGGACGATGTAGAGCGGCAACACGTCCATGTTGACGGGTTTGAACTTGAGCAGCAGCGCCTGAATGATCGTCACGTCCGGCTGCTTGAGGAAGTCGAGGATGTTCATTTCCTCGGCGAAGAGTGGATTGTCGAAGCTCCTCGCGACGTAGGAGATCTCGGCCATATAGATCGCGAACAAGAAGATATGGGCGACATAGATCTGCCAGGCGCGGCGGAGAATACGCGCGGACGAAATCACGAAGCCGCGCTCCAGCATCACCTTGCCGTAGACGAACGCGGCGGTGTAGCCGGAGATGAAGATGAAGATCTCGGTGGCGTCGCTGAAGCCGTAGTTGCGGATCGTGATCCAGCTCACGATATTGGACGGAATGTGATCGAGGAAAATCAGCCACAGCGCCAGCCCGCGGAACAGGTCGAGCCGCAGGTCCCGCTGCGTGGTGGTGATGACTGGGGTCGGAGAATGCATGCGGCCCGGCGGTCCGTTCGGCTGACTAAGGCCCGAGTTCAAGTGTGGCGGTGCAGAAGTTCGCTATTCCCTTGCGGCCTGGGTTGGAAGCGAACTTCTGAACCAAAGCCACACTGGAAAGCTATACTTGCTAGTGTCCCTTTGAATCCGAGGTTCG
This sequence comes from uncultured Alphaproteobacteria bacterium, assembly GCA_963850705.1. Taxonomy (GTDB): domain Bacteria; phylum Pseudomonadota; class Alphaproteobacteria; order Rhizobiales; family Xanthobacteraceae; genus VAZQ01. The sequence continues at coordinate 214,418 of CAWKMR010000018.1, read as the reverse complement.
CAAGGGACCTTGCGGCACGGGTGGGCAAACTTCGGATTCGGAACACTAGCGCAAGATTTGCTATTCTGAGAATCACGTCATCGCGACGATTGCGTGGCGCGGCCCGGCCGGTACCCGGTCCGGCCGATCGTCCGCCTGGAAGGACCGTAAGGTTATCATGTATCGCACCGTCACTCGCCGGATCGAAGTTCAGGTCGCGCCGCGCTACCTGCCGGACCGCTCGTCGCCGGAGAACGGCTACTTCTTCTGGGCCTACACGATCACCCTGACCAACCGGGGCGGAGAAACGGTTCAGCTCAAGACGCGGCATTGGCGGATCACCGACGCGAACGGGAAGCTCCAGGAAGTGCGGGGCGCCGGCGTGGTCGGAGAGCAGCCCGTGCTCAAGCCCGGCGCCAACTATGAATACACCAGCGGCGTACCGCTGCCCACGCCTTCGGGCTTCATGACCGGCAGCTACGGGATGGTCACTGAAACCGGCGAGCTTTTCGATATCGAAATCCCGGCCTTTTCGCTCGACATGCCGCAAGGCGGCCGCACCATCAATTGAGCGGTTCGTTGTTGACGGCGGCTCATTGCACGAGCTTGTCCGGCTCGAACACATAGGTCGAATTGCAGAACTCGCAGGTCACGGTGATCTTGCCGTTCTCGACCATGTGGTCGCGGTCTTCCTGCGAAAAGCTCTTCAGCATATTCGCGACGTTCTCGCGCGAGCACGAACACTCCGCGGACACCGCGACATCGCGAAACACCCGCACGCCGCGCTCGTGGAACAGCCGGTAGACCAGCCGCTCGGTGGAGAGCGTCGGATCGATGAGTTCGATGTCCTCGACCGTCTCCACCAGCGAGCGGCCTTCGACCCAGGCGTCGTCCTCGGGCACGACATGCACGGTCTTGCCGGCCGGCGCGTCGCCGGGATCGAGATCGGGTTGGCGCGCCCGCTCCGGCGCCTTGGGCAGGAACTGCACCAGCAAGCCGCCGGCGCGCCAGCGATGCAGCGCACCGCCGGCGGCGGCGCTGACCTCCTCGCCGACGGCGAGACGGATCCGCGTCGGAATCTGCTCCGAGCGCAGGAAGTACTCGTGCGCCGCATCCTCGAACGATTTGCCGTCGAGCGCGACCAGGCCCTGGTAGCGGCTCATGTCCGGTCCCTGGTCGATGGTCAGCGCGAGATGGCCGCGACCCAGGAGGCCGGCGGTGTCGGTCTTGCCGGCGGCGATGGCCGCCGCGACGCGGTCGGCGTCGAAGCGGGCGCAGGCGCGGATCTTGCCGGGGGTGGTGTAGTCGACCACCAGCATCCGCACCGGCCCGTCGCCCTGGGTCTGCAAAATGAACCGGCCCTCGAACTTCAGCGAGGTTCCAAGCAGCACCGCCAACACCACCGCCTCGCCGAGCAGCTTCGCCACCGGCGCGGGGTAGTCATGGGCGCGCAGGATCGTGTCGACCGCCGGACCGAGCCGCACCACGCGCCCGCGCAGGTCGAGCGCCTTGACCTCGAACGGAAGGATCGTGTCGTCCGCCGATGTCGCGGAGGGTTGCCGGCTGGGGATGGAGGTCTGGGGTTCGGACATCCTGACCTATATGGCGTCGCAGACGCAGAATTTCGACCCCGGCCGGGAGCGGCTGGAATTCAACGAGACTTGGCGTGGAGACACCACGTGAGAATGCCCTTCTGGGCATGCAGGCGGTTCTCAGCCTCGTCGAATACCACCGATTGCGGCCCGTCGATCACCTCGTCGGTGACCTCCTCGCCGCGATGGGCGGGCAGGCAATGCATGAAGATCGCGTCGGGCTTTGCCTTCGCCATCAGGCGCGCATTGACCTGATAGCGCTTGAGCAGATTGTGGCGGCGCTGGCCGTTCTTGTCGCCCATCGAGACCCAGGTATCGGTGACGACGCAGTCGGCGCCTTTGACCGCAGCCTCCGGGTCGGTGCCGATCGTGATGTCGGCGGCCGTCGATTTGGCCCAGTCGGTGAGCCATTTCTTCGGCTTGAGTTCCGGCGGGCTCGCCACCCGCAGGCGGAAATCGAACCGCTCGGCCGCGTGCATCCACGATCCCAGCACATTATTCGCGTCGCCCGACCAGGCGATGGTCTTGCCGCGGATCGGGCCGCGATGCTCCTCGAAGGTCATGACGTCGGCCAGCACCTGGCAAGGGTGCGAGCGCCGCGTGAGGCCGTTGATCACCGGTATCGTGGCGTGCTGCGCAAGCTCGAAAACGGCGTCGTGATCGAGGGTGCGGATCATGATGGCGTCGACATAGCGCGACAGCACGCGGGCGGTGTCGCCAATGGTCTCGCCGCGGCCAAGCTGCATCTCGTCCGCGGTGAGCATCATCGCCTCGCCGCCGAGCTGCCGCATCGCGACCTCGAACGAGACGCGGGTGCGGGTCGAGGGCCGCTCGAAGATCATCGCCAGCGTCTTGCCGGCGAGCGGGCGATCGGACGCGCCGCCGCCCTTGCGCTTCGCCTTCATCGCGCAGCTCGTCTTGATCATGCCCCGCAGCTCGTCGCTGGGGATGTCGATCAGATCAAGGAAGTGCCGCACGCCGTTGGCGCTCATCCGGCGGTCCCCTGCGCGAGCGCCAGGCCATGCTTCTTTGCGAGCTGTTCGCAGGCGCGCTCAATGCGCCGCGCCGCTTCGGCGATCTCTTCATCGGTGATGATCAGCGGCGGCAACAAGCGGACGACGTTGTCGCCGGCCGCGACGGTGATCATCTTCTCCGCGCGCAACGCATCGACCAGCTCGACCGGCGGCACCGACGGCGCGCAAGCCCAGCAGCAGTCCCTCGCCTCTCACCTCCGCGATCACCGACGGATAGCGATCCTTGATCGCCGCGAGCTTCTGCTTGAGCAGCAGCGAGATGCGCTTGACGCGGTCGAGGAAGCCGTCGGCCAGCATGATGTCGAGCACGGCATTGCCGGCCGCCATCGCCAGCGGATTGCCGCCGAAGGTGGAACCGTGGGTGCCCGCGGTCATCCCTTTGGCGGCGTCGGCGGTGGCGAGGCAGGCGCCCAGCGGGAACCCGCCGCCGATCGCCTTGGCGAGCCCCATGATATCGGGGACGACGCCGGTGCGCTGATAGGCGAACAGCTCGCCGGTGCGGCCCATGCCGGTCTGCACCTCGTCGAACACGAGCAGCAGCCCGTGCTGGTCGCAGAGCTGGCGCAGCGCCCGCAGGAACTCGGGCGCCACCACGCGCACGCCGCCCTCGCCCATGATCGGCTCGATCAGGATCGCTGCGGTCGCCGGACCGATGGCGCGCTTGGCAGCTTCGAGGTCGCCGAATGGAACCTGATCGAAGCCCTCGACCACCGGGCCGAAGCCTTCGAGATACTTCTTCTGGCCGCCGGCCGCGAGCGTGGCCAGCGTGCGGCCATGGAAGGCGCCCTCGAATGTGACAATGCGGAACCGCTCCGGCTTGCCGTTGGCCGCGTGATACTTGCGCGCGGTCTTGATCGAGCACTCCATCGCCTCGGCGCCGGAATTGCAGAAGAAGACGAAGTCGGCGAAGCTCGCTGCGCACAGCCTCCCGGCCATCCGCTCGGCCTCCGGGATGCGATAGAGATTGGAGACGTGCGTGACCTTCTGCACCTGCTCGGTGATCGCCGCGATGAGGTGCGGATGGGCATGCCCGAGCGCATTGACGGCCACTCCCGACGTGAAATCGAGGTAGCGCTCGCCGTTGGTCGCCACCAGCCAAGCGCCCTCGCCCCGCTCGAAAGCGAGATCGACCCGCGCATAGGTCGGCAACAAATGGGATGTTCCCTGCTCGCTCATCGGCCTTGCAACAACGGTTGGAAATGAAATGTGCCGCCTCTCCGGGCGGCACGACTAGTATTGTATTGAGGCGAAAACCCCTGTCAACAAGGTCAAATGGCACCTAGTGGAGTGGATTTGATATTCGCGACCACCTGGCAGCGGCCTCGCAACGCGAATATCAAATCCAAAACTCCACTAGCAAGTTATACTTGCTAGTGGTCCTTTGATCCTAACATTCGCAAAATCGCCCGCCGAAACGGGATGCAAATGTTAGAATTGGACCACTAGGCCTGCTCGGATAGGCATGCAGATAGTGTTCAGGTGTCGCGCATGGAGCACAACAATTGTGAAAAGTGTGGATGCACTCGGAGTCAGGCCGGTTAGATGTGGACGCGAGGGCCCTGACTGTTGCGCCTGACTCCCGCCATATTGTAGTTCTCGATTGTTGAATACGACATTTCGTGCGGCGGACAAGTTTCTGAGTATATCGGTAGTAGGAGTACGCGTCGGGCCAGCCATAGCTGCCCAGACTAGGCGAAGGATTCTGTTTTAACTTGTCCGTTGCAGCGACCGCCAAGGAATGAGGGGCATGAGCTGGACTGACGAACGCGTCGAGATGCTGAAGAAGCTTTGGACCGATGGCCTGTCGGCGAGTCAGATCGCTGCCGAGCTCGGTGGCATCACGCGCAACGCCGTGATCGGCAAGGTGCATCGGCTTGGACTCTCCGGCCGCGCCAAGTCACCGTCATCGGCTGCACCGCGCCCGCGCAAGCCGCGCTCTCACACGCACATGCTGCGCGTGTCGCGCCCGTCGATGCGCGGCAACACGGCGCTGGCTCACGCCTTCGAATACGAGATCGCGGAAGAGCCGGAGCTGCTCGACAACGTCATTCCGATCGGGCAGCGGCGCACGATCCTGGAGCTGACCGAGGACACCTGCCGCTGGCCGATCGGCGATCCCGGCAGCGCTGACTTCTTCTTCTGCGGCGGCCAGTCGCTGACCGGCCTGCCCTACTGTGCCCATCACTCGCGCGTCGCCTATCAGCCGGCGAACAACCGGCGCGATCGTCGGCCGCCGCCGTTCCGGAGCTAGACCAATCAAACGCAGCTAGATCGCCTTGGCGAACTTGTCGTCGAGCGCGTAGCCGGCGCCGCGCACGGTCCGGATCGGATCGTCGGAGTGGCCGCGGTTGAGCGCCTTGCGCAGCCGGCCGACGTGAACGTCGACCGTCCGCTCGTCGATATAGACGTCCCGCCCCCAGACTCCATCCAGGAGCTGCTCGCGGGAGAACACGCGGCCGGGACGCTCCATCAGGAACTCGAGCAGCCGGAACTCGGTCGGACCGAGATCGATCGCATGACCATTGCGTGAAACGCGCTTCTTCTCGCGGTCGAGTTCCAGTTCGCCGAACGACAGGATGTCGGCGATGCGCTCCGGCGACGAGCGCCGCAACAGCGCGCTGACCCGCGCCAGCAGCTCCGGAACCGAGAACGGCTTCACGATGTAGTCGTCGGCGCCGGTCGACAGGCCGCGAACCCGCTCGCTCTCCTCGCCGCGCGCCGTCAGCATGATGATCGGGAGCTGGCGGGTGTCGGGGCGGGCGCGCAAACGCCGGCAGAGCTCGATGCCGGAAAGGCCGGGCAGCATCCAGTCGAGGATCACGAGATCGGGCGGGCGCTCCTTGAACCGGACGTCCGCCTCGTCGCCGCGCGCGACGGTGTCGACGTCGTATCCGGCCGCCTCGAGATTGTACCGCAGCAACAGCGTGAGGGCTTCTTCGTCCTCGACGATCAGAATGCGGGGGCTCGTTCCGTTCATGTGCCTTTCGCTCAATTCTCGGCGGCAAGCGCCGCCAAGGTATCGCCCTTCGGCCGCTCCTCGGTGATGGGGTGGCCTTGGACCATGAAATAAACCGTTTCGGCGATGTTGGTGGCGTGGTCGCCCATGCGCTCGATGTTTTTGGCGGAGAACATCAGGTGGATGCAGAACGTGATGTGGCGCGGATCCTCCATCATGTAGGTGAGGAGCTCGCGGAACAGCGAGGTGCACATGGCGTCGATTTCCTCGTCGCCGTTCCACACCGCCATCGCCTTTTCGATGTCATGACTGGCGTAGCTGTCCAGCACCTGCTTGAGCTGGGTCAGCACCAGAGCCGACATGTGCTCGACGCCCCGCATGAGCTTCTGCGGATGAAAATCGGCCGTAGTCGGCATGACGCGCTTGGCGATGTTCTTAGAGAGGTCGCCGATGCGCTCGAGATCGTTGGCGATGCGCAGCGCGCTCACGATCTCGCGCAGGTCGACCGCCATCGGCTGACGCCGGGCAATGGTCTGGACCGACCGTTCCTCGATCTCGCGCTGCAAATTATCGATCGCCGTATCCGCTGCAATCACGCGCTCGGCGCGCATCGAGTCGCGCTTGGCCAGCGCATCGACGGAATCCGCGATCTGCTTTTCGGCCAGGCCGCCCATTTCGGCGACCATGCGCGACAGATCCTGGAGATCGACATCAAAAGCTCGCGCGGTGTGTTCATTCATCATTGCCATTGTCCTTGCCGCTGCCTTTTTTTGCCCGGTTAGCCGAAGCGACCGGTGATGTAGTCCTGGGTCCGCCGGTCGGTGGGCGCCGTGAACATCTTGCTGGTGATATCGAACTCGACCAGCTCGCCCAGATACATGAAGGCGGTGAAGTCGGAGACGCGGGCGGCCTGCTGCATGTTGTGGGTCACGATCACGATCGTGTAGTCGCTCTTGAGCTCGTCGATCAGCTCTTCGATCTTGGCGGTCGAAATCGGATCGAGGGCCGAACAGGGCTCGTCGAACAGGATGACCTCGGGCTTCACCGCCACGGTCCGCGCGATGCACAGCCGCTGCTGCTGACCGCCGGACAGGCTCAGCCCATTGGTCGCTAGCTTGTCCTTGACCTCTTCCCACAGCGCGGCGCGGCGCAGCGACTGCTCGACGCGCGAGTCGAGGTCGGACTTCGGGAGCTTCTCATAGAGACGGACACCGAATGCGATGTTCTCATAGATCGACATCGGGAACGGCGTCGGCTTCTGGAACACCATGCCGATGCGCGCGCGCAGCATGTTGAGGTCCTGTTTCGGCGACAGGATGTCCTCGCCGTCGAACGAGACGGTCCCTTCCGCGCGCTGGTGCGGATAGAGGTCGTACATGCGGTTGAGCACCCGCAGCAACGTCGATTTTCCGCAACCCGACGGCCCGATGAAGGCGGTGACCCTTTTCTCATACAGCGGCAGGCCGATGTTTTTGAGCGCCCGGCTGTCGCCATAGAAGAAATTCAGGTCACGGATCGAAATCTTCTCAGTCAGGTCGCCGGCGATGGCGGCATGCTGAATGACCGACGGGGAGGCAACGACAGGAGCTACAGAAGCAACATTCATATCTGTTTCCTCGAGGCAAGCGCCCGCGCGGCGATACTGAGCGCGAGCACACTGAGCGTGATGAGAAGGGCGCCGGTCCAGGCCAGCTTCTGCCAGTCGGCATAGGGGCTCAGTGCAAACTGGAAGATGACCACTGGCAGATTGGACATCGGCGCGTTGAGGTTCGTGCTCCAGAACTGGTTGTTGAGCGAGGTGAAGAGCAGCGGCGCGGTCTCGCCGCTGATGCGGGCGACCGCAAGCAGCACGCCGGTAATCATGCCGGTCTGGGCCGCGCGGTAGCACACCTTGCGGATGATGACGGCGCGCGGAACGCCGAGCGCGGCGGCCGCTTCGCGCAGCGGGTTCGGCACCAGGAGCAGCATGTCCTCGGTGGTGCGCACCACCACCGGCAGCACGATCACGGCGAGCGCCACGGCGCCGGCCAGGGCCGAAAAGTGTCCCATCGAGACGACCATGACCTCGTAGACAAACAGGCCGACCACGATCGAAGGCGCGCTGAGCAGGATGTCGTTGATGAATCGCACGACCGACGACAGGCGGTCATAGCGGCCGTATTCGGCCATATAAGTCCCTGCGAGGATTCCGATCGGCGTGCCGAAGAGCACCGCCAGGAACGTCATGATCAAGCTTCCGACGATCGCATTCAGCAGCCCGCCGTCGGCACCCGGCGGCGGCGTCATCTCGGTGAAGACCTTCAGCGAAAGGCCGCCCAATCCTTCCCACAGCAACACACCCAGGATCAGAACCAGCCAGCCAAGACCAAGGGCGGTAGCGGCGAACGCCAGAACCTTCAATATTCCATCTTTGCGGCGGCGTGCAGCGTAGAGACGGTCCATCGTAACAGTTGCCATGGCGTCACCCGATCCGCTTCTCAACGCGCAGCAGCAGGTAGCGCGCGATCGCGAGCACGACGAATGTGATGCAGAAGAGGATCAGACCCAGCATGATCAGCGACGAGGTGTAGAGATCCCCGACGGCTTCGGCGAATTCGTTGGCGATTGTCGCCGAGATCGTCGTGCCCGGAGCCAGGATCGACGCCGAGATCCGATGCGCATTGCCGATCACGAAGGTGACCGCCATGGTTTCACCGAGGGCGCGGCCGAGGCCGAGCATGACACCACCGGTCACGCCGACCCGCGTGTAGGGCAGCACGACATTGCGGAACACTTCCCACTTGGTGCAGCCGAGGCCGTAGGCGGCCTCCTTGAGGACCGGCGGGACCGCATCGAACACGTCGCGCGAAATCGACGTGATGAACGGCAGCACCATGATCGCGAGGATGAGGCTCGCGGTCAGGACGCCGATCCCATAGGGCGGGCCGGCAAACAATGACGACAGCACCGGAATGTTGCCGAACAATCCGATCAGGAACGGTTGCAGCGTCTTCTGCAGGAACGGCGCAAAGACGAACAGGCCCCAGATTCCGTAGATGATGCTGGGAATGCCGGCGAGCAGCTCGATGGCGATGCCGATCGGCCGCCGCAGAAACATCGGGCACAGCTCGGTCAGGAAGAACGCGATCATGAGGCCGAGCGGAACCGCGATCAGCATGGCGATGAAGGACGTCACGATCGTGCCGTAGATCGGCGCGAGGGCGCCAAACTCATCGGTTACCGGGTTCCAGTGATCGCTTATCACGAAGCCCAAACCGAAGGCGCGGATCGCCTGCATTGAACCTTCGATCAGCGCAATGATCACGCCGCCGAGCAGAAGCAGAACGGCGATCGCCGAGAGCTTCGTCAGCCAACGGAAGACAGCATCGGTCAGGCGCAGCTTTTGCATCGCCTTCGACCGGGACACGGCATGATCGGCGATCAGGTTGCCGCCTCGCAATGCAACATCGACCACGGCTGGTTTCTCCGAAATCACTTTGTCCCCGCGCTCCCGGTTTGACCTACCCATCGAGAGCGCAACTCAACCGGCCGAGCGGTTGCAATGCAAGTCGTAAAACCCCGGCCGTACTCAGGAAGCCGGAAAAGACGCCACCGGCGTCTTTTCCATTTTCAGCAACGATCAATTCGAAACCACAAAGATCGGCTGGCCCTTCTCGTCCTTGATGTCCTGCGCCCACATGTTCTGGATGTCCTTGACCACTTTGGTCGGCATCGCAATGTAGTGGAGCTCGTCGGCCATCTTGCCGCCGTTCGCATAGGCCCAGGCGAAGAACTTGAGGGCTTCGCGGGTCGAGACGACGTCTTTCGGCTGCTTGTAGATCAGAATCCAGGTCGCCGCGGTCATCGGCCAGGACTTTTCGCCGGGCTGATTTGCCAGGATCACCCCGTAGCCGGGCTGCGAATTCCAATCGGCGTTGACAGCGGCCGCCTGGAAGGCCTCGGATGTCGGCTCGACCGTCTTGCCGTCCTTGTTGATCATCTTGAGATGCGTCAGCTTGTTCTGCAGCGCATAGGCGTATTCGACATAGCCGATCGAACCTTGGGTGTTGGCCACGTTGTTGGCGACGCCTTCGTTGCCCTTGGCGCCGATGCCGGCCGGGAAGCGCACCGACGTGTTGACGCCGACCTTCGATTTCCAGGCCGGGCTGACCTCCGCCAGGTAGTAGGCGAAGTTGTACGTGGTGCCCGAGCCGTCCGAGCGATGGACGATGGCGATCGCCTGCTTCGGCAGCTTGACGCCGGCATTGAGCTTGGCGATGGCCGGATCGTCCCAGGTCTTGATCTCACCGAGGAAGATATTGGCGAGCGTCGGCCCATCGAGGACCAATTGCCCGGGCTTAATGCCGGCCATGTTGACGACCGGAACGATGCCGCCCATCACCATCGGGAATTGGGCAAGTCCGCGCTTCTCCAAGTCCTCGCCACTCAGCGGCGCGTCAGTAGCGCCGAAGGTGACGGTGCGGGCATAGATCTGCTTGATGCCGCCGCCCGAACCGATCGACTGGTAATTCAGGCCGATGCCGGTCGTTTTCTTGTAGGCATCCGCCCATTTTGCGTAGATCGGGTACGGGAACGTCGCGCCCGCGCCCGAAATTTCAGCGGCAATCGCCACTGTGCTCAGCGCGGCAACGGTGCCGGCAGCCAAGAGGGTTCGGAAAAGTTTCAAGGCTCTCTCCTGTTGTATCGCCACGAGCGTTCAGCCAACGCGAGATCGCCCCGCGCCTGCCGCCTCGTGGCTTGATGTGTATTTTGTTGGCGCAGCAACTCGCCTCGGAACCGGACCTGCGATGTCCTGTCTTCCGAGATTGCGCTGGTCGTAACCCGCCCATGTCATCGTTCTATGATCGTCCGATGACAGTCAGATGACAGACTTAAGGTGCTGAAAAGACTATCTAATCAGCCCTTGCGCGGGCCGCAGCCAGGGGCAGGACGGCGGTAAACGAAGCGCCCTCGCCGTAGACGCTCTCGATCGACAGCCGCCCGCCGTGGCGATTGAGGATGTGCTTGACCAGGGCGAGGCCAAGCCCGGTTCCGCCCTGCGCCCGGCTGTCGGCGACGTCGACGCGGTAGAAGCGCTCGGTCAACCGCGGCAGATGCTCGGGCGCGATACCCGGACCATAGTCGCGGATCGCAACCCTCGCCTCGTTGCGGACGCTGTCGGCGGAGAGCGCGATGTCGACGCGCTTGCCGGAGGCGGCATATTTGAGCGCGTTTTCGATCAGGTTCTCGAACACCCGCAGCAGTTCGTCACGGTCGCCGAGCACGTCGACCTGATCGGCCGACGCGCTCACGCGAACCTCCACCTCGCGGTCGCGCGCGAGCGTCTGCAACCCATCCACGACCTGACGGATGATGTGGCGGAGGTCGACCCGCGTGTTCGGCCGCAGATGGGCGTTGAGCTCGATGCGCGAGAGCGACAGCAGATCGTCGATGAGACGCGCCATGCGCGTCGCCTGCGCCTGCATGATCGACAGGAACCGCGTCCGGGCCGCGGGATCGTCGCGCGCCTGGCCCTGCAAGGTCTCGATGAAGCCCGACAGCGCGGCCAGCGGCGTGCGCAATTCGTGGCTCGCATTGGCGACGAAGTCGGCGCGCATCTCCTCGACCCGCCGCAACGGCGTCAGGTCGTCGAGGGTCACGAGCACGAGCCGTATCGCCGGCTGGAGCGGCTGGCCCCGCAACGCAACCGGCACGACGATCGCCTCATGCCAGCGCTCGAGCGGCACGCGCTCGATGAATTCGACCCGCTGCGGCACGTTGCTGGCCGTCGCGCGCCGGATCGCATCCAGGACTTCGGGCACCCGTAAAGCGAGCGACACCGGCTCGCCACGGCGCAGCGCGGGCGCGACCGCCCGTGCCGGGGCGTTAGCCGCCAGCACCTCGCCCTGGACGTCGAGCGCGATGACCGGCTGCGGAAGACCGGCCAGAACCGTTTCGAGAATCGGCAGCAGCTCCGCCGGCGCACCGCTATCGACCGCCGCCACATTGGCGGGTGCATCGACGGCGCTCTCCCCGCCCAACAGGATCGCAGCGCCGATGAGAATGAACGCGGCAACGGCGGGCACGGCCGCCAGTGCGCCGAACACCCACAACGCGCCCAAGACAATTGCCGCCGCGCCGAGCGCAAAGCGCGAAGCGCCGATCCGCTTGTAGGCGCGGCTGCCTTGGAGCCATTCGCTGTTGGCGAGCGCCATGTCGCCCCTGCGATAGACCAACGCTTCGGCGGCGGCAACAATCGATCTTCAGTCCTGCACCGCAACGGCGGGACTGTTGCGCGTTTTCGCGCGCAGCCCTCACGGCGGCGGTTCGAGCGGCCGCCGCGCGCGCGCTCGGGAGGCCTTCACGCCGAGCATGATCTCACGCAGCCCCAGGATCATCAGCGAAAGCGCGAACGGGACGATGTAGTAAAGAAGCCGGAACAGCAGCAGCCCCGCCAGCAGATCTTCCTTGTCGTATTGCCAGAGCGCGACCAGCATGGCGGCGTCGAAGACGCCGATGCCGCCGGGCGCATGGCTGGCAAAGCCGAGCAGCGTCGCCGACACGAAGACCACGGCCAGCGTGACAAAGCCGATATGCGGCTCGTCCGGCATCAACATGTACATCGCGAACGCGCAGAACGAGAGATCGACAATACCGATCCCGATCTGCAACAGCGTGAGCGGTCCGCCGGGAAGCGTGACCTGCCAGCCGTCGCGACCGACGACGCGGCGCCCGGTCCACACCCAGACGACATAGAGAACCAGGATGACCAGCGCGGCGATCGCCAGCAGGCGATTGAACCAGGTCGGAAGCTGGTTGATGGCGCTGGCGCCTTCCGGCGCATAGGCGATGCCAAGCCCGAGCACGGCGACGTTGCCAAGCCAGAACGTCAGACCGGCGATGAAGCAGATCTTGGCGACTTCGATGGCATCGAGCCCCCAGGCCGAATAGATGCGGTAGCGCACCGCACCGCCGGTGAAGACGCTTGCGCCGATATTGTGCCCAATCGAGTAACTGGTGAATCCAGCGAGCGCCGCGATGCGGTAGGGCACGTCATCGCGGCCGATCGTGCGCAATGCAAAGAGGTCGTAGAAGGTCAGTGTGAAATAGCCGCCGGCGACGAACAGCGCCGCCAGCATGATGTTGCGCGGGTCGGTCAGGACCAACGCTTCACCAACCTCCTTAAGCTCGATCCCGCGCAGGATCTTGTAGAGCACGTAAGCCGCGATCGTTATGATCGCGATGCTGAGCACGACGCCGATGCGACCCCAGCCGATCTTCTGGTCGCAAAACCTATGAACCATGCGTGCAGCATTGATGACGCCGTGCAGGCGTTTCGTCGAATTCGGCTCCGTCGGCTGGTTCATTTCGCGGCTAGTGTCCCAGATTCCGAAGTTCGTACCATTTCGCGGCGGTCTCTTATACGAACTTCGAAATCGAAGGACACTAGCAACTCTTTGAATTTAGTGTGGCTTTGGTTCAGAAGTCCGCATGTTGGACTCGCCGCGAGAATGATGCGGACTTCTGAACCGCCACACTAGCGTGCAGATCGATCGCGGCCGGACAATGGTTGAGCCCGGCTTCCGGACCATGCGGCGAGCACAAGCACTAGCAAATCTCCGATACGGAGGCGAGCACTGCCTAGCCTATTTCAGCTCGCCGTCCCGGAAGAAGGCGCGCAGCTCCGAATAGGTTTCCTCCGGCGCCTCCTCGTTGACGTAGTGTCCGCTCGGCAGGGCCTTCCCGGCCCGGATGTCCGAGGCGTAGCGGGGCCAGATTTCCATCGAGTTCTGGTTGCGCCCGACCCCGCCGGTTGCGCCCCACAGAAGCAGCAGGGGGCAGTCGATCTTGCGCCCGGCCTTGACGTCGGCCTCGTCCATTTCGAGGTCGATGCTCGCGCCGGCGCGATAATCCTCGCAGATCGCGTGGATCGTCTCCGGGTTGCGAAAGCAGCGCATGAAATCGGCCAGCGCGGCGGGGTCGAAGAAGCTCAGGCCCTGTTCGGTCTTGGCGAGCTTCTTCTTGATGAACCAGTCGGGATCGGCGCCCATCATCTTCTCGGGCATGTCGTAGGGCTGGATGTTGAAGAACCAGTGCCAGGAGAACGTCGCCCAGGTCTTGGTCACGTTGTTATAGAGATAATGTTGCGGGACGATGTCGATGATGGCGGCGCGGGCGACCTTCTGCGGATGGTCGAGGCACATGCGATGCAGCACGCGCGCGCCGCGGTCGTGCCCGGCGGCGTAGAAACGGTCGAAGCCGAGCGCGGCCATGACCTCGACCTGATCCTGCGCCATCGCGCGGAACGAATAGTTGACGTGCTTGGGGCCGCCCGGCGGCTTCTCCGAATCTCCGTAGCCACGCAGGTCGGTGGCCACAACGGTGAATTCGGCCGCCAGCCGCGGCGCCACTTTCTGCCACGACAGGTGATTGAACGGATTGCCGTGCATCAGCAACAGCGGCGGACCTTTGCCGCCGGTCACGGTGACGATGCGGGCGCCGGATGTCTTGATTTCGCTGCGTTGGAATCCGTCCAGCATGTCGGCTCCTTGAGATACTAACCCCACCGATCGCGGCCCGCCGCCGCTACTTTGCGAGCCCGGTGGCTTTGGCGAGTTCCACCGCGATCTTGGTCTCCTGCGCCACCCGCGCGTCGAACGCCTCCGGCGTCATGATCATCGGCTCGACGCCGAGCTTGGCAAACCGCGCGCGATTGGTTTCGGTCGCCATGCCTTTGACGGTGACCTGGTGGATTCGCATGACGACATCGCGCGGCGTCTGCTTGGGCACGAACATTCCGATCCAGAAATCGAAATCCGAATTCGGGAAGCCTGACTCGATCGTGGTCGGCACGTTCGGCAGTGCCGCCGCCCGCTTGGCGCTGCTGACCGCCAGCGGCAGCAGCTTGCCGCTCTGGATGAAGGGCATCGCCGGCGGCAACGGACAGAAATACACGTCGACCCGGCCGGTGATGACTTCGGTCACCGCCTCCGGGGCGCCCTTGAACGGCACGAGCTGGCCGGTGAAGCCGGCGGCGATGCGGAACCGTTCCATGGTCAGGTGCGGCGGCGTTCCGATGCCGGCTGCCGCGTAATTGAGCGTGCCCGGCTTCGCTTTTGCGTAGGCGACCAGGTCCTTGAGCGTCTTGATGTTCTTGTCCGGCGAGATCACCAGCACCATCGGCACGTTGCCGAGCGGCGTGATCGAGGCGAAATCCTTGACCGGATCATACGGCACGTTTTCCTGGATCGCCGGCGTGGTCACGAATCCGTTGGAGTGGACCAGGATCGTGTAGCCGTCGGGATCGGATTTCGCGACCGCGGCGGTGCCGGTGGTGGTGCCGCCGCCGAGACGGTTGTCGATGATGAAGGTCTGGCCGACCTGGCTCTGCACCTGTTCGAACACTGCGCGCGGGACGAGGTCGGTGGCGCTGCCCGCCGCGAACGGGACGATGATCCGCACCGGTTTGGAGGGCCATATCTTGTCGGACGAAGCCTGGCCGGCCGCCTGCTCAACGGAAACAACCGCCAAAATTGAGCCGACAACGATCGACCCGGCCATCACCATCGCCGCGCCATAGGCGCGCAGCATCGCCGTGCTGCCTGTCATGAGCTTCTCCCTCGCCGGTCCCGATCGTTCGCTCCGGCAACGGAGCCGTCCGGACGGAGGGCAAAGCCTAACGCATCGGATGAGGAAGTCGAGGCCTCCGAGTGTGGCGGTTCGAAAGTCCGCAACATTCTCGCGGCGAGGCGAATTACGGATTTCAGAATTCAGGACACTAGCGGGTCTCGACGATGAACTCGGTGTAGCGCCCGGTCTCGCGGCCCAGGCCTTCGTCCGTGATGATCAGGGACGAGCCAGGCGTGAGCAAATCGGCGATGCGGTCGATCGCCTCCTGCGGGATGGTGACGCGATCCAGCGCCTCGGTGGCGCTCGATGACTCGCTGGTCACCACCGCACCGCGCATGCTTTTGGTCATCCGCGGCGGCTGCGCCTGCTGCTTGGGCGCACCCTTCTTCGCCGCCGCAGCGGCAGGCTGCCCGGCGGTCAACGGCATGGAAATCACGTTCCAGCGCATGCGCTTGCCGTCGTCCACGACTTCGAGCGCCGTGAATGTATGGGTGCCGAGCGACTTGCCCGGATTGGCGATCTCGATCGGCATGTCGAACACCGGCACGAAGGCGTGACGCACGTAAATCCGCTTCTCCTTGCCGCTGATGAAGACCGCGACCTGCCCGTTCAGCTTGGTCGGCTCGGCCGCGCGGACGCGCAGCGGCGCCGGCCGCGGCACGCGCAGTTCGCTGGGATCGATCGCCGGACGGGCGGGTTCGGTCGTCGCAGCCGCCGGTGTTGCGGCGGGCGTGGCCGGCGTTTCGGCGGCGGGTGCCTGCACAGTCGACGTTGTGACCTCGTCGCCGGTCGCGGGCGGAGCAATCGGTGTCGTCGCGACATCGCTCGCGGCCGCCGGCGCATCAGCGCCAAGCGGGGATGATTCAACCGGTGCAGCCGCCCGGTCGGTCGTAACCGCCGCACCAGCCTCGGTCGCGGCGTCGGCCGACGGAATGATGCCCGACGCTTCGGCAGCGGCCGTGGCCGCGCTTTGTCGGCTGGATATTTCGGCAGCGACATCAGCGGCAGCCGGAGCAATGCCCGATGCGTCGGTGACGATGGGTGCACTGCTCGCCAGGGGCTCCGCTTCGGCGACGCGGACCGGCCCCTGCCCCGTGGTGTCGAGCGACGGACGAAGGATTTCGAGCACGTCGCTGGTCCGCGGCGAATTGGCGATCGGCTTCAGTGCCGGGTTGAACAGCTTGGCGTGTGAAAGTTCCTGCGGCGTCAGTTCGGAGCGCGCCACCACGACCCGCATGCCGAGCTTGCTCACGTTCCAGAGTCGCGACACGAACTCGGTCGGCATGCGAATGCAGCCATGGGAGGCTGCGAAGCCCGGCAGGTGACCTTCGTGCAGCGCGATGCCCGACCAGGTAAGGCGGTGCATGTAGAACATCGGCGCAGCGCCGTAGAGGTTGGACCGGTGCCAGCGATTCTTCTGGATGATGCTGAAGATGCCGGTCGGCGTCGGATGGCCGGCCGTGCCGCTCGAGACCTTGGTGTCTGCAACCCGCACGCCGTTGCTGTAGAGCACAGCGCGCTGGTCGTTGATCGATACCATCAGCTGGAGCGGGCCCTTCGGCATGCTCTCGCCGAACGGATGCCTGATCGGCACGTCCTTTTTCGAGCTGCCGGCCGCAGTCCGGCTCGACTTGCGAGCCTTGGTGTCCTGGCGTGACCGGCCGTCCTGCCGGATCTGAGGATCCAGGCGGCTCTGGGGGACCTGCCGATACTGCAGGCTCTGCCAAAACTGGGCATGCGCGGTTCCGACCGGGCCGGCCACCAAAAATGCGGCCACGCTACCGAGCAGGGCCGCCCGCCAAACACCTGTCATGTGATTTCCCGCACGCTTACCGGAACGCCTTCTTCCGACCGGACCAAAGTTAATCTCCCAACGCCGCAACGGGCCTTTTTGTTCGCCTTGTCCACCCGGCAGGTACGGTACACGATATCCGTTGCCCGCGGGTAAAGTGGATCAAATTATCGACATCAAGCAGCGTTCGTCCACGGCCAACCCGCGGTCCGGTAACGGAATATTCAAACGTGTGGCGCCGTTGCCAGCCACCTTTTTCCGGCGTCGAGATTCAGAATTATGGCGCCGCCGGCGGCCGCAAATACCGCTGGTGGAGCGGATTTGACATTCGCTCCCCACCCAGCCGCGGGCTCGCGAAGCGAATGACAAATCCAAAGCCCCACTAGAAACCTATATTTGCTAGTGGTCCTTTGATTTTAACATTCGCAAGAGAGCCCGCTGAGAAGGGATGCGAATGTTAGAATTCGGACCACTAGCCGGCGAGAATCAGGCGAGCGCCCGGGTGGTGTCGTCGAACAGATCGTCGACCTTGAACGGCCGCGGGATCAATTTCTGCTGAACCGCGTACTCGATGATCATTTCGAGCGCCGGCCGGCAGGCCTCGACCCCGAACGGATGGAAGTCGATCGCGCCCGGCTTCGGCAGACCGGCCGCCTGCTTGGCCCGCTTGAGCATCCCGTAGACTTCGCGGACGAGCTCCGGCTTCGAGCGCGAGAGGCTTTCGGTCACCACCACCATGTGGTTGAGCGGCACGACGCCGTGCTTGGCGTGCCAGCGCTTGGTCTCCGCCTCGGGATCCTCGATGATGCTCTTGAGCCGCGGATCGTCCGGCAGCTCGGCACCGAAGATGCCGGCGTCGAGCTCGCCGTCCTGCACCATCTTGAGCAGGTTCTTGTCGTCGCCGGCGCGCTCGACAAACGGCGGATCGCGATATTCGAGCACGTGCGCGTCTTCGAAGTTGACCCACTTCACGCGATAGATGTCGACGCCGTAGTCGTTCTGCAGGTGACCGCGCAACCAGGTGCCGGTGGTCTGGGTGTAGGAGCGCACGCCGACGCGGCGGCCGGGCAGATCGGACAGCGATAGTTTGCCGCGCTCGGAGTTGTAAAGCAGCGTGCCGTGCTGGAAGCGCCCGAGCATCACGCACGGCAGCAGCACCAGCGGCTTGCCGTGCGACTTCGCCTGCAGGTAGGTGACGATGGCCATCTCGCTCACGTCGTAGGCGGTCTTGCGCACCATCTCGGCGAACGCCTTGTAGACCGGCTTGATATCGGCAAAGTCGAGCGCCACGCGGTCGGACTTGATCTCCTTCTGCTTCAGCGCCGCCGTGTGCGGATAATCGCCGAGCGCGATACGGAGCGTCGGTTGTGCGGCCATCTGATGTACGTTCATTCCTCACCCAGTTGCTTCCTCGCCTCAGGTCTGCCAGACCTCAAAATAGCGTACCATGAAGATACGCCCGTATCATCGGACTTTGCACAGACTTTGGATCGCCCATGACTTTGATCTTGTCCAACGAGGATGTCGACAAACTGCTGACGATGCCGGAGTGCATCGACGCTTTGGAAGAGGCCTATGTCGAGCTGGCGGAAGGCCGCGGCATCACCCGCACGCGCTCCGACTGCATCACGCCGACGCAAACGCCCGACGCGGTCTACGGCCTCAAGTCCATGGACGGCGTCTGCCCGAAGCTCGGCGTCGGGGCGATCCGCATCAATTCCGACATCATCAGATTTCCGAAGCGGGGCAACACGGTGGTACGCGAGAAGGTGCCGGCGGCGCCGGGCAACCGCTGGGTCGGACTCGTGCTGTTGTTCTCGGTCGATAACGGCGAGCCGCTCGCGATCATGCCCGACGGCGTGATGCAGCGCATGCGCGTCGGCGCCACCAACGGTCTCGGCATCAAATATCTCGCGCGCAAGAATGCCGAAACGGTCGGCATCCTCGGCACCGGCTGGCAGGCCGGATCGCAGCTCATGGCGGCCTGCGCCGTGCGCGACATCAAGCAGATCCGCTGCTTCAGCCCGACGCGGGAGAACCGGGAGAAATTCGCGACGCAGATGACCGAGATGCTCGGCGTCGAAGTGCGCGCCGTCGACCAGCCGGAAGACGCCATCAAGGGCGCCGACATCGCGATGTGCTCGTCGTCGAGTCTCGACCCCATCTTCTTTGCGCCGTGGGTCGAGACCGGCATGCATATGACCTCGATCAAGCGGCCGGAGATCGAGATGGAGGCGCTGCGCCGCGCCGACCGCATCGTCATCCACAACCACGACGAGAAGCCGATCCACGTCATGACCCGCGATCTCGCCAATGCCGAGAAGGCGAAGGACCAGGGCTGGAACTCGGTCGGCGATCTCGACTTTGCCAAGCTGCCGACGCTGCCGGACCTGATCGTCGGCCGCGCGCAGGGCCGCCAGTCGGACCGCGAGATCACCTGCTTCCTGAACAATATCGGGCTCGGCTATCAGTTCGCGGCGGTCGGCGCCGCGGTCATCCGCAAGGCCAAGGACGGCGGCCTCGGCCACGAATTGCCGACCGACTGGTTCACCGAGGACGTGCACCCGTAGCCACTGCCCAGAGCGCCGGATCAACTCGCCTTCTTGAGCTGACGGCGGCGCCGCTCGAGATGATCGAGCGTCTCCTCCGCGCGCTTGCGATAGCTCTCGTGCAACCGTTCGAGATCTTCTTCCGACAGGTCTTCGGCGGTCGCGATGTTGTTCTTGGCGCCCTGCACCGCGATGATCAATTCGGCGAGCTTGAGCTGCAAGGCCATCGTATCCCGGTTCTGGGTGTTCTGAATCAGGAACACCATCAGGAATGTGACGATCGTGGTCGACGTGTTGATCACGAGTTGCCAGGTGTCGCTGAATCCGAAAAACGGTCCGCTCACGGCCCAGGCCAGAACCACGCCGACGGCGATCAGGAAGGTCAGCGGCTTGCCGGCGAGATGCGACGTCCGGCTGGCCAGCTTGAGAGAAAAGTGCGGCCGCAGCGCTGCATTTTTGCGATCCGCCGGTTGTGGCCTTGGCGCCGCCGTCGACGTGCTTTCTCACCGCCGATCGGTTCGACACGACTGTCGCCGGCTTGTTTCGCTTGGTCATATTGGTTCCATCCGTGCCATTCGTGGCTTCAATGCCGCGCGGATTGAACGGTTCCCAGGCTGCCAATCGCCCCAGTTTCCGTTCTGCTACCATTCAAATGGAACCAGTTTTCGCGGCCGGGCGTTTCGTTGCAGACGCGGCGTGCGCCGCAGTGAACTTTGAGGAGCATTCACCATGCTTGGTTGGGCTTTGACATTTCTCATCGTAGCGCTGATCGCCGCGGTGCTCGGATTCGGCGGCATCGCAGGTTTCGCCGTCGAGATCGCGAAGATCATCTTCTTCGTGGCGATCGTCCTGTTCGTCATCTCGGCGGTCGTCGGATCTGGTCCGCGGCAGGACGCCGACGGTCCCGTAACCGGCGTTCATCAGCGACATAGAAAATGGCCCGGCTCACGCCGGGCCATTTTTTTCACGATGACGATGATGGCGTCAGCGGCGGCCGCCGGCCGACAGCACCGCGCGTGTCGACTGGTCGGGTCCGAAATCGTCGGCGCTGTCGATCGCGAGCAACTCGGACAGCCGCGTGCGCGCACGGTTGACGCGGCTCTTGATGGTGCCGACGGCGCAGCTGCAGATGCCCGCCGCTTCTTCGTAGGAGAATCCCGAGGCGCCGACGAGGATGAGCGCTTCGCGCTGATCGGATGGCAGTTGCGCCAGCGCCTTGCGGAATTCCTCGAACTCGATGCGGCCGTGCTGCTCCGGATGCGACGTCAGCGTATCCGCATAGCTGCCGTCGGAGTCTTC
Organism: uncultured Alphaproteobacteria bacterium; assembly: GCA_963850705.1. Taxonomy (GTDB): domain Bacteria; phylum Pseudomonadota; class Alphaproteobacteria; order Rhizobiales; family Xanthobacteraceae; genus VAZQ01. Next base: position 193,608 of record CAWKMR010000018.1, on the reverse strand, counting down.
GACCTCACGCCGGCGCTTGCGGTATTCGGAGCGGAACAGATTGCGCAGGATCGTGAACAGCCAGGCGGACATGTTGGTGCCAGGCTGGAACGAATTGATGTTCGCCATCGCACGCAGCAACGTCTCCTGCACCAGATCGTCGGCGCGGTCGACATTACCGCTCAACGAAATGGCAAAGGCTCGAAGACTCGGCACGGCCGAGAGCATCGCTTCGCGCACTGACGGTTCGAGAGTCATTAGCTCGATCCCTTGTCCTTGCGTTCGTCGAATTGCTGCAGAAGATCCTTGAACCGGTCCGGCACCCCTTCTTTGACGACATCGTCAAAATAGGCCTGGAGGGTCTTGCCGAGCTTGGTCTGGACGTCCCGTCCAAGTCGTCCGCGGCGCTTGTTGCGGGTCTGAATGTCGTTTTGCATCATTGGTCGTTGGCCTCAGCGGCACCTGCTCCGCCGACCCGGATACCTGCGGCCTCTGCCCCATTCCGCGATGAGCGCCATTGTCCTGGGTCGACCCAGCCGGGTCCTGGCCTTCGCCCGACCCGCCGGTGGTAAGTGGTTTCTGCTCCTTCATTATTTCTTCCCCACTAGCACCGCCGTGAGGCCCCTCCCATGTGTCATCGGAACATAACGCGGGGGGCCAAACATCGTTCCGGCAGCGGTGGAACTTTTTTTGCCGGGGTACGTTGGACGGGGTAGCTTGGGACACCATACGGGAGGGAGAAACGTGCCGGATTCGAAGACCGTCGCTCAGTATTCTGCCTTTGTTGCGGCGCTATGCGCGCGCCCTGACCGGCGACCAATCCTCCGGCGACGCCTATGTGGCCGCCACGCTGGAGGCCCTGATCGCCGATCCGGCGACCATCCGGGTCGAAGGCGGACCGCGCGTCGCGCTCTATCGGCTGTTCACCAAGATCTGGAATTCGATCTCCCTCAACGGCAATGCCGACGCCGGCGCCAGTACGCTGCCGGGCGAGCGCAAGCTCGCCAGCATCACGCCGATGCCGCGGCAGGCGTTCCTGCTGGTCGCGCTCGAAGGCTTTCCCGGAAGCCGAAGCGGCGCGCATCCTCGACGTCGACGTGGTGACGCTGCGTTCGCTGATCGAGGAATCCGGCCGCGAGCTTGCCGCCGAGATCGCCACCGACGTCCTCATCATCGAGGACGAGACCTTCATCGCGATGGAGCTGGAAAGCCTGGTCGAAAGCCTCGGCCATCGCGTGCTCGGCGTCGCGCGCACCCACGCGGAAGCGCTCGCTCTGACCAAGACCAAGAAGCCCGGACTGATCCTCGCCGACATCCAGTTCGCCGACAACAGTTCCGGGCTGGACGCCGTCAATGAGCTGCTGCAGTCGTTCGAGGTGCCGGTGATCTTCATCACCGCCTATCCGGAACGCTTCCTCACCGGCGAGCGTCCCGAGCCCGCGTTCCTGATCGCCAAGCCGTTCCAACCCTCGACGGTGTCGGCGATCGCGAGCCAGGCGCTGTTCTTCGACCGCAGCGCCAAGCGCCGCGAGCGGCGGGCGCGTGCCGCCGCGCTGATCGAAGTGCGTTAGTGGCGGCGGCTGCCCAGGCCGCCGCCGAGCCCGATCAGCAGGCCGACGCCGACGGCGATCGCGACCGTCACCAGCGGGCGATGCTCGATCTCGGTCGAGACGCCGCCGCAGCGCTTCGCTGCCCAGTTTCGTCGCCTCGTGCCCAAAGCGCGCCGCGTCCTGTCCGAACCGCGAGGCCTCGCCGCTGACGCTGCGCGCGCCGCCGCGAAACCGGTCGACAAGATCGCTCAGCGCAGCCACGACCGCGTCCCCCACCCGATCCGTGGCCTGCGCAGCGCTGGCGACACCGCTGGCCGCTGTGCGCGACGCAACGCTGCCGAGCCTTTCCAGCCGCTGCTCCAGACGATGCATGCGCCGCTCGACTTCGGCGAATTCACGCGTGTAACCGGAATGCCGGAACATTGGATGCCTCTCTTGTCCGATTGAAGCTTACAAATTGAGTCAGATTGCACGACGGCGTGGCAGCCGATGAGCCGCCACGCCGCCAACACCGCCTAGGCTGTGCTCGGCTAGTGAACCGAGTTCAGCCAGGAATCGATTTCTTTCTCGGCCTGTTCCTTGGCATAGCCGTAGCGCTGCTGCAGCCGGCCGGCGAGTTCCTGCCGTTTGCCCTCGATGACGTCGAGGTCGTCATTGGTGAGCTTGCCCCACTGCTGCTGGGCCTTGCCTTTGAACTCCTTCCAGTTTCCTTCGATGCGATCCCAGTTCATCTAGTTCCTCCTTGCGTTGATCGCTGTGAGTGGGCGGAAAACCCGTCGTCCGGTGAATAGTTCCCGCGTCTGCGCGCACGTATTTGTGTGCTGAAATAACAGGGGCGTAGCCGACAGAGTCGACTACGCCCGAGGTGACCGACCGAGCACGGGGAGGGGAAAGAAGGGCGGCCGGTCGCACCATCAACGCAGGTCGCACGGGATTCGTTCCGACACTGCCGCGGTCCTACCGAAAATCTGGACCCTGAATTTGGGCGGTTCGGAGCATGATAGGGGCGACAACTCGGAACGACTTGCGGCTGGCGCTGCGTTGAAGCGGCAATCCAAATCCGCTTACGGGCGAGGTGGTTGCCATGCGCTACAGTTCCGGATGCGCTTTCTTCGGCCTGGGAGCGGCCGCGACTTTGGGGATGCTTGTCGCGGCGCTTGAAGTATCGGTGGCGGCGATTCCAATCGCGCGCGGGGTCGACCCCGCGTCGGTCAATCGCACGTTCAAGGGCGATCGCGCGCCGGCACTGCCGGGCGCCAGCCGCGTCCTGATCCGACCGCCGATCAGCGAGCCGAAGCTGCCGGAGGGCTGCGTGGCCGCCACAGACTGGCGCGGCAACATCTACTCCGACGAAGTCGCCGGACGTTGCGTCGGGTAGTAGGCTGACCAGCCTGCTGGGCCCGCGTCGGTCCGACACCCCCGACAAAAGGAGCAATTCGCACCTCGGCCACACCTCGCTGATTGTCCCGATCGGCGTGGTTGATTAAAACGGACTGCGGCCACACATGTAACGATTGCCGGAAGCGTACCGACCGGATCGCCAATAAATGACAATAACCGAGCCTGGCCCTCCCAAAGTCAGCGAACACGCGGAAGCCGCCGATCCAGCGCACATGCCCGAAGCGAGCAGAGATTTCTTTCCGGACGCCAAGCTTGTCGAAGCCGCCCTCGAGTCCGCCCGGATCGGGGTCTGGTCGTGGGACATCGCCTCCAATCGCGTCACCTGGTCGAGCAATCTCGAAAGCATCCATCGCCTGCCGGACAGGTCGTTCGACGGCACCTTTGCGTTCGTCCAGAACGACGTGCATCCGGACGATCAGGCGCAGGTTCGTGCCGCAATCGAAGATGCGCTACGCACCGGAACGCCCCAGCGCATGCTCTATCGCCTGCCGCCGCGCTCCAGCAGCGAAGAGTACTGGATGGAGTCGCTGGCGACGGTGGTTACGGAGAATGGCCGCGCGGTCCGGATGTACGGCACCTGCCGGGACGTTACCGATCGCGTAAAGCTGCACCGGGAATTGCGCCTGCGCGCAAGCCAGCAGGAAGCCGTGGCGCACATCGGCGAGCGTGCGCTGACCGACAGCGATCTTCAGACTTTCTTCGATGACACCGCGGCGGCGATCGCCGAAATTCTTGACGTTGAGTTTGTGAAAATTCTCGAGTTGGTGCCGGGCGACGCCGAAATGCTCTTGCGTGCCGGCGTCGGCTGGAAGCCGGGCCTCGTCGGCCGCGCCCATGTATCGACGCTTCGCGGCTCGCAGGCCGGCTACACCCTTGCGGCCGGCGGCCCGGTCGTCGTCGAAAACCTGGCGACGGAGACGCGTTTCGAGAGCCCGACGCTGCTGCACGAGCACGGCGTCGTCGCCGGCCTCTCCTGCCCGATCGCGGGCCGCGATGGCCGCGCCTATGGCGTCGTCGGCGCGCACAGCGCGAAGCCGCGCCAGTTCAGCGAGTTCGGATGTCTCGTTCCTGGCCGCGGTCGCAAACGTCATTGCCGGCGCCATCCAGCGCCGCCAGCTCGACCAGCGCCAGGAGCTCATGATCCGGGAGTTGCGGCATCGCTCCGGGAATCTGTTCTCGCAACTGCTGGCGTTGTTCTCGCAGACCGCCAAGAACTCGAAGAACCTCGCCGAGCTGGTGCCGAAATATGAGGCGCGCGTGCTGGCCCTCGCCAATGCCCATCGCCTGGTGACCGAAGGCGGCTGGAGATCCGCGTCGCTCATCGAGCTGCTCAACATCCTGCTCGCGCCCTATCTCGACCGGATCACCTTGGCGGGACCGAACGTGTTCCTCGAAGCCGACCCCACATTCGGGTTGAGCATGGCGATCCACGAGCTCACGACCAACGCGAGCAAGCACGGAAGCCTGTCCACGCGGTCAGGCCGGGTCGAAGTGACCTGGCAGGTGCAGCGCACCGACCTCGGGCTCACCTTGCTGTTGAACTGGAAGGAAAGCGAAGGTCCGGCGCCAAAGCGTCAGCGGCGCACGGGATTCGGCTCGCGCCTCGTCACCATGGTGATCGAACGCCAGCTCAACGGAACCGTTCAGATGACCTACGGACCGGGCGGTCTTGATGTGCAACTGACGGTGCCGCTCACCCATGAGCGCTGGCCCGGCAGCATCGTCCGCCCCACGCTCCCGTCGGAGCTGACGTAACGCTCTTACGACACTTTCTTACGACGCGATCTCGTGATTGAACGCGAAATCGGCCGGCGGCGTCGGACCCCAGACGTAGAACAAGTCCTCGGGCGGATGGTCGCCGCTCTTCCAGTCCTGGTCGACCGGGATGTAGTCGATGTCCGAGGAATACTCGGCATAGCTGCCCCAGGGGTCGCGCACGTAATGGAAATAGTTCGAGCCGAGCACGTGACGGCCCATGCCCCAGCCGGCCATGTAACCCTTGTCCGCCATCTGCATGGCGCCGAGTCCGATCTGATTGATCGAGGGGACGTCCCAGCTCAGATGATGGAGCCCCGGCCCGTCCGCTTTCACGAAGGCGATCATGTGATGGTCGCTGCCGTGAATGCCGTGCATGAAGGCGATCATGTCGCCGGAGCGATCCGACAGCCGCAGCCCCAGCGCTTCGCTGTAGAACTTGATCGTCGCCGGGATGTCTTTGGTGAAGACGAGCATGTGCGCCATCCGGCGCGGCCGCACGAACGGCTTGGTGCTGCAAGCCGGCGCGCCGGCGACGCCGGGCGGGCTGGAGATGTTCTCGGTCGACGACTTCTCGTTCGGCGAGGATTTCTCGGCGACGCGGATTTCGATCGGCGTGCCGTTCGGATCGCGGAACCAGATGCCGTTCGAACTCGACGCCGGGCGGCGGATCGATCCGCTCGATGCGCAGCGCGTCGAGACGCTCGCGGAAGCGCGGCAGGTCGTCCTCGAACGCGGCGAAGGAGATGAATTGCAGCTTCTTCTTCGGCCCCTCCACCACCGAGCCCCAGCGATGGGAATTGCCGTGGGTGTGGATATGGAGCGCGTTGCGCTCCTCGCGCAGGTCGAGGCCGAACGAGGAATAGAATTTTCGCGCCTGATCGACGTCGGGAACCGAGAAATTGAAGCGATCGAGCGAATGCACGCCGAGTTCGCCGGGACGGCGATTGACCGGCTGCGCGAGCGGACGGATTTGCGTCATCGGACGCCTCCTTGAGTTCCCTATTCGGGCGGGATCATACCGTTATGCAAACTGCGGGAAAAGCGACAAGGCATTTCCCCGGTCGATCGCGTCCCGCTGCTCCCGCGGCATCGCGACGCCCTCGTAGGTCCGCACCGCCTCGGCAACAACGCCCGCGTTCGCGAACGGCCAGTCGGTGCCGAACACGATCTGGCCGGGTTTCGCCACGCCCTTGAGGCATTCGAAGGTCTCGGCGGTCGGCGCCAGCGCATTGTCGTACCAGAAGCGCCGCAGCCGCTCGTAGACCTGCGCCGGCGACATCTGCTCGAGCCGCTTGTCGATCATCGGCGACACCGAGAGCCGCCAGGCGAAATACGGCATCAGGCCGCCGGCATGCGCCAGCACGAAGCGGATGCGCGGGAACCGCTCGATGGCGCCGCTGAAGACGAGGTTCACCGCCGCCCGCGTGGTGTCGAACACATATTCCATCATGAAACCCGGCCACGGCAGCTCGAGCGTGCGGCTCGACGGATGCAAGGCCGGATGCACGAACACCACCGCGTCGCGGTCGTTGAGCGCCGCCAGCACGGGATCGAACCACGGATCGCCGAGGAATTTCCCGCCATAGCTCGCGAACAGGCAGACGCCCTGATGCTTGAGCGGACCGAGCGCATGCTCGACCTCGGCAACGGCTTCGCTCACGTCCCACATCGGAAGCACGGCGAAGGCGCCGAAGCGTTTGGGCCAGCGCGCATTCAGCTCGGCGGAGTATTCGTTGCAACGGCGCGCGAGCGCGACGGCCTTCTTCGGATCGCCGAACTGCACGCCGGGCTGCGCGAGCGACATCATCGCCACCTCGATGCCGGACTTGTCCATCAGTTCGAGCGCCAGCTCCGGCGACCACGCCGGGTAACGCCCGATCGCGGGCGCCGCGCCGGCCTCATAGACGGCGTCCTGATAGAACTTCGGGATGAGATGGACGTGAAAGTCGATCCGGCGCGGCGAAGACATCGAGGGCATGGCTCATTCACAAAGAGGAACGTCAGCGGGCCACCGTAGCGGCAGGATCGGGAAGAGCAACAGGGAGCACGGATTGCCGCAGTGCCCTTGAACCCGCCCGCGACGCGCGCGAATGTTGGCAAAACAACGGAGGAACGCCATGCCACGCATTGTGACGTGCCGAGGCTGCTGCACGCACTCGCCCTCACCGGCCTGCTGGCGCTGAGCGCACCTGCGATGAGCCAGGAGTTTCCAACGCGGCCGATGACCATGGTCATCCCGTTTGCGGCCGCCGGCGGCGTCGATGTCGTGGGACGCATCATGGGCGCCCGGATGGCCGAGATCTTGAAGCGGCCGGTGATCATCGAGAACGTCGGCGGCGCCGGCGGCATGGTCGGCTCGTCGCGCGTGGCCAAGGCAGCGCCCGGACGGCTATCAGTTCGTGCTGGGCAGTGTCGGCACGCATGCCCAGAACCAGACGCTCTACAAGAACCCGCTCTACAACACCGCGACCGATTTCGCGCCGGTTGCGCTGGTGGCGGAGCAGCCGATCATCCTGGCCGCCCGCAACACCTTGCCGGCCGAACAACCTGCCGGAGTTCATCGCCTACGCGAAGGCGAACCAGGGGAAGATGCAGTACGGCTCGCCCGGCTCGGGCTCGTCCAGCCACCTCGCCTGCGCTCTGCTCACGTCGGCGATCGGCGCGCCCAAGATCACGCACATCCCCTATCGCACCGGCGGAGTCGTCCCGGACCTGATCGCCGGGCGGATCGACTACCAGTGCCCGACCGGCGCCGTCGCGACGCCGCTTTATCAGGGCAACCAAGCGAAGATGATCGCGACCTTGACGCGCAATCGCTGGCAGAGCTTGCCGGAGCTTGCGACCGCGCATGAGCAGGGGCTCACGAATTTCGAAGCCTACATCTGGTTCGCTCTGTTCCTGCCGCGCGGCACACCGGCCGCCATTGTCCAGAAGCTCAACGCCGCCGCGGTCGAGGCCATGAACACGCCCGCGGTGCAGGCGAGGCTGAACGAGGTCGGCGCCACCGTCGTAGCGCCCGAGCGCCGAACACCCGAGTACCTGCAGAAATTCGTGGAAAGCGAAATTGCGAAGTGGGCGGGGCCGATCAAGGCCGCCGGCATTGTCGGCGAGTGACCGCCCGGGACGAATAGACAAACGCGATGCGCGGTCGCGAGTCAGCCCAATCGGCGCATCGATGACTGGGTCATGATGCGCCCGATCCAGCCCCCGATAACCTTGGTAAAGGGATTGCTCCGGGCCTTCACGTCGTCGCTGGAGATCAGGTGAACGGCCGGCATGGCGGGCGCAACGGGCGCCGGCGCAGGATGCGAGCGGCGGACCGGCCGCTTGGCGCTGCTGCGGACGGCGGGTTTGGCCATCTTGTCTCGCAACGCCTGCTTGGCCGCCTTGACGACCACCGGACCGACATTCGCCAGGAAAACCTTTTCGTGCGCGCGCGACAGCGTATCGATGGCTTCCTTCAGCGGCAGCCACTTCACGGCCTTGACGTCACGGTTGAGCTCGCGCACCGGCCCGCCGATGGCGCGCATGTGCCAGAACTGAACGATCTTGATCTTCCGGTCGACAGGATACGACATCGAGCCAAGGAACTCGTGGACCGAAACGTCGTGCCCGGTCTCCTCAAGCACCTCGCGCTTGGCGGCGACTTGCGGACGCTCGCCGGGATAGAGCTTGCCCTTGGGCAGCACCCAATCCTTATCCCTCCGCAGGCGAACGATCGCGATGCGAGGTCTTGAGCCTTCCCGTAGAACGATGCCGCCCGCAGCCAGAATCGGCGCGTGGGCCTCCACCGAATCAGCCATGTCAAGGTTTTGCCGGAGCAATGCGCGCGGGGCAAGAAAAAATCGCTGGTTCATCCGTACTGGCGCTCGAGCGCAATCGAAAACGTCGTCAGTGTGTCTCTGTCACAAATGACTCCGATGCGCCTTGAACCCTGACGCTGCAAGCGCGAAGCTTGGTCAAAACAGGGAGGACGACCATGGTGCGCGTCAGGCTCACGGCCGCGATGATCGCGGTACTGTCTTTGCTCGTTCTCCTTCCTGCGCCTGCCGGCGCGCAGACTTCTACCCCACAGACTTGGCCCAACCGGCCCGTCACCATGATGGTAACCTATGCTGCAGGCGGCACCACCGACATCATCGGGCGCATCATCGGCATCCGGCTCGCCGAGATCCTGAAGCAGCAGGTCGTCATCGAGAATGTCGGCGGCGCCGGCGGCATGACCGGCGCGGCGCGCGTGGCGAAGGCGCCGCCCGACGGCTACCAGTTCGTCCTGGGCAATGTCGGCACCCACGCCCAGAACCAGACGCTCTACCGGAATCCCTCCTACAACGCCGCGACCGACTTCGCGCCGGTCGGCCTCCTCGTCGACCTGCCGATGCTGATGGTCTCGCGCACGACGCTGCCGGTCGACAACCTGAAAGAGTTCATTGCCTACGCCAAGGTCAACCAGGCGAAGATGCAATACGGCTCGGCCGGAACCGGCGCGCCGACCCACCTCGCCTGCGCACTGCTCAATGCGGCGATCGGCGTCAACATCACGCACGTGCCGTATCGCGGCAGCGCCCTCGCCTTGCAGGACATGATCGCCGGACGGATCGACTATCACTGCCTCAACGCGTCGGCCGCGATCCAGCACATCGAGGCCAAGAACGCCAAACCGATCACCATGACCACCAGGGAGCGCTCGCCGAACTTCCCGGATCTCGCCACCGCGCAGGAGCAGGGCCTGAAGGATTTTGTCGCCGAGAACTGGCTCGCCTTCTTCTTTCCGAAAGGCACGCCCGCCGCCATCATCAAGCGGCTCAACGAAGCCGCTATCGAGGCCATGCTCACGCCCGCCGTCGCCGACCAGCTCCGCAAGAACGGCGCCGATGTCGTTGGGCCGGAGCGGCGTTCGCCGGAATACCTGCAGAATTTCGTCGTGACCGAGATCGACAAATGGGCCGGCCCGATCAAGGCCGCGAAGCTGACCGGAGATTAATTCTTGTCCAGACTGTGATGGCCATCACAGTCGCCGCACGAACAATCGGGAAGACTGCTCCCAGGAACCGGCCGCGATCCCGCGGCCACGAACATAGGGAGCACACCATGACCAACTCTTCGGACAATAGCCGACGTGGCTACTTCAACGCACTGACCGCCGGTTACTTCAAGACCGGCGCGGACGGGCGCAAGCTGTTCTTTCCGTGGGGCACGATGGGCCGCGGCTACGTGATCCCGTCGGAGCAGCGCTACGAAAGCATGCATCGCCAGATCAAGATCTACATGATCGCGACGCTGGTGCTGATCATCACCCCGATCGCGGCGCAGTTCTATATCACCGGCATCGCCATCTCGGTGGCGATCATGGCCTTCTACGCGGCCTGGGCGCCGTTTCTGAAGCGCGGGCTTGAGCCTTCCGAAGAGCGGATGTCGATCGGCGAAAACATCGCCACCCAGGCGCGCATCCACAACAAGGGAATGCTCTGGGCGATGGAGATCATGGCGATCTTGTTCGTCGCGACCGGCATCGCCATGCTGATCCTCGATCCCAAACAGTGGATGATCGCGCTCTTCCCGATCGTCTTCTTCGGGTTCTGCGCGATCGTCATCGGACGCATGATCATGCTGCGCCGGCGCGAGGCAGCCGGACAAGCCTGATCATCACGCTCTGCAAAACTCTGAGACTCGAGCCGGCGACCGGCTCGAAGTTTAGGCAATCCCGAACAGCTTCTGCGCATTGCGGAAGCAGATCTTCTCCATGTCGGCGTTCGACAGCCCGAGCGAGGTCAGCACCTTGATGGTGTCGCGGATGTAGCCGGGGCCCTTCTCCTTGTCGAACGGACAGTCGGAGGCGAACACCACGCGCTCGGGCGTGAAGAAATCGATGCCGCAGACCGTCGCCGCCTTCGCGCCCTCGACCGCGGTGTCGCCGTAGAAATCCTTGAAGTAGTCGTAGGGCCGCTTCTTGAGGCCGCGCAGCACCGCGCCGTAGTCCTCGTCCGACGTGCGCGCGCCGAGCTGGTCGAAGCTGTGGCCGACGCGGCCTTCGAGATAGGGGATCACGCCGCCGAGATGATGCGCGACGATGGTGAGGCCGGGATTGCGGTCGATGATGCCGGAGAACACGAAGCGCGCGAGCGTCACGCCGGTCTCGTAGGGCCAGCCGAGCACGCTGCAAATCTCGTATTTGGACACCTTCTCGGTCGGATAGTCCGGCATCTCGCGCGTGCGCGCGGGATGCAGCAGGATCGGCCGGCCGGACTTGGCGATGATCTCGTAGATCGGCCAGAATTTCTGCTCGTCGAGCGGCTCGCCATTGGCGTTGGTGCCGAGCTGGATGGCGTTGGCGCCGTTCTTGAGCACGCGCTCGGCCTCCTTCGCCGCCGCGTCCGGCACGTTCATCGGCAGCATCGCGGTCCAGCCGACGAAATGCTTGGGATGCTTCGCGGCGACTTCCTGCAGGCCGTCATTGGCGATCTTCGCCATCTCCACCGATTTGTCCGGCCCGAACAGCCGCTCGATCGGCGGCAGGCCGTGCGAGATCACCTGCGAGTAGTCCGGAAACTGCTCGACCACCTTCAGCCGCAGGTCGATGTCGGAGAGCGCCGGGATGCCGCGCACGCGCTTGCCGATATCCTTCTTGCCGGCGGGCGATTCGAGCAGCGCCTCGTAATAGCGCTTCGGGAAAAAATGATTGAAGGCGTCGATGTAGCGCACTGTTGTTTCACTCCCCGATGTGATGCGTCATGCCCGGCCTTGTGCCGGGCATCCACGTCTTGATTGCCGAGCATCTATAAAGACGTGGATGGCCGGGACAAGCCCGGCCATGACGCATCACAGAGATGCATCGCTGATTATCAATTCGCCGACTTCGCGAGCCCCAGCTTCTCGAAGATCGGATCGTCCGACACCTTGAACACCACCGTGTTCTCCGGCGCCTCGATGGTGTGCGCGTGCCAGCACGGCATGGCGACCACGTCGCCGACGCCGGCGGTCTCGTCGAAACCTTCGGCGAGGAAGCGCGCCTTGCCGGACACCACGGCATAGATGACGTTCGCGGTGGTCTTCGGCATCTGCATGCTGCCGCCCTTCGGCTGGCGGATGAGATTGAGCGCGATGGTCGGCATCACGCCCTTGGCGATCTCGACCGTCTTCGCGTCGCTGCCTCCGCCCAAGCGCGTCGCGCGAGGGAATCCGCATCGGCGTCGCCCCGGTGCTGGTGATCGCCTCGCAGCCCGCCCTGCGGATAGGGCTCGAAGAACATCGCCTCGGTGAGCTGGATGAACGGGATGTCGAGGAAGTCGATCCAGTAGCCGGTCTCTGACGTCTCGTTGGCGTGGCCGTGCCAGCACCAGGCCGGCGTCAGCAGCACCTCGCCCGGCAGCATGTCGATGCGCGTGCCGTTGACGATGGTGTAGACGCCCTCGCGTCCCGTGCAGCACCAGCCGCAGCGCCGCCGCCGAATGGCGGTGGGTGCGGGCGCGGTCGCCGGGCATCACGCATTGATAGGCGGCGACGAGATGCCGCGTGGTGGCGTAGGTGTTGCCCTCGATCGGATTGACCAGGATCAGGTTGCGGCGCTCGGTCTGGTCCGCCGGCACCATATTGTGCGAGGCGTCGAGCGCCTTCTTGGCGTCCGCGAACCGCCACACCGCCGGCTTGAACTTCGGCTGCGGCGACGGCCACATCGACGGCTCCGGCCGCGCCCAGCCGGGCGACAGGTTCAATTCCTTGAGGTGCGTGTAATAAGGGGACTCGTCCTGTTTCATGGTCAAAAGCATGACCGCCCTCTTCTATCTATTCGAGTACGATCTTCAGCGAACGAACGCCGTTCGGGCCGCTTGCTCCGTCACCCTCCCCAGAGGTCGCGAGAGAGGGAAGTGAGGTCGAGCGGGGTGGGGTGAACTTCTCTTGCCGCTTCGCTCACCCCACCCCGACCGCCTTCACTCGCTCCGCTCATTCCGGCGCTCGACCCTCCCCCTCCAGGGGAGGGTGACGGAGTTTGCCGCTCGTCTTCAAGTACATCTCATCGGAAGCACTTAACTCACGACGCTCTCTCGACCGCCTGCGTCTGACTTAAACGTCCCGCCCCGCGCACGCAATCGGCCAGCGCCGCGGCATCGGGGGGTTCCTTGTCGGCGCGCCAGGCGACATGGCCGTCCGGCCGCACCAAAACCAGCGCCCGCTCATAGAGTTTTCGCACCTCCGGCGACGACAAGCGTCTCGACCCGCAGCGGCACGCCGGCCGCGGCGAAGGCGCGGACGATGCCGTCGCCGGCCGGCGCATCGGCGCCGAGCCGGAGCAGCACGAAACCCTTGCCGTAGAGATCGAGGGTCGAGCGCCCCTCGCCGATCCAGGCATGCGGCGCGCGCGCGCCCGGCCGCGCCATCTGGGTGTAGGTCTGGCCTTCGAGCGGCGGCATCGGCGTGCCGTCCGGCCATACGATCGGCGAGTCGTCGTAGCGATAGCCGAGGTGGTAGCCGTTCATGAACCACTCGTGCCGCATCAGCTCGGTGTACCACTCGCCGTATTTTTTGCGCGCGACGTCGCCCGCCGGTCCCGGCTGGAACATCTCCGGCGTCGGCTTGTGGGTGGTGCGCGGCGCCAGCATGCGTTCGAGATTGTCGGTCGACGCCTTGATGTTGCGGATCGCCACCGGCTTGCGCTCGATCTCATAGGTCGCGAGCAGGTTCGGCCCGCCCCACCCGTTCAGCACCGCGTCGAGCTTCCAGCCGAGATCGACCGCGTCCTGCATGCCGGTGTTCATGCCGAGCGCGCCGGTCGGCGACGTCAGATGCACGCTGTCGCCCGCCATGTAGACGCGGCCGCGGCCGTAGCTTTCCGCCACCAGCTCGCGCCGCACCCAGCGCAGCACCGACAGGATCTCGTAGTCGAAGTCCTTGCCCATCGCGCGGCTGAGCGCGGCGCGGATGTCGGCCTCGGAATGGTTCACCTTCTCCGGCGAGCCGACGATCGACATGCGGAAGCGGTCGCCGCCGTTGATCGCGACGATCGTCAGCCAGGTGCCTTCCGGACCGATGAAGATGAAGCGATAGCCGCGCCCCTTGTCATGCAGCGAGGGCAGATCGGGGCAGCGGAAGATCACGTTGGTGGTGTAGGTGAGCGCCGGGTGGCCGCTCATCTGGATGCCGAGCGTCTCGCGCACGAACGACGCGCCGCCGTCGGTGCCGATCATGTAGTCGGCGGTGATCTCGCGCGTCGCGCCGGTCTGCGTGTCGCGCACGGTGGCGGCGACATGCGTGCCCTGATCCTTGAAGCCGACCAGCTCGGTGTTGTGCTGCAGCGTGACGCTCGGGAATTCGGTCGCCCATTTCTTGATGATGGGATCGAACATGTCCTGCGGCACGCGCTCGCGCTTCTGCGGGCTTTCCTTCGGCAGCGGCTCGAAGCCGCGGCCGGGGAATTTCTCGCGGCCGAACTCGTAGCCGGTAAACGATTCCAGCCAGACATAATCCTGCGGATAATCGCGGCGGATACGGCGCGTCGCGCACGCGGTCGGCGATGCCCCAGCGGCGGCAGAACTCCATGGTGCGCACGCCGATGAGGTCCATCTTCGGATGGTCGACCCGGCCTTCGGTCTTCTCGATCAGCGTGCAGGCGACGCCGCGCCAGCCGAGATCGCCGGCGAGCGCGAGCCCGATCGGGCCGGCGCCGATGATGAGGACGGGGGTGTCGGTCTTGGGCATGGCGTTACAATCATTCCAAGTGGTCGCGTTTGTAACCGCATCTATAGCGTCGGCGGGAATGACGGTCGAGACGTGGCTTGGCGCTCCTTGTAGCCTGGATTGAGCCGTAAGCGCGTTTACGCGCGTCTGCGACGCGCTATGGCGAAATCCGGGGCGGGTGTGCCAAGTTTGGAAGATTTCCCCGGGTTTCGCTTCGCTCAACCCGGGCTACGATCGCTCAATTTGATCGGGGGACGACGCAAACCAAGATTTTGCGGGCCAGCGCGCGGTGATAGCCGAAAAGCGCCGCCATAGTTTTCAGAGTGACAAGCTGGAAATAAGCGTCGCTGGTTTCACATCCGCCATGTTTGAGACGAGCAACCAATTCCCTCTGCCTTTTACAGCGTTCGCTATTGTCTGCGATGCGACGTTCGGTGAAGGTGGCAAACTCGACGTCTCTCGCGACTTTAGCTAACTCTTTTAGAAACAATTGAAGCAATCGATGTCGCTCAGCCACGTCGAGCGCAATGTAAAGCCGCTCTTCGAGTTCAAGAATGTTCTGATAAGCGATTGTCACAAACCTCTCCGCTACCATCCGAGCGTGGTGGCGCGGGGCAGGTCAACAAGCACGTACCAGACTAGTGCGAAACTCGTATGGGCGCTTCACGCGGCTCAGCTATCCCATTGTGCATGGAACTCGCAACAGTGCGCATCTACGGGCGCTATTGATCGGTCGCGGCAAATTGGTTTATCGCGCGCCGGCCGAATGTTGGTAAGGAAATGTACCGTCCGGGCCGTCTGCTGTGATCGCTGACGATCAGCTCGCGCGACGACCTTGCGGCGATGGGCTTGCATCGTGAGCAGCGGAAATCCAGCCTTCGCTCAGCTCCGTCGGCTTATCCAGCAGGATGTGAGCGCCCGGATTCTCCATGACAATCACCAATCGCAATTCATATGAGAAAAATATGGATGCGATTGCGCCCGATGGACGCCGCGCTGTCAAGGTGGAAGCGCAAATGTGAAAAGCCGCGCTGTGCGCCAGCGCGGCTTGGAAACCAGTGCTCAGGAACCCGGCGTGACTACTTCACGGTCCGGCGAAGGTCTTGTGCGCGGATGCGCACCGCAAGCGCGGTGTCGTCCTTGGAGCCCCACGGCTCGCTGTAGGTCTCACCGTCGTCGAACTCGGTGACAATGCCGTACAGTTCGAGGTCTTCCTGCCAGGTTATCATCCTGACGGCGACCAGTTCGGGCTTTCTCCTGCGCATAGGCGGCCTCCAGCGTTGTGCCATACATGCACATTTCATGCACATAACGTGCCATCACTCTGTTTAGTTTCACAGCGTCGAGGGAAGGTTCACCCCGCGGCCCTACACCTGACGAGGTAATGCTTTCGGGCGGGCTTTTTTCACACCCCCGCCGTCAGGCGAGCAGCCCCGCCATCGGCTTCACCGCCACGCTGTCGGGGAACACCCGCGACGCCAGCGCCGCTTCGTCGACGCGCACGTGATCGCGCAGCAGGCCCTTGAGCACCGCGCGCAGGTCGGTGGTGGCTTTAAGATCGCGATTCTCGTGCAGGTCGGCGTCGCGCAGGCCCGGCCAATCCGCGACCACGCGGCCGCCCTTGAGCGCGCCGCCGGCGAGAATCGCAACCGTGCCGGTGCCGTGGTCGGTGCCTTCGGTGCCGTTGATGCGCGCGGTGCGGCCGAACTCGGTGATGACCGCGACCACCGTCTCGCGCCAGGCGTCGCCCATGTTGGTCTCGATCGCCGCGATGGCGCCGTCGAGCGCGCCGAGCAGCGCCGCCAGCCGTCCGTCGAGCGCGCCTTCATTGGCGTGGGTGTCCCAGCCGTCGAAGGCGAGCGCGCCGATGCGCGGACCGTCGGCGCGCGCCAGGAATTTGGCCGCGGTGCCGGCGGATTGCTCGAAATAGGCGCGCACCGCTCGCGGCGGCGCCGCGCGGCTGCGCGTTGTTCGCGCCCTGCTGGTTCATGCCGCCGGCGCCCGCGATCGCGGCGAGCCCCATGCGCTCCTCGAGCACGCGCGCGAGCGCAGGATCGGTGTGGCGGTAGAGATCGAGCAGCCGCATCACGGTGTCGTCGCCCGTGGGCGGCAGCCGCGGCGGCGTCCATGACAGCACCGGCGCGGAACCGCGTACGACCAGCGGCGCAATCGGTCCGACCGCGAACGCGTTGCGCGCGCGCGGATTGGAGCGCTCCGCGGGCGCAAGCGTCGCCAGCGCGCGGTTGAGCCAGCCGGTCGACACCGCGCCCGGACGCGCGAGTCCGCTTTCGAGCACGTCCTGGCCGTCGAAATGCGAGCGCTCGCGATAAGGCGTCGCCGCCGCGTGCACGATGGTGGCCGCGCCGGCTTTGTACAGGCGATGCAGGTTGGGCATCGCAGGATTGAGCGCGAACATGCCGTCGAGCGGCAGCGCGGGCGTGTCGCCGCCGAGCGTCAGCGCCTTGTCGCCGCGCAGGCGCTGCCAGTTCCGATCGCCGACCGGCGCGACCGCGGCCAGGCCGTCGAGCGCGCCGCGCAGCACGATCGTCAGCAGCCGCGGATCGCGGCCTTCGGCGAGCGCGAGCTTCGGCATGTAGGCCCAGGCGAACAGCGTGCCGGAGGCCAGCAGCAATTCGCGGCGGGTGGGTGCGTGGAGACCCATCGTCATCTCCTCTGGAATTCAGGTGACATCAGCAGCAGCGCCAGCGCCTGCGGGCGGCTCTCGGCGCGCGCGATGGTGCGGCGGGTATCCTCCGACGCGATCGGCGCCAGCGTCTCATCGAACACCGCCATCGGATCGGCGTCGCCGGCATTGCGGCGCGCCATCTGATTGGCGAGGTCGAGCCGCTGCGACAGCCCGTCGAGCCAGGTCGCGTTATCGTCGGCAAAGCCGTTCGGCGCCGGCGGCCGCCACAGCGGCTCGCCGAGCAGGTTCTGCGCCTGAACCACCGGACGGACGTCGGCGGGTTTTGCGCCGATCGCACGCAGTGAGGCCACGATCCATTCGGCCGGACGCTTGATGCGCGTGCGCGGCGCGTCCCAGGCGTCGTCGGATGTGATCAACGCCTTGGCAAGCTCCTTGAGGTCGCCACCGGTGTCGAGGAAGCGCTTGCTCAAGCGCTCCACCAAAGCCGGCGCCGGCTCGTCGGCGATGAAGTGGCGCGCGAATTTTTGCGCGATGTGCTTCGCGGTCGCCGGATGGCGCGCAAGATCGGCGAGCACGCGGCGGCCCTGCTCGACGCCGGCGTCATCGTAGCGCTTGCCGATGATGGTCTGCGGACCCGGCTCGTGCATGCGCGGATTGAAAGTGAATTCGCCGCCGCGCGCGGGATCCTGCCGCGGCGGTACGATCGACCAGCCGGTGATCACCTTGGCGAAATTGGTGACGTCGTCTTGCGTATAGACGCTGCGCACGCCGAGCGTATGCAGCTCGAGGATCTCGCGCGCGAGATTCTCGTTGAGGCCGCGGCGGCGGTTCTGGCCGGCGCGGGAATTCGGACCGATCGAGCGCGCGTTGTCGAGATACATCAGCATCGCCGGATGGCTCTCGACCGCGAGCAGCATGTCGCCGAAACGGCCGAGCACGTGGGCACGGATCGCCTCGCGCTCGAACGCGCCGGCGATCGGCCGCACCTGCGCCTTGTCGGCGGAGACGCAGAAGTGGTTCGACCAGAACCAGGTGAGGCGCTCGACAAATCCGATGTCGGCCGCGAGCGCGGTGTCGAGCCGGGCCTTGGCCTCGGTGAGATAGAGCTCCTGCGGCGCGACGCCGACGGTCGGACGCTGCCGCGGCGCGCCGTTGTTATCGGCGTTCTTCGGCTGGCGCGTCCTTGGGCTGCGCATTCTTTTGCTGTGCGGCTTTGGGCTGTGCGTTGTTCTGGCCGCCGGCCTCACGGCGCATCTGGCGTTGCGCTTCGCGGAACTCGACGGCGGCACGCGCGGCAACGCCGCTGCTCATGAGGTCCGCCGCCGCGATGCGGCCGGCGCCGCCGCGATCGAGCTCGGCGATCAGCGCGCCGCGCGGATCGGATGCCATCGCCGCGACCGATCCGGCGCGCGGCCCCAATCCGAACCGGTGCAGCGCGAG
This sequence comes from uncultured Alphaproteobacteria bacterium, assembly GCA_963850705.1. Classification (GTDB taxonomy): domain Bacteria; phylum Pseudomonadota; class Alphaproteobacteria; order Rhizobiales; family Xanthobacteraceae; genus VAZQ01. The sequence continues at coordinate 175,161 of CAWKMR010000018.1, read as the reverse complement.
CGCGGCTTGTGATTTGGGATCAAGTGCCATGCTTCACCTCGAGCCCATCGCACCCATGCGAAAGGATGTCCCAGTGTCATGTCGAGACTGGGGCGATGACAACTTAAATCGAGGATAACTTCATGAATGGACTGACAGATTAACGATACTGCGCAGCTGTCGCGATCTACAACCGGGCCGCGGAACACGAAGAACGAGCCGGCGGCGATCAGCACAAATCCGATCGCGTAGTTCCAGGTGATCGGCTCCTTGAGATAGAGCACCGAGAAACCGGCGAAGACGATCAGCGTGATCACCTCCTGAATGGTCTTGAGTTGCGCGGTCGTATAGACGGCGCTGCCGAAGCGGTTCGCCGGTACCGCCATGCAGTACTCGATGAACGCGATGCCCCAGGCGACGAAGATCACCGTCACCAGCGGCGCCTCCTTGAAGCGCAGGTGGCCGTACCACGCGAGCGTCATGAACACGTTGGAGCCGATGAGCAGCAGGATCGGCGCGACATAGGCAGAGGAGAGTGCGGCGGGCATGGCTGAGGGGCTCGCTGGATTTCGGGAGGGATCTGATGGCTTTAGGCGGATTCCCGCATCTTCCACAGCGCGCGCCGCCTGTCACGGCCAAGTCATGGCCAAGTCATGGCCGCGCGCTACCTTTCCCCCGCTCCTGCTCACCATCCGGAGCTGTTGTGTAGCGTATGCGTGGCGTATGCGTCGCATTTGATGCGCGCAATCACGAACTGGTTCCAGCCTGACTCTGCCCCCAGGCTGGAACCATTCTTTCGCGCGAAGCGCCGGCTGTCACATGACGGCCGGGCGACATTTTTTCGGCCAGATCATTTCATAGCTGTTTGGTCCCGGACATCGCCGCGATGTTTTCGGGCTCAATAACGATTCCAGCGTTCAGTGCCGGGGGAATTCAGATGCTTATCACCCGTTCCATCACCGCTGCCGTTGCCACGATCGCGATTGCAATGGCCGCCGCATCGTCCCTCGCACCGATCGCGGCCGAAGAGGCCGCCCAAGCCGCAATCCTACAAGCCGATCCCAATCACGCCGCCGCAGCCGGTGAAGGACCCGAGCTTCGCGACCTTTCGCAAGCAGATCGCCGAGATCGCGCAACGCAAGGACCGCGCCGCTCTCGCCAAGCATGTCGCGGCCAGCTTCTTCTGGACCGGCGAGGACGGCAAGGAGATCGCCGAGAAGGCGCGCTCCGGCGTCGACAACCTCGCGCGCGCATTCTACCTCGACAATCCGGACACCGAAGGCTGGGAGATGCTCGCGACGTTTGCAGCGGAAGCGACCGCCGATCCGCACACGGAACGCAAGGGCGTGATCTGCGGACCGGGCGAGCCGAAATACGACAGCGCCGCGGTGACCGAACTCGGCGAGCGCACCAGCACGACGTTCACGTCGTGGTACTACCCGGCGCGCGACGAACTCGAAGTGCGCGGCGGGCTGCCACGGAACAGCCCGGTCGTCGGCAAGCTTGGGATGCATCTCGTCTGGATCTATCCCGACGAGTTGCCGGCCGGCGCGGTGAACACCGAGGTCGTGCGCATCGTGCTGCCGTCGGGAAAATTTGGATATGTCGCGGCCGATGCCTTGGTGCCACTGCCCGGCGATGTGCTCTGCTATGTCAAGGAAGGCAATGCGTGGAAGCTTGCCGGCTTCATCGGTGGACTGTCGCCGGACACCCCGACCAAGTGATCCTCAGTACCTCCTGGCGGGCCTTGCGGTCCGCCGGAGGTTTCCAAAAATCCCTCCCGCTTCCAGGACTAGGGCTCGCGGCCCGGTGTTAATGTGGAACGTCTGCCCAAGCGGCGGACGTTTCGCACGACCGCCGCCAGCCGGGCGCGTGGCCGGCGGCACTCAGGGAGGAGATCCAACATGTCGGTATTTCGTTTCGGAACCATGGCGGCCGCGCTGGTTGCGCTCGGTTTCAGCGTGGCCCATGCACCGCCGCAGGCGCAAGCCCAGGAAAAGGCCAAGCGGCCGCAGATTCAAACCACCAAGGTCGACGGCACGGACAACGTCTACATCTTCCGCAACGGCAACCATCAGGCGATGTTCGTGGTCACGCGCGACGGCGTGATCGCCACCGATCCGGTCGCCTATGGCCGGCCGACCGGCGGGCAGGACTACATCAACGAGATCCGCAAGATCACGCAGGCGCCGATCCGTTACCTGATCTACAGCCACCATCACTTCGACCACATCGCCGGCGGCAAGGCGTTCAAGGATGCCGGCGCCACCATCATCGCGCACCGCAACGCCAAGAAACGGCTCGCCGCGATCAACGATCCGGCGACGCCGATGCCCGATCGCTATGTCGGCGACAACTCGACGCTGCGGCTCGGCGGCACGGCGCTGGAGCTGCGCTACCTCGGCCCCAACCACTCCGACACCACGCTGGTGATGCGGTTGCCGCGGGAAAAGATCATCTTCGTGGTCGACACCATCCCGGTCGGCTCGATGCCCGGCCGCGGCATGATCGACTTCTATCCGCTGGAAACGGAAGCGTTCATGAAGCGCGTGCTGGCATTGGACTGGGAGCGGCTGATCCCCGGCCACCCCGGAGCGCCGAACGACCGTCTCGGCACCAAGAAAGATGCCGAGGATATCCTCAAATTGTATCAAGCGGCGTCCGCAGGCATCCAGACGCTGGCGCGCGAGGGCAAATGCTGGGAGCCGGCCGAGAAGGAGTTCAAGCTCGAAGGCTATGAGAACTGGCCGGGCTATGCGAACGCGCTGCCCTTCATCGCCCGCCGCTATTGCGGGCTGTGGGGCCGCGGCACTTGACCTGACGGCAGACGCGATCGGCGACGCTCTATCCTCTGCTCCATCTCGCGTCGGTGGGATGGAGCATCATGTATCCCGCGTGACGGGCTCGCCATCATTTGTAACCCCGCCCGGGAAAATGATCGCTCCCGTGGCAGCGATCCCTGTGGGCGTGTTGCCCATCAGCATAGGCTGCGGGCAAGATAGATATGGTCGACATGTTCTTGGTTGATATTGGCAGCGTTCGGCAATCTGCCACGAATTGAAAAATCCAATCCCATCAGCAACTCGATGCTGCGTTGATTGCATTCCAAAATGAACGCAAGGATGATCCGAAATCCCGACTGCCTGGCGTATTCGATCGCATGGTTGATCAGCGCCTTGCCGAGGCCGCGTCCTCGGTGCCGCCGAAACAAATAGTAGCTGATCTCGCAGGTTTCACTGAAGGCACCTCGGCCCGCTCTGTATGGAGAGATCGCAGCGTAACCAACGGCAGAGCCGTCAAGCACCGTCACAAAGATCGCATACGGGGCTTGATGATCGGAATACCACGCACGTCGATTCTCAATCGACACCGGTTCGAGATCGCCGGTGAGCCCGCCTTCCAGGATCGCCTCGTTGTAGATGGCCGCGATGTTCTCGATGTCAGCTGGCGTTGCGTTTCTTATCATGTGTTGTTCGTTCTTCTTCTGTTGTGTGTTCGGGAGAAACGGCAGCATCGCGCTCCTTGAGAGCGCGATGCCGGTCTGCGATGGGTTGCCGTTGTCCGGCTAGTCAAGCCCACGCGGCTCTGGAATTGTCTAGGTCGTCACCTGTTCAGTCTCCTTTGATGTTTGCAGCCTTGATGATCGGCCACCACTTCTCGATCTCGGCCTTGTGAAAGGCGCCAAGCGCTTCGGGCGTCTGCTCGGCACGCTGCGGGATGGTTTGGCTGAGGTCGGCCACCAGACGATGCCGAACCTTTGGATCAGCGAGAGTTTCGACCACAGCAGCGTTGAGCGCGCTGATGACGTTGCCCGGTGTAGCCCGTGGAGCCCAAAGCGCGTGCCAGACCGACGTATGGAAATCCGACAGCCCTGCTTCATCGACGGTCGGAATGTCGGGCGCCGCCTCGAGGCAGTCTTGGCGGTGACGGCATAGGCTCTGATCTTGCCGCTGCGCGCATGCGGAAGGGAGTTCGGCACCTGGTCGATCATCAGGTCGATCTGTCCGCCGATCAGGTCTTGCATGGCGGGGGCGGCGCCCCGATAAGGCACATGCTGGAAGTGCGTGTCCGTCCTTTGCTGAAAGAATATGCCGTGGATGTGCGCGGCGCTTCCGGCGCCGCCGCTGCCCTGCGCCGCCTTGCCCGGATTTGCCTTCAGCCACGCGATCAATTCCTTCAGATCTTTGGCCGGGACGGCGCTTTTCGAAACGATCAGGGAGGGCGTGCTGGCGAGCAGAGCGACCGGCGCCAGGTCATTCAGCAGATCGTATTGCAGCGAGTAGGTCGCGCCATTGACGACGTGGGTGCCCCAATGGCCGATAACGATCGTGTACCCGTCCGCTGCGGACCGCGCGACCCGCCCGACCGCGATGCTTCCGGCCGCGCCGGTGACATTCTCGATGATGACGTTTTGTCCGAGCGTCGCACGCATGCGTTCGCCCACGACGCGCGCGATGACGTCCGTCGGCCCGCCGGCGGCGAACGGCACGACGATGGTGATCGGTCGCGATGGATAGTTCTGGGCCTGAGCGCTCACGATACCCGTCAGCGTCGCGGCAACGATTGCAACAGGAAATAGCTTCGTCACGTTCTGTCCTCCCATAGCCAGAGCGAATGCGACCACTTTCCGCGATTTCGAACAGAAAGAAAATGTGGACGATAGTATCTTTAGAAGATAGATTTTGTTGTCATGGATACCCGCTTCCTCGAAAGCTTCGTGACGGTTGTCGACGGCGGTTCGATCGCGGAGGCCGCGCGACGGCTCAATCTCACGCCAGCCGCCGTCGCACAGAGAATCCACGCGCTCGAAAGCGAGATCGGCGCGCGCCTGCTGTCCCGTTCCGGGCGCACTATGAGCGTGACCGAAGCCGGAGCGGCGATATTGGGCCGCGCGCGGAATTTCGTTCAGGACATTCGCGATCTAAAGTCGATCGCCAACGAGGGAACTGTCGGGAGAGTTGCGGCTCGGTGCGGTATCAACGGCCATATCGGGGCTGTTGCCCGATGTGCTCGCGTCGATGATCGAGAAATATCCGCGCGATCGAGATTTACATTCTGCCCGGAACGTCCGCGGAACTCTATCATAAGGTCGTTAGCGGCGATCTCGATGCGGCGCTGATCGCGCAGCCGCCGTTCGCGATGCCCAAGGCGTGCGACTGGCGGGTGTTCCGGGACGAGCCCTTGGTCGTGCTGACCCCGGCGAGCAAGCGCTTTTCCGATCCGCACACAGCCCTGGCCACCGAGCCGTTCATTCGCTACGACCGCAACAATTGGGGCGGGCGGCTTGTCGACGGCTATCTGCGCCAGGCGGGCATTCGCCCGCGCGACCGATTTGAGCTTGATGGGCTCGAGGCAATTGCAGTGCTTGTCGATCGCGGGCTGGGCATCTCGCTCGTGCCGGATTGGGCGCCGCCCTGGCCGGAGGGGTTATCGCTCGCCAAATTGCCGGTCGCCAACCAGTCATTCACACGCCGCATGGGGCTTTTATGGACGCGCGCTTCGCTGCGCGTTCGATTGGTCAGCGCATTCCTGGAAGCCGCGGCCGCATCACCTGCGTTGCGGCGAGATGTTGTGGCGAAACCTCGCGTGCCGTCTGCAAGGCGCGCCGACCGCAGCAGGCGGAAGACGTAAAGCTTGGTGGCCCTCTGCTGTCCTTTTTTCGCGATTTCAGCACCGCGGCGGCTCTCCTCCGCTCATTCCCGCGTAAGCGGGAATCCAGTGTAAAGAACTGGGTCCCCGCTTCCGCGGGGACGAGCGGTGGATGAGCGAGCGGCTTTTCCCGATGCCCGACGGCCTTCCCGTTCCATCAAGATCCGTCACCGAGACGATCCGGCCGTTCCGCTGGCGGATCGCGTTCACCTATGCGCTCACCGTCATCGAGGACTTGCTGGAGCTGTCCTACCCGTGGGCCACCGGCCTCGCGATCAACGGGCTGCTGGCGCACGACTATCGGATGATCGCGCCGGTCATGATCGCCTGGGTGCTGCACACCGCCATCGGCTGCGGCCGGCAGATGTACGACACCCGCCTCTACACCACGGTCTACAACACCGTCGTGATCGACACGGTGCTGCGCCAGCGGCAGGCCGGCATCGAGCCCAGCAAGGTGGCGGCGCGCTCGGCGATGTCGCGCGAGTTCGTGACCTTCTTCGAGAAGGACATGCCGGTCGTGCTCAATACGCTGGTGAGCATCGTCGGCTCGGCCGCCATCCTGTTCTACTACGACCTGGTCATCGGCGCCGATCTCCGCGCTCTTGTTCATTCCGGTCGCGATCATCAACCGCCGCTATATGCGCCGTTCGCTGATGCTCAACGTGGGGCTCAACAACCAGCTCGAGCACGAGGTGCAGGTCGATCCATGCGGCGAAGGAGCCGGAGGTCACGCAGCCACTTCGCAGCGGTGCGCTAATGGCGTGTCAAGCTCTCCGACGCGGATGCGCTCAACTGGACGGCGATCGAGGCGCTGTCCATCCTCGTGTTCCTGTTCGTGCTCATGCGCGTCACCTATATGCCGAGCGCCGACGTCGGCACCATCTTTGCGATCTTCGTCTATGTCTGGCGGTTGATGGAAAAGCTCGACATGATGCCGCAGATCGTCCAGCAGCTCATGCGCCTCAAGGATATCCGCCGGCGGATCGAGGCCGGCGCCTCGGTCGAGGCGATCGGCGAGGAGATCCAGCGCTCCGGACCAGAGCAAAGCGGACCGCCCTGATGGCATCTGTTCCAGCCGAATCCACTGCCCCAACCGCCCCGCGCCGGCTGACCTGCGCGCGTTGCGGCACGGCTTTTGACTGCAGCCTCGGCGGCGGCTGCTGGTGCGCCGCCGAGCCCTATCGCCTGCCGATGCCGGATTCCGCCGCCGAGGACTGCCTCTGCCCGGCCTGCCTGCGCGCCAAAGCGGCCGCGCAGACATCTTCGGGGCCTGACCTAGCAGCATACTCCGTCATGCCCGGCCTTGTGCCGGGCATCCACGTCTTATTAATAGTGTAGCGAAGACGTGGATGGCCGGGCATCAGGGCGTTCACGCCCGTCTTCGACGGGCTATGCCCGGCCATGACGAGTGGATGGACCATGATCATCGAAACCGAAAAAGACGTCACCAAAGCGGTGCTCGCGGAGCTCGCGCGCGCGCCCAATCCGCGCTTCCGCGAAGTCATGGCGGCGTTCGTGCGCCACCTGCACGACTTCGCCCGCGAGGTGAAACTGACCGAGGAGGAATTCCGCGAGGCGATGAACTACATCGTCAAGATCGGCCAGGCCTCGAACGAGACCCACAACGAGGCGGTGCTGATCTCGGGCTCGCTCGGCTTCTCGCAGCTCATCGTCATGCTCAACAACGGCGACAACGGCCAGGTCGAGACCGACGCCAGCCTGCTCGGCCCGTTCTGGCGCATGCATTCGCCGCCGACCGAAAACGGCGGCTCGATCGTGCGCTCGCCGACGCCGGGCGAAGCGATGTTCGTCAATGCGGTGTTCCTCGACACCAAGGGCAAGCCGATCGCCGGCGCCGAGGTCGACATCTGGCATTCGTCGACCGAAGGCTTCTACGAGAACCAGGACCCGGTGCAGGCCGACATGAACCTGCGCGGCAAGTTCGTCACCGACAAGGACGGCCGCATTGCATTCCGCAGCATCAAGCCGGCCGGCTATCCGATCCCGATCGACGGGCCGACCGGCGACCTCCTGCGCGCGCAGGGCCGCCACAACATGCGCCCCGCGCATCTGCATTTCCTGGTCACCAAGGACGGCTTCAAGACGCTGATCTCGCAGATCTACGTCCAGGACGACAAGTTCATCGACTCAGACGTGCAGTTCGGCGTGACGCGCAAGCTGATCGGCAATTACGTGCGGCACGAGAACGAGCCGGCGCCCGCGCCCGACGTGAAAGGGCCGTGGTATTCGCTCGACTACACCTTCACCATGGAGCCGGGCACGACCAAGCTGCCGCGCCCGCCGATCACCGGGAAGGCGACAGGGCGAGCGGCCGAAGATTCCGCATCTGGCGTGAGGAGGGTGCACAATGGCGAGAGCCTAGGCCGGTCGATGGTCAGTGTGATCCGGTTGTTTTCCCGTTCGACCGCCCTATTTCAACTCTCGCACCTATGCCATCTTCCTCGTCTACGCGTACGAGGCCCAACGGTGTGTTCAGAACTTGGCCTGGAGAAACACGATGAGTGACGACAGTTCGCTTTCTCCGCTTTCTCTTCCTGAACTTGAGGATCGCATCGCGATTGTTCGGGACAACATCAGGCAGCTGATTGAGCAAGCCGCTGCATTCTCAGGCGCTGCGGATGAAGAGCGAAACGCGGACAGGATCGCACAGCAAAACGAACAGCTCGAAAAGCTGACCAAAGAACGGGATGCGCGGCTATCGAAGTAACGGGGTCCGAACCCGTTCGACATTGCTGCAAGGCGCCGAAAATCGCCGCAAACAGGTGAAGGGCGGCCGGTCTGCCGACGCGATGTCGCAGCAGCGGATATCATTCATTCCCCTGTGAAATACTTCACAGGTAGCGGGCGTAGCCGTCGGCTACATGATGTTCATAACCAAAGCCAAACGGGGTTGACGTCATGACGGCTATTTCAGTTACGGGCTACGTCCTCACGCTGTTTACGGTTATCGCCGGCACCGCCGCCCTGGCGACTGTCGCACTTTCGACCATTCAAGTTCTCTGACGCCCCACCGCCTGATCTCCGCAATCGTACCAAGCTGCTCTTGCGGCGTTACGCGAGCGCCGCTGCGACGTTACGCGGGGGCGCTGGCGCTTCGCACCCGACTTTGGGCGAGAAGGTCCGCGCATCAGACTGCTCCACTGCAATACGCCAAGCCAATCGATTCACAAGCGAGAGAAGGAAATAGGAACCATGAGAGTATATGTCGTTGCCACCGTCGTGGCAGCTATCAGCATGTCGGTCGTCACCGCCACTGCGATGGCGCAGAACGTCGCGCCCCCGCAGCATGTGCCGCTGCAAAAGGCCATCGGCCAAGCCAGGCCGGAGGTGGTGCCATCGCTGTTCGTCATCAATTCGCGCGGAGCCACTCTACAGGGCGGCAAACTTACGTTGACCGGCGTTTCGCCAAACGCAATCGTGTTCGCCGACCGCCCCGTCAGGGCGGCCGGCCACGAGCTCACCGCTCACATCCTGGAAGAATGGGCGCCTGCCAACACTGATAGCGACAGCTTTGCCAAGGATCCGCCGAACGCAACCGTTTCCGCGTTCATGAAAGCTGGAACGGGAATCCGCGACGCTGTTGTCGTCTTGAGGAATCCAGTTACAGACGGCGATCGCGTGACATTCGATGTTGACGTGCTCGAAGGTGACCTTGCCGGTGCCGATGGACCTGCGTCCATCTTCATCGATATCATCGGACGACCGGCAACGCCCCGGTCATTTGCCGGTGCCGCGCGACGTTCGACCTATCGGGGTGCGTACTATCGAGGTGCAGCCTACGGCGCTGCTGCGGTCGGTGCAGCCGCAGTGGCCACTGCCCCAGCCTATGCTTATCCGCGCCCCGTGTGTGGCTACTACCCCTATCCTCCCTGCTATTAACAGGTGTCGTTCACATCGGCGGGCTGCGCCGCTTTAAAATGGGCGGCGCAGCTCACCGCATTCAAACTTCAGGGAGCCTGGACGCCGAGACCGAGACCGCCTGCCTGATACTGGGCGAGAGCGTCGGTCGGCGCATGAGCGCCGCGAAATGCCGGCAGCGTGAGCACGGCAACGACGAGAACGGCCACAGCGGCGAGCATCGAAGCCGCCCAAAGACGAGCCGCTTTGCGATCTTGAGATGAGAGTTTGATTTGAGGACGCATGGCAAATTCTCCGATTAGAAGTTCCGGATGAGAACGTGCCGAAGTGAAGGCGCTCGTCATGCCGACGCCGTCGGCAATCGGGCAGCCGCTCTTCGATCATTTGAACGGCTCCCCGTTCGGAGTTGCCGCCAGCGTGGTCGAACGAACGTCATGCGCGGCCCGCAGGACGTCATACTTGTGCATGGCAATGCCAACCCGGCCCGCTTCGCAATATTCGCGCGCGAGCCGCAGCGATTCCTCGACATCGGGACGCAACCTCGGCCCCGCTGAGTTTTCATGGATCGCGAGCGCACTACGCGTGCTGCGGTCCCAAATTTCGCAGGTCGATTTCCATTGGTGATCGGCGGCACCGATCATCGTGACCATGTAGATGCCCTGCACCAGGCCGACCGTGGCGACGGCGGCAAGAATGAGCTTCCGCGAAGCGAGCGCGTCGCTGAGCGCCATCACGACCTCCCGTTGGCATCGGCCGGCCCGATCAGCGGGCGTCCAAATTCGCGATGGATTTCTGAATTACACGTAAAGGATGTAGCGGACCGGAATGCACAGATATTGGACATCAAAGCCTCATACGTGTGGAGGATGACGTTCGCGGTGCTGAACACGTATGAGGGACTTGCAGTGCTTCCAAAAAATTCCCGGCGCGGGTAAATTTCGATTTTCGGGAATAAAGCGATTGGAGTGCCGGTCTTATTAGGGTTGCTGGCCGTGCTGGGCACCCTGAACTCGAGGTACACGGGGTGTCGGCTGACGACGACAAGGCACAGTTCGCTGCCGTGGTGATGCCGTATCTCGGCGAGGCCTATGCGTTGGCACGCTGGATGACGGGCACCCGGACCGACGCCGAAGACGTTGTCCAAGAAGCCAGCCTTCGCGCTTTCCGCGCTATCCGCCGGTATGCCGGCGGCAATGCGCGCGCTTGGGTGTTAACGATCGTGCGCAACACCGCGCTCTCCTGGATGGCCAAGTCGCGACCAGCCGCTCTGGTCGTGGTGGACGACCTTGCCTCGATCGAACGACGGCAGGTACAGTCCGGACACATGGAAAATTGGGGCTCGACGCCCGACCCCGAGACCGAGATCATCGCCAAGGCGGATGCGGCACGGCTCGAGACGGCGATTGCGGCGCTGCCTTCTCCGTTCAAGGAGACGCTGGTGTTGCGCGACCTGCAAGGTCTCGACTATCGGGAAATTGCCCAGGTGACCGACACGCCGATCGGGACCGTCATGTCCCGCCTGGCGCGCGCACGCCAGCGCCTGATCGAAACCGTCCGGGACGAACCATGACGTCGGCGGCGCAAACAGACAACGATCGATCGAAGCTGCTCGTGCATGCCTATGTCGACGGCGAACTCGACCCCGTGAACACGATCGCCGTCAAGCAGCAGATCGCCGCCGACCCTGCATTGGCGGCGGAGGCCGCGCGCGTCGAAGCGCTTCGCCGCGCACTCCGCGAAAAACTGCCGGCGACCGAACTGCCTCCGGGCCTGGAAGCACGCGTTCGTGCCGCCGTTGGCATCGGGCGGACGAGCACCGCGCCCTCATGGCGGGCGATGGCAGCCTCCATCGCGCTTGCCATGGTTGTTTCCAGCGGCGCCACCTGGTTCGTCACCCGGACGCCCACGACCGACGATTTCATCGAGCCGGTCGTCGCCGGTCACTTGCGTGCCTTGATGGCGCCGCAGCCGATCGATGTGGCCTCGGGGGACGGGCACGTCGTCAAGCCGTGGTTCAACGGCAGGATTCCGCAGGCCCCGCGTGTCGTCGACTTGACTCAGGCAGGGTTCAGGCTGGTCGGTGGGCGTGTCGACGTTGTCGGACGCGCCGGCGTGCCGACGCTGGTTTATCAGATCCGGCAGCACCTCATCAGCGTGACCGCCATTCCCGATGCGGCGCACGTCTCCAGGAATGAGACCGCTACAGCGGTTCGAGGCTACAACGTGGTCCGATGGACCGCCGACCACGTTTCCTATGTGGCGGTGTCGGACGTGAACGCCGCCGATCTCGCCAAGTTCGTGCAGGCGTTCCGCGACGCGCGCTGAGACGAGAAAGCGGCTACCGACTAGCCCACCGCCGCGAACAATTTGAGGGCTTCGGGCAACACTGCTGCAGCGTCGATGGCTTCAATCAGTCGCTCGCGCGATTGCATGGCATCAAACTCACTGCTCGCTCCAGCAAAAAACCAAATCCACAAGGAGGGACGGAGCCCCTGCGGTTCATCGTCAAACTTGAAATCGACCCACTTACCGATGCAGTCCAACTTCCAATGATCGCGTCCCACACGCGTCTTCACGTCCTTTCCGATTGCGTTCGCGAAGCCTGAATATCACTTAGGCTCAACTCGGTCGTAGCGGGTGGCTCGCGAATTGTATGTAACCGCCAGCAACCATCCGACGACGCGCAGGGACGCTTGCGGGTTCCTGATGCCCGCCCAAATCGCATCCTATCGTGAAAATTGGTGACCCAGCTTTAGCAACGCGAACCAACAGATTACGCAAGGCGGGCGAGTTGGCCCCCTCAGCAATTTCATTCGCCCTATCCGGGCGTCCCCTGAGGTCCACAAAACCGCGATTACGTCGTATCTCATCCGTCAGTGGCGCGTAGGGCACGGTCATTCCCTCGGGGTCGAGGTCAAATGAGAATTTGAATGTCATCGCTATAAAAACTTAGGCTCTTTAGCCGCTGACGTGATCTTCGACCATAGCTTGTGAGCGAGACCGTCTCTAGCGAGCAGGACCAACCAATAGAGCCGCTGACCCTGATCTCCCGTTATCAATTCCCAATGTGGAGCCTGCGGAAAATTAAGCTCCAAGATCTTATCGCACCAATATTGGATGATCGCGGCGCGAAATGCGTTCTGGTTCATGTCGGTGCTGACTTTGTTGCGCCAACCTGGAGCAAACTTATCGAATTGGTCGTAAGCCTCATCCGTGTAGCGATCAGCATTGCGCTGAAGATCGGACAGGCTCACGTGAGCAATCACATCAATGCGTTTGAGCTTCGCAAGTTGCTCGAACAGATCGAATGACAACGTCCCCAAATTATGCGGGTCAAGAAATGCAAGGTGCAGTCCGTATGGGTCCAAGCTCTGAACGATTTTCGGCATCGCTGCACTCGCAGGACCGGCGACGAGACGAACAGGCGCGTTAATGCACTTCCAATCGTTTCGTCAGCCGCAGCGAGCAGTTCCTCATCAGCATCAGAGATATTGATCGACGTGAACCGCCCAGGTGACTCTAGCGCTCTCTTGAACGCGGCGACGGGACTGCCATCAATGAACTGATTAGTACCACGGATAAGAGAGCGACCAGGTCCGCAGAAGACGTCGATAAAAGAAGTCCCCGGCCGAGCAAAGTTTTTGCGCGCGCCGCCTGAGGCGTAAACGTAGTCGGTAAGGATTTTCAGTTTATTGACCGCCCACCGGACCAACCTTCTCGACAATCAGTCCGTCATCACCCTGCGTGTACCGCTCGGGGTCTCTCTGAGCCATTTTCGGCGCCCCTCCCTCGCGAGGCAGCTCAGTCTCGATTGCAATGGATTGATCGGAAACTCACGCCACAATCGATCATCTAACTTTCCGCCGCCCTTACCGTTGTCGGGTGGGTCGATCTTCATTGCTTGCTGTTCGGTAAGGCCGCTCTCGACGACCCACGGGTTATTCTTGTACGTGCCCCACTGCTTCAAGAACGGTGCGGCTCCGACACGTTGACATTCTGCGATTGCGTCGCGCGCCCATTTCGGATCGGTCAGACGAATAAGGTCCGAGCGCACGCCACTTTCGCCGCCGATGATGACCCAATCAGGAGAGCGACCATCAATATCTAACTGCCCCAGTGGACCGATAGCAGGCTCGTAACTCACGAAGTGAATTGCGGCAGGGACCTTAAGAAGATGCGAGGCGCGCTGCTTGTAAGCGCGCGCATCTTCTGTCGTCGTGCCCAGCCAGACGTTCGGATATCCGTCGCTCCAGTCGGGAGGAAGCATCTTGCGGATGTTTTGCGGTCTCTTGGTCAGGAGCTGCCAATCCAACTGGTCGCATTCGCGGATGAGATTGAACAAGTCCGCGCGCCACGCGGGATCGACCTGATTGTCGAACACGTCAGCGAGGGAAGCGCAGAACACGCGCTGCCGCCGACCATGCTCGGTCTGAAACAATCGTGCTCGGCTGTTCCAAGCGAGAGGATTGCGCCAATAGGCCTCGGTAGTCCGACGACGGGGATGGTTGCCCCACTCGACCTGACCGCTCCGCTTTGCCCATTTCTCTGCGTAACAAAAGTCGCAGGCCGAGGGCGCGCCTCTCGCACGAGCGACCTTCGTGCAGCCCACCCAGGGGTTGAATGTGGAGTCGGTCCACTCAATCTTGGATCGGGCACCCATCAGAGATCGACCTTCCCGCGCGTGAGTTACGAAGCACGCAGAAGATGTATCACCTAAAATCTAAAAGAACAAATAATGAACAAATTTAACATAGTCACGATGTTAAATTTAACAAGGTCGAAGAACCGTCGCGTTACCGCACCGCCGCCTGCACCGAGGCCGCGCTCTGCCCGAACAGGATCGCGCGCTCTTCCGCGGTGCGGATGCCGGGCGGGTTCGGATTGACCTCCTTCGCCTTGGCATAGGCGCGCACGACCGCCGGCCGCGCCTTGATCGCGTCGTGCCAGCGCTTCACGTGCGGGAAGTCTTCGATCGGCTGGTGCTGGCGCTCGTAAATCGCCACCCAGGGATAGCTCGCCATGTCGGCGATCGAATACTCGCCCGCCATGTAGGGGCGGTCGGCGAGCCGCGTGTTGAGCACGCCGTAGAGCCGGTTCACCTCGTTGTGGTAGCGGTCGATCGCGTAGGGAAACTTCTCGACCGTGTAGTTGCTGAAGTGATTGTTCTGCCCCGACATCGGCCCGAGATTTCCCATCTGCCAGAACAGCCACTGGAGGGTGTCGGTGCGGCCGCGGATGTCCTTGGCGATGAACTTGCCGATCTTGTCGGCGAGATAGAGCAGCATCGCACCCGACTCGAACACCGCGATCGGCGCGCCGCCGCCCGGCGGATCGTGATCGATCATCGCAGGGATGCGGTTGTTCGGCGAAATCGCCAGGAACTCGCGCTTGAACTGCTCGCCCTTGCCGATGTTCACCGGGAAAATCTTGTACGGCAATCCGGCTTCTTCGAGGAAGATCGTTACCTTGTGTCCGTTCGGCGTGGTCCAATAATGCAGGTCGATCATCTGATATTCCCTCGCTAGGCAACACGGGACCAACGTTACTCCCGCCGTGGCATCATATATGGACCGAACGTCGCGGCCGTAAAAGGCGCGTTGCGCGCCGTTCCGCCATGCTATCCTGCCCGGATAAAAAACGGGGAGGAACGCATGCTGACGCTCACGCGCGTCGCCGCGAGGCTTGTGCTCAGAGCCGTTGCGCTCGCGGCCTTTGCGCTCGCGGTTTTTTCGCTCGCCGCACTTTTCGCCGGCACACTCGCCATAGCCGAAGACTATCCGTCGCGGCCGGTGCGCATCGTGATCGGGTTCGGCCCCGGCTCGGCGGCCGACACCCTTTCGCGCGTGGTGGGGCAGAAGCTCAATCTCAAATTCGGCCAGCAATTCGTGGTCGAGGGACGAACCGGCGCCGGCAGCAATCTCGCGGCCGAATTCGTCGCGCGCGCGCCGAAGGACGGCTACACGCTGCTGATGGGCTCGGTCGCCAACACCATCAACGCGTCGATCTCCAAGCTCAATTTCGATTTCGACAAAGATCTCGCGCCGATCGCGCTGGTCGCCACGGTGCCGAACATCCTGGTGGCGAATCCGTCAACCGGCATCCGCACCGTCGCCGACCTGGTGGCGGCGGCCAAGGCCAAGCCCGAGCCGATGCTGTTCGGCTCCGCCGGCGTCGGCAGCGCGCTGCATGTCTATGGCGAATTGCTCAAAGTCAACGCCGGCATCAAGATGACGCATGTGCCGTATCCGGGTAGCGCGCAGTCGCTCACCGACCTGCTGGCGGGACGAATATCGGTGATGTTCTCGCCGGCGCCGACCGTGCTGCCGCAAATTCAGTCCGGCAAGCTGATCGCGGTCGCCGCGACGCGACGGGGCGTGCTGCCGAATCTGCCGAGCATGGCAGACGCCGGCTACCAGGGCTTCGACGCCGGCCTCTGGTTCGGCATGCTCGCGCCCGCCGACACGCCGCGCGACATTGTCGACAAGCTGTCGGTCGCAATCAACGAGGCGCTGAAGATGGACGACGTCATCCAAATATTGCGCAAGCAGGGCTCCGAGCCGCTCGGCGGCACGGCGGACGAGTTTTCCGGCTATATCAAGACTGAGATCGCGCAATGGGCGCGCGTCGCGGAGTCGGCGGGGCTCAAGAAGTGATCGCGCAGCAATGGCGGTGATGCACTGCCGCCTGCAGGGCCATGCGCGATCTTCCATCGATTTAGAATAATGAAAATTCCGGGTGACTGTTGCGAGCAGCGGCAGTAGCCTTCTCCGCTGCCCGCCGGGGACGGTGGGCACAACGAATGAAATGCGAAGCGCCCATCAAGGACGCTCGACGGGAGGACACCATGGACAATATCGGGCGCCGCACATTCGTGCGGGGCGCCACGGCGGGTGCGTTGGCATTCACCGTCGGCGGTGTTGAAGTTCTGCTGCTGCCAAGCGAAGCCAGAGCGCAAAAAGTCCCGCTCAAGGTGTTGAGCGCCGACGAGGCGCTGCGGCTCGAAGCCGTCAGCGAAACGCTGGTTCCCGGCGCGCGCGAGGCCGGCATCGCGCATTTCGTCGATCAGCAATGCTCGGTGCCGCCGCACGACGCGCTGCTGAACATCCGCATCGCGAACGTGCGTCCGCCGTTCGTGAATTTCTACCGCGCGGCGCTGAATGCCATCGACGGCGCATGCCAGGCCCAGCACGGCAAGCCGTTCGCGCAACTGACCGCGCGCCGAGCAGGTGGCGTTCATCGGCACCATGCGCGTGGGCAAGCACCCCGACTGGAAGGGACCGCCGCCGCAAGGCGCCATCTATGGCGCGTTCCGTGCCGACGCCGTCGACGTCGTCTACGGCACGGTCGAAGGCTTCGAGAGCCTCGGCGTGCCCTATATGCCGCTGGTCGCTCCCAAAGAGAGGTGGTGACATGGCGACGCAGGAAAAAGTCGACGTCGCCATTGTCGGCGCCGGTCCCTCCGGCGCGATCTTCGCGGACGTGCTGGCGCGCGCCGGCAAGAAGGTCGTGATCCTCGAGTTCGGACCCGACTGGGACTACAAGCAATTCGTCAGCTCGGAAATCTGGGGCAAGCGCATCAAGCACGCGCCGCCCTTCCAGCTCGCCGGCCGCAACCAGGCTGGCCACGGCGGCAACGCCGGCTGGGGCACCGGCGGCGCGATGATCCATTTCTTCGCCAACTGGCCGCGCATGCATCCGGTCGATTTCCGCGTCAAGAGTCAGTACGGCAAGGGCCTCGACTGGCCGATCTCCTATGACGAACTGTCGCCCTATTACGACCGCGCCGCCGAGACATCGGCGTATCCGGAAACGCGACGGCGGAACGGCGCTGGTACCCGGTCGGCAAGGACTATCCGATGCCGCCGCTGAAGAGCTTCCGGGCAGGGCGACGTCTTCAACGAGGCGTTCAAGGCGCACGGCTATCCGCTGGCGCCGATGCCGGTGGCCATCAACAGCACCGAATACAAGGGCCGCCCGGCCTGCGTGAACTGCGGCTGGTGCCATGTCGGCTGCGCGACCGGCGCGCACGGGACGCCGCTGGTGAGCCATCTGCGCGATGCGCGCCAGCGCGGCGCGGAGGTGCGGCCGTTCAGCTACGTCACGCGCGTGCTCACCAACCCGAGCGGCGACCGCGTCACCGGGGTCGAATACTACGACGGCAAGCGCGAACAGCATGTCCAACCCGCCGGCGTCGTCGTGCTCGCCGCCTATGCGGCGGAAACCCCGCGCATCATGTTCAACTCCGCGACCGACAAGCACCCGAAGGGCTTGTCGAACAAGAACGAGCTGGTCGGCAAGTATCTGATGTGCCACACGGCCGGGAACGTCTGGGCGATGTTCGACGAGGACATCCAGAATTACATGGGCACCCAGGCGAACCAGTTCATGTCGTACGAGCACTACGACAACAAGACGCGCCCCAAGAAAGGCTTCGGCAGCATCTTCCTGCGCACCGGCGCCGCCATGAAACCGAATGTCGGCCTGGCGAGCGCGCGGCCCGACCTGTTCGGCCCGCCGCTCGACGACTTCATGAAGCGTGCGGCGCGCGGGCTCACCCGCATCGGCCTGTTCGGCGAGCAGATGCCGCTGGCGGAAAATCGGGTCGAGCTCTCCAGCGACAAGGACGAGTTCGGGCTGCCGATCGCGCGCATCATCCACAGCTACGATCAGGACGCGATCGGCAGCTGGGAGTTCGGGCGCGACGAAGCCTACGAGATCGCCAAGGCCGCGAAGCCGAAGGAGGTCTGGCAGCGGCGGCGGTCCGGGAACGGCGCACCTGATCGGCGGCACGATCATGGGAACCGACGCCTCGAACTCGGTGACCAACAGCTACGGGCAGACCCACGAGCTGGCCAATCTCTACATCGCCGGCGCCGGCCTGTTCCCGACCGAAGGCTCGGTCAATCCGACCAACACGATCATGGCGGTGACGCTGCGCGGCGCCGAGCACATGGCGAAGAACTTCAGCACGATCGCGAGCTGATCGCGCTGCTGCCGCGCACCGCGGCTGCTGTTACTGCGCCCTCTCCCCCTTGTGGGGAGAGGGCAACGCGGATCGATCAGAAGAACGGATTGGGTGAGGGGTCTTCTCGTTGCACACGTTGCGAAGCAACCCCTCACCCATTCGAACGTGCTGCAAATTCTGAGCAGCCCTCTCCCCACAAGGGGGAGAGGGCACAACAAGCCGCCCTTGCGCACGCTGCTCATTCGAACAAGATGAGGTGGTGACATGGCAACGCAGGAAAAAGTTGACGTCGTGATCGTCGGCGCCGGTCCCTCCGGCTCCGTCTTCGCGGACGTGCTGGCGCGCGCCGGCAAGAAGGTCGTGGTGCTCGAATTCGGTCCCGACTGGGACATGAAGGAGTTCGTCAGCTCGGAGATCTGGGCCAAGCGCCTCAAGCACGCGCCGCGCTTCCAGCTCGCGGGCCGGCACAATCCCGGCCACGGCGGGAACGCGGGCTGGGGCACCGGTGGCTCGATGCTGCACTTCTACGCCAACTGGCCGCGGCTGCATCCGAACGATTTCAAGGTGAAGAGCCAGCACGGCCGAGGGCTCGACTGGCCGATCTCCTATGACGACCTCTCGCCCTATTACGACCGCATCGCCGAAGACGTCGGCATCGCGGGCGACGCGGCGCAGGAACGGCGCTGGTTCCCGATCGCCAAGGACTATCCGATGCCGCCGCTGAAGACGTTCCGGCACGGCGACATCTTCAACGACGCCTTCAAGGCCCACGGCATTCCGCTCGCGCCGATGCCGACATCCATCAACAGCACCGAGTACAAAGGCCGCCCGGCCTGCACCAATTGCGGCTGGTGCCATGCCGGCTGCGCGATCGGCGCGGGCGCCACGCCGCTGGTCGGCCATCTGCGCGACGCGCGCAAGCGCGGCGCCGAGCTCCGGCCGTTCAGCTACGTCACGCGCGTGCTCACCAACCAGAGCGGCGATCGCGTCACCGGCGTCGAATACTACGACGGCAAGCGCGAGCAGCATGTCCAGCCCGCGGCGTGCCGTCGTGCTCGCGGCCTATGCGGCGGAAACCCCGCGCATCATGTTCAACTCCGCGACCGACAAGCACCCGAAGGGCCTTGCCAACCAGAACGAGCTGGTCGGCAGATATCTGATGTGCCACGCGCTATCGACGGCTTGGGCGATGTTCGACGAGGACGTCGAGAACCACATGGGCACCGCCGCCTATCAATCCATGTCGTATGAGCTCTACGACAAGACGCGCGCCAAGAAAGGCTTTGGCAGCATCTTCATCCGCAGCGGCGCGGCGCTGAAACCGAATGCCGGCCTTGCCGGCGCGCGGCCCGATCTGTTCGGGCCGCCGCTCGCCGACTTCATGAAGCGCGCGGCGCGCGGGCTCACCCGCATCGGCAACTCCGGCGAGGAGCTGCCGCGCGCGGAGAACCGCGTCGAGCTCGCGAGCGACAAGGACGAGTTCGGGCTGCCGATCGCGCGCATCATCCACGAATTCGATCAGGCGACGATCGACTGCTGGGATGCCGGACGCGACGAGGCGTTCGAGATCGTCAAGGCCGCCAAGCCGAAGGAAGCCTGGAAGGGCGGCGGCGCGGCGCCGGGCTCGTCGCACCTGATCGGCGGCACCATCATGGGCACCGATGCGTCGAACTCGGTGACGAACAGTTACGGACAGACCCACGAGCTCGCCAACCTCTACATCGGCGGCGCCGGCCTGTTCCCGACCGAAGGCGCGGTGAACCCGACCAACACGATCATGGCGGTGACGCTGCGCGGCGCCGAGCACATGGCGAAGAATTTTTCAGCACGATCGCGAGCTGATCGCGCTGCCGTTGCGCATCGCGGCGGACGTTGTTGCGCCCTCTCCCCCTTGTGGGGAGAGGGCTCCTCCGAACTCGCAACAAATTCGAATGGGTGAGGGGCGCTTCGACACGACAGCCCCTCACCCCTTCTTTCTTGCTGGGCCACTGTGCAGCCCTCTCCCCACAAGGGGGCGAGGGCACAATAACAAGCGCCCGCAGTTGCTGCGATCACGCGAAACAGCCGCGCCGGCGTGTCCACCAGGATGCGCCGGCGATCCGCGATGTCCGGCGTCCACTGGTGGAACAGGTCGACGAGCTGGCCGTCGTCCGGCATGAGCTCGGCGGCGATCTGCGGGTGCGGCCAGTCGGTGCCCCAGAGCAGCCGCTCCGGATTGGCGCGCAGCAACGCCGCGTGGAACGGCTCGCGTCCGGATAGTCCGGATAGCGCTGCGACAGGCGATAGGGCGCCGACAGCTTCACATGCACGACGCCCTCCCCGACCAGCCGCAGCAGCGCCTGGAAGCCGGGATCGCCGGTGCCACGTTCCGCCGGCATGTGGAGGATGTGGTCGAGGACGACCGGCATCTCCGATGCGACCTCGCGCAGCAGGCCCTCGACTTCAGGCAGCACGCGGTGGTCGCACCACGTCTGCATGATCCAGCCGAGCTCGCGCATCGCCGGCCGGAACACCTCGAACACGTCGAGGCCGACGCCGCGCACCATCGTCGGTTTGCCGCCGGGCGGAAACAGATGGAAGCGCAGTCCGCGCATGCCGAGCCGTGTGCCACTCGCGCAGCGTCGCGGGCGCAATGCGCGTGTCGGTGATGGCGACGCCGCGGAAGCGATCGGGAAAGCGCGCGAGCGCGTCGAGCACCACGGCGTTGTCGAAGCCGTGGGCATTGCCCTGCACGATCACGCCGCGCGCGATGCCGAGATGATCGTGCAGCGCGATGTATTGTTCGAGCGTCGCCTCCGGCGGCGTGTAGCCGCGGCCGGGCGCGAACGGGAAGCGATCCACCGGGCCGAAGATATGCGCATGCGTGTCCCACGCGCCCGCGCACCGGCATTTCGGCGGGACGGCGCGGATGCGCCACCGGGCCGGCGATCGGCGGCGGTTCGTTGGTTTCTGTACTCACGGGAGGCGTGCTCATCCGAGCTTGATATTCGCTTCCTTGACCACGCGCTCCCATTTTTCCATCTCCGCCGCCACGAAGGCGCGGAATTCTTGCGGCGTGTTCTCGCGGAATTCGACATTGAGCTGGTTGAGGCGGGCGACGACGTCGGCCTGGCGCAGCACCGTGTTGAGCCCGGCATTGAGCTTCTGCACGATCGCAGCCGGCGTGCCGCTCGGAACGAACACGCCGTTCCATTCATAGGCCTCGAAGCCCGGCAGGGTTTCCGCCACCGCCGGCAGATCGGGCAGCGTGCCGAGCCGGCCCCGCCCGGTATGCGCAATCGCCTTCAGCGCCTTGCCCTGGATGTGGCCGACCGAGGACGCGCCGTTGGAGAAGAAGAACTTCACCTGGCCGCCGATGACGTCGTTCAGCGCGGGCGCGCCGCCGCGATAGGGAATGTGGTTGAGCTTCACGCCGGCGCGCAGCCGGAACAGTTCGAGCGACAGATGCTGCACCGTGCCGTTGCCCGACGACGCAAAGTCGAGCCCGCCGGGCGACGCCTTGGCGAGCGCGATCACGTCGTCGATGGTTTTCGCCGGCACCGCATTGTTGACCACCAGGATGTTCGCGACCAGCGACGCCAGGAACACCGCCTGGAAATCCTTGACGGTGTCGTAGGGCAGCTTCGGATAGAGGAACGGGTTCACCGAATGCGCGGTGGCGTCATAGAGCACGGTGTAGCCGTCGCGCTCGGCCTTGGCGGCCGCCGCCGCGCCGATGGTGCCGCCGGCGCCGCCGCGATTGTCGATGACGAATTGCGCGTTCCACAGCTCGCCGAGCTTCTGGAACAGGATGCGGCTCACGGTGTCGGCGCCGCC
Source organism: uncultured Alphaproteobacteria bacterium (assembly GCA_963850705.1). Lineage (GTDB taxonomy): Bacteria > Pseudomonadota > Alphaproteobacteria > Rhizobiales > Xanthobacteraceae > VAZQ01. The sequence continues at coordinate 152,870 of CAWKMR010000018.1, read as the reverse complement.
CGCCGGCGGATAAGGCACGATCACCCGCACCGGCCGCGACGGCCATTCGGTCTGGGCGAAAGCGCTGCGGCCCAAGAGCGGCGCGCCAATGAGCGGCGCAGCGGCCACCGCCGCCGATGCCCGCAACACCTGCCGCCGCGTCAGCTTGCGTCGATCGCGCACGGTGTCCCTCCCCTCGTCTGACTCCCGGATTGGCTTGCCGCCTTTTTTCTTGATCATAGACGAAGCCGCAAATCCGGGCGACGGGCCCGCGCCAGCGTGCGAGACCGGCGACGGGGGCTAGGCCGTCCTGATTTTTTCAACGGCCGCGACGACCTGCGGCAACGCATCCGGGTCGAGCGTGATGACGCCGTCGCGCTTGCGCCCCATCAGCTTGGGCGACGCATCGGAGTTGTCGAGCAGCCACGCCTCGTCGGCTTCATCCAGAAACCACGGCAATTGGTCGAGCGAACGCGTGTAGCGCTCCACGATCTTGTCTTCCGGCACCGCGTGACCGCCCTTGCTCACTCGCATCTGCACGCGCTCAATGCTTCGCTGCGGCGAATCGAGAATGACGTAAGTGAGGTGGATCCGGAACTGCAGCGCTTTGGCCGCAAGAACGAGGCGACGGTACTTGTCGGTCGACAGGACGGTCTCGACACCAACCGTTTGATGCGCCCGGATCGACACCTCGAGCCAGGCTTCAATTCGCAGGACAGCCTGCAGGTTGGCAGCCTTAAGCTCAAGTCCTTCCACTTGCTGGAGACGGACGGTCAGCAGATCGGGATTGATGATCCAGATCGAGCGAGCGGAGGCTTCGTATTCAAGGGTCTGGTAAGTGCTGCTCTTTCCGGACCCGTTCGGGCCGGCCACGATCCAGAAGATCGGAGGCTCAACGCTTGCGGGGGACAACGTCGGCCACGCCGAGGAGGCGCTTGTTCTCACGCCGCGCCTTGGCGACGTTGCTGCGGAAGGCATGGAGATAAGCGTCGTCGAAATTCGGGCTATAGACGTCCAAGGTCCGTACGGTTTTCCAGCCACCGTCCGGGGTCGCGACGCGCTTCTTGCCGATGGCGCGCGCCCCCGCCGCCTTTGCGGATTTGCTTGTCGCGAGCGATTTGAAAACGACCTTGGCCACCGGATTGCTCCTATTCTTACGCATATATAGCACGCCGACGGCGGATTCGGAATGACCGGGGACCAAGCGGTCTCGCGCCCTTCCCTCGCCCGGATCGCCAGCCCATATTGCCGGCATGGCCAAATCCCCGAAAAATCCGCCGCGCGATCCGGCGAAGCATTCGAAGAAGGACCCCGCCAAGCCGACGCGCGCGAAGGCCTCGCGGCCGGATTCCTCGCCGATGGAACCGTCGCTCGCCGACCTGCTCAATCCGGCGATCGGCAAGGGCACCGCCGGCGTCGGCGCGCAGACCGGCCTCGAGCCCAAACCCGAACAACAGAAGTCCGAGACGAGCGGGATTCAGCCGCCGCCGGACAATTCCTTCGACCGCCGCGCGGATTTTTCCGCCGCGCACCGGGCGCGCAAATCGACCAAGGGTTTCGACGAGGCGCCGCAGTCGGATTACGTGGCGAAGAAGCCGAACGAGCCGGTCGACGATCAACACCAAGCTCGCCGAAGCGCTCGGCTACCGCATGCCGGGCGACGAGGACGTGGACGAGAACACGGCGCCGTCCGGCGTCACCGCCACCGCCCAGGCGCTGGAACAACTGCTGCGCGAGGGCCGCAAGGAATTTAACGATCAGGCCGGCGCGATCTGGACGCCGCACCGCCCGCCCCGTCCGGAGAAGTCGGAAGGCGGCAAGAAGTTCGTCATCAAGTCCGACTTCGAGCCCAAGGGCGACCAGCCGCTAGCGATCGACGAGCTGGTCGAGGGCGTGAAGCGCCACGACCGCATGCAGGTGCTGCTCGGCGTCACCGGTTCCGGCAAGACCTTCACCATGGCGAAGGTGATCGAGCGCACGCAGCGCCCGGCGCTGATCCTCGCGCCCAACAAGACGCTGGCGGCGCAGCTCTACGGCGAGTTCAGGAGCTTCTTTCCCGACAACGCGGTCGAGTATTTCGTCAGCTATTACGACTACTACCAGCCGGAAGCCTACGTTCCGCGCACCGACACCTATATCGAGAAGGAATCCTCGATCAACGAGCAGATCGACCGCATGCGCCATTCGGCGACGCGCGCGCTGCTCGAGCGCGACGACGTGATCATCGTCGCCTCGGTGTCGTGCATCTACGGCATCGGCTCGGTCGAGACCTATTCGGCAATGACGTTCACGCTCAAGCGCGGCGAGCGCATCAACCAGCGGCAACTGCTCGCCGACCTGGTCGCGCTGCAATACAAGCGCACCGCCGGCGATTTCTTCCGCGGCTCGTTCCGCGTGCGCGGCGACACCGTCGACGTGTTCCCGGCGCACTACGAGGACCGCGCCTGGCGCATCAACCTGTTCGGCGACGAGGTGGAATCGATCGACGAATTCGATCCGCTCACCGGGGCGAAGTCCGACGAGCTGGAATTCGTCAAGATCTACGCCAATTCGCACTATGTGACGCCGCGGCCGACGCTGATCCAGGCGGTCACGAGCATCAAGCAGGAACTGAAGTGGCGGCTCGACCAGCTCAACGCCGCCGGCCGCCTGCTGGAAGCGCAGCGGCTCGAGCAGCGCACGATCTACGACATCGAGATGATGGAGGCGACCGGAAGCTGCGCCGGCATCGAGAACTATTCGCGCTACCTCACCGGCCGCAAGCCCGGCGAGCCGCCGCCGACGCTGTTCGAATACGTGCCCGACAACGCGCTGGTGTTCTGCGACGAGAGCCACGTCTCGATCCCGCAGCTCGGCGGCATGTATCGCGGCGACTTCCGGCGCAAGGCGACGCTCGCCGAATATGGCTTCCGCCTGCCCTCCTGCATGGACAACCGGCCGCTGCGGTTCGAGGAATGGGACGCGATGCGGCCGCAGAGCGTCGCGGTGTCGGCGACGCCGGGCGGCTGGGAGATCGACCAGTCCGGCGGCGTGTTCGTCGAGCAGGTGATCCGCCCGACGGGACTTGATCGACCCGCCCGTCGAAGTGCGGCCGGCGCGCACGCAGGTCGACGACCTCGTCGGCGAAGTCCGCCAGGTCGCGCGACAAGGCTACCGCGCGCTGGTCACGGTGCTGACCAAGCGCATGGCCGAGGACCTCACCGAATACCTGCACGAGCAGGGCATCCGCGTGCGCTACATGCATTCCGACATCGACACCATCGAGCGCATCGAGATCATCCGCGATCTGCGGCTCGGCGCGTTCGACGCGCTGGTCGGCATCAACCTGTTGCGCGAGGGCCTCGACATTCCGGAATGCGCGCTGGTCGCGATCCTCGACGCCGACAAGGAAGGTTTCTTGCGCAGCGAGACCTCGCTGATCCAGACCATCGGCCGCGCCGCGCGCAATGTCGACGGCAAGGTGATCCTCTATGCCGACGCCATGACCGGCTCGATGGAGCGCGCGATGGCGGAGACCAGCCGCCGCCGCGAGAAGCAGGTCGAGTACAACACCGCGAACGGCATCACGCCCGAGAGCGTGAAGAAGGGCATCGCCGACATCCTCGACTCGGTCTACGAGCGCGACCACGTGCTGGTCTCGACCGCGGGCGGCATCACCGGCATCGGCGAGGAAGACACCGCGACCATCGGGCACAATTTCGAAGCCGTGGTCGCCGACCTCGAAACCCGCATGCGCGAAGCCGCCGCCGATCTCGACTTCGAGGAGGCCGCGCGGCTGCGTGACGAGCTCAAGCGCCTGCGCGCGACCGAGCTGGCGGTGGTCGACGATCCGACCGCGAAGCGGCCGTCACCCTCCCCGCAAGGTGGCGGCCGAGGCCGCGACGCGCGCCGTGTCGGCACGCAGCGCAGCCGCATCCACAAGCCCTCGCTCGATGAAATGGGCATCGCGCTGTCGCACGAGGTCGCGCCGCATCGGCCGGACGACAAGCGCCCGCGCAAACCCGAGCTCGACGAGATGGGCCCCGGGCCTGAAGCACGCCCCTATCGACCGGACTCAAGCCCACGCTCGACCGGCGGCAAGCCGGGCCAGCGCGGCGGCTGGAAACCACGGGGGCGATAGCCGGCCGCCACAAGGAGAATAAATGGCCAATTACTTCATATTCGGCGCGATCGGGCAGTGCCCGCAATGCGCCGACCATCGCTTTTCGGGTCCGCCGCTGCTGGCGCCGGACTTGAACGTGACCTGTCACAAGTGCGGGCACGAGTGTACTGTAGAGGAGGCCGTCGCCGCCGGCCTCGAATTGGGCGTGGTGAAGAAGCTCAGCGATCACCGCGTGGTGCAGGGAAGCTGAGGGGGCAAGACAAGCGTGCGGCGCGCGACCGTCAACAACAGGAGGACGCCATGGCAAAGGGTCAGATGAGATCGAACAAGGAAAAGAAGAAGCCGAAGCAGGACAAGGATAAGAAGAAGGGCGGCCCAGCGCCATCGCCGTTCGCGGCGGGGCAAGGCCAGGCTCAGCCGGGACACAATCCTTACGGCAAGAAGTAACGGCACGGCGCGTTTGGCCGAATGCAGACGAGCAGCGTTCGGCTTTGCGTACATTCACCTCGACGGAAACGTCTCCGATTGCGCCAAAGGCATCGGAGACTTGTCGCTCGGATTTGCGCGAGCTGAGCAACGCAGCCGCGAGGGCGACAACTGATCGCGCTTTGATTTTTTGCGACGAGGCGTCGCGCTTCATTCCCCTCGTTTCACTCGCGGCACATCACCGGCTATCAACAGCTTGTCCACAAACGTGCGACGCGCGCGCAACAACGCACACGATTGAACGGCGAAGAGAAAATCGCCGCAAGTAACCGAGTATGGATTCTCGCCTCGCATACGCCGCATGCAATTTTTTTCGACTGCGCTTTGCGTGACACACATTGGCCGAGATTTTTTGAAAACCTCCACATATCGCATGCAAGGTGCGACACGGGGGGCGCGTTAAGTACCGTTTCGTCTTGCACATCGGGGGACTGTCGTGAGCCGCTGCGCGTTGCATGCGGCTTACGGCAATAGAACGGGGGTGCACGGATGGACACCAGGCCATCACGCGAGCAATTTGCTATTGGTCCATACCAAGTCCAACATCTTCCGACCGGCGCCAAGTTCGGCGCATATCCAGGCGAAAACGACGTTTGCTACATCAACTGGGGACGACTCGGCGAGCGCCTCGTTGAACAAGACTATTGCGACGAGCTCAAAAAGATCGCGAGCGAGCTCCTGAAAGAGCGACGCAAATACTGAGCCCGCGACAGCTTCGACGCACACGAGACACTATCCTCCGCTCATCCCCGCGCAGACGGGGACCCAGAATCAAAAAAACAATTCCTGGATTCCCGCTTGCGCGGGAATGAGCGGAGGATGGTGACCATGCCGAATGAGCGCCGGCTAGCGACCTACGATCGCGGTGACGAGCGTCGTCACCATGAAGCCGATCCACACGACGGCAAGCACGATGCCGAACCAGTCGCGCGCGATGCGCTGCGCCTTCTCGGTCAGCGTCAGACGCGGGTTCACGATCACGCCGTTGACGCCGTAGCCGTAATCCCAGCGGCCGTACGCGCCGACGATGTAGAGCGCGACGCGCAGCGTCCACATCACGGCGAACATCTGCGTCGCGCCGGCAAACGAAAATCCGGTCATGACCCGCGCCAGCACGCCTTCGATTTGTCCGGCGACAATCGCGAGCGCCGGCGTCCACAGCGTGGCGCCGATCGCATAGGCGGCGAGCAGGCGCGGCGCGACGGGCGACGGCTGCGCCGTCACCAGCATCGGGGCACTGTTCGCACGGGCGTCCATGACGCGTTTCCTGACCTAGACCGTTTCTCTGCGGGCCGTGATGCCCGCACCTGGCAGGATGCGCGACCGCGGCGTCGCGCGATGTGACCTGGGTCACACTCGCGCGCCTTAATTAGTCGCCGGAAGGCCGGGGGTGGTTCGGGAGCTAAGCCCTTACCGGCCCACCACAAATGTGGCGATCACGTGCATTTCCTGTGAATTCGTCCGTAAAGCGGTAGGTCCACACCGAACTGCCGAGAATGGTCACATTGAGGGCCGACTCCGGCCGAATTCACCAACAAATTTGGCGGTCGAACGCGTCGCTTTGTGCGGGGGTGTTGCACAGCGCGACGACCATTGTCGGGGGATCACATGCTCAGCCGAATAACGTTGATGGCATCGGCCATCGCCGCGCTTGTCGTTTCGGCAAGCGCCTTCATGGCTCAACCAGGCCAGGCGCAGACCACCGCGCAAGCCAAAGAGCAAGCCAAAGAGCAAGCCAAAGAGAACGAGTGCCTGAGCAGGCCGCAGGGCGTCGCACCGCGCGGCAGCCACTGGTTCTACCGGCTCGATCGCGCGAACGGCGGCCGCCGCTGCTGGTATCTCGGCCCCGAAAGCCAGAAGGCGCGCCGGGCCGCCACCGAGCGAAAGGCGGCGGCTGCACCGCCGCCGCTGCTGGAGGACGAAGCGCCGCCGCTGCCGCGCGCGCGAACCGAGCGTCGCAGCGTGGCGACGATGGACGCCAACGCGGCCGACACGACGCCTGCGAACAACGCCCGCACAGTGAACGCGACAGCGAACACATCGAACGCACCGACAAGCGCAGTCGATACGAGTTCCGTGACCGCAGCACGCTTTTCGGCCGCTTGGCCCGCCGCCGCCTCAAACCCGGCCGGTCCAAGCGATCGCGAGGGGGCGACGGCGGCCGCCAGAGGCGATGCAGACGAAGCGACGACAACGGCGGCGCAGGACGCGGCGCCGGCGGTGTCGCCTGCTCCTGTGTCAGCCGATGCGGCCGCCGCCGGGCTGCCGTCCGAGCCGGCGCCCGGTCTCGGGCATCTGCTGCTGTTCCTTGCCGCAACGATCGCGTTCATTGCGATCGCGGTCCGCGCGCTGCTCAAGATGTTGTCGCCGGCACGCCCGCAGGTCGAGCTCCGTCCGGCCGCGAAGCGTTCAGCACCGGTCATTCGTCAGCGCGCACCGGAACGGCGCGCATTCGATCACATCACCGAGCCGGCCATGCGAGAAGACCGTGCGCTTCGTCCGCTGGACGTCGCATCGCGCTGGGATAGCGCCGCGCGACTTCCGCGCACGGCCAGCGTGCCGCTCTACGACGACATGCCGGGCAACCGGGACGCGCCGTTCTCTGCAGACGAGGGAGCCGCGCTGCGCCGGCGCCGCCGCGTGGCGTGAGCGCGGGAGTGCGGCGACGGCAGCGGACTCCCTCGCCCCGCTTGCGGGGAGAGGGTCGGGGTGAGGGGGAATCACCCAAGCTCGCCCTATCGAGAGTCCCCCTCACCCGGCGCACTTCGTGCGCCGACCTCTCCCCGCAAGCGGGGCGAGGTACAGAGCGCGCGGCGCTGCGTGAGTCCACATTGGCGCAATTCGAAAGCTAATTCGCGGCAGGCGCCACCGTCGCCTCCTGCCCGGCCCGCTTGATCGCCGCTGCGACGAAGCCGCTCGCTTTCATCTCCTCGACGAAGGCACGAAGGTAGCGCGCACCCGCATCGCGGCCCTTGGGCAGGCATATCGCCTGCTGGATCTCCATGAAGCGGCCGGGCAGCATGCGCGCCACCGGGCTCGCTTCGACGAAGCGCACCACGCCCTGCTTCACGCCCGCGACCGCTTCGAGCCCTTGGCGCAGGAACAGGTCGAAGGACTCCTCCGCGCGCACCAGTGTCGCGTGCTTGAGCGAGCGCGTGAGAAACAGATCATAGGCCGCGCCCTTGTTCACGGCGACGCGCACGCCCGCACGATCGACATCCTCGTTGGCCTTGAGCGGCCCGTCCGCGCGCACCGCATAGACGCCCTCGATGATGACATAGGGGGCGGTGAAGTCGATCTCGGCGGCGCGCGCGGGCTCGACCGCGAGGAAGCCGATATCGCAGGCCGCCGCTTTCACCACTTCGAACGACTTGCCGGCGCCGTCGATGACGAGCTGTTGCAACGGCACACCCAACCGCTTCGCCAGCTCCTGCGCCAGATCGACGGTGACGCCGCTCGGCGCGCCGGTCACCGGGTTTCGCTGCACCAGGACCGGATTGGCGATGTTGAGCGCGGCGAGCAGGGTGCCGGTGGGGGCGAGCGATTTGATAATCTCAGCAGACGGGGCGGTGGACACGTGCTCGTTCTCCTCCTTGGCAGCGCGGGTGCGGCCGCTGTGTTTTTGCGTGAGCGCGCCGGCTAGTGGTCCGATTCTAACATTCGCATCCCGTTTCGGCAGGCAATTTTGCGAATGTTAGAATCAAAGGACCACTAGCAAGTATAGCTTGCTAGTGGAGTTTGGATTTGACATTCGCGTTGTGAGTTCGCTGCCAGGTGGGTCGCGAATGTCAAATCCACTCCACTAGACGCCCGGCATCGTCGCTCAATCGACCACGCAAGGCTATAGTCCACGTCGACAAATCGTTGGAGACACCATGGGAATGATCGAAGCGCGCTTGAACGAACGCGGCATTGTCCTGCCGCGGCCACGTCCCATGCCCGCGAACTTTGTTCCGGCAACTGTGCTCGGCGAGATCTGCTGGCTGTCGGGAACCATTGGGACCATCGTCAATGAGAACGGTGAGCACGTCATTCCGACCCCCGGCAAAGTTGGCCGCGAGGTCACGCTGGAGCAGGGCTATGCCTCGGCCCGACAATGCGCGATCAATCACCTCGCATGGCTCAAGCTGGCGCTCGGAGACCTCGACCGGCTGCAGCGCGTGCTGAAGCTCACCGGCTACGTGAACGCGGTCGACGGCTACAAGCAAGCCCCGCAGGTCGTGAACGGCGCCTCCGATTTTCTGGTCGAGCTGCTTGGACCGGAGTACGGGTCGCATTCCCGCGTCGCGGTCAGTATTGCCGGGCTCGCCTTCGACGCACCGGTGCTGACCGAGATGGTGCTGCAGGTGCGCCCGTGACGAATTCTAATTCGTCGCCGGCGGCGCCACCAGATCGGGCGACTGGTTGCTGCGCTTGAGTGCGGCGGCGACGAAGCCGTTCTTCTTCATCTCCTCGACGAAGTCGCGCACGTAGCGTGCCGCCGCCGGCCGGCCCGGCGGTACGCCCATGGCCTGCTGGATCGCCATGAAAGGCTCTTTCATCACGCGCACGTTCGGATTGGTCTTGGCGTGCGCGTCGAACGACTGCCGCACGCCGGCGACGACGTCGGGCTTCTCGGCATAGAACAGGTCGATCGACGCCTGCCCGCCGCCGACCTTGGCGCGCACCATGGTGGCGTTCTTCAAGGTGCGCGTCAGGTAAAGGTCGTAGGCCGAGTTAAGCGAGGTGCCGACGCGGATGCCGGGACGGTCGACGTCGGCCGGCGTCTGCAGCGGCGAATCCTTCAGCAGCATGTAGGCGCCATCGACAACCACGTAGGGCGGCGAGAACGTCACTTCGGCGGCACGCTTGGGCTCGATTGCGAAGAAGGCGACGTCGAGTTCGCCTTTCCCCATGGCCTCGAACGACTTCCCGGCTGCCCGGAATTCAAATAGTTCGACCGCAACGCCCAGCCGCTTGCCGAGTTCGCGCGCAAGGTCGACGGTGACCCCACCGAGTTCGCCGCTCGCTGATTTCTGCGCCAGCACCTCATTGCCGAGATTGATCCCGGCGCGCAGCTTGCCGGTCGGCGCCAGCTCCTTGATCACGTCGGCCGGCACGGCGCTCTTCTGAGCGCGCACGCTGCTGGTCGGCGCGAACGCCGTCAGCGTCGCGACCGCGGCAATGGTCAAGGCAATGAGCGTCTTCTGCATGGCGTTCCTCCGCTGCGGGCTATGCGCCACGTGGCGCTGCCCGCTTGATATCCAGCGTGACGCGGGACAATGCCCGGCGCAAGGGCATTGTCGTCCCTGCCCTCCCCGCACCGGCGGCGACTACAATGCGTCTCGATTCGGAGATGCTGATTTGCGCCGCTCAAACTCCATCATCGTCTGGCTCGTGATCTTCGCCGTGCTGGCGGTGGTCGCGCATGTCATGCAGTCGCCGCCGCGCGTGCCGGGCGAACCCGTGACCGGACGCGCGCGTGTCATCGACGGAGACTCGCTCGAAGTCGCCGGCGTGCGCATCCGCCTGTTCGGCATCGATGCGCCGGAGCGCGACCAGGACTGCCAGGACGGCAACGGCAAGAGCTATGCCTGCGGACACGCGGCCCAACGCGCGCTCGATCGCCGCCATTGCCGGCCGTAGCGTCACCTGCACGCCGGTCGAGGTCGATCGATACAACCGCGACGTCGCTACCTGCATGGCCGACGACCTCGATCTCGGCGAGGCCATGGTGCGCGGCGGCCATGCGCTGGACTATCCGCGCCATAGCCGCGGCCGCTATGCTGCCGCGGAGCGCGAAGCGCGCGACGCCCGGCGTGGGATGTGGGCGGGAACGTTCGAGCGGCCGGCGACGTGGCGGCAGCAGAACGCGAAGCGTTAGGATATGTCGTCATGCAGATCGCCAGGCTCGCATTGATGCTCATGGCCCTGTCCGGATCGGCGCATGCGCAGGAACGCGTCACCTTCCCGAGCGCGGACGGAAAGACCACGCTCGTCGGCTACGTGTTCGTGCCGCGGTCCCCCACGACCCCCATGCCGGCGGTCGTCATGATGCACGGCCGCGCCGGCGCCTATTCGAACGCGGCCAAGGGCCGCTACGACGCATCGACGATCTCGCGGCGGCACCGCATGTGGGGCGCGTTGTGGGCGGCCAACGGGTATGTCGCGGTGCTGGTGGACGGCTTCGCACCGCGCGGCTATCCCGCGGGCTTCCCGCGCTTCAGCTACGAGAACCGGCCCGATGTCGTGAACGAAGTCACGGTGCGTCCGCTCGATGCCTACGGCGCACTGACCTGGCTGCGCACCCGCAAGGACATCGCCGCCGATCGCATCGCCTTGCAGGGATGGTCGAACGGCGGCAGCGCCACGCTCGCAGCCATGGCGGCGGGCGCAGGCCTTGCACCGCCGGCATCGCTCAAGGGCTTTCAGCGCCGCGCTGGTGTTCTATGCGGGCTGCCGCTTGCGCGATCGCTTCGACGACGGCTACCGGCCCTACGCGCCGGTGCAGGTGTTTCACGGCACTGCCGACGAGGAAACGTCGTACCGGCGCTGCCAGTCGCTGGTGGAGCGCAGCCGCAAGGCCGGCAGCGACATCGAGATCACGCTGTATTCCGGAGCCACCCACGGCTTCGACGATCCCGGCCGCGTGCGGCAGAACCTGCCGGCCAACCGAAGCGCGAAAGACGACGCGACCGAACGCGCGCTGCGTTTCTTTGCGGAGCGCGTCGCAGCACCGTGACGTTGAAATTTATTTCGCCGCGCCGTGATCCGCGATCTCGCCAACCACAATCCGATTGGCCGGGCTGATCAGCAGAACGCCGTCGCTGGTGCGCACATAGCTGAGGTTGCGCACGGCCGGAATCTCCGCCGTGACCTGATCCGGAAGCGCGCGCACCTCGACGTCGTTCGGCAGCAGGTCGGCGGAACGAACATTGGCGCTGGCGACCGGGGCCTTGCTGACGGCGTCACGAATGCGCTGGCGTTGCTCGTCGGTCAGCGGCAGCGGAAACGCCATGGTCGGCAGTTCGTCGAGCGCGTTGTTGCGCGCCGAGAACTTCGCCGGAACGGTCTGGCTGTCGGCGGGTGCGCCCGGGCGTGATGAGCCGGCCATTCTGGAAGACCCAGGACGCATCCGGCGGCGCGGTCGGCGCGTGCGAGCTTGGCTCGGTGGTGCCGGCGCGGCCGGGCTCGGTCTGCTGCGCCTTCTCCTGCTGCCCCTTCTGCTGTGGGCTGGCCAGATTCTCGCCCTGCTGCGCGACCGCGAAGCCGAGACCAAGCAAAATTGCAACGGTGATCAAACCGGCGCGCAGTGCAGCCATGGCGTTCTCCTTCTCGAGCGGGTGTCGGAGGAACAACGCGGGAGAGGCCGCTTCGTTGCCTGACCGCGGCGCCCGGAGAAATCGAAGTTCTATCAATCGGTTAGAGACGAGGGCCAAACCGGCGGCGGCGCCCGGCCGGCGGCCCCTTGTGTGGTCGCCCACCGATCCGGAGCCGGCACGAAACACTTAAGAAACAATTGACGACATCAGCCGGAAACATGGCCCTGCTACACAGACATCACTGCGGGTTTGGCCCGCACCGAACCGAGTAAGACCGATGCTCTCCGCCCGCTTCCTCGCAATGCCCGTGATCGCACTGACCGTGATCGTCGCGCTCGCCCAGGCTCATAGCCGCCCGGGAACGAGCCAGACGGAGACCCGGACGGTGGTTCGCGCGGTCAATTGCGCGGCGCCGGGCATGAGCACCGACTTGGCCTGCACCATGGCCGGCAATGCCACTGCCGGGATGGTGCGCTGACAACGAGTTTCGAACTTTAAGGCCCGCCTCCAAGAACGGCCAACCCCCGGATCAGGATCGCTCCCCCCGACGATCTTGATCTAAGACCCCAGACCCGGATCGCCCCCCCGACGATCCGGGTCTTTTCATTTTTGTTCTCATGCCATCGCCGGTCACCGACATTTGACCGTGGCCCGGAACATCCTCCCGGACAGATTTCACGAACTACCGCTAGCATGGACCTAGTGGAGTGGATTTGACATTCGCTACCCACTTCGCAGCGGGTTCGCGACGCGAATGTCAAATCCAAAACTCCACTAGCACTTGATACTTGCTAGTGGCCCTTTCGATTCTAACATTCGCAAAGGTCGCTCGCTGAAACGGGATGCGAATGTTAGAATCGAACCACTAGCCAGTCCATGCGGCCGCAGAACGCGCATGGCAGCCCAGGGAGGAACTGATCCATGATTTTGTCCAGATCGATGATTTTGTCGGCCATCGCCGCGGTGATCGTGACCGGCGCTGCCGTCATGTCCGGCCACGCGCAGCGCGGCGAGTTGATCGTATTTCCGGCCGACTATGCGAAGGGCGTCATGTATTCGACGGTCGACCGCGCCGACCTCAAGCAGGTGCGCGCGCTCTATGCCAGCACCCAGGCCGCCATCGATGCCGCCAAGGCCGGCAAGCCGCTGCCGGACGGCACCGTGCTGACGATGGTGCAATACGCCGCCCAGGTCGACGACAAGGGCGAGCCGGTGAAGGGGCCCAACGGTCGCTTCGTGCGAACCGACAAGATCGTCGGCTACACCGTGATGGAGAAGCGTCCCGGTTGGGGCAACGACGTTCCCGAAGAGATCCGCAACGGCGACTGGCAGTATCAGGCGTTTCTCGCCGACCGCACTCCCAATCCGAAGGCTGTGCTCGCCGCTTGCTTCAAATGCCACAAGCCGCTCGATAAGCAGGATTTTGTGTTCTCGTGGGACGGGCTGCGCACCGCCGCAAAGTAACCACCTATTGGAACGACGAGAAACCAGGGGGGTTGGCACCAGTCAGCCCCCGCTTTTTCCGGTATAAGGCCCCCGCAACCGCGCCAGCGCACCGCGTCCAACCTCGCCATAAATCGGTGTATGATGGGTGTGGGGTGGTGATTAAGTCCTTCCGGGTGGGGAGTTCTCATGCGTTTTCGTTTGATTCTCTGGGCACTGGCTGCAGTGATTGCAGTGCCCGCAGCGGCCCAACAGTGGCCCGATTCACCGGGGTCGCCGCCGGCGCAATCCAAACCCAGGCCGAAAGCCAAGGCGAACCAGCCGCCGCCCGACGACGTCGAGGAACTTACGCCTTCGCAGATTCAGCGCGCGCAGGAGCAGGACCGGCCAGGCGGCAGGGACATGCCACAGGCGGTGAAGCGTCCGTCGAAAAGCAGCGCCCAACCGCGGCAGATCGATTGCCGGGGCGCTTTCGCGCGCAATTCAAGCCACATCCGTCTCGCCCAGATCTTCGGACAGGACAGCGTGGCCTACACCGAGGTCGACGGTCCCGATAACTCCAAGATCATGGCCTCGGTGCTGTTCCCGCGCGATCCGGCGCGCCGGCTCGAGGTGCTCTGGAACAACGATACCTCTCGCTCCGGCACGCAGGTGATCGCCATCAACGGCAAATCCAATTGGACGGGGCCGCGCGGCGTCAAGCTCGGCGCCCAGCTCGCCGCGGTGGAAAAAATCAACGGCAAGCCGTTCACGCTCACCGCCTTCGGCGCCGATGGCAGCACGGCGGCCGACTGGCAGGGCGGCGCGCTGTTGTCGCTCCAGGGCGGGTGCAAGATCGGCATACGTTTCGTCGCAGATCCGAAGGCGCCGCAGGAGGCACGCGCTCAATTGGCGTCGGCGACGGAATTGCAATCGAGCGACGCCAACGTTCGCGCGCTGCGCCCGACGGTGGCGGAGATTCTGATTGGTTATTAGGTAGGAGCCGTTGCGCGACAGCGGCGCGACGTGATCACAAGGGAGCTCACGTGCTGGCCCGTCGTCACAGACGCGGCAAAGCGGTCGTTGGTGCGCTCGCGGTCCTGCTGACCGCAGCACCGGCGACCGCCCAGGATGCGGCCCTGCCGGATCTCAACGCCGGCGATCCGCTGTCCGCCGTCACTGCGCCGCCCGCGGCGGAGCCTGATTCGATCCAGGTGCCGTCGGGCGGACGGCCGCTGGTCGTGACGCAGATCGAGGCCATCCCGCGCCAGCTCAAGGCCGCCATCGACCGTAACAATTGCAACGTCACCGTGCCGGTGGTGGCAAAATACCCGGTACTCATCTTCCGGCCCGCGGACGGCCGAAACCTGATGGCCGTGGTGCCGTGTTTTGGCACCACGCCCGACAGCCGCGCGTTCCTGTTCGATCGCTCGGTCGACGTCGAGCCGTCGCCGATGACGTTCCCGGTCGTCGCCCTGACCGGCGGCTTCAGCGCGTCGAGCCAGCCCGGCCTGATGACCTGGGAGGCGCAGACCAGGACGCTGACCGCATGGCGCGGCAGCGATAACTGCCCCGCCCGAGAGGTCCGGCACACCTACCGGCAGGGTAGCGGCGAGCTCAACGGCTTCGCCCTCTCCAAGGTCGAGCACCGCCGGCTGCGCTGCGCGACGCCGGAATCGGACTGGCAGACGCTTTGGCAGTCGCCTGCCTGGAACCTCCAACCCTGACGAAAAGCAGGTGACCCAGGGTACCTCCGCCCATCTTTCGCCCACTCAGTCCCATAAGTTGCCGTTATCTGTCGCGAAATCGTCATGTGAATCAGTGGCTAGCGGCCTAGAAGTGGTCACATTCTAATGCCGCAATCAGCCTCGGGTGTGATCTGCGCACATGCGCTTCTGTTTTATGGGGGTAACTCATGACGGCTATCAAGACCAAACAGCCTGTCGATGGTGACCAGCCACCGCGCGATAGCGGTGTTGAAGGTGAGATTCGGGAATTCGTCCGCCGCGACGGACAGGCGCTGCGACGCGCGCCCGAGACCGACAGTGAACTGGTCGCGCACAACATCAGCACGCTGTTGCAGCGAGTGGCTGGTACTTCAGTGCAGGAAGTCGATCGGCTGATCGGCGAACTGCAGCAGCTACGCGAACTCCTGCATCAGGAAGGCGCGCGGGTGCAGCGCGAAATCACCGAATATGCGCACCTGAGCCAGTCGGCGATGCAGTCGACCAAGATCATCGCCGAGAGCCTGTCGCACTGGAAGGGCGACCCCAACCTGCGCAACGTACGGGGATAGCGTTCGCGGTCCGCGCGTCGCGTCAGTTGACGCGGCGCTTTAACGGATCACTGGAACATGCTTTGACGGATTAGTGGAAGACCAGCTTGTAGCGCGGGATCATCGTCTCAACGTGACGGGTTT
Source organism: uncultured Alphaproteobacteria bacterium (assembly GCA_963850705.1). Taxonomy (GTDB): domain Bacteria; phylum Pseudomonadota; class Alphaproteobacteria; order Rhizobiales; family Xanthobacteraceae; genus VAZQ01. The sequence continues at coordinate 137,161 of CAWKMR010000018.1, read as the reverse complement.
CCGCGCTGACAAGCAGGATGCGATCTTCCAGCTTCACGAACCGGTAGCCGTCCACCTCCGGGATTTGGCGAATCACCATCGCCGGAATCTCCTGCAGTTCGACCGCCTGCGAGAGCGGCACGCCGGGCTCCGGGGTGCGCATGGCGAGCTCCGGAACATCCGGCAGACTGATCACCCCCAAGAAAATGAAACCGCGCTGCTCGTCGGACAGTGACAGCCTCGGCGCGGCAGCCAGACTAATTCCCCCGGTTGTTTCGTTGTCGTAGTCGTCAACGATGTCGGCGAGAGCCGTGCCGTAAACGGATGTGCCAACACCGACGGTGCCAAGGCCGACGGCCTCGTCGCCGATCGCGTGATGCAGCCCCGTCACCAGACCCAGACCGCCGCCAAGCGCAATAAGCAATGCGCTGACATGGATTGCTGATCGCATTGAAACCTCCCAACGTCCCACATGGAGGCTATCGGGCGATCACTTCCCGCAATCTTAACAGCCGCCATCGCCCCTTTCCGCACCGCGGACATGGTCAATCAAAGGCTGCGGCATATGGTCAACGGACCCTGAAGAGGACCGGTTTCAGGGCGCCCGGTGCCAACCCGTTTCACCCGCGGACGCCTTCGAGAGCTATGCGTTTTTAGAGCTATGCGTTTGAGCATGATCGCTCGCGAAAACCGGTTCCGACTTTTCGGGATCATGCTCTAACCTGCGTTGCGTCCTTCCGCCGGGGGTCCCACCACGTGCTTGGAGCCGTTCTCGCTGCCCTGTCGGCAGCCTCCTTTGGTTTGAACAATGCCATGACGCGGCGCGGAATCCTGACCGGCTCGGTCGGGCAGGCGCTGGCGATCGGCGTCCCGATCGGGATGCCGATGTTCTTCCTGTTCGCACTGGTGGGAGGCGGCCTCGGCGCGATCGCGAATTTTCCGCGCGATGTCATCCTGGTGATCGCCGCCACCGGCCTCCTGCACTTCATCTGCGGCCGCTACTGCAATTACCGCTCCGTGAAGGCGATGGGCGCCAACCTCTCGGGCCCGGTGATCCAGCTCAGCCTCGTGGTGTCGCTGTTCCTCGCCATCACGGCACTGCAAGAAGGACTAACGCCGCTGCGCGTCGTCGGGATCGTGCTGGTGATCCTCGGCCCGGCGCTGATGCACCAGACCGATGCCGCGCCCGCGGGCCGCATCGATGCCGGCGCCGCGGCCGGCGGCCGCTCGGTCGCCGCCGGACCGCCGCCGTTCCGGCCTCGCTACACCGAAGGCTACGTGTTCGGGCTGCTGGCGGCCGCCTGCTATGGCGTGACGCCGATCCTGATCCGCATCGTGGTCGAACGCGGCAGCCTTGCCGACAGCATGGCCGCCGGCTTCCTCTCCTATTGCGCCGCCACGGCGGTGGTCGCGCTGCTGATGCTGTGGCCCGGGCAGTTGCGCCACGTGCTGTCGATCGATCCGGTGCCGGCCAAATGGTTCGCGGCCTCGGGCGTCCTGGTGACGGTGTCGCAAGCGTTTCTCTACATGGCGCTGGTGGTCGCACCGGTGTCGGTGGTGATGCCGATCCTTCAGCTCCACCTGGTCTTTCGCTACGTACTCGCCCGCCTGGTGAACCCGCATCACGAGATGTTCGGCGGGATGATGATATTGGCGACCGCCATCTCGATGATCGGCGCGGCGGCGCTATCGCTCGACCCCGAATTCCTGATCGCCCATCTGACGCTGCCGGAGCCGCTGGTTGCGATTCTGCGCTGGCGGCTGCTGTGACCGGCCAGGCGCAAACCATTTGTTAATCTCATAACGGGGATTTGACCAGAATCCGTCGCAAAAATGCCCGCTCGTTCGCGCACTCGGATTCCAAATTGATTTGGCACGGAACGCACCATGCGTCGGATCGAAGATCTGCTGCATTTGACGACCCGCGTGCTCGCGGCGCTTGCGATCGTCTGCACCGCAACGGCGGTGCATGCGCAGACGGATGACGAGGAAGATACGCCGGAGGAAATGGAGGCCGTCGTGGCGGCGGACCCGTCCGCGGAGGCGACCACCGCGTTCGATCAGCCGGTCGATCTGTCGACGCCGCTCACGCTGCCGTCCGGACACACGATCGACCCGTCGCGCTTCACGCACGGGCTGCCGTCGAACGAATGGACCAGCAGGGTCGGGATCGACAACCGCGACGTCACGCCCTACGCCGACCTGCGGCTGGAGCGTTGGATGGCAGGCGCCTTGCCGCAACAGACGGTCGGGGTCGCCTGGGCCACGATCACCGCGCCGGGACTCATGGCCTGGGACAGGACCGCGATCGAGACCCGCGTCGATCCTTATCAGCAGAGTCGATTTGGCGTGACGCTGAGCCGGTCAGTGCCGGTCGGCAGCGACGTGGCGGTCACGTTGCAGAACGGCTTGGCCTGGACGCAGCCGCTGCTCCAGGGCGTTCCGACGGTCGCGCACGGATCGGACGGGCAGATTGAAGGCAATCACGCCGTCCGCTTCACTTCCTGCCGTTGAGCACGACGCTGTCGGTCGGCGCCGCCGCCTCCAGTGCAGACGATCGATGGCTGCGATCGTTGAGTGCGGAACAGAGATTGTTCGGCGGCCCGCGAGCATCACCGGCGCGGTGAACGACGACGCGACCGGGAGCTCAACAGAAGCCTAAGGCCGCCTTAAGCGAAACTGGTGACGCGGCGCACCTTGCTGGCGCCGTCCGCCATCGCGCGCTCCTGTATTTGCCGGGTGCCCTGCAAACGCGCAGAATGAATTCAGGTTTCAATGAGTTCCCGGTGTGACTCCAAGTCCACACCGACGAAGGTAATACTTCGCGAACGCACGGCGGGCAGGTATTGTCCCCATGGGGACTGGGGACAGCGAATGATTCTTTCCAAGCTTGCCGGTGTGGCGTTGACCGTCAGCGTCGCCGCCGGCCCGACGCTCGACCACGATGGCACGAGCGTTCGCCAATTGTCGCTGCAGCAGAAGACGGCTGCGGTGCAGGCGCTGATACGATCGGCGACCGAATGCATCGCCCGTACCGTTGCCGCGCACCCGCGCTTCCACAAGCAGGCGCCCAACACCGAACTCGGCGACCTCATCGTCGCGTCGGTGCCCAGTTGCGTCACGCCGGTGCGCGCGATGATCGACGCGCATGACCGCTACTTCGGCGACGGCACCGGCGAGGCGTTCTTCATGGGGCCGTATCTCGACGCGTTGCCCGCGGCGGTGAGCACGCTGGCTGTCGATCGCGCCGACTGATCCGTCGCGCTATTGCGGGATGATGTCCACAATCCGCATGTTGGTGGGATCGACAAGGATGAGCTGGTTCTTGACCACCGTATACTTCACGGTCTTCGCCACCGGAACTTGCGCAAGCACTGCATCGGGCAGGAGATAAAGCTCGATTGCCGGCGGCACCGGAGCACCGACCGACGCAATGAAGCTTATCGTCGGTTCGACAGCCTTGTTGTCCCGCCGCACGGCTTCGGCAATCGTGTTCCTTTGTTCTTGTGTCAGACGCAGCGGGGCAGCGCGCGTGTCGCCCCGGCCGACGACCCCGTCTTCGATCTGCGGCGGCGTCGAACCGATCTGCGCGGACGCTGTCCCAAATCCGGCGATTCCAACTCCGCACAGCAGCGCAAGCGTCAACGCCCCATGATGAAATGGTGTCTTCACGGGTTCCCTCCTGACTATTCTCCACATGCAGTTCAACGCCTCCACCCGCGCCATGTTCCGCAGCACAGGTTTCGGCCGAGATCCTCAATGTGACAATTCAGAAGGTCCGCAATATGGCAGGTCAGGACATACGTGCCGGAAGCAAGGGCTTCAAAATCAGAGCCAGTGGTAATGTGAGCAGCACGACGCAGGCCACGACCACCAGCGCCGCGGTCACACCCAGGAAGTCGCCGACGATGCCGAACAGCGCCGGTGCGACGGCACCGGCGCCGATCGAGCCGGTGTAGAAGATGCTGAAGGCGCGCGCACGCCGCTCCGGCGCGACAATTTCGGGAACCCCTCCATAGAGAACCGACGAGGTCCCGTTGAGCGCGATGCCGATCACCGGCAGCAGCAGCATACCCACCTCGAGTGAGAGCGGCAGCAGCGCAAGGATCAGCACCGCGGTGAGTCCCTCGGTGAGGCACACCGTCGCGAACGTGCCGATGCGGGCGCCGATGAAAGCGCACACCAGCTTGCCGGCGGCGCCGCCCGCGAACACCAGCGTGAGCGCAAGCCCGATGGTCGGCAGGCTCGCACCTTTGGCGGTCAGCAGGAACGGCAGGAAGGTGAGGAACGCCATGCGGGCCGCACTGTCGATCACGCCGATCGACAGCAGCAGCGGAAACGCGATGCGGCTCACCGGAGCGCGCGCGACGCGGGCTTCATCGGCGCCTGTCATCGCCACCGCGGCGGGCTCGGGGCCATAACGCGGCGTGAAGAGAAAAACCGCAGCGGCGCAAACGAGGCCGGCCACGCCCAGCAGCATCACCGCCGGTTGCCAGGTCATCACAGTGAGCAGGAGCGACGCCGCGGCCGGCACCGACATCTTGCCGATGTCGCCGGCGAAATTATAGGTGCCGAGCGCCTTGAGCGATCGCGGCCCTGCAAAGGCGCGCGCCATCAATGCCGAGCCGAGCGGATGCTGCGCGCTGGCGCCGAGTCCGCCGACGAACAGCGCGAGCAGGAGCAGCGCAAAGCCGGTGCTCGCCCCGGCCAGGCAATAGCCGATCCCGGCGAGCGCGGTCCCCAGCGCCAGCACCGGCGCGGTGCCGAGCCGCTCCGCCAGCATCGCGGCCGGAATCTGGAACGTGGCCATGGTGCCGGCATAGAGACCGCGCAGCATCCCGACTTCGGCGTAGCCCAACCCAAATTCGCGTTGCCAGATCGGCAGCAGAACGAAGATGACGTCGGTGAAGCCGTCGTGCAGCGCATGCGCTCCGCAGGCAACGCCGGCGGCCCGCCGCTCGTCGCGCCGGGCAGTCAATTCGGTTGCGGCATCGGCAGCCCGGTCGCCCGCGACGCTCATGGCGAGATCAACTCCCTCACACGCGCATGTTCACCCGCGCAAAGTATGGGGACAGAGTATACGCATCGCGAAATTGGCGCAAAAGCAACACATTGCTATCGCGATTGACCAGCACGGGCGGCAGGTGCAGTCTCCCGCCGGCCGCGGCCAGGGGGGCGCAGCGGGCAGGTTAGCGTTCGGACGCAGGTGCGCCCCCGTTCTTCGTCGATAGTGGAGGACCCATGTTCGAGCTACGCGACCTGTTCCAATGGGAACGTTTCATTACCCCCTCGATTATAAAAATTTTCTTTTGGCTCTTGGTCGCTGTCGCGCTTCTGTACGGCGTGGCGGGCATCCTCACCGGGCTTGCACTGATGTTTGTCAGTCCATTGAGCGGGCTGGTGGCGGTGATCGGCAGCCTGATCGGAATCTTCATCGGCATCATCTTCTCGCGCATCTTCGCGGAAGTCGTGCTGATCATGTTCCGCATCAACGAACATCTCGGCGCTATCCGCAATCGCGGCGGGATGTAGCGGTATTTTGTTTGGTTGAATTTGACGCGTCTCCGCGCAGCGCCGCGGAGAGAGGCCGATCAGGTGGAAACAACTTACGTCGCGAATCGGAAATGCATCACGTCGCCGTCGGCAACCACGTAGTCCTTGCCCTCAAGCCGCATCTTCCCGGCATCGCGCGCGCCGGCTTCGCCGCCGAGCGTCACGTAATCCTGATATGAAATCGTCTCGGCGCGGATGAAGCCGCGCTCGAAGTCGGTGTGGATGACGCCGGCCGCCTGTGGCGCGCGGGTGCCGCGCGTCACGGTCCAGGCGCGCGACTCCTTCGGACCGGCGGTGAAATAGGTCACGAGGTCAAGCAGCGCGTAGCCGGCGCGAATGAGCCGGTCGAGGCCGGGCTCGGTGAGGCCGACCGCGCCGAGATACTCCGCCCGCTCTTCCCGCGACAAGACCGCAATTTCCGCCTCGATCTTCGCCGAGATCACCACCGCGCCGGCGCCCTCCGCCTTGGCGCGTTCTTCGACCGCCCGCGAGAAGTCGTTGCCGGTCGCTGCCGAGGCCTCGTCGACATTGCAGACGTAAAGCACCGGCATCGAGGTCAAGAGGCCGAGCGAATGAAAGAGCTGCTCCTCCTCGGGCTTGCGCTGCACCATCCGCGCGGGCTTGCCCTCACGCAGCAGCACCAGCGCGCGGCTGACGAGGTCGAGGGTTTCCTTCGCCTCCTTGTCGTTGCCCTTGGCCTTCTTTTCGAGAGCATCGACGCGGCGCTCGAGGCTGTCGAGGTCGGCGAGCATCAGCTCGGTCTCGATGGTCTCGATGTCGGCGACCGGATCGATGCGGTTCTCGACATGGGTGATGTCGTCGTCCTCGAAACAACGCACCACATGGGCGACGGCGTCGACCTCGCGGATCGTGGCCAGGAACTGGTTGCCGAGCCCCTCGCCTTTCGACGCGCCGCGCACCAGGCCGGCGATGTCCACGAATGTGAGCCGCGTCGGCACGATCTCGACCGACTTCGCGAGCTTCGCCAGCGCATCGAGGCGCGGATCGGGAACCGCGACCTCGCCGACATTCGGCTCGATGGTGCAGAACGGATAGTTCGCCGCCTGCGCCGCCGCCGTTTCGGTGAGTGCGTTGAAGAGCGTCGACTTGCCGACATTCGGCAGGCCGACGATGCCGCATTTGAAGCCCATTCTTTAAGTCTCTCGTGGATTTTCTTTTTGCGCTTTCGGTTCAGCGGCTCGCGGCTCTTGAGGCTCTTTCTCGAAGAAACCCTTGGCCGCCAGCGCGAGATGAACCTTGTTCTGGAAACTCGCGTCCTGCCCCTTCGCCAGCAGCTCCGCATTGTCGGCCATGATGTCGCACAACGCATCGACCCACGGCCGCTCGCTCTTGGCGAAGTCGTTGAGGACGTGCGCATGCACGAGATCCTTGACGCCCGGATGACCGACGCCGATGCGCACGCGGCGATAGTCGTTGCCGACGTGCTCCGAGATTGAGCGCAGCCCGTTGTGCCCGGCGATGCCGCCGCCGACTTTCACCCTGACCTTCCCAGGCGTGAGTTCGATCTCGTCATGGAAGACGGTGATGCGATCGAGGCCAAGCTTGTAGAAATGCGCGGCCTCCGCGACGGCGCGTCCGGATTCGTTCATGAACGTACCCGGCAACAGCAGCAGCACACGCGTAGCGCCGACGAGCCCTTCCGCGGCCACGCCCTGGAAGCGCCTGCGGAACGGCCCGATGTTGTGCCGCTTGGCGATCGCTTCCACCACCATGAATCCGATGTTGTGGCGGTTGCCGACGTAGCGGGCACCAGGATTTCCGAGGCCGACAAAGAGCTGCATGGGATGGCACACCGGTGCGGCATAGCGGGTCGGCTCCCTCTCCCATGGGGAGAGGGGTGGGGTGAGGGGGTACGGTCTGTCGAGAGCGCAGTAACCCCCTCACCCCAACCCTCTCCCCGGCGGGGAGAGGGAGCACACCGAGTTCGCCGAAAGAATTTACTTCTTGTCTCCGCCACCCGCAGCGGGCGCGCCAGCCGCAGGGGCCGCTCCGGGAGCGGCGCCCGGCGCAGCGCCGGGTGCAGCGCCTTCCGCCGTCGGGCCTGCAGCCGCGGCGGCCGCGGCAGCCACGGCAGCGGCAGCAGCCGCTTCGGCAGCCGCCTTCATTTCTTCGGCGTAACCTGACGGCGGCACGATGGTGACCAGCGTCTGGTCGACATTGCCCACCACGCGCACGTTCGGCGGCAGAGTGACGTCGCTCATGTGCTTCGAATAATTGATCTCGAGGGTGGATATGTCGACGTCGATCGATTCCGGAATGTCCTCGGGCGAGACCAGCACCTCCACCGCGTGGGTGACGATGTTGACGGTGCCGCCGCGCTTCACACCCGGCGCGCTTTCCGCGTTCATGACGTGCACCGGGATGCGCACGCGGATCTTCGCTCCCGCGCTCAGGCGCAGGAAGTCGACGTGGACCGGAAGGTCTTTCACCGGATCGAGCTGGAAGTCGCGCGGGATCACCCGGTGCTTGGTCCCATCCACGTCGAGTTCGTAGATCGTGGTGAGGAAGCGCCCGGCATATATGCGCTGCTTGAGCTCGGCATGATCGACCGAGATCGCGATGGGGTCTTTGCTGTCGCCGTAGATAACGCCCGGCACGCGGCCGGACCGACGTACTGCCCGCGCGGCCCCCTTGCCGGCCTTCGGGCGCGCCGTCGCTTTCATTTCCCTGACGGTGGCCATTGTCCTAAGTCCTTGTCTGAACGAATGAAAAACGCCGCAGCCTGCCTCCAGGGGGGTCGGGGCTGCGGTCGCGGCCGTTGTTTAGCGGCAATGCGCCGGAATGACAAGGAAAGGAGAGGAATTCGCCAGGCTGGGCTCGATCAGCCCGACACCCCGCCCGGCTGGTCGGGCATCGGCGGCGGGGTCGGCGGGCTCTGGTTGCCCACGCCGAGCCTCGCTTCCAGGGCCGCGATCCGCACCTTGAGGGCCTCGTTCTCCTCGCGCGCCAGCCGCGCCATGTCTTTGACCGCCTCGAACTCCTCACGCTTGATGAGGTCGAGGTCGCGCAGCCAGCGTTCGGTCTGGGTCTTGACCAGGGTATCGAACTCGCGCCGTACGCCCTGCGCCACGCCGGCGGCGTCGTTCATCAGCCGGGCGACTTCGTCGAAGAAACGGTTGGTGGTCTGGGTCATGGCCATTCCCCAAATAATCTGAGCGACCTTCCGCTGAAAATGAGGGCTGAATGGACGCGCCGCAAGGGCCGCAGGTTCGTGTTTTTGCGCCGGGACCGCCGGGACTAGCCGGACCAGGGATGCCGCTCGATCCAGAGCGTCAGATAGTTGAGGGCGACGATCAGTACGACACCCGCGACGACACGCCAGAGCCGGCGCGACAGCGCCGCCATGTTGAGCTTGATGCCGGCCATGCGCGCCACCAGAAGATACGCCAGCGCAAACGGCATGAGCGGCAGCACCGCATAGCAAACGAGCAGGTAAAGCGCTCCGCAAAGGATTGCCAGAAGATAGACCGCCGTCGAGGTGCGAACGGACAGCTGATCCTGAATCAATTCGGCGACACCGCCCAGCCGGTCGTTCAGGAATCGTGCGAAGTCCGGGTACAGCCCGGGGACTTGTCCTTTCACCGCGCTGGTGACCTGCGCCAGTCCACTCACAAAGATCGCGAGGACGAGCACCGACGCGACCACCACCGAGAGAAGCTTGCGCTTCGAGTTTGGGCGCGAAACGCCGCGCGCTTCGGAGGAAACAACCATATTGACGACGGCAAACGAAACGAAGGTCAGAACGAGGGCATCCGTCTCGTAAATTTTCGGAAGGAAGAACAGGACATGCTGCCAGACGAAGGTCAGGGTGCTGACCCACGATCCAAGCAGAAGCTTGGTCCAATTCGCGAGCGCCACCAGGCCCTGCAAATTCGCCGCAAGGCTGACGGCCGCGCCGACAATCCCAAACCACGACAGCAATTGATATCGGGCGCCCTTCGAAAGCCTGGCAACGCTCAGCCCCTGCTCTACCGGCTCGGCCAGCTTCGCCACCACAGCGCCGAGAATCTTGTCGCGCGCGCCGACATTTTCGATGTGCATGTTGTCGAACGGTGGCGGGATGTCCGTGTAGGCGAGCCCCTTCGTCTTCACCGGAATGAGCTTGCGATCGGCGTGCGCGCGGCCAGCCTCGGAATGCACCCAGTCGGAATTGATCGAATTCTCGGTCCAGACCACGATCACCGCACGGGCGCGACCGAGTTCCGTCATGATGACCTTGCGAAATTGATCGCCACTGACCAGGTTGGTGTCCCACCAGACCGAATAGCCTTCGGCTTCGAGCAGCGCGGCAAGCAGCCGCGTCTCGTTGTAATCTTCCTTCGCATAGCTGATAAAAATGTCGGCCACGCCCGCCCGCGCTCGGCAGAACTCAATCCGCTGCAATAAAGAGTAGCGCCCTGCCCATGGGTTGGCCACAGTTGACGGCTTGACTAGTGGAGTGGATTTGACATTCGCGACCCACCTGGCAGCGGACCCACAACGCGAATGTCAAATCCAAAGCTCCACTAGCAAGTTATACCTGCTAGTGGTCCTTTGATTCTAACGTTCGCAGAATTGCCTGCCGAAACGGGATGCGAATGTTAAAATCGGACCACTAGCGGCCCGCCTCGCCCGCATCACCTCGCGAGTACCCGAATCTCGAGCATATGCCGCCCCTCTCGCTCCCCTTCCCCGCCTTCGATCCCGTCCTGGTTCAGATCGGGCCGCTCGCGATCCGCTGGTACGCGCTCGCCTATATCGTCGGCATTCTCGGCGGCTGGCTCTATGCCCGCGCCATCATCCGGGCAGAGCGGTTATGGGACGGCAAGCCGCCGCTGACCGTCATCGACTTCGACGACTTCATCCTGTGGGTGACGCTCGGCATCATCCTCGGCGGCCGGACCGGCTATGTGCTGTTCTACAATCCGGCCTATTTCGTTGCGCACCCGGCGGAGGTCCTGCAGCTCTGGAAAGGCGGCATGTCGTTCCATGGCGGGTTCCTCGGCTGCGTGATCGCGGTCATCGGCTTCGCGCGCTACCGCGGCCTTCCGATCCTGTCGCTGGGCGATATCGTTTGCGCGGTGGCCCCGATCGGGCTGTTCCTCGGCCGGCTCGCCAATTTCGTCAATGCCGAGCTATGGGGCCGCACCACCGACGTGCCATGGGCGTTCGTGTTTCCGGGCGCCGGGCCGTTGCCACGCCATCCGAGCCAGCTCTACGAGGCGACGCTCGAAGGCCTCGTGCTGTTTATCGCGCTTGCCGTTATGATGCGTGCCGGCGCACTCAAGCGGCCCGGCACCATTCTGGGCGCCTTCTGTCTCGGCTACGGAATCGCCCGCACGATCTGCGAGTTCTTCCGCGAGCCCGACGCGCAGCTCGGCTTCCTGTGGGGCGGGCTCACGATGGGAATGCTGCTGTCGCTGCCGCTGATGATCGCGGGCGTCGTGCTGATCATGGTGGCGCGGGCGAAGCCGCTGCAACAGGCGTGATGGTACAACAGGTTTAATGGCGCGATGACGGGCGACGTTTCACCGCTGGAAGCCGAAATCCGACGCCGCATCGCGGCCGCCGGTCCGATGCCGGTGGCGCAATATATGACGCTGTGCCTCACCCATCCGCAGCACGGCTACTACGTCCGCCGCGATCCGTTCGGCGCCAAAGGCGACTTCGTGACGGCGCCGGAGATCAGCCAGATGTTCGGCGAGCTGATCGGGCTGTGGTGCGCCGCGACCTGGCGGGTCATGGGTTCACCGGAGAATCTGCGCCTGGTCGAGCTCGGCCCGGGCCGCGGCACCATGATGCTCGATGCGCTTCGCGCCGTGCAGATCGTGCCGGACTTCCGCAAGGCGGTGGTCGTTCATCTCGTGGAGATCAGCCCGACGCTCAAGCAGCGGCAGCAACAGGCGATGTCCGGATCCGATGTCCCGGTCCAGTGGCATCAGTCGCTCGACCAGGTGCCGGAAGGCCCGACCATCATTCTCGCCAACGAGTTCATCGACGCACTGCCGGTCCATCAAGCGGTGATGTGCGTCGACGGCTGGCATGAGCGCATGGTGAAGATCGCCGACGACGGCTCTCTGCAGTTCGGCCACGCCCGCGACCCGATCCCACTCTTCGATCAAATGCTGCCGCGTCCGCTGCGCAACGCGCCGATCGGCGCGATCTTCGAATGGCGCGCGGACCAGATCGCGCTCGAAATCGGCCGCCGGGTCATGCACTACCACGGCGCCGCGCTGCTCATCGACTACGGCCACGTCGAAAGCGCTGCCGGCGACACCTTCCAGGCGATCGGACGCCAGGCGTTCGCCAACCCGCTGCAGTCGCCCGGGACGGTGGACCTCACCGCCCATGTCGATTTCCAGGCGCTGGCCCATGCGGCGCAAGCGCTTGGCGCCGACGTCCATGGCCCGATCGAACAGGCCACGTTCTTGCGCCGGCTTGGCATCGAGACCCGCGCCGAAGCGCTCAAGAAGGGGGCCCCGCTCGGAAAGAACGCCGAGCTCAACAGCGCGCTGGCGCGGCTGACCAGCGAGGAAGCAACCGGCATGGGCAAGATGTTCAAGGCCATCGCATTCGCCGACCCCAAGGTTGGGGAACTGCCGGGCTTCGAACGCGCGCCCGTCGTGAGCGAAAATCGCGCTGGCAAAGCCGCCGGCGGTGGCCGGCGAGAGTAACGGCACAGCCTCATGCTCCACGCCCATTCTCTCGCATCGCTGCCGGGCGTTCGCCACGCCTTCTTCACACGCCAGGGCGGCGTGTCGGGCGGGGTCTATGAAAGCCTCAACGGCGGTGTCGGCTCGCGCGACGCGGCGGCGCATGTCGCCGAGAACCGCGCGCTGATGGCGAAGGCGCTGGGCGTGCGGCACGAGAATTTCCTCACCACCTTTCAGATCCATTCGCCGGACGTAGTGACCGTCGAGCAGCCGTGGGCGCCGGATGCGCGGCCGCGCGCCGATGCGCTGGTCACGCGAATTCCCGGCATTGCGGTCGGCGTCTCGACCGCGGACTGCGGGCCGGTCCTGTTCGCGGATGCCGATGCGCGCGTCATCGGCGCCGCGCATGCCGGCTGGCGCGGCGCGTTCACCGGCGTCATCGAGGCGACGATTGCCGCAATGGAACGCTGCGGCGCCAGCCGCGACAACATCGTTGTCGCCGCCGGCCCGATGATCCGGCAAGAAAATTACGAAGTCGGTCCGGAATTCGTCGAGCGTTTCAAGACGGACAGCGCAGCCAACGCACGCTTCTTCACGTCCAGCCCGAAGCACGGCCATGCGATGTTCGATCTCGCGGGCTACATCGCCGCGCGTTTGTCTGCGGCCGGAATCAAACGCATCGAAGACATCGGCCGTTGCACCTATGCCGATGCCGACGCTTTCTACAGCTACCGGCGCTCCGTGCATCGCAACGAGTCCGATTACGGGCGACATATCAACGCGATCGCTCTATCGGACTGACTCGCCCTAGACCGCCGGCTCAAATAAGGCTACGGATTCAGCGTCCGGCCGACAAGATCAGCTCGCGATAAGAGCAGCGGCCTTTGGGGGCGTTGTATGCGTATTGCGAACGGCCGCAGTGCGATGGGAATTGTTGCCGTCGCGGCCGCGTTGGCGCTCGGCGGCTGCGTCACCACAACACCAACCGTATCGCTGACCGACGCTGAAGGCGCGACCATCATCTTTGAATTGATCGACGGACCGCCGCGTCCGGTATCGGCGCGGTTTGCGCGCAGCCTCAATCAGGAAGCGGCGGCGCGTAAGCTGGTCGTGGTGACGCGCGGCGGCCAGGCGCTCTATCACATCCGCGGCTATCTCGCGGCTCATACCGAAGGCGGGATGACGTCACTGGCTTGGGCTTTCGACGTCTATGACGCCGAGCGGAAACGTGCCTTCCGGCTGAACGGCGAGGAACAGGCGCCCGGCCCCGCCTCATGGGCGGCCGCCAATGATGCCACGCTCCAGCGCATCGCCTCGGCCAGTATCACCCAGCTCATGACCTTCATCGCCTCCGACCGGACCCCGGGCGCGTCCTTGGCGGCCGCATACGAAGCGCCCATGCTGCCCTCGCCGGTGGCATTCGGCAGGTAAACCCTGCCAAAAGCCGCGAAAAACCGCGAAAATCGTGGAAGTGCCACCCCCTCGTATTGCCAGCCATGTCACGGGCTTGTTATCAGGTCGCCGCGGCCGGGTACCTTTTTGACGAGCCTTGGAGACAGCGATGGCGACCAATAACGGAGCAGTTAAGCTCGTCGCCGGCAACTCCAACCCCGCCCTCGCCGCGGCCATCGCCAACCACCTCGAAGTCCCCATGACCAAGGCCGTGGTCCGGCGCTTCGCGGACATGGAGATTTTCGTCGAAATCCAGGAGAACGTGCGCGGCTCGGACGTGTTCGTGATCCAGTCGACCTCGTTCCCGGCCAACGACCACCTGATGGAATTGCTGATCATCATCGACGCGCTGCGGCGCGCGTCGGGACGGCGCATCACCGCGGTCATCCCCTATTTCGGCTATGCCCGGCAGGACCGCAAACCCGGGCCCCGTACCCCGATCTCGGCCAAGCTGGTCGCCAACCTGATCACCAATGCCGGGGCTGACCGCGTGATGACGCTCGACCTCCATGCCGGCCAGATCCAGGGCTTCTTCGACATCCCGACCGACAATCTCTATGCCGCGCCGATGATGGTGCGCGACATCAGGGAACGCTTCGACCTCGAGAAACTGACGGTGGTCTCGCCCGACGTCGGCGGCGTGGCGCGGGCGCGCGGGCTCGGCAAGCGCATCAACGCGCCGCTCGCTATCGTCGACAAGCGGCGCGAGCGCCCCGGCAAGTCGGAGGTCATGAACGTGATCGGCGACGTAGAAGGGCGCACCTGCATCCTGGTCGACGACATCATCGATTCCGGCGGTACGATCGTGAATGCCGCCGACGCCCTGCTCGAAAAGGGCGCGACCGACGTCTACGCCTACATTACCCATGGGGTGCTCTCGGGTGGCGCCGTCGCGCGGGTCGCCAAGTCGCGGCTCAAGGAGCTGGTCATCACGAACTCGATCCAGGCCACCAAGGAGGTCGCGGGCGCCTCCAATATCCGGATCCTGTCCACGGCCGGGCTCATCGGCGAGGCGATCGGCCGGACCGCCAACGAAGAGTCGGTCTCCAGTCTCTTCGACTGAACCTCATTGCTTGCTGCCACGTCTTTGATTTGACTCGCGATTGAGACGTGGGTGTCCGCGCAGCCAAGGCTGCGCAAGCTTGGCTGCAGACGCCGGCACGACGGATCGAACATCACCGGTGGTATGAACTTCGCTACCCCGACAGCGAGTCCGTTGGACGCGTCGCAGCTCCCGCGAAGTCATCGGAAGTCGTCAAGTTGTGGATGACGCCGCGATATCCACCAATCGTTAACCATTGCCCGCTTCGATGACGCTTGGACGGTGGAATCAGACGGTTATATTCGAATCGCTAAGTGATTCGCCCGGGACCGGCAAAATCGGACTCCATCGGGAACCGCGTAAGAAAAAGTGGCGTGGTGCGCGTCGAGTGCGCATCCCACTACGAGCGGCAACTGGAGACGACATGTCCCTCATCAATATCGAGCAGTCGCGCGCGAATCCCCTCGAGGTGGTCGAGCGGATGGCGTCGACCAACGACTGGTCGTTCGAACGCGCAGGCGAAGACGAGATCACCCTGCTGGTGCGCGGCAAATGGACCGACTACCAGGTATCGTTCACCTGGATGTACGATATCGAGGCGTTGCATCTCGCCTGCGCCTTCGAGTTCAAGGTACCGGAACGCTCGTGCGCCGAGACGCAGCAGCTCATCGCGATGATCAACGAGCGGATGTGGATCGGGCATTTCGATCTTTGGACCAAGGACGGCCTGATCATGTATCGCCATGCGCTCGTGCTCGCCGGCGGCGTTGAGGCCTCCGGCCCGCAATGCGAGGCGATGCTGTCCACCGCGCTCGACGCCTGCGAACGGTATTTCCCGGCTTTCCAGTTCGTGGTCTGGGCCGGCAAAACCGCGCGCGAGGCCATCGACGCCGCGATGTTCGACACCGCCGGCGAGGCGTAACGGCGCCGGTGTTTCCCACAATCGCCGCCGCACTCTGCTAGTCTCCCGAACTGGCTCTCTCCCGGCCTCATGCTGAGGAGGCAGCGAAGCTGCCGTCTCGAAGCACGAGGCCGCCCCATCCTTCGAGACGCGCACTTCGTGCGCCCTCAGGATGAGGGCGGGGCGAGCGCCGTGCAGGAGACAGAAAGAATTGGTCATGGCTCAGTCGACATCATCAGGCACACCGTCCCTCGCCGGCATCCGCGGCGCCGTCGTCCTGGCCGGCGTTGGCAAGATGGGCGGCGCCTTGCTCGAAGGCTGGCTGGCGCTCGGGCTCGACCCGAAATCCTTGGTTGCGCTTGAGCCGGAGCCGACACCGGAATTGAAGGCATTGGAAAAGCGGGGCCTGCGGCTCAATCCGGCTACTGCCGGCGTCGGCCACGCCGCCGCGGTCGTGATCGCGGTGAAGCCGCAAGTCGCTCCCGACATCGCTATGAACCTGAAGTCCTATATCGATTCTGAGACAGTGGTGCTGTCGATCATGGCCGGACGCACGCTCGCCTTTCTGGAAGAGAAGTTCGTGTTGAACGCAATCGTGCGCGCGATGCCGAACACGCCGGCGTCGATCGGCCGCGGTATCACCGTCGCAGTGCCGAACAAGCGGGTCGCGCCGCCCCAGCGCCAACTGGCCGATGCACTGTTGTCGGCAACCGGCACGGTGCAATGGATCGACAAAGAGAGCTTCATGGATGCCGTGACCGCGGTGTCAGGCTCCGGCCCGGCCTATGTCTTCCTGCTTGCTGAGTCCCTGGCGCGCGCCGGCGCTGCCGCCGGCCTGCCGCCGGAGCTCGCTCTGAAGCTCGCGCGCGAAACCGTTGCCGGCGCCGGCGAACTGCTGAACCGCTCGCCGCTCGATCCCTCGGTCCTCCGGCAGAACGTGACATCGCCCGGCGGCACCACCGCCGCCGCGCTCGACGTGCTGATGGCCGCCGACGGCCTCGATCCGCTGATGCAAAAGGCGGTGGCGGCGGCAACCCGCCGTTCGAAGGAATTGGCTGGCTGAGCCGGTCCGTCTGCGAGGTTCCTGCCTGCCTTGGAACCGCCCCCGTTGGCGGCCTATCTTCTAGGTAGTGCAGTTCAGTCCGGGAGCCGGTCATGGCCGACGAGTCTTCGCGTCCTCAGCAACCCAGTGTTCAGCACGACGCGATCGTTGCCGCCTTCATGGCGCTCCTTGCCGAAAAGCGGTTCGAGGACATCGGCTTCGCTGAGATTGCGCGTCGCGCCGGCGTCTCGTTGTCGGATGTGCGCATGAAGCACGCGTCCAAGATCGAGATGCTCGCCGCCTATATGCGCGACGTCGACCGCACGGTGCTCGACGGTATCGACCCGGGCCTCGCCGACGAACCGCCGCGCGAGCGGCTGTTCGACGTGCTGATGCGTCGCCTCGACGTCCTGGCGGCGGACAAGGCCGCGGTGAAATCATTGTGGCAATCGGCCCAATTCAATCCCGGCCTCACGCTGGCGGTCAACGGCCTGGCCGCGCGATCGATGCAATGGATGCTCACCGCCGCCGACATTTCGGCAGCGGGACCCAAAGGCATGATCCGCGCACAGGGGCTCACCTTCCTGTTCGGATCGGTGATGCGCACCTGGGCCAATGACGACGACCCCGGCCAGGCGCGGACGCTCGCGGCGCTCGATCGCGCGCTGTCGAGCGGTCAGCGCTGGGCGGGCCTGCTCGACGATCTCTTCCGGATTCCGGAGGCGGCTTGCGGCGCAAGCCGCGCCTTCAGCCGGCGCCGGCACGACGATCGCGGCAAGGAGAGCGCCGCGGCCTAATTCGCCGCCCTACACCGGCACCTTCACCGCCGCGCGCAGGCCTCCCATCGGAGAATCCGACAGCGAGATGTCGCCGCCATGGGAGCGCGCGATATCGCGCGCGATCGCAAGACCAAGGCCGGTCCCGCCCAGGTTCTGATTGCGGGAATCGTCGAGCCGCAGGAACGGCTTGAACACCTCCTCGCGCATCGCGGCGGGAATGCCGGGGCCATCGTCGTCCACCGTCACCGTGAGCCAGCGATGGTCGCGATGGCCGGTGATCGAAATCGAGCGCGCATGGCGCGCGGCATTCGACACCAGATTGTCCACGCAACGCTTGAACGCCGCCGGGCGCACGGTCACGATCGGCGGGCCATGGAATGCAACGCTGGTGCGATGACCATTGCGCTCACCTTCGACTTTCAGATCGTCGAGGAAGGCAGCCATGTCGGTCGGCGACGAGGTTTCACCCGAGTCTCCGCGCGCGAAGGCGAGATAGGCTTCGAGCATCCGCGCCATCTCGTCGACGTCCTTCTTCATCGCCTCGATCTCGGGATTGTCGCCGATCAACGCGAGCTCGAGCTTGAAGCGGGTCAGGATCGTGCGCAGGTCATGCGAGACGCCGGCCAGCATTGCCGTGCGCTGCTCCATCGCGCGCTCGATGCGCGTCTTCATCTCGATGAAGGCGTGCGCGGCGCGCCGCACCTCCAGCGCCCCGCGCGGGCGGAAGCTCGGCACTTCGCGGCCTTTGCCGAAGCTTTCCGCCGCGTCCGCGAGCCGCAGGATCGGGCGGATCTGGTTGCGCAGGAACAGGATCGCGACGATCAGCAGCACGATCGAGGTACCGACCATCCAGATCAGGAAGATCTCCGCGTTGGAGGCGTAGGCGGCGCTCCTGCGCACGAACACGCGCAGCACCGAATTGTCCAGCCGGATGCGGACTTCGACCAGCGCGGAACGGCCGACGGTATCGATCCAGAACGGCCGCCTGATCCGCTTGCTGATCTCTTCGGACAGTGAATAGTCGAGCAGCGAGAAGAAGGGTTTCGGCCCGACCGGCGGCATTTCGGCCACTGGCAGGAAATCGACGACCAGACCGAGCCGTTCCTGCGCGATGCGCCGGATCTGCGCCTGGTCGGCTTTCAGCGTCGTGTAGACGTCGATCAGCGCCGCGATGTCCTGCACCACGGCGGCGGAGAGTCGCTGCGTGACCGAGTTCCAGTGGCGCTCCATGAATACCAAGGCGATCACGGACTGCAGCACCACCATCGGCACGATGATGATGAGCAGAGCCCGCGCATAGAGGCCCTTCGGCATCACGTTCCGGAACGAGCCGCTGAAACGATCATAGAAATCGTAGGCGCGGCCCGCCGCTGAGCGGACGCTGCTGGCGGCCGAGCGCAGCGCGGCGATTCCGGTGTCGAGCGCGGTCACGGTGTCACCACCAGCCGGTAGCCGACTCCGCGCGCGGTCTGGACAAACAGCGGATTGGCGGGATCGCGCTCGATCTTGCGGCGCAACCGATTGATCTGGACGTCGACGGCGCGCTCGCCCACCGGACCGCCGCCGTTGCCCCCGTTGCCGCTACTGCCCGCCAGCGCGGCCCGCGTCACGGTCTCGCCCGGGATCGCCGCGAGCAGCGTCAGCATTTCTCGCTCGCGATCGGTCAGGTGGACAACCTCGTCGCCGCGCTTGAGCTCGCCGCGCGCAAGATGAAAGACGAACTCGCCGAAGCGGACGAACTCGACCGGCGGCGGAGCGGCCGGCCGTGCCCGCTTCAGGATGCTGGCAACCCGCAGCGAAAGCTCGCGCGGCTCAAACGGCTTGCCGACATAGTCGTCGGCGCCGATCTCCAGCCCCTGGATGCGGCTCTCGGCTTCGCCGCGCGCGGTCAGCATCAGGATCGGCACGGTCGAGGTCGTGCGCAGTTTGCGGGCGAACTCGAAACCGGTCTCGCCTGGCATCATCACGTCGAGAATCAGGAGATCGAAGCTCAAGCCTTCGAGCTTGGCGCGCGCTTCGGCCGCCGATTCCACCGTGGTGACGCGGTAGCCTTCCGACATCAGAAAGCGCGACAGCAGCTCGCGGATGCGGCGGTCGTCATCGACCACCAGCAGGTGCGGCGCGTCGTCGGAGATTGTTTTCAATTGCCCGGCCCGTTGCCATGGCCTCGCGTCCCTCAAAACATCCGTTTCCGACTCAACATCGTCGGACGCGCTATTTTGTTTGAGCATGATCTTGGTCCGAAAGCCGGTACCTACTTTTCGGGATCATCTCTAGGAGCGCTGGCGCCGCGCGCGATCGGCCCGCGCAATGAACCGCAGCACGCCGTCGCGGTTGTCAGTATCGATGAGCGTCACCAGGAAGCGGCGCGCCGCCTCGTGCGCATTCGGGCCAAGCTCGGCGAGCGCATGTGCGATGCGCGCGGTCTGCAGGCCGGCGAGCTTCATCGCCAGAGTCTCGCCCTTCGACGTCACATAGAGCAGCCGCTGGCGGCGATCGTTGGCGCCTTCCTTCTGCACCACATAACCCTGGTCGACGAGCTGCTTGAGCACCCGGCCAAGCGACTGCTTGGTGATCTTGAGGATGTCGAGCAGCTCCGCGACCTTCATGCCGGGGTTGCGATTGACGAAATGCAGGACCCGGTGATGGGCGCGCCCGAAGCCGAATTTGGCCAGTACGTCGTCCGGCTCGGTCACGAAGTCGCGATAGGCGAAAAACAAAAGCTCGATGATGTCCCAGATCGGCTCGCCCTGGCGTGCCGCGCGATCCCCGCTGGCGGGTTTGAGGTCGGACGCAGCGGGGGCAGTTAGGTCAGCCATGTTGACATATTTCGATCTGTTTGCTAACGATCCAGCCGTCAGCCAGCGGCATCCAGGGCCAGCGGACCCCGGGCGCCTTGGGGCCGATTGCGGCCGATCATTGCGCCGGCGCCGTGGGCGCGGTCTGATGGGCGGATGGAAACATACCGGGTGTTGGCCCGGGACGCAAAAGCGTAGAACAACACTTGGATAACGGGCGCGGAGCCCCGCCCGGAGTGCCAGACGGAGGAACGCGATGTCCGAGAAACCCTATGACCGGCTCGACGGCGTCATCTGGTACGACGGCCAGCTCGTTGAGTGGTCGGAAGCCACCCTCCACGTCTGCTCCCACGGCCTGCATTATGCGAGCGCGGTGTTCGAGGGCGAACGCGCCTATGGCGGCGAGATCTTCAAGTGCACGGAGCACTCCGAGCGCCTGAAGAAGTCGGCGCAGACGCTCGACTTCGAAATCCCCTACTCGGTCGCCGAGATCGATGCCGCGAAGCGCCTCGTTCTGGAGAAGAACGGTCAGCAGGACGCCTATGTCCGTCCGGTCGCCTGGCGCGGCTCCGAGATGATGGGCGTCTCGGCCCAGAACAACAAGATTCACCTCGCCATCGCCACCTGGCAGTGGCCGAGCTATTTCGATCCGGTGCAGCGACTCAAGGGCATCCGCCTCGACCTCGCGGATTACCGCCGGCCCGATCCGGCGACCGCGCCGGTGCGCGCCAAGGCCGCAGGGCTCTACATGATCTGCACCATCTCCAAGCACAAGGCGGAGCGCAAAGGCTATGCCGACGCCATGATGCTGGACTGGCAGGGCCGCGTCGCGGAATGCACCGGCGCCAACATCTTCTTCATCAAGGATGGCAAGATCCACACGCCGATCGCCGATTGCTTCCTCGACGGCATCACCCGGCGCACGGTCATCGACCTCGCCCGCCGGCGCGGCATCGACGTGGCCGAACGGCGCATCATGCCGGACGAACTGACGTCGTTCTCCGAGTGCTTCATCACGGGCAGCGCGGCGGAGGTGACGGCGGTGTCGGAAATCGCCGACTGGCGCTTCACGCCCGGCAACATCACCCGGCAGTTGATGGACGACTACACCGCCGAGGTGCAGCCTAAGGTAAAGGCCTCGGCTTCGGCCGCGTAGCCTGGCGCTATCTGCGAGCCGCGGCTGCCGGCGGCTCCACCGCGCGCAGCAACGTGACGTATTGCACATTGTTGGCCGCGAGGAAGCGCGCCAGCGGCTCGTCGACGACGCGGCCGCGGCTCTGCGCGGCAGAGCGCAGCATCAATGCGCCGTCGTCCTCGAAGATCACCAGGCCGGTGTGAAAGAAGTCGAGATTCGGCCGCCGCGATAAGAAGCCGATGACGTCGCCGTTGGCCAGCGACGCGCGGTTCGCCAGCAACGTCGCCGATGGAATGCCGGTGATCGACACCTGCCGCCGGCCCTGGTTGCCCCACTGCACGGTCTTGTCGATGGTGACGGCATCGGGCGTCGCGACCGGACTGCAAATCCCGTTTTCGACGGCGCGCCGGCACCATTCGGCGAAATAGTGATTGCGTTCGGCCCAGAGGACCTTGCCATGCTCGTAGCGGATCGTGCGCAGCAGCGTTTCGAATTCGCCATAGTCGCGCGCGATCGCGGCGGCGAGCACGAATTCGCAAAACGTGACGCAATCGAAGGCATCGTCGCGGACGACGAATTGCTCCGGCCGCTGCGGTCCGCCGATCAAGGTGTTGGCGCGATACCTGACCCCGAGCAGCGCGCGCGAGATGAAATCCATTCGTTCGGAGACGCTGGCTTGCGCCTCCGGCACCGTTCTCGATTCCGCGATTAAGCGCGCGATCGAATTGGCCGCCGCTTCGGCATGCGCCGGACCGCTTGCTGCGGCGGCCAGCAGCGGCGCGGCGGCAAGCATTTGCAGAAGCGATCGGCGGGTGGCGCCGCGTTGCACAGCCGCCTCCTCATACGTTGCTGTCAGTACGGACATCCGGTAAGCCGGCAATACGGCAGAAACGGCGCGACTTGCCGTCTATTTCGGCGCGTGCGCGGCGATCAGCGCTTCGCTCATGCGCTTGAGCCGGGCGCCGAGCCCGTCGGCGCCGACGCTCTGCGCGGTGACGCGGGCGCCTTCGAGCATGATGTTGAGTTCATCGGCGAGCTGTTCCGGTTCCTTGAGACCGGCGGCGCGGCACAGTCCGATCACCCTGGCGCGCGATGCGACCTTGCATTCCTCGATGACGCGCCGCGCCGGATGATCCTTGTCCGGCAGTTCGACCGCGGCGTTGACCAGCGGACATCCGCGTTCGTCCCGATTGACGACGTGACCGGACATATCCTTGAGCCAGGCGCGCAACTGCGCGAGCGCATCGCCGGGATGCTGGGCTTGCAGCCGCTCCCAGCTTGCGGCCTCGCCCTTGGCCGCCTGCCGCAGATATTCCGCCACCAATTCGTCCTTCGAGGAGAAGTGGCGGTAGAGCGTCATCTTGTTGGTGCCGGCCGCTTCGGCGATGGCATCGACCCCGACCGCCCTGATTCCATTGCGGTAGAAAAGCTCCCCGGCGACCGCGAGGATGCGGTCGCGTGGCGGAGTTTTCTCAACTTTTTCAACGGCTACGGACGATTTCGTGGTCATGACGGCTTTGCCTCTTGACACGGGTGTTACCGGTCAGTACCTATCATGTAGTGTTACCGGTCAGTACCACAAGGCCGGCCCCCTGTCATCCCCCCTTGGCAGACTTCAACCGTCAGGAGATCGTCCCATGAGCGTCCAACCCTCCACCGCCTCTTCCGCCACCGCGTCCCGCCCGGTCGAGCCGCAACCCACGCTGTACGCGCCCTATACGCTCGGCGACATCGCCCTCGACAACCGCATCGTGCTGTCGCCGATGACGCGCAGCCGCGCACTCGCCGGCAATGTCGCGAACCCGCTCGCCGCCACCTACTACGTGCAGCGCGCGTCGGCCGGCCTGATGATCACCGAGGGCACGCAGGTCAGCCCGCAGGGCGTCGGCTATATCCGCACGCCCGGCATCCACTCGCCGGAGCAGGTCGAAGGCTGGAAGCGCGTCACGGACGCCGTGCATCGCGTCGGCGGCACGATCTTCGCGCAGCTCTGGCATGTCGGCCGCGTCTCGCATTCCGATTTCCACGGCGGCGCATTGCCGGTCGCGCCGTCCGCCTTGCCGGTCGAAGGCGAAGCCTTCACCAGCAACGGCAAGGTCAAGATCCCGACGCCGCGTGCGCTCGAGACCCGCGAAATCCCCGGCATCATCGAGCAATTCCGCAAGGGCGCGGAGAACGCGAAGGCCGCCGGCTTCGACGGAGTCGAACTGCACGGCGCGAACGGCTACCTGCTCGACCAATTCCTGCGCGACGGCTCAAACAAGCGCACCGACGCCTATGGCGGCAGCCTGGCGAAGCGCATGCGCCTGCCGCTGGAAGTCACCGAGGCGGTGGCGGGCGTCTTCGGCGCGAGCCGCGTCGGCTACAAGCTCTCGCCCTACTTCCCGGGCTACTCGATGTCGGACTCCAATCCGGTCGAGACCTTCACCACGATCGCGACGGAGCTCGGCAAGCTCGGGCTCGGCTATCTGCACGTGTCGGAAGCGATTGCCGGGCCGATGAAGGTCGACGGCACGGTGCGCGCCACGCCCTCTATGCGCGACGCGTTCGACGGCACGCTGATCGTCAACGGCGGCTACGACGTCGCCACCGCGGAAGCGGCGATCGCGCGCGGCGAAACCGACCTGGTCGCGTTCGGCGTGCCGTTCATCGCCAATCCGGACCTTCCGCTGCGCTATCGCAAGGGCGCGACGCTCAACACGCCCGACGCGGCGACGTTCTACGCCGGCGAGGAGAAGGGCTACATCGATTATCCGGCGCTGAGCTCACTGAACGGCATGAGGAACAAACGCTATGAGACACTCATCGCCAGGAGCTCACGCTCAAGAATGCCTTCACCGATCCGCTGGTGCGGACGGTGATGGCGGCTGACGGCGTCGATCCGGAGGAACTGAATTCGATGCTTCATGAGATTGTCGCAACGCTTGATCAGCGCACACGACCTCCCGTGGAACACGGATCGCTCTACGCAACGAATTGCGCCTGAATACGTTGAGTTAAGTGCGTGGCGTACCCCCTCCCTCAACGCCACGCACGCGCGCCGGATGACCACCAGCCCCCCGAGTGAGGTCGTCCGGCGCTCTATCTTTTCAGGGCTGAAAATCACTCCGCCGCGTCACGGCGCTTCGGCGGTGGATCGCGCCAGCGTTCGGCGGCGCTGTCGTCGGACTGCTTCGCGTCGACCCAGCTCGTGCTGCCCGCCGCTTCCACCTGCTTCCAGAACGGCGCGCGCGTCTTGAGGAAGTCCATCAGGAATTCGGCGGCCGCGAACGCGTCCTGGCGATGCGAGGATGCCGCGAGCACCAGCACGATCGGCTCGCCCGGAGCGATGCGGCCATAGCGATGGATCACGGTGACGCCGAGCAGCGCCCAGCGCGACTGCGCTTCCTCGACATGGCGCGCGATTTCGGCTTCGGCCATGCCCGGATAGTGTTCGAGCGTCAGCGCCGCGATCGGCGCGCCGTCCTCGGCGCCGCGGCAGATGCCGGTGAAGGCGACCACCGCACCGATATCGGTGCGGCCGCGCGTGAGCGCCGCCGTCTCAGCCGCGGTGTCGAACGGCTCACGCTGCAGGCGGATGGTCGCGGGCATCCGTCAGCCTCCCGTCATCGGCGGGAAGAAGGCGATCTCGCGCGCGCCGGCAATCGCGGTGTCGGGACGCACATGGGCGCGGTCGATCGCGGCGCGGATGATCTTCGGGTTCTCGAACGCATGCGCATATTCGTCGCCGCGCTTCGCAAGCCAGGCCATCAGATCGCCGACGGTCGCGACGCCGGCCGGCAGCTCGACATCCTCCTGCGGCTTGCCGACACGCTCGCGCACCCATGCGAAATAGAGAAGCTTCACGCCTTCACCTGTTGGACTTTCAGCTCGTCGCCAGATCGAGCAATTCTATATCAATCGATCAGATGGCGCAGCCCGGCGCGGAAATAGTCCCAGCCGGTATAGAGCGTCAGCAGCGCAGAGCAGCCACAGCAGCGACAGGCCGATCGGCGTCACCACGCCAAAGATCGCGTCGCCGGCGTCGCCCGCGATCAGGAAGCCAACCGCGACCAGCTGGAGCGTCGTTTTCCATTTGGCGAGCCGCGTCACCTCGACGCGGACATTGAGGCCGGCGAGATATTCGCGCAGCCCCGACACCAGGATCTCGCGGCACAGGATCACGACCGCCGCGAACAAGGACAAACCGCGGATGGTGCCGTCCGATACCAGCATCAGCAGACAGGCCGATACCAGGAGCTTGTCGGCGATCGGGTCGAGCATGCGGCCAAACGAAGACAACTCACCCCACTTGCGCGCGAAATATCCGTCGAGGATGTCGGTCACGCCAGCCGCGATGAAGACCGCCAACGCGACCCAGCGCAGCCATTCTCCGTTGCGCGGGACTTCCTGGAAATAGAGGCAAAGCACCACCACCGGCACGGCGGCGATGCGCGCATAGGTCAAGAGGTTCGGCAGCGCAAACGGGCGCGCCGGCAGCGGGCGGGTCGGGACTGGCCTGCTGGTCACGCCATCCATGAGTTGAAATGTAATCCCGTTTGCGGACGCTCAAAAGGGTCCCGACGCATACACACCAGCGATATTCGCGGATTTCGGCGTCGGTTTTACGGCGGACCCGTAAAATTGACGTCATTGTCCCCCGCCACGGCGCCGCGCCGGGCACCGCCGGCACCCTGAAGGCGCCCGGCCATCTTTCAATTTGGGCACCCGGAAACCACATAAGTGCTCACCCCCCACATCCTTTGTGTGAGAGCCATGCTCGATACCCGCATCGCCTACCTGTTGGACCCCGATCACGCCGAGCCGCAACCGTCTGCGCCCGGCAGCGCCGACGAGCGCGTCCTGTTTGACGCCTATTCGGAAGCCGTGTCGTCGGTCGTGGAAACCGTCGGCCCTGCAGTCGTGCGCGTGGACACCCGTGAGACCGCCGGCGGCAAGCCGCGTGGCGGCACCGGCTCCGGCGTCGTGATCTCCCCTGACGGACTGGCTTTGACCAACGCCCACGTCGTCAACGGCGCCCGCGAGATCCGCCTGTCCGACACCGAAGGGCGAACCACCGAGGCGCGCCTGCTCGGCATCGATCCCGACACCGACCTCGCCTTGCTGCGCGCCGACGCGGCCCGCAGCTTCGCCTTCGCGCCGCTCGGCGATTCCAAGACGCTTGAAGCGCGGTCATCTCGCGATCGCGATCGGCAATCCGCTGGGCTTCGAGTTCGACGGTGACCGCCGGCGTGATCTCGGCGCTCGGCCGCTCGCTGCGCGCCACCACCGGCCGCATGATCGAGGACGTGATCCAGACCGACGCCGCGCTCAACCCGGGCAATTCCGGCGGGCCGCTGGTGTCGTCGCGCGGCGAGGTGATCGGCATCAACACCGCGGTGATCATGGGCGCGCAGGGCATCTGCTTCGCGGTCGCGAGCAACACCGCCAATCACGTGCTGAGCGAGATCATCATGCACGGCCGCGTGCGGCGCGCCTATATCGGCGTCGCGGCGCAAACCGTGCCGGTGCCGCGACGGCACGCGATCGAAGCCGGCATCGAGAACCGGCTGGGCGCGATGCTGACCTCGCTCGACCAGAACGGACCGGCGAGCCAGGCCGGACTCCTGTCGCACGATCTGGTGGTCCGTCTCGACGGCGAGCCCGTCACCGGCATCGACGACATGATCCGCCTGCTCGACCGCAACCGGATCGGCAAGCGCGTGACCATCGAGGTGCTGCGGCTCGGACGGCTGCGCACGTTCGAACTGACACCGATCGAGCGCGTGGTGGTGGCCGGCTAAGTCCATCCTCCGCTCGTCCCCGCGACCCGCCTACGCTCGGTTCGAGCTACGGCGGGTTCGAGTCCGCCGAAGCGCGTAGTGCGAAGGCGGAAAGCGGGGACCCAGGAACGGAAGAATTCTGGATGCCCGCTTTCGCGGGCATGAGCGGAGAGGTCGCGGGCATGAGCCGAGAGGTCTACGACTAATCAAGCAGCGCGCTTGTGTGACGCCTTCAGCAACCATTTGCGGAACGCCACGAAATCGCGCTGGTCCTTCCGGAAGTCGCGATAGACGAGATACCACTGCTTGCCTTTCGGCACGGTGAGCGCGAACGGCGCCACCAGCCGGCCGGCCGCGAGATCGTCGTCGATATACGGACGGATGCCCATCGCGACGCCGACGCCGTCGGCGGCGGCCTGAATCGCCTGGCCGTAATATTCAAACTTCGGTCCCTTGGCGGCGATGCGGCCGGCCCCCGCCGCCTTGAGCCAGAGCGGCCAGTCTTCGTCCGCGTGCGCGACCCGCAGCAGCGTCGGCGCGCTCAGGTCGCTCACGCGCTTGATCCGCGCAGCGATCCGCGGGGCGCAGACCGGCAGCAGATCGGCGGCGAACATGCGCTCGGCGATCAGCCCCGGCCAGTCGCCGTCGCCGAGCGTGATGCCGCAGGTCCAGTCGTCGGCGAACGGCGCCGCGACGCCGCCGGTGGTGAAACGCACCTCGATGTCGGGCTCCACTTTGCGGAAATCGGCGAGCCGCGGAATGAGCCAGCGGATGGCGAAGGTCGGCCCAACGCCGATCGTCAGCACGCGCTCGCCCGCCTGCGCCGTCACCTGGCTGGTCAGGTTCGCGAGCGCATCGAAGATCGTCGTCAGTCCGGCCTGATAGGCGTGCCCGGTCGGCGTCAGCGCCAGCCGGTTGGCCTTGCGCTCGAACAGTGCGACGCCGAGCCGCTCCTCCAGGAGATGCACCATCCGGCTGATCGCCGCGGGCGAAACGTTCAGCTCGCCCGCCGCGGTGGCGAAGCTGCCGTTACGGGCGGCCGCCTCGAACGCCTTGATGCCGTTGAGATAGGGCAGCCTGCGCATTTTGGCACCATCAAGAAAACTGATGCTAGGCCAATATATCTCAGTTTGTCTTCGGCACTCAACGGGCTCACACGGAGGGCAGGAGGATTCGCCGTGACCCTGCTGATGATGCTCTTCCTCTGCCTGGTGATGGTCGCGACCTCCTTGCTGTCGGGCATTTTCGGCATGGCCGGCGGCCTGATCCTGATCGGGGTCTTGCTGGCCCTGTTGCCCGTTCCGACCGCCATGGTGCTGCATGCGGTCACCCAGATCGCATCGAACGGCTGGCGCGGCTTGCTGTGGCGCAAGCACGTGCGCTGGAATTCGGTCGGCGCCTATGTCGTCGGCTGCGTCCTGGCGCTTGGGGCCTGGTCGTTCTTCCGCTACGTGCCGAGCACCCCGGTAGCGCTCATTTTCCTGGGGGTGACGCCGTTCCTGGTCAAGCTCTTCCCCTCCGGCTACCAGCCCAACCCCGAAAGCCGGCTGCAGGGGACGATCTACGGCACCGTCTGCATGACCTTGATGCTGCTGACCGGCGTCGCCGGTCCGCTGATCGACAGCTTCTTCCTCGGCGGCACGTTCGACCGCCGCGAGATCGTCGCCACCAAGGCGATGTGCCAGATCATCAGTCATACTCTGAAGCTTGCCTATTTCGGCACCATCATCGAGCAGGCCGGCTCGCTCGATCCGGTGCTGGCCGGTCTCGCCATCGTGTCGTCGATGGTGGGAACGACGGCGGCCAAGCGCTTCCTCGAGATGATGAGCGACCGGCAGTATCGGGTCTGGGCGAACCGAATTATCGCAACCATCGCCGGCTACTACGTCATCCACGGCACGACGCTGCTGATCATTTCGGAAACATCCGCCAAATGACGCGCTAAACTCGCGGGGCCCCATAACCCTCGCGAGAAACCGGTCATGCTCGACAAACCGTCCGCCCCACCCCCCGCCACCGGATCCGGCCAGATCGGCATGGCGGCGGCGGTATCGATCGGCATCGGCGGCATGGTCGGCGCCGGCATCTTCTCGATCCTGGGCGTGGTGGCGCAGGCGGCCGGCAACGCGATGTGGCTCGCTTTCGCGATCGGCGGCGTGGTCGCGCTGCTCTCGACCTATTCCTACGCCAAGCTCGGCGCGACGTTTCCGTCCGCGGGCGGCGCGGTGCATTTCCTGGTGGAGAGTTTCGGCGACGGCGTCCTCGCCGGCGGCCTCAACCTGTTCATGTGGGCGGGCTACATCATTTCGCTCGCGCTCTACGCGACCGCCTTCGGCAGCTATGCCGCGACCTTCATCACCACGACGCCCTCGCCGCTGCTGATCAAATCGCTGGCGCTCGCCGCCGTGCTGCTGCTGACCGTGGTCAACGCCTTTGGCGCGCGCGTCGATGGGGCGGTGGGAGACGGTCATCGTCGCGATCAAGGTCGCGATCCTGGTGGTGTTTGCGGGCGCCGGGCTGTTCTTCGTCAAGGCGGGCAACCTCTCGCCGGCGCTGTGGCCCGAGACGGCGGCGATCCTGTTCGGCGCCGGCGTCCTCTTCATCGGCTACGAGGGCTTCGGCCTCGTGACCAACGCCGCGCGCGACATGCGCGATCCCCGGACGATGCTGCCGCGCGCGCTCTACACCAGCGTGATCCTGGTGATCATCATCTATCTCGCGGTCTCGATCACCGTCAGCGGCAACCTCACCGACGCGCAGATCGAGCAGGCCAAAGACTATGCGCTGGCCGAGGCGGCGAAGCCGTTCCTCGGCGAATTCGGCTTCCGGCTGATCGCGATCGCGGCGCTGTTCTCGACGGCGTCGGCGATCAACGCGACGCTCTTCGGCTCCGCCAATGTCTGCTACATGATCGCGCGTGACGGCGAATTGCCAAGCCGGCTTTCGGGCACGGTCTGGAAGGGCGCAACCGGCGGGCTCCTCCTCACCGCCGCGCTGGTCGTGCTGGTGACGCTCGCCTTCGACCTCTCCGGCATCGCCATGATGGGAAGCGCGGCGTTCCTCCTGGTCTATGCCGCCGTCAACGCGGGCCACCTGCGCGTACTGAAGCAGACCGGCGCCAACGCGATCATCGTCTGGCTCTCGCTGATCACCTGCCTCGCGATGTTTGCGATGCTCGGCGTCTACACCTGGCGGCAGCAGCCCGCCGCGATTGGCGCGCTCGTCATCATCGCAGCGGTGTCGTTCGCCGCGGAAGCGGCGTATCGGCGCTGGACCGGACGAAAAATTCAGCCGCCGCGGTAGACTGCAACATGCCAATTTGATGTCGCTAGTGGTCCAATTCTAACA
Source organism: uncultured Alphaproteobacteria bacterium (assembly GCA_963850705.1). Taxonomy (GTDB): domain Bacteria; phylum Pseudomonadota; class Alphaproteobacteria; order Rhizobiales; family Xanthobacteraceae; genus VAZQ01. The sequence goes on along the minus strand of CAWKMR010000018.1, from coordinate 106,717 downwards.
TTCGCATCCCTTCTCGGCGGGCTCTCTTGCGAATGTTAAAATCAAAGGACCACTAGCAAATATAGGTTTCTAGTGGAGCTTTGGATTTGACATTCGCTTCGCGAGCCCGCGGCTGGGTGGGTAGCGAATGTCAAATCCGCTCCACTAGTGGTCCAATTCTAACATTCGCATCCCTTCTCGGCGGGCTCTCTTGCGAATGTTAGAATCAAAGGACCACTAGCAAATATAGGTTTCTAGTGGAGCTTTGGATTTGACATTCGCTTCGCGAGCCCGCGGCTGGGTGGGTAGCGAATGTCAAATCCGCTCCACTAGAGTTTCCGCATTTCGCCTTATTGCGAACCTACGGTCCCTCGCCTTGTCGAGGTTCAATCGCGGCGGACTGCACCATGAGCTTCCATATCGGACAGCAAGTCGTGTGCGTGAACGACAAATTCTCGTCGGACCAGCGTTGGCGTGAAACGGTGCGCATCTTTCCGGTTCGGAACGCGGTCTACACGATCCGGGAAATTCACGTCGAGGCGCCGCTGACCGGCTTCTGCTTCCATGAGATCGTCAATCCACGTACGTGGTTCGCCGCCGGCTATGGCGAGCCGGCGTTCAACAGCAGGAATTTCCGGCCGGTGAAGACGACCAGCATCGAGGTGTTCGAAAAGCTCTTGGTGCCGGCCGACCAGACGGCAAAGGACCTGGTCGACGCCTAACGTATGCCCGTGCCTGATGGCACGTTGTTTGCTATAATTTGCAAGAATTTAATGCTGAGTTGACTGACGTGCCGGTTTTTGGCCTCGTTTGGGCCATAGGTGAAGCGATACCAGCGACCATCCGGACACCGCCATGCCATTCGCCTGCTCCCGACGTTACGCACTTCTTGCCGCTGCCGCCTTTCTGACCGCGACGGCGCCGGCCGCACTCGGCCAACCGCGCAGGCCCGATCCGCCGGCGATTACGCCGCCCTGCATCGTTCCGCCGGAACTGGCGCATTTCGATCTGCCGCTCCCCCGCGCCGCTCGGCAGATGGCTGCGCAGCAGCCGCTCAAGATCGTCGCGATCGGCTCGTCGTCGACCTATGGCGAGGGCGCAAGCACGCCGGCGTGGAGCTATCCCAGCCGGCTGCAGCTCGAGCTCGCGTATCTCTTTCCCCGCCATGAAATCTCGGTCGTGAACCGCGGCGTGAATGGCGACAACGATTACGACAAGCGCGACCGGTTCGAGCGCGACGTCATTGCCGAGAAACCCGATGTCGTGCTCTGGCAGCTCGGCACCAATTCGATGCTGCACGGCAACCCGCTGGAAAAGCACCTCGCGATCCTGCAAGGCGGCGTCGACCATCTCCGCAAGGCGAGCGGCGCGGACATCGTCCTGATCGATCCGCAATACGCGCCGAAGGTGATCCGGGGCGCCGGCGCCAACTCCATCGTCGCCATGATCGCGGAGACCGCGCGCGGCACCAACGTCAACCTGTTCCGCCGCTACGAGTTGATGCGCCGCTGGCGCGAGATCGACCAGCTCGCGTTCGACAAGTTCATCTCGCCTGACGAGCTGCATATGAACGACTGGAGCTACGCCTGCGTGGCGCGCGCGCTCGGCACCGCGATCGCGGATGCCGTGACCCGCCAAACGCCGACGGCGCAAGGCGTGCCGCAACCACAAGGCATGCCGCCGAACGCGGCGCGCCAAGGGCCTTAGTCGTCGAGCATGATCCCTCGGGTCAAGCCCGAGGGCATGCTTATCCGAAAACCGGTGCCCACCCCGGATCAAGTCCGGGGCAGGCTTTACGGGATCATGCTCTAACCCTTGAGCTTCAGCTCGGCGATCACGCGCGTGAATTCGTCGACCTGCCGCTGGATATGCGCGGCGAAATCGGCACCGCAACGCGGATTGGGATAGAGCGCCGAGGCCACGAGCTTGGCCTTGACCTCGGGCGCCACGATCGCCTGTCCGAACCATTCGATGTATTGCGTGATGATCGGCGCCGGCGTCTTCGCCGGCGCGACCAAGCCAAACCAGACGTCGGCGACAAAATCCTTGTAGCCGGACTCGGCGATGGTCGGGACATCAGGTAACGGCGGGATCCGCTCCCGCGCCGGGGTCGCAAGCGCACGCAGCGCGCCGGTGTGAACCTGTTCGCCAGCCTCCGAGAAATTCTGCAGCACCGCGGTCACGTGGCCGCCGAGCAGCGCATTGATGGCGGGCGCACCGCCGGTGAAGGGCACATAGGTGAGGTCGACGCCGGCGACGCGCTTGAAGCGCTCGACCGCGATGTGCTGGGTCGTGTTGGGCCCGACCGTCGAGATCGAGAGCTCGCCCGGCCTCGCGCGTGCCGCCTCGACGAATTCGGCGAGCGTGCGGTAGGGCGATTTGCTGTTGACCACGAACACCTGCGGCGAGTCGACCAGGAAGCAGATCGGCTCGAAGCTCGTGCGCGGATCGAAATTGACCTTGCGCAGGACCGGGCTGATCATCTGGCCGTTCGAGTTGATCAGCAGCGTGTTGCCGTCCGGCGCAGCGCGCGCCACGGTCTCGGCCGCAATGATCGAGCCGGCGCCCGGCCGGCTCTCGACGATGATCGTCAGCCCGCGCGTGCGTGAGAGATAGTCCCCCAACACGCGTACCAGCAGGTCGATGGTGCCGCCGGGCGGCACCGAGATCACGACCTTGATCGTGCGCGACGCCTGCGACCAGGCGGCATTGCCGGCGAATGCAAAGGCAGCGCAGAGAAAAGCGAACAGCCCAAGCCTGATCGCGAACCGCATGCGTACCTCCCCGTAACGACCGTCGAACGTGCGGCCTGACGGAACAGCGTAATCGCGGATTGGCCCGGGTCAATGCGCGATCGTCATCAAACGCCTGGACGGGCGTTGACCCGGCCACGTCATCCGGAGAAGCTCCCGGTCCGAACCAACCGGGGCAATACGATGACGCAGCGCGTTTTGATCACGGCCGGAGCATCCGGCATCGGCCGTGAGATCGCGCATGCATTCGCCAGGACAGGCGCCAGTGTGTTCGTCTGCGACATCGACCCGGATGCGCTGACATTGTTCGCGAAGGAACTGCCCGCCGCGATCACCAGGCGCTGCGACGTCGCGAGCCGCACGGATGTCGAGGAGATGGTCGCGTTTGGCGTCAATGCACTGGGCGGGCTCGACGTCCTCGTCAACAATGCCGGCATCGCGGGACCGACCGCGCCGGTCGAGGCGATGGATCCCGATGAGTGGGACAAGGTGGTCGCGGTCAATCTCAACGGCACGTTCAACGTCACGCGCTGCGCCATCCCGCATCTGAAGCGCTCGGCCGCCGGCGTGATCATCAACATGTCGTCGGTCGCCGGCCGGCTCGGCTACCCCAATCGCAGCCCTTATGCGACCACCAAATGGGGCCTCATCGGTTTCACCAAGACGCTGTCGATGGAGCTTGGCGAGTTCGGCATCCGCGTGAACGCCATCCTTCCCGGCGCGGTTGCCGGACCGCGGCTCGATCGGGTCTACGAGGCGCGCGCGAAAGCCGGCGGCCAGTCGGTCGACGCGATCAAGACCCGGGCGCTGGCGAACCAGTCGCTAAAGGCGTTCGTCGATCCGCGCGACGTCGCCGCACTAGCGGTGTTCCTGGCATCGGATGCCGCGAAGTCGATCTCGGGCCAGATCCTGCCGATCGACGGCGACCGGCAACGGACGACGTGACGTCACACAACCTTGGTAACGAAGCGGAATTCGCGCAGGAGATCCTTGTCGAGCTTTGGCCCCATCTCGACGAGCATGTCGTAGGCCTTCTGGCTCGACAGCGGCGGCTTGTAGGAGCGCCGCTCGATCAGCGCGCCGTAGATGTCCGATATCGTCATGATGCGTACAAGATCGGAGATCTCGTTGCCTTGCAGGCCATGCGGATAGCCCGATCCGTCGAGATATTCGTGATGATGAACCACGATGTCGCGCATCTCCGCCTGAACCGCGTCCTCGCTCTTCAGCAGCGCCTCGAGCCCATATTCCGGGTGCATACGCATGACCGCCATCTCGTCGTGATCAAGCGGACTAGACTTTTCCAGGATCGCGACCGGAATCCGGGCTTTGCCGATGTCATGCAGCATGCCGGCGAAAGAGAGCCGGCTCTGGTCGGCCTGTGATAGACCGAGATGCTGTCCAAATGCGGTGGCCACGCCCGTAACCAGCAGGCAGTGCTGATAGGTCTGGCTGTGATGCTTGCGGACGGCATTGATCCAGGACGAGAGGCCTCTCGACTCGATCTCGTTGACCACGGCAGCGCTGGCCGCCACAATCATCGTCGGTCTCAGCGCCTCACCCAGGCAAGCCGACGCAAAGATCGCCTGCAAACTATCTTGCGCTGCGGCCGCGCCGCCATGACCCTGCGCGCTGAAGTCTGACTTGTCGTTGGCGAGGACGGTGAAATCGCTCCAGAGCTTGCTCAGCAACTCCTTAGTGTCGATCGGCTGGCTGACGGTATCCGTCGCGCCGAGCGCGAAGGCCTGCGTCGTCTCTATCCGCGAATTCGGGCGGATCGCAAAAATGACCTTGCCGTTCTTCGGCTTCGACTTCATCCATTCTTTGATGTCGAGCAGTCGCGATGGATCGTGCAGATCGGTGGAGACGACCGTGAAACGATCCGGCGCGTCCTCTCGAAGGCGTGCGGGATCGACCAGCCGGACATCGAGAATGCCCGCCAATTGCCGACGCAGCCGTTCGACTTCGAACGTCGAATCGCTGACGAAGGACAGGCGGTTCATACGCGAGCGCTCACGGAATTTCTTTCCTGGCCCTGTGCGCGGCAACCTTTGAAACGGGCAGGCCCGCAAATTCACTAAGACGATATGTCAAACACTTTAAGCAGGGCTTAATAATTACATGGGCTCCACGTTATGCGTTGTATAGAAGTGATTCCGCGCGTGTCTTTTAGTTGCGATGCTTCCGCCGGGCGAAACAAGCCGCCTGCACCCCTGCAAATCCCATCGCTGAATACCTGGGATTGACCGTGGCAGGCCGGCCATGGACAATTCGCTGCATCTCGGGAGCGCATCCAAGGAAACGGCAATGAAATACAACAAATCCCAGGCAAAGGACGCATCGCGCGCGCATTTCCGCGGCATCTGGGCGGCGATCACCACGCCGTTCACGTCCGCGCTCGAACTCGACGAGGCCGGGCTGCGGGCGAACATGCGCTACCTGACCGGGACGCTGCGCGTCGACGGCGTGTTCTGCACCGGCGTGATGGGCGAGTACTGGTCGCTGACCAAGGAAGAGCGCAAGCGCATCGTCGAGATCGTCGTCGAGGAAGCGCGCGGCAAGTGCGGCGTCATCGCGCAGACCGGCAGCACCTCGGCGCACGAGACGATCGAGCTCACGCGGCATGCGGAGGCGGCCGGCGCGGATTTCGTGATCCTGATGACGCCGGTCTATCCCCACACCGACGAGGACATGGTCTACGACTGGTTCTCGTTCGTGGCTTCGCGCGTGAACATCGGCATCTGGCTGTTCGACACGCCTTATTCAGGGCGACCGGCGATCTCGCCGGCGATGACCGCGCGGCTCGCGCAGATCGAGAACATCTGCGGCGCCAAGATCGCGCGGCCACTGGAGCACTACCTCGCGGTGCAAAAGCTGTGCGGCGACAAGATCGTGATGAGTTCGCCATCGGAAACCGATTTCCTGATGATGATCCGCGACCACGGACAGCGGGTGCATCAGTCCTCAGCGTCGCCCTACCTGATGCAGACCGCGGCCTGGCAGCCGATGCGCGACTATGCCGAGCTTGCGCTGCGCGGCCAGTTCACCGAAGCGGCGGCAATTTCAGAGACGCTCACGCCGTTGCGTGCGGTTGCGAAACGCTGGCTGCATGGTCGCTGGCACGACACCCACATTCTTCCAATCGCGGCGATCAAGGCCTGGTCTGAAATGCTGGGGATGGCGGCAGGGCCGGTGCGAACGCCGTTGCTGCAGATGACCGAGCAGGAGCGGCGGACCATGCGCACCGAAATCGAAGCGTCCGGTCTGCTGGCGCGCACCCGCGAGCCGGCGGTCGCATAACGGCAGTCCTCGCCGTTCGCGCTCGTCGAAGGAATACGACCATGACCTCTTGCGTTGCACGCGCCGGCATCGCTATCGCGCTGCTGTCGATCCTCGCCGCACCCGCGCAGGCGCAGACGTTCCCGAGCCAGACCGTCCGGATCATCGTCCCGATTTCGGCCGGCAGCGTCACCGACATCCTCGCCCGCACGATCGGCGAAAAGCTCAGCGAAGCCTGGCGTCAGCAAGTGATCGTCGAGAACCGCCCCGGCGTTCCAGGCGTGCCAGAGCGCCGCCAAGTCACCCGCGGACGGTCACACGCTGATGCTGTTCTCCAACGGCCTCACCGTGCTCAGCGCGATGAACAAGAATCTGTCCTTCGATCCGGTCGGCGACTTTGCGGGCGTGACCAAAGTCGGCTCCGTGCCGTTCATCCTGATCGCCTCGCCGGGCCTGCCCGCCAAAAGCGTGAAAGAGCTGATCGCGCTGGCGAAGGCGAAGCCCGGCACCATCAACATCGCCGTGCCCGGCCGTGGCACCGCCGCCTCGATCGCGAGCGAGCTGTTCCGGCGCGAGGCCGGTGTCGACATCGTCGCCGTGCCCTACAAGGGCGCGCCCGAGGCGCATACCAGCGTACTGCGCGGCGACGCGCAGATTTTCTTCTCCAACCTCAGCGCCGCCGCGGAACTCCTCCATTCCGGCAAGGTGCGCGCGCTCGCGGTCTCGACGCGCGAGCGGCTGCCGTCGTTTCCCGACATTCCGACACTGGTGGAGGCCGGGCTTCCAGGCTTCGACTATGACGCCTGGTTCGGTGTGCTGGTCCCGGCCGCCACCGACCGCGCGATCGTCGAGCGGCTCGATCGCGACATCAAAGCCGTATTGCAAAGCGCCGACATGAAGCTGCGGCTGGAGCGGCAGGGCATGGACCTGCGCCTGAGCACGCCGGCGGCATTCGATGCCGAGATGCGCAAGGACGTCGCGCGGTTTGCGCCGCTGTTTGCCAACTAGGGCTGCGATTTTCGAAGCCAAATCATCACGATATTGGGTATTCGCACAAAAATTAACCGGCAATTAAACAACAAACGACTACTGTCGATAGCGCAGGCACTGCGTCCTGAGCGGGCAATCTCGCATTCAATCGACGGACTTGGGTTCCAACGCGACCATGGTCGAATTTGACAGCTTGCCGCAGAACAGCCGCTTACTGATCCTCGCGACGCTCGAATTGGAAGTCGCGTCGGAGAATTGCAAAAGCATCTACGATCTTGCGCGCAAGCGCCATCAGACCGCTCACGACGTCTGGCGCGACGTCTGCAAGAAGACCAGCCTGCCGCGCTGTACGATGCCACCCCGGGTCACGGGCAATGACTTCGCCGCCGGCGCGGCGAAAAATGTCTTCGTATTTGCAGATAAGCCCGCGAACGCATCCGTGTTCGGCGATGCGCCCGCCCCTGCAGGTGCGCCCGCGCAATCGAAAGTCGCAGGTTCCACGACGACGGCCGCGCCCGGCGCTGACGACAACAGTCGCCCCGGCGACGCATGCGCGCCCGGCGGCCGGCGGCCGTCGCGCACCGAACCGGAACATCGCGCTGGCGGCCGGTATCGCCGCGATCTTGCTGTTGGGCATCGGGCTGGCAGTATTCGCAATCCCCCGGTCCACGGAAGGCCCGCACGCATCCTCACCAACAACGGTGACGAGACCCAACGAAGCCGCCCGCGCCAAGCCGACCTTCGACGCCAGCAGCATGCCAGTACCGGAGGGAACAGCGCGCCGGCTGGATGCGATCAACAAATCGTTCTCCAAGCAGTAGCGCTCGACCCGTGAACGGCCGAGGCGCGTGACGCGCTCGCCGTCCGGCGGCAGCGTGCCGCAGATCATGGTGCCAGAGCGGTAGCGACGATTGCTGGTAACTGAATGCCGTGAAAACGGGCGCGGCGCGCCCTGCCCGGCAACGCGGCGCTAGGCCGCGGCTTTGCCGGCACCCTCGCGGCAAGCAATGACCTGCTTGCGCGTCTTGCAGTCGGGACAGATACCGAGACGGACGCTGAAACGTTCCGTTTCCAGTGCGGCTTTCATGGCCGCCCGGCTGGCAATCAACAGCCGCTCAACGAGGCAGCTTTCGCAATAGGCAGCGTTGCGCTTCTCCAGGAAGGCAGCGATCCGGTGGGCAATATTATGAACCTGACTCATAGCTTTCAGCCTTCGGCAGCAAGGCGTCCCCCCGCCGCGCTCGATCTCTGCTCTATCGGGAGCATATGCCTGCCCCGAAACGGCGGCAGGCGTTGGAATATATAGGTTACTCCGCCGCGACCCGCCAGCCCATTAGACGAAAGTGGTTAGCAACCTGGGATGGGCAGGGTTGCGACCGCCACATGCTTCAAAAGTGCTTGGTTTAAGCGGTTTCTCAGCTCACATAGAGCGCGCCGAGCCCCATTTCCTTCAACAACCGGCGGTAAGCGATTGACGTCCGGTCGGCCGCGATATGCGCCTCCATTTGCACATCGAGCGGCAGGTCCTCGGGCCGTTGCGATTCCACGATGACCTTGTCTTCGTTGAAGATCAGCAGATTGAATTTGTGGACGTCCTCGATCGGCCCGTCCTTGCCGAAATTGCGGGCGAGCGGACAAAACAGCCGGGTCTTGCGCGCGGCGATCGGCGACGCGGCATTGAGGATCCACAGCCGACCGCCATCCGGGAAATGCACAATCAGCCGTGCCGCGAACGGCGGATAGACCTCGAACACGCGCAGCCACATGAAGTCCTTCGGCGCCAAATGCTGGAAGCCACGCGGATAATTGCTCACGTCGCTCAGGTACTCCGAGCGAATGCCGCGTGCGGTGCGCTCGACCTTATACGTCGGCACGATCGGGCTCTGGCCCTCACCGAAGGACTCGGTGTGCGCCCATGCGAAATGCGCGACATCGAGGAAGCCTTCGACCTGGCGACCGGCCGACCCATTGATATCGATGGTCGGCGCCATGATCGGCTGGAAATCCGGATCGTCCCACGATTCGAAGTCCGGCAGCGACTCGTCGTTGCCATTGAACGTGCACCAGATCAAACCGAAGCGCTCCACCGTCGGGAACGTCACGATCCGCAGTTTCGGCGAGATCGGAAGATCCGGATGCGCCGGCACCAGTGTGCAGCGTCCGTCGGGCGCGTAGCGGAAGCCGTGATAGGGGCAAACGATGGTGTCGCCCTTCACCCAGCCGCGGCTGAGCGCAGCGCCGCGGTGCGAACAAAGATCGCGCGCCACACGCGCCGTCGCGCCGGTCCGGTAGACGACGATGTCGACGTCGAGGAGACGCGTGGCGATCGGCTTCTCCGCCAGTTCATCAGAACGCGCGACCGGAAACCACGCACGCGACAGCACCGTCCAGTCGCTCGGCTGGAACGAACAATCGCGCGGCATGGCGATGCGATCCTGCCGGAGCGGGATCGCAGCCGGTGAGGTCGTGGTCATGCCCCAAGCCTAAGATGATCGGGCGGACGCTGCCATGTCATTTTGCGCGCCGCGAGCGCCTGAAAATGCGGCAGGTCTCTTTGGAACGGTCCCGCTACCCTGCCTTTTCATGGAAGAAATCATAGATCTTCTTCGCCATCTCGGCGCTGACGCCTTCGACCTTCGCCAGGTCGGCGGGTGACGCGCGCTCGATCGCCTTCAGCGTTCCGAAATGCTGGAGCAGCGCGCGCTTGCGCGCGGGGCCGACGCCGGGAATCTCCTGAAGTCCCGACTCGCGGATGTCCTTCCGGCGCCGCGCGCGGTGCGAGCCGATGGCGAAGCGATGCGCCTCGTCGCGCAGCCGCTGCACGAAATAGAGCACGGGGTCGCGCGGCTTCAATTTGAATGGCTCGCGGCCGGGCGCGAAGAATGTCTCGCGGCCGGCGTCGCGCTCCGGTCCCTTGGCGACGGCAACAAGCGGCACATCGGTGAGACCGATCGCAGCGAGCGCCGCCTGCGCGGCGGAGAGCTGCCCGCGCCCGCCATCGATGATGACCAGATCGGGCCAGGGCGAGTTGGCCGCCTCAGCAGGCTCGTCGCTCTCGATGTCCTCCGCGCTCACGGCTTGCTCCGTTACCCTCTCCCCCTTGCAGGGAGAGGGTGCTGAGCCGCCGCAGGCGGCGAGGCGGGTGAGGGGTGAACTGCCGTGAGCGTTGACGAATCCCCCTCACCCGGCTCGGACCTTCGGTCCTCGCCACCCTCTCCCTCAAGGGGAGAGGGTAACGGAGCCCGCGGCACACTGTGTTTCCAAACGTCCCATCGCTGCCCGCGACCGCCGCCGCCGCCAGATCCGCGGGCATCCGCGGCGATTCCGTCATCAGCCGCTTGAACCGCCGCTCCAGCACCTCGCGCATCATCGCGAAGTCGTCGCCGGGCGTGAGGTCCGCGGAGCGGATGTTGAACTTGCGGTACTGGTTCTTCTGAAATCCCTCCGGCCCGGCGACCACCATGGCGCCGACCGCGTTCGAGCCCTGGATGTGGCTGTTGTCGTAGACCTCGATCCGGCGCGGCGCGCGCGCAAGGCCGAAGCATTCGGCGAGCGCGTCGAGCAGCTTGCGCTGCGATGCGGTGTCGGCGAGCTTCCTGCCGAGCGCCTCGCGCGCATTGGCGAGCGCGTGATCGACCAGTTCCTTCTTCTCGCCGCGCTTGGGCTTCGCAATCTCGACCTTGCGATCGCTCTTCGCGGACAGCGCCTGCTCCAGCAGCGCGCGGTCCTCGATCTCGTGCGAAATGAGGATCAGCTCCGGCACCGGCTTGTCGTCGTAGAATTGCGCCAGGAACGCGCCCAGCACCTCGCCGGGACCGAACGTGCGGTCGGCCTTGGGAAAATACGCGCGGTTGCCCCAGTTCTGCCCGGTGCGGAAGAAGAACACCTCGACGCAGAAGAAGCCGCCCTCCTGATGCACGGCGAAGACGTCGGCTTCTTCGGTGTAGCGCGGATTGATGCCCTGCTGCGCCTGCACCGCCGAAAGCGCGGCGAGGCGGTCGCGGTAGACGGCGGCGCGCTCGAAATCGAGCGTCTCCGAGGCCTTCTCCATTTCGCCGGCGAGTTCCTCCTTCACCGCCCGGCTTTTGCCGGACAGGAAGTTCGTCGCCTCGCGCACCAGCTCCTGATAGTCGGCGAACTCGATCTCGCGCGTGCAGGGCGCCGAGCAGCGCTTGATCTGGTGCAGCAGGCACGGCCGCGTGCGGCTTTCAAAGAAGCCGTCGGAGCAGGAGCGCAACAGGAACGCGCGCTGGAGCGCGGTGATGGTGCGGTTCACCGCCCACACCGAGGCGAACGGGCCGTAGTAGCGGCCGTCGCGGTTGCGCGCGCCGCGGTGCTTGAGGATCTGCGGCGCCCAATGGTCGCCGGTGATCAGGATGTACGGGAACGATTTGTCGTCGCGCAGCAGCACGTTGAAGCGCGGGCGCAGCCGCTTGATCAGGTTGGCTTCAAGCAGCAGCGCCTCGGTCTCGGTCCTGGTCGAGACGAATTCGAGCGAAGCGGTGGCCGCGATCATGCGCTCGATGCGCGGGTCGTAGCCGGTCGGCCGCGCATAGGACGTGATGCGTTTGCGGATGTTCTTCGCCTTGCCGACATAGAGCACCGCGCCGTGGGCATCGACCATGCGGTAAACGCCCGGCGCCGAGGGCGCGAGCTTGACGTGACGCAGGATCGCGGCGCGACCGGCCGCGAGCGGACCGGCGCCGGCGGCGAGGTCTACCGCGGTCTCGAGCTCAGGCAGGCTCTGCTCGTCGTCCTCCTCGACCAGGTCGGTGGCCGGGTCGACGTCTTTTTTGGGGACACTCATGCCCGCAAACCTAAGAGCTCACCGTGCGAGGAACCAGCCTCGGCCGCGAGGCGCGCCGTGTTAAGTATTTGTTGACCATGCGCCCCACAAATTTACAGTCTATTTTCTATATTCGTGGCGGCTTCAGGGTTATTTTATTGTGAATTTTCGTCGGTATATTTTACTTAATCCTGTATCCTTCTTGCACTAGACGTCAACCAAAATTGCGAATACTATCGCCGCCACGGGTTACGTGGAGGGTGAGTGATGAAACGCGTTGTGCTTGCGTGCCTGGGGATGATGGCGCTGGCGGCCTCGGCAGGAGCCGCCGATATGCCGTCGCGACGATACGATCCGCAACAACGGACGTTCGTGCAGCCCAGTACCTGGACCGGCTTCTACATCGGCATCAATGGCGGCGGCGCCTGGGGCGACTCCAAGTGGTCCAGCATCGGCACCTTCGATGTGTCGGGCGCCATGGTCGGCGGCACCGTCGGCTACAATTGGCAGTTCGGAAGCCCCTGGGTCCTGGGCCTCGAAGGCGACGTCGATTGGACCAACATCGACGGCACGTCCAAGGCGATTTGCCCGGCAGGCTGCACGACCAGCAACAGCTGGCTTGCCACGGTGCGCGGCCGCGTCGGCTATGCCTTCGACCGCTTCCTTCCCTACATCACCGGCGGTTTTGCGATCGGCGACATCAAGGCGAGCCGGCCGGGATTTGCGGGCGGCGACGATACCAACGCCGGCTGGACCGCCGGCGGCGGGTTCGAATTCGTGATCGCCGGCAACTGGTCCGCCAAGGCCGAATATCTTTATGTCGATCTCGGCAAGTTCAACTGCGGCCTTGCCTGTGGGAACGGCGTCAATCCGGACAACGTCTCGTTCACCACCCACATCGTGCGCGGCGGTGTGAACTTCCGGTTCTGACAAGCAACAACGGCGACAGAAAAACTGAAAGCCCCGGACTGATGTCCGGGGCTTTTTCTTTTTGCAGCTAGTGGAGTGGATTTGACATTCGCTACCCATCTAGCAGCGGGTTCGCTAAGCGAATGTCAAATCCAAAACTCCACTAGCACTTGATACTTGCTAGTGGTCCTTTAATTCTAACATTCGCAAACTCGCCCGCGGAAACGGGATGCGAATGTTAGAATCGAACCACTAACGCACGACCAGCGCGGGCATGACGACACAAGTAACCAGCCTCAGTTCGCCGGCGGCTTGGTCGCCTCGAACGCCGGCACGCGCGCCGCGAAATTGTCGAGCCAGCCGGTAAGCTTCGGGCAGCTTTTCTTGAGCGTGCCCGGGAAACGAAAATCCCGATAGCCGAGCGCGCAGGCGAGCGTGATCTGGCCGACATTGGGCGGCGCATCGAGACCGGGCGGCGCCGCTTCGAGCGCAGCCAGCGCGCGGTCGATCTTGCCGGCCTGCAAGTCGAGCCACTTCTGCTCGTGCTTTTCCGCGGGCCGGTAGCGGCCCTCGTAAACGATGAGGATCGACGCATCCATGATGCCGTCGGCAAGCGCTTGCAGCTTGAGCGCGGCAAGGCGCGCGTTGAAATCCTTCGGGAGGATTTTGCCGCCGCCCGCAAGATGATCGAGATATTCAAGAATGACCGGCGAGTCGTAGATCGCGCTGCCGTCCTCGAGAACGAGCACGGGAACCTTGCCGAGCGGATTCTGCTGGCGCAGCGGATCGGACGGATCCGTCGTCGTGGTTGGCTCGGCCTTCACCTTGCTATCCAAACCAAGCACGCTCACGGCGATGCGGGCCTTGCGGCCGAACGGAGAACCGAAGCTTGTACGTACGGTCAACATGGGCAACGTCACCTCTTCTTGCGCGACCAATTGGTGGTTCAGAACTTTCTCTGGCGGCCCGATTGGACGCGGACTCCTGAACCGAAGTCACACTAGCAATCAATACTTGCTGATGTCGCATTGAATCCGAAGCTCGCATGTGCGTTTCACCGCACGGCAGGCGCAAACATCAGATTCGCGACACCAGCTGTGGAGTCGCGTCAATGACAGGACAGAAACTTTCAGGCGGGCGTTCCGCTGCGGCTGCGTCTGAGCTAGCCGCGAACTCTAGCCGGTGATGACAAGGTTGACCGCTTTAGGGCCCTTGCCTTTTTTGTCAGGCTCGACGTCGAACGACAAACGTTGTCCTTCGTTCAACGCTTTGAGACCTGCACGTTCGACCGCGGTGATGTGCACGAACACATCGCGCCCGCCGTCATCGGGCTTGATGAATCCGTAACCGCGCTCGGCATTGAAGAACTTGACTGTACCTGCATTGGCCATCGGGAAACTCCTTTCCCCGTGGTTGTCCCCGCCGGCCCCCACGGCGCGACGGCTCGGCTGGACATCCGCATTCGGGGAAAGCACGTCGGCCACCCAAGGCCTCAGTCACTCCGCCGGCCCCCACTGGAGGCGGAACGTCAAAGCCAACGGCTATAGGAGTATTCCAATCCGCGGCTGTGGAGAAGTGGGACCATGGTCTTACAGAGCCGACGACCGGTTTCATCCAGCGCTTATTCAGCGCGCGCAATCCAGTCGACGCGATAGTTGCCTTGGAAAACCTTCGCGAAGAGCGGCATCAGTATTTGCGCTTCTTCGGCCAGCATCCACGGTGGATTGACCACGATCAGACCGCATCCGCCGAGCCTCTCAGGCTCACGCTGCGTTGCAAAATCGATTTCGATTCGTAGCACCTTGGGGATCGCCGAACGCCGCAGGCGCCGCACCAAGACCTCCGGGTCCTGCCGCCCTTTGGCGGGATACCAGAGCAGAAAAATGCCGGTCGCCCATTTGCGATAGGCGGCTTCCAGCGATTGCGCGAGGCGGGAAAACTCATCCGCGTCCTCGAACGGCGGATCGATCAGGACGATGCCGCGCCGCTCCGGCGGCGGCACATAGGCATTGAGCGCGGTCCAGCCGTCGATCGCGACCGCCTTGAACCGCCGGTCGCGGCCGAGGTTGTGGGCGAGCGCGGCCGCGGCGTTCGGCTCGATTTCGCAGGCGATCAGGCGGTCCTGGCTGCGCAGCAGCGCGCGGGCGACGGCGGGCGACCCCGGATAGGTGGCGAGTTCGTCGCCGGGATTGAGGGCGCGAAGGATGTCGAGATAGGGCGCGAGCAGGGCGCGGGCTTCGCCTTCGATCGGCGCGGCCAGCAGCCGTTGCACGCCGTCCCGCCATTCCGGGCTGCGGGTCGCCTCCGGGCCGCGGAGATCATAGAGGCCAGCACCGGCATGGGTGTCGACCACGCGGAAGGCCGCGGGCTTATTGCGTAGATGCACGAGGATGCGGGTGAGCACCGCATGCTTGACGACGTCGGCGGGACCGCCGGCATGGAATGCGTGGCGATAATTCATTGCAGCGCAAGGACGTCCGTCACCCGCCGCGCATCGGCGGCATCACCAGTCGGTCGCGGCGGCAGGCGCGCCGGTCAACCTCGGCGCAATCCCGGAAGCGGAGATCCTTGGTCATGCAGATCCGGACCTCGTGCAGACGGCGGCTGTCGCAGGTCACCGCGATGCCCTTGCGGCTGAGACCCGGATTGACGTCGACGAATGCTTCCTCGACCTGGTCCGGCGTCACCATCAGCGGCTTCGAGAGCTCGATATAGGGCTCCGGAATCTTGACCTGCGCGCGCGCCTTGCGCACGGCTTCGAAATAGCCGCGCGGTCCGAGCCCCGAGCAGACGCCATGCTTGTCCCATTCATTGAAGATCAGGCCGCGCGCCGGCATCAAATCCAGCATCGCGGCGACGATGTTGCGGTCGAGCCGCGGTGCCGGGTTCTGGCAGTATTCGGGCGAGCCTCGTTCGTATTGCGGCCATAGGCCATGCACGACGAACGAATAGGGCCGTCCGCCGCATTGCTCCCGGGGCGCCCGGCCTTTCTCGGCCGATGCCTCGCAGAACGACGGCGACCACGACAAGGCCAGCACGTAGAAATCGAAATTGCCGGGCTCATTCTGACGCCGGTCCTGCGCCGATGCCGCGGCCGCCACGAGCAACAAGCTTGCGGCCATGGCCGCCCAACGGACAATTCGAAACATCGACGCCCCTCACTCATGCAGGCGGGAACTGCCGCCAACTATGGCGTCACCTGCAGAACATTTCAAGAACAAATTGAGAGATCGAGCCGCCACGACGCCGACGCTCAGGGTCGCGCCATCTTGCAGGCCGGGCTGTAGGCCATGTTGCGGTCGAGGCCGACCACGCACCATTCGACGCCCCAGCTTGTGCCGGCGAAGCCGGTGGTCTCGGCGATCGAATAATGCACCGGATGCTTCAGGCCGTCCGAAACCAGCGCAAGCGCGCTGCAAAACCGCCGCGGAATGGCGTTCGGCGCCCACGGCCGGAACGCCGTCTCGCGGATCCGCTCATAGCCCTGAATGGTCAGGACCGAATTCCAGTACTTGTATTCCTTCTGGGAAAACCGCGACGCGATGGTGTCGAGCGCCGCGGGCGCGTCACACGGTGGCAGCTCGCCATCATAGCGCGGACCGGACAGCCAGAAATTCAGTTCGAAGATGCTCGCAGCCGACGCCGGCGCGACCGGCGCCAACAGTCCGGTGACGACGACAAGCGCCAGAGCAAACCACGATGCGCGGCCGCGCATGACCCCACCCCTCGACCCGATAAGCCGGAATCGTGCCGCGCCCACCCAGGGAGGTCAAGAGCGGAACCCGACTGCACACCGGATACGACAAGGCCTGTGGCAGCCGCGCCACGGCGTGGTTTCTCGCGAGCAGGCGAAGTTATCCCCAGCGTTCACATGTTCCATGTCGGCCGCGTGACCTTCAGGCGGTTCACGCGCCGCCGGCTACCGCCGCAACTGTTGCTCGATTGGCGCACGAACGGGTCAGCGGTCCCCGGTTGCCGCCGGCGCACTTTTCAGTCGGCGGCAACGAGCTTATCCCTGGAGCATGATCTTTTCCGAAAACCGGTTTCCACTTTTCGGGATCATGCTTTATCCCTGGAGCATGATCTTTTCCGAAAACCGGTTTCCACTTTTCGGGATCATGCTCTAAAATCGCTATCCGGCAACTCGGGAGGCGGAAATGCGCGCGGCGTGGCGGTTGTCCTTGATCGGCCTGGCGGTCGCGCTGTCGTCGGCGAGCGCTCACGCGCAGGTCTATCGCGGCAACGATACCGGCGGCATCATTCCGTGGACCTGCGAGAACGAGGCGGGCGCGCGCGAGATCGCCGGCGCCTACTGCGCGGGCTGGAACAAGTACGCGCGCATTACCAGCGTGCATCGCATCTATGGCGACTACATCGCCTTCAATTGCCTGTGGCGTCCCGACATCGCGCGCTACCAGATGCCGGCGACGCGCACGCGCTCGTCATGTTACGCGCATGCCCGGGCGCCGCGGCTGCATCCGCGCGTGCAAGTTCGCTATTGAGCGCCGCGCGCGGCGCCGACATCTGGGCGTCGTTCAACATAGCAAGAAAAGCCGCAATCGCCCCATAGAGCCGCGCGTCCGGTCCGACCAAGGAGTTCCTTCATGCGTTTTTTTGTTTCGGTCCTCGCACTCGGCGCCGCTTGCATTTCGTCTGCCGTCGCTCAGGAAATTCCGACACGCCGGCCCGGATTGTGGGAGGTCACCATCAATCATGAGGGCCGGAACACGCCGCCGCAGACGATGCAGCAATGCACCGACACCGAGACCGACAAGCTCATGAACGCGTTTGGCGGCGATCTCAGCGCCGACCTCTGTTCCAAGCAGGAAATCCGGAAGGTGGGAGCGACGATCGTGATCAACGCCACCTGCCAGATCGGGCCGATGAAATCGACGTCGCAAAGCGTCGTCACCGGCGACTTCAACAGCAACTACACGGTCAAGGTGACGACGAAGATCGAAGGCGTGCCGGCTGCGGCGCAAGGTGCGGGCGGCACCACATCGATCCAGGCGAAGTGGATCGGCGCCTGCAAGCCGGATCAGCGCCCCGGCGACATCGTGATGGCCAATGGCCAGACGATGAACATCCGCGACCTTCGCAAGATGATGGACGGCAAGGGCGCTCCGGCGAAGAAAAACTAGCCTTTGGCTAGACTCCCTTGATTCCGGCTTTGACGATGATCTCGCGCCAGCGCTGGCTCTCGTTGCGGACATAGGCCGACGCCTCATCCGGCGAGTTGCCGACGGCGCTGAGCCCGAGCGTCGCAAGTCTCGCCGCAATGTCGGGTTCTTTCAACGCCGCGACGATGGCCTCGTTGAGCGCCTTCACGGTCGCGGCGGACGTGCCCGGCGGCGCCGCAAATCCATAGAACGCGTCATTGTGGAAGCCGGAATATGTCTCAGCCGCCGCTGGCACATCGGGCAATTCCGGCAACCGGCCGCGGCTGCCGACAGCCAGCGCCCGCAGTGTATTGTTCCGCACGTGCGGCAGCACGTCCGTCAGATTGCCGAACACCATGTCGACGTTGCCGGCCACCACGTCGATGATCGCCGCCGTCAGCCCCTTCGCGTACGGCACGTGGCGCACATTGATGCCGGCCGCGACCTTCAGCATCTCCATCGCGAGGTGCGGCGTGCCGCCGACGCCGGGCGACGCGTAAGTGAATTTCTCGGGCTCCGCCTTCGCCGCCGCGATGAGCTCCGCAAGTGTGTTCGCCTTCACCCTCGGATTGACGACAAGCACGTTGGGCGCGGTCGCGGTGACGGTGACGGGGATGAGCGCCGCCGGATCGAAGTTGAGCTTTGCGAACAGATGCTGATTGATCGCAATCGGTCCGGGGAAGACCGACAGCAGCGTGTGGCCGTCCGGAGCGGCGCGAAAGACGAATTCGGCTGCGATGTTGCCGGTCGCGCCCGGCTTGTTCTCGATGACGACGTTCTGGTTCCAGCGCAGCTTCAGCTTCTCAGCCAGCAGGCGCGGCAGCGTGTCCGGCACCGAGCCGGGGCCGGTCGGCGCAACGATGGTGACGTTGCGGTTCGGAAATGCGCCCTGCGCGGAGACGGCACCCGTCCAGAGCAAGGCAATGCCCGCGGCCAGCGTCAGCGAGGCGCCAACTCTTGCGCGCGCGGTCATGACGACCGCGCCCCGGCGCCACCCTTTGCAAAGATCTCGTCGTAGTGACGTTGCGACGCCGTCGTGATCTCCCACCAGTGCATGTTGAGGTCTTGCAGCTTGAAGGACCGGATGCCCGCGCGCTCCTCGATCGGTTCGATCGTGCGGATGCCATAGGCCGATTTCTGCGCCACCGCGGCGGCATGCGCCGCGTCGACCTCGGCCGCACTCGCGACCGACAGCTTGAAGCGGTTCTGCGGCCCCTGCTCCTTGGCCTCCGCGTCCTCCACGCAGACGCACACGACCGACCACGGTCCGCCTTTCCAGAGGTACTGCGCCTCCGGCAGCGGGCGCACCACGTCGATCCCTAAGAACTCGGTCAGGAAGCGGCGCGTCGCCGCGATGTCGCTGCACTCGATCGTGCCGTGCGACAGGAGCTCAGGCTTGATCATCGCCTCGGACAAACTCATGGATTTCCTCCCTGGGTAGCGCCGGCACTTTGCGCGGTGCCAGTCGCAGTATTTTGGTTAGTGCTGGTCGCCCTTCTCGCGCAGGGTCGTATAGAGCAGCTCGGGTGTGCGGTACTCGACCTCCCACCAGTTGCTGTCGCCGTCGACAAAATAGAAAGCGTAGGAGCCGTGGCGGAAGCGCGGCTTCTGCACGCGGCCGAGCCCGAACGCCTTCTGGTGCTCGTTGACCTTCTCGAAGGCGGCATCGACGGCCGCCTGGCTGGTGACGAACACGCCCCAGTGATTGAGCATCTCCTGCGGCACTTCGACCTTGTCCACCTCGCGCGCCTCGAGCACCCAATAGGGCTTGCCGGCGAGCGCCCCGCCCGGCTGGTGTCCATTCTCGCGCACCAGCAGCGTGCCCTTCTCGGGCTCGACGCACTCCAGGCCCAGGAGTTCCTCGCACATGCGCCGCGTGCGATTGATGTCGGTGGTCACGAAGGTCCCGCTGATCAACTGCGTGGGCTTGATATGCGAAGCCGTTGTGGTTGCCGTGCTCATTGTCCGTATCCTCCGTCCGTGTTCTTGTCTTAAAGATCCAGAACGAGCGTCTCGTTCGGCATCGCGCGCGACACGCAGACTTGAATCTCCCGTTCGCGCTGCTCGTCCGTCAACACCTCGTCGCGATGGTCCGCCTTGCCGGAGAGGAGCCCGACGCGGCACGTGCCGCAGACCCCCTCCTTGCACAGCGTCTTGATCTTGATGCCGTTGCCGCGAAGCACCTCGAGGATCGACTTGTCGGCCGGCACCGTCAATGTCTTGCCGGCGCGGGCGAGCGTGATCTCGAAGGGCTGGTCGGTGCTGCGCGGCGCGACGTCAGCCTCCGAACCGCGGAACAGTTCGTAATGGACGGTGCCCTTCGGCCAGTCGCGGGAGGCTTCACGCACAGCGCGGATCAGCCCGGCGGGCCCGCAAACATAGACATGCCCCGCGGATGGACGCTTTGACATCAGCGCCGCCACGTCGAGCCCGCGCGACGGGTCGCCGCCGTCAAGATGCACGTGCAGCCGTTCCCCGACCAACGCGGTGAGCTCTTCGAGATAGGCCGCACGCTCGCGATCCCGGGCGCAGTAGTGCAGCGTGAAAGCCGCTCCATACGCCAACAGACGGTGCGCCATCGACTTGAGCGGCGTGATGCCGATGCCACCGGCGATCAGGATGTGCGTCTCGCCAGCCTCGTTGAGCGGAAAGTTGTTGACCGGCGGCGAGCTGACGAGCCGGTCGCCTTCGCGCAGGCGATCGTGAACGAAGGTCGAGCCGCCGCGGCTCTCTTCCTCGCGCAGCACGGCGATGACGTAGCGGTGTGTTTCGGTGGGATCGTTGAGCAGGGAATAGGAGCGCTCGATGCCGTTGCCGAGCACAACGTCGATGTGGGCGCCGGCGGTGAACGCCGGCAGCGCGCCATCAGCCGCCACCAGTTCGATCTCTTTGATCGCGGGCGTCACCGCGACGACACGCTTGACGTCAAGGTTCAACACGGACGCTTCTCTCCCGTCAGCAACTCACTCTGGGCAAGTTGTCCGGGCGGAACATTATCGACTGGGACGGGCGTCGTCCATGCAACGGGATGGCGTGACGGGCAGTTGGCGGGACCGCTATTTCTTGGCTTCGGCCTTGCCCGCTTCGGTGCTTTCAGTGGCCGCCGCGTCGCCACGGTCTTGGCCGTCCGCTGCTTCGTCATCCGGTGGCGTTTTGGCTGGTTGAGCCGGCGGCACGGCCGGACGCGTCTGACCGCCGTGTCGCTGCATGGCCTGCGGTATCGCGGGCTGCCAAGGCCTGTGCACGAGATGCTTCCCTGATGAACGCCTAAACAATGCGCAGCCGGTCAATTCGGTTCCACGCAACAACGGTCACGGCCGCGCGGCCCAGATCGACAGCGACACCTTCATCTCACAGGAACATGTCGCTAGAATGGCCGTCGGGTGCGGCCAAGTCGCCGGGGTAACCGGCGGACGCCAGCGTATTGCTACAGTGAGACTTATGCGCCTTCGCGTCGCCATCTCTCTCTTCACGCTGGTCGCTGCGGGGCCGTCAGCGCTTGCACAGGACTATCCGACCCGGCGCGCAGGGCATTGGGAACTGACCTTGACACTCGAGGATGGCTCGGCCGCGCCGCAGGTCATTCAACAATGCGTCGATGCCGAGTCCGACTTCTTGCTGCATACCTTTGGCGGCCTGATGGTCGCGGGAACGACGTGCACGTCGACGCAGCGCAAGGATGGCGCCAACCTGCACGTCGACACGGTTTGCAAAGTGGACGACAAGATCACCGCGACGTTGCAAACGGTGTTCACCGGCGACTTCAACGCAAGCTACACGGTCAGAGCCACGACCCGGGTAGAGGGCGAGCCGGCCGCCACCGCGACGCCGCCACGGACGATGCTCATCGCCGCCAAGTGGCTCGGCGCCTGCAAGCCCGATCAGCGGCCGGGGGACATCGTCCTGCCCGGCGGCAAGCGAATGAACGTGATCGAATTCAGGGATACGATGGAGAAGTTGCGTATCCTGATGAAGAAGAAGTCCGGCAATCCGTGACCTGACGCTAGTGTCCCGATTCCGAAGTTCGCACGATCTTGCGGCGGGCTCCTATGCGAACTTCGGAATTGAAGGACACTAGCAACTCTTTTGAATCTAGTGTGGCTTTGGTTCAGAAGTCCGCATCTCGGACTCGCTGCGAAATCATGCGGACTTCTGAACCGCCACGCTACCTCAGTTCCACGTAACGCTGTGGCGCGCCAGCACCTTGCGCACCGCCTCGACGAGGTCACGCTCCGGCACCGCGAACTGCGCTTCCGCCTGCTTCTTGAGGTAGTCGTCGCGCTCCTTCGACAGCCCGGCGATTTCCGCGCCCAGGATCAGGTCCTTGATCTGCACCTCGCCCTTGGCCTTCTCGTCGCCGCCCTGGATGACGACGCACGGCGAGCCGCGCTTGTCCGCGTATTTGAACTGGTTGCCGAAATTCTTCGGGTTGCCGAGATAAAGCTCGGAGCGAATGCCGGCGTTGCGCAGTGCCGCGACCATCTTCTGGTAGTCGGCGGTGCGGTCGCGATCGAACACCGTCACGACGACGGGACCGGGCGCCGCCTTGCCGTCGAGCTTGCCGATCATGGTGAGCGCGGCCTGCAGACGCGAGACGCCAATCGAGAAACCGGTCGCCGGCACCGGCTCACCGCGAAAGCGCGACACCAGTCCGTCGTAGCGGCCGCCGCCGCCGACCGAGCCGAAACGCACCGGACGGCCTTTCTCGTCCTTGGTCTCGAGCAGCAGCTCAACCTCGTAGACCGGGCCGGTGTAGTATTCGAGACCGCGCACCACCGATGGATCGATCAGGATGCGGTCGTCGCCGTAGTTCGACGACGTCGTCAAACTGGAAATCTGGCGCAGCTCATCGACGCCCGCCTCACCCTGCGCCGAGCCCGCGACCACCTTCGCCAGATTCGCAAGCGTTGCATTCGCGTCTGCGCCTTTCGACTCTACGAAGCCTAGCACGCGATCGATCGCACCGGCGTCAAGCCCGGCGCCCTTGGTGAAGTCGCCGCTCTCGTCCTTGCGCCCTTCGCCAAGCAGTTGGTTCACGCCGCCGACGCCGAGCCGATCCAACTTGTCGATCGCGCGCAGCACGGTCAGCCGCCGGCCGGCATTCTCCTCGCCGCCGAGGCCGATCGACTCCATCACGCCGTCGAGCACCTTGCGGTTGTTGACCTTGACGACGTATTGGCCTTTGAGGCCGAGCGCTTCCATGGTGTCGGCCGCCATCATGCACATCTCGGCGTCTGCCGCCGGCGATGCGCTTCCTACCGTGTCGGCATCGAACTGCATGAACTGGCGGAAGCGCCCGGGGCCCGGCTTCTCGTTGCGGAACACCCAGCCGAACCGGTAGCTGCGGTAGGGCTTCGGCAGCGCGTCGAAATTCTCGGCGACATAGCGCGCCAGCGGCGCGGTCAGGTCGTAGCGCAGCGAGAGCCACTGCTCGTCGTCATCCTGGAACGAGAACACGCCTTCGTTCGGCCGGTCCTGGTCCGGCAGGAACTTGCCGAGCGCGTCGGTGTATTCGATCGCCGGCGTCTCCACCGGCTCGAAGCCATAGCGCTCATAGACGTCGCGGATGGCGTCGGTCATCCGCCGGGTCGCCGCGATCTCGGCCGGGCCGCGGTCGCCCAGACCGCGCGGCAGACGCGCCTTAAGTCGGTTGGTTTTGTCGGCCATGCTTGTGCTACATCGGTGAATGAATGCGCGGTGGTAGCAGCCGGGTCGCGCACCGGCAAGGGAGCGGCCACGAGCGGCCAAAGCGAGCGTACCATGCCTTCTGGAGCAAGCACGCCGGCGGCGATCCCCAATGACCTGGAGTCCTACTGGCTCCCGTTCACGCCCAATCGTGCGTTCAAAGCCGCCCCGCGGCTGATCGCACGGGCGAAGGACATGCACTACTACACGCCGGACGGCCGCGCCGTGCTCGACGGCACCGCCGGACTCTGGTGCACCAACGCCGGCCACAACCGCGATCCGATCGTCGCGGCGATCCGCGCCCAGGCCGCCGAGCTCGACTACGCGCCCGCATTCCAGTTCGCGCATCCGAAGGCGTTCGAGCTGGCGAGCCGGGTCGCGGCGCTCGCGCCGAAAGATCTCGACCATGTGTTCTTCTGCAATTCCGGATCGGAAGCGGTCGACACCGCGCTCAAGATCGCGCTCGCCTATCACAACATCCGCGGCGAAGGCTCGCGCACGCGCCTGATCGGGCGCGAGCGCGGCTATCATGGCGTCGGCTTCGGCGGCATCTCGGTCGGCGGCATTGTCGCCAACCGCAAATTCTTCGGCTCGCTGTTGGCCGGCGTCGATCATCTGCCGGCGACCTACAATCGCGCCGAGCAGGCGTTCAGCAAAGGCGAGCCGGACTGGGGCGCGCACCTTGCCGACGATCTCGAACGCATCGTTGCGCTGCACGACGCGTCGACCATTGCCGCGGTCATCGTCGAGCCGATGGCCGGCTCGACCGGCGTGCTGCCGCCGCCGAAAGGCTATCTCCAGCGCCTGCGCGCGATCTGCGACAAGTACGGCCTGCTGCTAATCTTCGACGAGGTCATCACCGGCTTCGGCCGGCTCGGATATTCATTCGCGGCCGAGCGCTATGGCGTCACGCCCGATATGATCACCTTCGCCAAAGGCATCACCTCCGGCACCGTGCCGATGGGCGGCGTGATCGTGAAGAAGTCGATCTACGACGCCTTCATGCGCGGACCCGAGCACGTGGTCGAGCTGTTCCACGGCTATACCTATTCCGCCCACCCTCTCGCCTGCGCGGCGGGGCTCGCGACCCTCGACCTCTATCGCGAGGAGCAGTTGTTCGACCGCGCGCGCAAGCTCGAACCGGTGTGGGCCGACGCGGCCATGGGCCTCAAAGGACTGCCAAACGTGCTCGACATTCGCACCATCGGGCTCACGGCCGCGGTCGACCTCGCCTCACGGCCCGACGCCGTCGGACGGCGCGCCTATGACGCCATGGTGCATGCGTTCAACAACGAGAGCATGGTCGTGCGCGTCACCGGCGAGACCATCGCGCTGACGCCGCCACTGATCATTAGTGAAAGCCAGATCGGGGAAATTTTCGACAAGGTGGCAAAGACGATCAAGGCGGTCGCGTAGCGCCGGATAAAGTAACATTGCATTGCTCGCAGCCGTCATTGCGAGGAGCGCAAGTGACGAAGCAATCCAGTTGTCTTAACAACCTGGATTGCTTCGCTTTGCTCGCAATGACGGGGCTGCGTTAACCTCAAATCATCCCGCGCTAGCGAATCTGTTCCGTTCAATCGAACTGACGCGCACGCGCCATCGCTCTCGCGAGGCGTCAAAGCCCGAATATGTCAGCGGTCAGCGTGATATTGGATGTGCTGTGCAATTCGATCGAGAAGTCGGCCACGGCATCGCCGTTCACGTCGGCCTCCACGATCTTCCCGTCGGCCACCGACCTTGCGCGCAGCTCGCCGGCAGTTCCGCTGAAGGCATCGGTGTCGATCCAGGTGAATTGATCGCGGGCCGCGGTATTGGTGTTGGCGTCGAACTGCAGATCGATCGTATCCTGCCAGTACTGGAAGTCGGTGATCATGTCGCGCGTGGCGCTGGTCGTGCCGCTGTCATTGACACTGGCGAAACGGAAGATATCCGCGATGCCGGCGAAGGTGATGGAGCCGGGTGCCAGTCCATCGCCGGTCAGGATATCTCTGCCCAGGCCGCCCACGAGGACATCATTTCCAATTCCGCCATTAAGCGTGTCGTTATCGCCAAAACCGAACAGGAAATCATCGTGGGCTCCGCCCTCGAGCGTGTTGCGCTCGTTGGTGCCAAAGAGGGTGTCGTTGCCACTTCCTCCCTTGGCGTTCTCAAATCCGGTGATCGAGTCCCGCAGTGTCCCGGCAACGTCAACGCCGGTCGCCGTGTTCGGCATCACTTCACCGGGGATGGAACCGAGATTGATCAGGACCCTGCTGGTCGCTCCGCTGGCGTCATAGGTATCGGAGCCTCCGCCGCCTTCAATGGTGTCGATGCCATCGGTTCCAGTGTTGGCGGCATTGTTGTAGGTGGCGATGTAGGTATCAGCGCCCCCAGCAAGCCTCACCGTATCGGCGCCGTTGAAATCGCGGACGGTTTCATCACTGTCGCCGCCGTTGAAAGTGTCGTTGCCGTTGCCGAGGTTGATAACGTCCAGGATCCTGCCGGTGTTGGTCACCGTGTCGACGCCGTCACCGCCAAGAACAATCCCTGTGATGGTGCCTGAGTTATTAAGCGTGTCGTCGCGGTCTCCCAGCAGCACGCCGCCGGTGATCAGCCCCGAATTGGTAACGGTGTCATTGCCTCCGCTAAACGCCATCGAAACTGACACTGCCATCGATCGTGCCTGAGTTGCTGACGGTGTTCTGACCGCCGCCGAGGTTCACGCCTTCAATAATCTTCCCCGAGTTGATGACCGTGTCATTGCCGGAGCCGCCAATGACGCTATCCAGGTTGGGGTTGAAGGGCCCCTCATCGCCGCGGATCGTGCCTGAGTTGTTGAGCCTGTTGGTGCCGTCGCCGAGAAAAACCGTACCGGTGATTTCCCCTCCGAAGTTGTTGATCGTATCGTTGCCGCTGCCGCCAACAGCATCACCCTGGATCAGCGCAAAGCGATTCTCGTTGGTGAGCGTGTTGGTGCCGCCGCCGAGAGAGACATCGCCGAAGATCGCGCTGGCGTTGCTGAACGCGTCGATCCCGTTGCCGCCGCTCACAGCGCCATCGATGGTGCCTGAATTTATGAGTTCGTTCGTTCCACTCCCGAGACTGACCGCCCCGTCGAGCGTGCCCGAATTCGTCACCTTGTCGTTGCTGAGACCAGTGACGTCGACGATCGAGAAACTGTCTCCTCTGATCAGGCCGGAATTCGCGACGGCGTGCGAGCCGCCGTTTTGGATGGCGATGCCGTTGACCGTCCCGACCACCTTGCCGCTGTTCCCGATTTCGGC
The DNA here is from genome assembly GCA_963850705.1 of uncultured Alphaproteobacteria bacterium. Taxonomy (GTDB): domain Bacteria; phylum Pseudomonadota; class Alphaproteobacteria; order Rhizobiales; family Xanthobacteraceae; genus VAZQ01. The sequence continues at coordinate 79,911 of CAWKMR010000018.1, read as the reverse complement.
GGAACTGCGCACTGCGATAGCCGCTTCCTCGCCCCCGACGGATCCCCTGATGTTGATGGTTGAGACACCGGTATTGCCGGACGCGAGGTCGATGCCGATGGAATTTTCCGAGAAAATTGTTCCATCGACGTTTACGGTCCATGCGCCGGTGGGTGCGAGCAACGCGCCGCGGCTGCCTGCGCCCATGGCGGTCAAGCTGACGCTCGCACCGACGTTAAGCGTATCGGCTAGAGCACTATCGCCGTTGAAGGCGTGATCGCCAGGCTGGGTCGTCGATCTGGACGTGACATTGAAGGTGGCCATTGCTCCGCTCCGCCGAAAAGGGTGATCGCTCCCCTGTTTGACGGACACGGGCTGCAGTTTATCCGTGAAATTTTGGAAAGGTTCAGCCTGGCCGCTGTCTGGCTGGTGCCAGATGAGGAGTGCATGTCCGCTCGGGGTCAGCGATTTATGAGTACACACCCTAGCTTGGTACTACCCGGATTTCGCTGCGCTCGTCTGGGCAACACGCTATATTCGTCAGCCCTCACGGTGTGCCCGCTAGGCGGCAAGGCACGGCTACTTTTGGTCATGATGGCGGGATACCCGGAGCTGCCAGGGCCGGATAAGGCTCGTCCCGGCAGCGAGGGCGAGCACAGGACAAGGGAAGTTCCGAATGACGACGCGCGGTCAGTTCAAGACAGTCACCGTCGCAGCCTTGGTGGCGCTCGTGTGGACGGCCAGCGAAGCGGGCGCCGCGCAGTGCGGCAACACGTCGGCCGGCTTCGAGGCGTGGAAGAGCCAGTTCGCCAATGAAGCGAGGGCAAAGGGCGTCAGCGCCTCCGCCATCGCGGCCCTGATGGCGACCAGCTATTCGACTGCAACCATCTCGGCCGATCGGGGCCAGCGGAGCTTCAAATTGTCGCTCGATCAGTTTCTCGCCAAGCGTGGCGGCCCGGCCATCGTCGCGCGCGGCCGCACGCTCAAGCAAACCCATGCGGCAATGTTCGCGTCCATCGAGCAACGCTACGGCGTGCCGCCCGGACCGCTCCTGGCCATCTGGGGAATGGAGACGGGCTTCGGGGCCGACCGCGGGAAACATAACGTTCTGTCGGCTACGGCTACGCTCGCCTATGACTGCCGCCGGTCGGCCTATTTCACCGAGCACCTCTACGCCGCGCTGACGCTGATCGATCGCAAGATCCTTTCGGCGGACACGCGCGGCGCTGCGCATGGTGAGGTCGGCCACACGCAATTCATGCCCAAGAGCATCCTGAACTACGGCGTCGGGGGAAGCCTCGACAACGTGAACAATGCGCTGGCCTCGACGGCAAACTTCCTCAAGGGCCATGGCTGGCGCGCGGGCGCGGGATACCAACAGGGCGAACCCAATTTCGCGGCGATCCAGGGATGGAATGCTGCGACGGTCTATCAGCAGGCGATCGCGCTCATGGGCCGACAGATTGACGGAGGTGGGGGCACGTCCGCGAAGCGCTGAAGGGTTGATCGGATCAGCCCTAGGAATAGGCCCCCGCCGGACCGCGCTAGTCGTTGGCGCGCCTGCTACGCGTTCCCATTACCGTGGTTGAACGGGCCGCACTTCGCCTTCGTGCCGAAGCGCTGATCGAAGTCGACCGTGCCACCGGCGACGGGGATCGCCGTGGGCGGCAGGCCGCGCGTGTATTGGTCCACCGTGACGGTCTTGCCGTCGGCCGACATGCTCACGCGCACCGGCTCCATCACCTTGCCCTTCTCGGCCGAGGTCAGGTCGAGGGTGTACCAACCGATCGTGGGCTTCATCTTGCGGACGGCCTGATAGCCTTTGCTGACGAGCGATTGCGGAAGATAGACCTCCATCTTGGCGTCCACTCCGTCGCAGGCGAGCACCCGGATCATGTAGGCGCCCATGCCGGGGTCCTTGGCGTTGGCATCGGTGCAAAGGAGGACGGCGAGGCTCGTCGCGCAGGTGAGGAGGGCGCCGCGGGACGCAAGGTGGGTCTGGGTCATGGGATGTATCCTTTAAGGAATGGGCCCATCAAACCGCATCGCCATTGCCAAAGTGCTAATGTGGCGCGCCGAAACGCGGCGGTTCTCGTGACGATCCGGAAGACATAACCAGCATATCGGAGGCCATCAGCAATGGCGGTCACGCCGCGACAGGCTGCGGCTTCGCTGCCATTTTTCGTTACGGTATCGCAGCTACGCCCAGTACGCGCGAGGCCGCCTGCAATGCGGCCTTGTACCTCGCCTGCTGGGCCGGCTGGTACGGCTGCCAAGCCGTTACGCCGTTGGCCTCGAACCACTCGTCGGGATACAGCTCGAAGATCTGGATCTTGTTGTCGAGCGCGTATTGCAGCAGATTCGAGATGTCGATCCGGGCATGATTGGTGTTTCGCGAAGCGGTGATCGGCTGCATGGCGAGCGGAACGACACCCGCATATTTGATGTAAGGCGGCACACCAATGGAACTTGCGCCGGCTGACACCGCCCGGGTTTGGTGCCGGGCGCGGCTATGTTCCCGGACCCCAAGCTCTCGAACGACAACCCGACGTGTTTCGCGGCGGCAGCAGCCGCGAAAGCGTTCGGCAGATCGTAGGCCGTCGGTCCGCCCGGAACCTGCGGAAGCGCGGCGATGATTTGATGCGGCGTCTGAACGCTGGCCATCGCATTCAGGATCCGCAGCGTGTGCGCTTTCCAGACTTGGTAAGAGTAGCCATGGTTGGCCAGCAGCTTGGTGCACGGCCCTCCCTTCGCCCCCGGCGGCGGCACCGCCTCCGCGCCCGCGCCGGTCGCAAAACGCAGATAGCCGACCTGGTTTTTGATCGGCGACTTGTGACTGAAATAGTTGATCGCGCGCCTGATGAACGCAGACCAATCGGCTTCGAATTTCGGATTCCAGTAAATCGGCAGATGTACGCCGCCACAAAATGTCTTCGGTACTTCCGCCATGACCCAGTGCGGGGTCGTCGTGTTTTCCTTGCCTTCTCCCGCGGCGGCGAACAGCAGATTGATGGTCAGCCCGGCGTCGATGAAAGGCTTTAGGTTCTGCTCCACCTTCGAGAAGTCGAACGAGCCCTGCGACTTCTCGACATCCGACCAGCTCACCACCGCGCTCACGCCGCACAGCGCGGGATCCTTGCCGATCACATACTTCTTGAACAAGTCCAACGGGCGTTCAGCGTCCAGCGAATAAAGCCAAAGGTACATGCCATGCGGCGCCGTCGGCACTGCGACGTGCGGATTGCGACCGACGCAGGGCGGCGCGCCGCCTTGCTGCGCATTTGCCGGGCCGCTCTGAGCAGATGCGCAACCAAGACTGATCGCGATCAAAGCGAGGGCAGCGATTGGGCTCATTTTCATTGGCACCTCCCTGAGGGCTTAGCAGCCAGAGTTAAAGAGCCAGGGTTAATAAATCGCAGTTTCGTGAAGCCGGCGCCGGCAACGTTCAATTGCGTCTAAGCGGGTCTTCGCGCTTCCGAGGGAATGGCTCCGGTCCGTCATAGACGGGTGATAGTTCCAAGCCCGCGCAGACGGTCACCGAAATAACGCTCGATCGCATCGAGCAGCCTATTAGGCCTTACGCTCGGTGGAAGACGGCGAGCGGCGGTATTTGGGGCCGATAGGGCTTTTGCAGCATCCAAGCGGGCAAGTGGCCGCTCAGATACGGATTCGGGCCGTGAAAATCCAAGTTGCAGGATGTGCAGATGACGCCGATGGCACTGCCATCATCGAGGATAATTGGGCATTGGCTACTCGCTGCCCGCTATGCGCAACTCGCTCACAGGCGCTCGCGTGTGCCGATCCGCTTCGGTCTCCGCCACCACATAGCTCGGCCGCCGGCGGGTCTCGCGCAGGATGCGTCCGACATATTCGCCGACGATGCCAAGCACGAACAGCTGCGCCGCGCCGAGGATCGCGATCGCCGCCATGATCGAGGTCCAGCCGGCGACCGTGTGCTGCACGAAGAAGAAGCTCACGATCGAATAGACGACGAACAGCAGCCCCAGCATCGCAAAGCCGAGCGCCAGCCAGATCGCGGCGCGCAGCGGCCGCACGCTGTGGGCGGCGATGCCCGAGAGCGCGAGCTCGACCATCCGGCCGATCGAGTATTTGCTGGCGCCATGCCGCCGCTGCCCGGGCCGGTAGCTGATCTTGGCGATCGGAAATCCGAGCCAGCGCACCAGGCCGCGCAGGAACAGCTCCTGGTTCTCGAAGCCGTTGATGGTGTCGACGACCGCGCGGTCCAGCAGCAGGAAGTCGGCGCTGCCGGGCTCCATCTGCACGTCGCCGAGCGCGCCCAGCACACGATAATAGAGACGCGACGTCGCGCGCTTGAAGCGCGACACCGCCGCGTCGTCCGATCCGCTGCGCCGCCACGACCTTGAAGCCGCGCGCGCCATTGCTCGACCAGTTGCGGAACCAGCTCGGGCGGATGCTCGAAGTCGGCATCCATCACGATCACGGCCTGGCCGCGCGCCGCGCGCAGTCCGGCGCGCATCGCCGCTTCGTGGCCGAAATTGCGCGTGAACGAGACGTAGCGGACCATCGGGTCCGCCGCGGCCGCGGCGCGCAAGGCCTCGAGCGTGCCGTCGCTCGAACCGTCGTCGATGCCGATGATCTCGGTGCGGCCGACCGCCGACATCAGGCGGCGCAGTTCCGCAATGATCGGCGCGATGTTGCCGACCTCATTGTGGGCCGGCAGCACGATCGAGAATTCGACGGCGGAAGCAGCCATTCGGTTCGAGCCTTTCAGGGGCGGTCACAATAGCATCGCCCGCCTTCAAGGACACCATAGCCAACCTTTGCCCCGCCGCCCGCGCAGCGTGCGGGCGCGAAAGCGCCGCAATCGGCAATCTGATAGGGTTCGCTCGGCGGCCTCTCGCGAGGGATTTCATGGCGCTTTATGACGCCTTCATCTCGTACAGCCATGCCAAGGACAGGCCGATCGCGGCGGCGCTGCAGTCGGTGATCCAGCGGCTCGGTAAGTCCTGGTACCGGCGCCGTGCGTTGCGCGTCTTTCGGGACGACACGAGCCTGTCGGCGACGCCGACCTTGTGGCCATCGATCGAACAAGCGCTCGGCCAGTCCCGCTTTCTGATCGTGCTGGCTTCGCCAGGGGCGGCGGCTTCGCCGTGGGTCAACAAGGAAGTTTCCTGGTGGCTCGACAACAAGAGCGCGGAGACGATCCTGATTGCCGTTACCGACGGTGAGCTTATCTGGGACAACGCGGTCGGCGATTTCGTCTGGCGCGCCGGGCATGCCGCTGCCGCCGGTGTTGACCGGCCGTTTTACGAGCGAACCCAAATGGGTCGACCTGCGCGCCTATCGCGAGGGCGCCAATCCGCGCGACAACCGCTTTATTGACGCAGGTGCCGATTTCGCCGCCGCCATCCACGGTGTCCCAAAGGAAGATTTGCTGTCGCAGGAGGTGCGGCAGCAACGCCGTGCATTGCGGTTGGCTTGGAGCGCGGCGGCGTTGCTCCTTTTCCTCGCGGGGCTCGCCGCCTGGCAGGCGAAAGTCGCGATCGACAATGAGCGCACGGCGGTCGAGCAGCGCAACATCGCGGAGCAGCAACGTCAATTGGCGCAGGAACAGCGCGACCGCGCCGAGCGGACGCTCGCGGCTGCGACCGAAACCGCGAACACGCTGGTGTTCGACCTGGCGCGCGAATTCCGCGACCGTGCCGGCATGCCGCGCGACCTGGTGCGCCGGATTCTCGACCGGGCGCATGCCCTGCAACGGCAGCTTGCCGAGTCCGGCGAGACCACACCGGAGCTCCGGCGCAGCGAGGCTGTCACGCTCGTCGAGCTCGTGAGCACGCTCTTGGCCCTCGGAGACACCAAAGCGGCGTTGGAGGCGGCCCAGCGCGCTCTAAAGATCATGGAAGAAGCTCGTCTGCCGCCGACCCCGATAACAGTGAGTGGCAGCGCGACCAGTCGATCGCCCACGAGGAACTGGGCGACGTGCTGATGGCGACAGGGCGGCGCGAGGAAGCCCTGACGGAATACCGCCGCGGCCTCACGATACGCGAAAAGCTCGCCGCCGCCGACCCTGATAATACGCGAAGACAGCGCGACCTGTCGATCAGCTATAACCGGATTGGCGACGTACTGGTGACGGCGGGCCGGCGCGCTGAGGCGCTGACGGAATATCGCAAGAGCCTCGCAGTCATGCAGAAACTTGACCGCCGCCGATCCCCGCAACACCGGTTGGCAGCGCGAGCTGACCATCAGCTACGTCAAGATTGGCGACGTGCTGCTGGCGACGGGGCGGCTCGAGGAGGCGCTGGCGGAATATCGGCGAAGCCTGACGATCCGCGAACAGCTTGCCACCGCCGATCCCAGCAATACTCGGTGGCAGCGCGACCTGGCGGTCAACCACGCCAAGATCGGCGACGTGTTGAAAGCGGCTAAACGGTGGGAGGACGCGCTGGCGGAATATCGCAAGAGCCTCCCAATCCGACAAAAGCTCGCCGCCGCCGATCCCGGCAACACTGAGTGGCAGCGCGATGTGTCAGTCAGCCACGACAGCATTGGCAATATGCTGGTGGCGTCGGGACAGGCGGAGGAAGCGCTGGGGGAATTCGCGCCAGAGCCTCGCCATCATCGAAAAGCTTGCCGCCGCCGACCCCAACAACACGCAATGGCAGCGCGACCTCTCGATCAGCCACAACAGGATCGGCAACATGCTAGCGCAAGCGGGGCGGCGGGAGGAGGCGCTGGCGGAATTCCGCACGGGTCTCGCTATCGTGGAGAAACTCGTCGCTGCCGATCCCGACAATATCGAATGGCAAACCGATCTCGTGTTCAGCCTGTTCTGGACCAGCAGGGTGGCGGAGCCGGCGCCGGCGCGGGCGGCCTTGCAGCGCGCCATCGTGATTATCGACACGCTTGCAAAAATCGGCGCGCTCACCGCCGCGCAAAAAATCTGGCCGCAGTTCTTCCGCGAACTGCTGGCCAAGCTGCCGCCAGAGGCCGCCGGCGCGCAGTGACTCCACTGTGTTATTGGGCATGTCGCGGGGCTGGACCTCGGCAAAAAAATCCTGCGATGTGCCGGGCTTATCTCAGGGGAATGCGGGCTGCATGAGCGCGGCAGACACCATTCGTGGATTTTTCGACCGGATCGTCGACTACGCCCGGCGGCGGCCGGCGCGGGCGCTGGCGTGGATTCTCGGATTCCATCTGGTGGTGTGGACGCTGGTGCCGGCGCTGGTGTCGGCCAACCTGCAACTCGACCTCATTGAAGGCCTTGCGCTCGGCAAGGAATGGCAGCTCGGCTACTGGAAGCACCCGCCCCTGCCCTGGTGGGTGACCGACCTCGCCTATCGCCTCACCGGGGCGATCGATGCGGTCTACATCCTCGGCCCGCTGGCGGCGGTGATCTGCCTCTATGCGGTCTGGCTGCTGGCGCGCGAGGTCGCCGGCGATCTCAAGGCGCTGATCGCGGTCGTGGCGCTGGAAGCGGTCCACTACTACAATTTCTCGGTCGTGAAGTTTGCGCACGACCAGATGCAATTGCCGTTCTGGGCGCTGACCGGATTGTTCTTCTGGCGCGCCATCGTGCGCCAACGGATGCTCGACTGGATGCTGGCCGGACTGTTTCTCGCCGGCGCGTTCTGGTCGAAATACGCCGCGTTCGCCTTGGCGGCGACGCTCGGCCTGATCCTGCTGTTCGACCCGTTCGCACGGCGCGCCTGGCGCACGCCCGGACCGTATGTGATGGCTGCGGTTTTCGCGATCGTGATCGCGCCGAATGTGTGGTGGCTCGTCAACAACGACTTCATGCCGTTCCACTATGTCGAGGATCGCGCCGCGGTGGCGGCGCGCTGGTATCAGTATCTCCTGTTCCCGTTGCAGTGGGCCGGCGGCCAGTTCCTCTATCTCGCACCGATGCTGGCCTTGCTGGCGTTGCTCTACCTGCCGCGCAGCACGGTCAACCGCGAAGCGGCGGGCGCCGATGCCGCCTTCAACCGGCGCTATGTCGGTGCGCTTGCGCTGGGTCCCTTCGCGGTGACGACTGCCGTCGCGGCCTTGCTGGGACGTCAGCCGATCGCGATGTGGGGCTATCCGCTATGGTCGTTCGCACCGCTGGCCGTGCTGATGGTCTGGCCGCCATCGCTCGAACCGGCGCAGTTGCGGCGGTTTGCCGGCGCGGCGGTGGCGGTGCTGATTGCGTTTCCGATTGCCTTTGCCGCCGCGGAGCTTGGCGAGCCGTTCATTCGCGACCGGTCGAAGGCAACACAGTTTTCCGGCCGCTTCCTCGCCGACACCATTGCAAGGCAGTGGCGGGAACGGACCGGAACGCCTCTCACCTATGTCGGCGGCGCCATCGTGATCGACAACGCCAGAGGTTTCCCGCGTGAACTGCGCGCGTCGGGGCAATTTGCCGCGAACAATGTCGCGGTCTATTCGCCGGATCGGCCGCACGTCATCGTCAACGGTGAGCTCAAGCTCAGCCCCTGGATCGATGCCGCCGATCTCGAACGCCGCGGCGCGGTCCTGCTGTGGCAGCCGGCGGAGCACCAAAAGGAGCTGCCGGAGAACATCAGGCGTGCGTTCCCCCGCGCCGAGCTGCAGCCCCCGCTGACGGTGCCGCGGCACACGCTTTATCCGCGGCCGCCGGAACTCGTCTATTACGCCATTGTCCCGCCACGGCCCTGAGCCCGCGCCCGTCCCGGCCAGGCTCCGTCCCACCCCGCGAGCCCACAGCCGGCTGGCGGGGATCGCTTGCACCGGCGCGACGCCTCGTAGAGATTGAATCGAATCGGGCGAATCACCGCCGCAGCCGTGATCGCCGCTTGGACCGATCATGCGCCTCGGAGCCGTCTTCATCGCAATCTGCATGGTGGTGATCGCGGCTTCGGCCGGAACCACCGTCTATCTTGGGTTCGGCTTTTCCGCGACGGAAGCGATCATTGTCGCGCTCTCGGTCCTGACCGCACTGGGACTTTACGGCACCGTTGCCACCCGGCTGGGCGTGCGGACCGCGGTCGGCAGCCAGCTCGGCGATCTTTCGCGCAGCAATTTCGAGCTGGCGCGCCAGGTGACCGAGCTCAGCCGGCGGCTTTCGGGGGTCGAGAGCCGCATGGACACCGTGCAGCATCGGGCGCGGGCGGCCACCGATCCGCTCGCCGTCGAAATCAGCGAACTCAGCACGCTGGTCCGGCAGCTGGCGGAAACGGTGGCGGCCTACGAGGAACGGTTCGCCGACATGGCAAAACTCGTTGAGGCAACAAAGGCTGCCTCGGCGGCACCGCCGGTACCGGCCGCCGCGCCCGTGCCCGTCGTGGCAGCTCCGGTGCCCGTGGTGGCAGCCCCGGCGCCGGTCGCTGAACCCCCGGCGCCGGTGGCGGCAGTTCCCGCGCCCGTGGAAGATCCGGCCCCGCCAGAACCCGCCGCTGTGGCGCCGGCCGAACCAGCCCCGGTTGCCGCGGCTGTCCCCACACCTGCCCTGGAGCGCGCTCCCGCACCGGCCCCGGAGCCCGCCGTTGCAAAGCCCGAACCCGCGATTGCAGCGGCGGTCGCAGACACAATCACCGCCGACGAGCAAAGGCTGGCGGCCATCCGCAGCGCCATCGATGCCAATCGCATCGACCTCTATCTGCAGCCGATCGTGACGCTGCCGCAACGAAAGGTTCGCTACTACGAGGCCATGTCACGGCTGCGCACCGAAACCGGCGACATGCTGCTGGCCACCGATTTCATTCCACAGGCGCAACGCGCCGGCCTGATGGCAAGCATCGACAACCTCGTGGTGTTCCGCTGCGTGCAGGTTGTACGGCGGCTGCTGCTCAAGAACCGCGACATCGGACTGTTCTGCAATCTCTCGGAATCGACGCTCACCGATGGCGCGGTGTTCCAGCAACTGCTCGACTTCCTCGAGGCCAATCGCGCGATCGCGCCCTCGATCGTGCTCGAATTCACGCAGAGCGCCTTGCGCGCCGCCGGGCCGATCGAGAACGAGTCGCTGTCCGCGCTGGCGGAATGCGGCTTCCGGTTCTCGCTCGACAACCTGCAAGACCTTCGGATCGAGCCGCGCGACCTCGCCGCGCGCGGCTTCCGCTACGTCAAGGTCCCGGGACACCTGCTGCTCGATCCAAAAGGTACCGCGGCCGACATCCACCCCGCCGATCTCTCCGATCTCCTGGGACGCTTTGGCATCGACCTGATCGCCGAGAAGATCGAAAGCGAAACCATGGTGGTTGACCTGCTCGATTGCGACGTCCGCTTCGGACAAGGTTTCCTGTTCTCGCCCCCCCGCCCGGTCCGTGCCGAGGCGTTGCAAGGGATCGCCGACCGCAGCGACCTCATCGTGCGCGACACCGGCACAGCGGATGACACGCCGGCGACGAACCCGGTTGGGCGGAGTTCGTCCGGCGAGCCTGCCGCCATTGGCGCCGGCAACCTCCCGCGCACCACCGGACTGGCTCAGCTCGCCCGCAGCGTCGGCCGCATTTGATGCCGGCCTGCGGATCGTCTAAGAGCAGCAGCGCGCCTTGAACGCGCCGTGACCGGCAAAGGGGCGCAGCGTCCCGGCCTTCTTCGCACGTCCACTCCGGAACAGAATGTCCGCCAAAGCATCCGCCTTCAGCAGCCATTTTTCGATTGTCGCGCCGAACTACGATGTGTTGCTCTCGGACGTCTGGGGCGTCGTGCACAATGGCGTCGCGGCAACCGCGAATGCCTGCGATGCGCTTCGCCAATTTCGCGCCCAGGGTGGCACCGTCGTTCTGATCACCAATGCACCGCGGCCGGGCGATTTCGTGCAGCGCTTCATCGACGGCCTGAAGGTGCCGCGCGAAAGCTACGACGCGATCGTGAGCTCGGGCGACGTGACGCGCTCGCTGATCCGCGAGCGGGCGGGCGAGCGGGCCGGACACATCGGTCCGGCGCGCGATCTGCCGATCTTCGAGGGCCTCGGCGCGTCGCTCGCCCCAATCGAGAACGCCGACTATGTCGTCTGCTCCGGTCTGTACGACGACACGACGGAAAAACCGGAAGACTACGACGACATCATCGCGACCATGCTTGCACACAGGCTCACGATGATCTGCGCCAATCCCGACATCGTCGTCGAGCGCGGCAACGAACTCGTGTATTGCGCCGGCGCGATCGCCGACCGCTATGCCGCCAAGGGTGGCGACGTGACCTATGCCGGAAAGCCGTATCGTCCCATCTACGAACAGGCGATGGCGGCGGCGCGCAAGGCGCGCGGGCAGGACACCAAGCGCGATCGCATCCTGGCGATCGGCGACTCGGTGCGGACCGATCTCAAAGGAGCCGCGGCATTCGGAGTCGATTGTCTGTTCGTGACCGCCGGCATCCATGCCGAGGAGCTGGGTGGACGCGACAACCCGGATGCGTCAGCGCTCTCCGCCATGTTTGCGGATGCGCAGGTGGCGCCGAAATTCGTGATGCAACAGCTTGTGTGGTAGATTTTAGGCGGCCAGCGGCGGGCCCGGCTGGTCGGGAAACACAGCCTGGATCTTGTGCTGCAGCGTCTGCGCGTTGAACGGCTTGACGATATAGTTGTCGACGCCGGCCTTCTTGGCCGCGATCACGTTGTCGGTCTTGGACTCCGCGGTCACCATGATGAAGCGAGTCCTGTTGTAGTCGGGGTTGGCGCGAATCTCGCGCAAGAGCTCGTACCCGGTCATCGGCGCCATGTTCCAATCGGAGATGACGAGGCTGTACGTCTTCTCTTTCATCTTGGCGAGCGCAGAGGTTCCATCGTTGGCATCGTCGACGTCCAGGTACCCGAGCTGCTTCAGCAGGTTACGAATGATGCGGATCATCGTGTTGTAATCGTCCACGATAAGGATCGACATCGACGCATCAACTGCCATAGTCCCCTCCTTCAGACCTGACTGGCGCAGCGGCCGTTCGTGCCATACCGACGGCAACAACAAGCACCCCGGCCCGAGGCCCTTCCGGACATCTCCCAACCGAACCCTCTAGCAAAGGCCGTTGAATATCCGGTTAACTGCTCGCGACACGCGCGCTCGCCCTTGACGTCGACAAGCAGGATTCTTCAACGGAATCATGCTGATCTGGAGCATCGCCGACCCGTCCATCCCTTGCCGGACCGAGCCGGCGGCTGTAATCGCCCGAAATGTACGAAGCCATGGCAATGAATCCGAAACCAACCCGCGCGTTTGCCGTGGCCCACGGGGAAACACCCCCTGGCCACGTCCTGCGTGGCGCGGTGGTGGCCATCGGCAATTTCGACGGGGTGCACCGTGGTCACCAGGCGGTCATCGCGACCGCGCGCGACCGCGCTGCCACGCTTAAGCGTCCGGCGGCGGCGCTGACCTTCGAGCCGCATCCGCGCAGCTTGTTCCGGCCCCACGAGCCGCTGTTCCGTCTCACCGACGATCGCAACAAATTGCGGCTGCTGGCATCGACCGGGCTCGACGGAGCGATCGTGCTGCCCTTCGACGCGGCATTGGCGGCGCTGAGTGCCGACGATTTCGTCCAGCGCATCCTGATCGAGCGGCTCGCAATCTCCGGAGTCACGATCGGCTTCGATTTCCATTTCGGCGCCAACCGCTCGGGCTCGCCCGACTTCCTCGCGGCCGCCGGCGCACGACACGGCTTCGCCGTGGATATCGTCCCGCGCTTCGAGGACAACGGACGCCGCATCTCATCCGGTCCGATCCGCGCCGCGCTGATCGATGGGCATGTTGTCGACGCCGCCGAAATGCTCGGCTTCCCATGGTTCGTCTCCGGCGAAGTGGTGCACGGCGATAAGCGCGGGCGCGAGCTCGGCTATCCCACCGCCAACCTCCGGCTCGATCCGAGCTGCGGGCTGCGGCACGGAATCTATGCCGTGCGTGTGGACGTCGGTGGGCGCCGGCATGACGGCGTGGCCAGTTTCGGCCGCCGCCCGATGTTCGATGTCGGCACCGTGCTGCTCGAAGTCTTCCTGTTCGATTTTTCCGGCGACCTCTACGGGCAAGCGATCGACGTGGCGTTCCTGGAATGGATCAGGCCGGAGATGAAATTCGATACGATCGACGATCTGGTGCGGCGGATGGACGAGGACAGCCGCATCGCACGCGCGGCGCTCGCGAAAGCGCCGGACGCGTTTCCGCCGCTGGGGCGTACTAAGCTCTCTTCGTCATCTTCGCCGGTATCGGCCGGGTCGGCATTCTCGTCCGACCGATCGCGAAACCATTCCTTCGCCAGCGCTGCGGCGAGAAAGCCGGCGGCGACCAGCGGCGCAATTCGGCGCAGGCCGATCATGCGGCCGACTTGAAACAGCATGCCGATCGTCCCGGGATCGAGCAACAGCGACTGACTGCGCGCCGCAAGCGCGCGCTTGGCGTCGTCGACGGTGCGGCGTTGCACAATCACGGCGACCAGCGCGCACAGGATCGCGATCAGCAGGAAGGCCAGCGCCAGCACGAGCGCCGCCGTCAGCGGGCTGTAGCGCTCCGCCAGCCAGATGAAGGCGGCGAAGACGAAGAAGACGGACGCCGCCACCGCCGCGATCACAGCGATGAGCGCGAAGACGACGACCGCCTGGCTGAGGCCGGTTTTCGCCTTTGCCGTCAGCCGTAGATGATTCACCCAGCCACTGAACATGCCCGAAGCTCAAGCAAGAGCCAGCGTTTTCGCGCTGCCGATGTCGTCACGCCGCTCTGCTCCGGGTCTTATCTACGCCACGTTGCGCCGAACAGGAAGCCGATGCCGGCGGCAAGCGCGAGCGTCGTGTAGGGCCGCCGCTTGAGCGATTCGTCGATGGCGTCGACGACGTTGTCACCAACCTCGCGAACCGCACCGACCGCTTCCATGCCGGCATCCTGCGCGTCGGAAATGACGCCTTCGACATTCGACCTGGCGCGGCGCCACGCCTTGTTGCCCTTCGCGGCCAGAACGCCCGCGAGCTGCTGTGTCAGCCGCGCGACGTCGTCGCGCAACGCTTCCAGATCCTCCTGGATGTCTCTCGCGCCGGCCGATGCGACCTTGCCGGTCTCCTTGACGGTATCCCGAGCGTCCTTGGCAGCATCACGTGCCATATTGCCCATGTTCGACATGTTCACTACTCCGAATTGCGATGGAAAAGCGTGCGCTTGGCCCGCTAACGGGCCGCCTGCAGAATAGTTCCATCTTACCCCGGGAGCTTAGCCTCATCGGCCGGGAAAAGGTGGTTGAAGATCACCAAAGCGACGATCGACATCGGCACCGCAAGGAACGCGCCGATCGGGCCCCATAGCCACGCCCAGAACACGATCGCCGTAAACACCAGCAACGGGTTGAGCGTCAGCCTGTGTCCGAGAATCGTCGGCGTGACGATATGACCTTCGACGGTGGTCAAAGCGATGAATGCCGCCGGTGGCGCGAGCGCGTAACCCAGGGTCGGAAAAGTGACGAGACCGACGGCGGTCAGGATGAGCACCATGCAGGCCGGCCCGATATACGGGATGTAGTTGAGGATCGCGGTGAGCAACCCGAGCATCAGCGGATTGTCGAATCCGAACAGCCATGCGCCGACCGCCACCACGGCACCCAGCGTCACGTTGATGGCGGTCACCGTCGCGACATAGGACGCCAGATTGCCCTCGATATCATTTGCGATCCGCAGGAACCGCAGCTTCGCGTCGCGGCTCGAAAAAAGCGAGCTCAGCTTGCGCAGTTCCGGTTGCGCAACGAGCGCGAAGAACAACGTCGCGGCGAATATGACAACTTGTGCGACCGCGGGCGTGACAGCCGTGACGACCGGCGCGAGCAGGCTGATCTGCGACGGTTCGACTTTCACGGTGTTGGCAGCCGGCGGCATGAGCGTGTTCTGGAGATCGCGCAAGGCGGCGAGCGGCCAATCCAGGACGTACAGCTTTTCCTTGATCCTTGCGGCGATTTCGGGCGCGCGCCCGATCCATTCGACGACCGGTCCGGACAGCAAGGTGACCGCAATTGCCGCCGCAGCCACTAGCACAAGCACGATCAAAGTCGACGTCACCCAAGGGTGCAAACCATGCCGTTTGGCGTGCTTGATGATCGGGCCAAACGTTGTCGCCACGATCAATGCCGCCATGATGGGGAGCAGGACCGGGCGGGCAACGTCAAATGCGGCGATCAGCGTCAGGACGAAGATGCCGATAATCGCAAACTGCGCGGTCGTGGCCCAGATGTCGTCGGTGCTGGCGACAGGCTGCGGATCGTTGATGATCAACGTGTGCGGCGTTTCCCTTCGGGCACGCAGTAACTCCACGAATCCCTCCAGGGGCTGACGCAGTCGGCAGATCGGCGGTTTGTTTGCGTTCTGAGCAGGGCCGTGCGCCTGCGGTCGGTCATCAACGCGGCATTGCGGTTCCGGGTTCCGGTAGGCTCTGGCCTAATCCAGCTTGATCCCGGCCGCGCGCGCGACCGGCGCCCATTTGGCGGTTTCGGTGGCGACCCACTGGGCGAGCCGTTCCGGCGTGGCATCGCCGGAGCCGGCACCCTGCTTGGCCAGCGCGGCGCGGAAATCGGCGTCCGCGACGGCGCCGCGTGCTGCTCCCCGCAGCTTGCTCATCACCGGCGCCGGCAGATCCGCCGGCACCATCATCGCGTACCAGTTCTCCGCCGAGAGTGTCGGCACGCCGGCCTCCGCGGTGGTCATCACATCCGGAAGCAGCGGCGAACGTTCCGCCGCGGTCACCGCCAGCGCATTGACCTTGCCGCCGGTGACGAGCGGCGCCAGCACGGCCACGTCGCCGAACAGCATGTCGATCGAGCCGCCGAGCAAATCCGGCACCGCCGCGCCGGTGCCGCGATAGGGCACGTGCACGATGTTGACGCCGGCCTCCCGCTTCAAAAGCTCGATCGATAGATGCGGCAACGTTCCGACGCCGGCCGATCCGGCATTGATCGAACCGGACTTCGCGAGCGCAATCAGCTCGCCGAGCGTCTTCGCCTTCACTTTCGGATGCACGATCAGCACCTGCGGCGAGCGCCAGATCTCCGCGAGCGGCGCGAGATCCTTCTGCACATCGTAACGGACGGCGCGCACGCTCGGCGTGACGAACAGCGGTCCCGGCGCGCCGAGCAGCAGCATGTAGCCGTCGCGGGGGCCGTAGAGCACCGCCTCGGTGCCCGCGATGCCGCCGCCGCCGGCGCGGTTTTCGATGACGACCGACTGGCCGAGCTGCTTGCGCAGCGGCTCCGCGAACAGCCGCGCCGCCGCATCGGTCGGCCCGCCGGCGGCAAACGGCACGACGAAGCGGACCGGACGCGAGGGATAAGCGTCGCCCTGCGCGTTCGCGCAGCCCATCGTCGCGGCAAGCCACAGCAGGACCCAGCGGCTTGCTTTCATCGTCGTTGTCTCCATAGTCGCCCAGCCAATTTGCCGAGCACCCAACATGACCATTGTATCCGCCGAAGCAAAGCCGTGCGTGCAGCGCCAGTCCGACGCAGGCTGGACGTTCGCCCGCGCCGGGGTTCCGGACGTCCGCGGCTGGACCATCATCCTCACCGACGACAGCGGGCGCGTCGGGCTCGGCTACGGCCACGCTCTCCCGACGGTCACGGCGCATTCCGAGGGCACCAAGGCGGCGCTCGATTTCCTGCTGCCGAAGCTCATCGGCCGCGACGGCGCCGACATCGCCGCCATCATGGAAGAGATCGACGTGGCGCTGGCGCTGGCGCCCGCCGCCAAGGCCGGCATCGACATGGCGCTGCACGATCTGCTGGCGCGCAAGCTCGGTGTGCCGCTCAACGTGCTGTTCGGCGGCGCGATGCGGAAGAAGATTCCGCAGGGACGCATCGTGCCGCTGAAGGCGCCGGCGGACATGGCCGAGCATGCGGAGAAGCTCGCCGCCGAAGGCTATCCGATGATCAAGGTGAAGTTCTCCGGCGACGCCGATCTCGACGTCGCGCGCATCGCAGCGGTACGCGCGGCGGTCGGACCGAAGACGATCCTCACCATCGACGCCAACCAGACCTATTCGGCCAAGGGGTTCATCCGCGCCTTCGGACGTATCGAACAACATGACATCAAACTGGTCGAACAGCCGGTGACGGCCGACGACTGGGAGGGGCTTGCGCTGTGCACGCGCACGCTCCCGGTCGCGGTCGAAGCCGACGAGAGCGCCGGCTCGCTCGCCGACGTGGCCAAGCTCGTCAACGGCCGGATGGTCGACGTGATCAACCTGAAGGTCCCGAAGCTCGGCGGGCTGCGCAACACGCTCAAGGCGGTCGCGCTGTGCGAGGCCAACGGCGTCGGCTGCCGGCTCGGCGCGGCGTTCGGACCGGCGCTGCTCCAGGCCGTTTCAGCCCATGTCGCGGCGGCCTTCCGCCGGCTCGAATACCCCTGCGAACTCGCCGAGCACCTCCACCTCCTGGACGATCCGTTCACGCCCCTGCCGGTCGAGAACGGAACGGTGACCGTGCCGGTAGGACCAGGGTCCGGGGTTGTGTTGGCCTAGCCTCTGCGGGATCGATCTGATACGAAATCGCGATGATGGCTTGCGATTTACGCGTTTTCATAATCGGGTCGGCCGCTCGGTCCATTCTTGGCCCGGCTTCCGCCTGACGTTCACGTCAGCGGAGGACCGGGATACCGAGCCCTCACCGCCATCTTCAGCCTGGTAAGGTCATGACCGACGCCGCCCGCGACTACAGCGAGACTCTCTTTCTACCCAAGACCGATTTCCCCATGCGTGCCGGCCTGCCGCAGAAGGAGCCTGAGCTCCTCGCACGCTGGGCCAAGCTCGGCCTCTATCACCGCCTGCGCGAGGAAGCGCGCGGCCGCACCAAGTTCGTGCTGCACGACGGCCCGCCCTACGCCAACGGCAACATCCATATCGGCCACGCGCTCAACAAGATCCTCAAGGACGTGGTGACGCGCAGCCAGCAGATGCTCGGCCACGACTCCAATTACGTGCCGGGCTGGGACTGCCACGGCCTTCCGATCGAATGGAAGATCGAGGAGGAGAACTACCGCTCCAAGAACAAGCAAAAGCCGAACCTCTCCGACCCCGCCGCGATGATCGCATTCCGCAAGGAATGCCGCGCCTATGCCGAGCACTGGCTCAACGTGCAGCGCGAGGAGTTCAAGCGGCTCGGCGTCGAAGGCGACTGGGCGCATCCCTACTCGACCATGGACTTCGCGGCCGAAGCGCAGATCGCTCGCGAGATCATGAAGTTCGCGCAGAACGGCACGCTCTATCGCGGCTCGAAGCCGGTGATGTGGTCGGTGGTGGAGAAGACCGCGCTCGCCGAAGCGGAAGTGGAATACGAGGACTACACCTCGGACCAGGTGTGGGTGAAGTTTCCATCGAACATCGGTCGACGCCTGTCCAAGGTGTGATGGTCAATGCGGACAAGGAAAATCCGGTCAAAGCGCTCGATGAGTTGATGAGTGCATCCGTTCGTCATCTGGACGACTACGCCCTGGACGATCCCCGGCAACCGCGCGATCAGCTTCTCACCAAAGATCGCCTATGGGCTTTACGAAGTGACCGACGCACCCGCTGGCAACTGGGCGGAACGGCGACAATCTCTTCTTGCTTGCTGACAAATCTCGCCATCGACGTTTTTCGGCAAGCGCGCGTCACCGCGTTCAAAAAGATTCGACCGATTGGTGCCGGACCTGCTGGCCGTGCTCGTATGCCGTCACCCCCTGAGAGGGATCGGCGCAGGTTATGATTTTCAATGTCCCGCTGCTCGCCGGCGATCACGTCACCGACGACACCGGCACCGGCTTTGTGCACACCGCGCCCGGCCATGGCCGCGAGGACTTCGAGGTCTGGACTGCCAATGCGGCAAAGCTCGCCGCGCGCGGCATCAACACCACGATCCCCTACACCGTCGATGAGAACGGCGCCTTCACCGAGCACGCACCGGGCTTCACCGGCAAACGCGTGCTCAACGACAAGGGCGAGAAGGGCGACGCCAACGAGGCCGTGATCAAGGCGTTGTCGGAAGCGGGCATGCTGATCGCGCGCGCGCGCCTCAAGCACCAATATCCGCATTCGTGGCGCTCGAAGAAGCCGGTGATCTTCCGCAACACGCCGCAATGGTTCATTGCGATGGACAAGCCGATCGCGGACGCCGGCGGCAACGCGAAACCCGCCGACACGCTGCGCGCCCGCGCGCTCGAAGCCATCAAGATGACGCGCTGGGTGCCGCCGCAGGGCGAGAACCGCATCAACGGCATGATCCTGTCGAAGCCGGACTGGGTGATCTCGCGCCAGCGCGCCTGGGGCGTGCCCATTACGGTTTTCGTACGCGAAAAGGGCGACGGCACGGTCGATATTCTCGACGACCAGCGCGTCGACGCGCGCATCGCCGACGCTTTCGAGCGCGAGGGCGCCGACGCCTGGTATGCGCCCGGCGCGCGCGAGCGCTTCCTCGGCGAACTCGCGAACGAGGACTGGCACAAGGTCGACGACATCCTCGACGTCTGGTTCGACTCCGGCTCGACGCACGCCTTCGTGCTGGAGGACGCGAAGAACTTCCCGGGCCTCGCCGGGATCAATCACAAGCGCAGCGGCGGTCCGGACACGGTGATGTATCTCGAAGGCTCCGATCAGCACCGCGGCTGGTTCCAGTCGTCGCTGCTCGAGAGCTGCGGCACGCGCGGCGTGGCGCCGTTCGACGCGGTGCTGACCCACGGCTTCGTGCTCGACGAGGACGGGCGCAAGATGTCGAAGTCGCTCGGCAACGTCACCGCTCCGCAGGATGTCATCAAGCAGTCCGGCGCCGACATCCTGCGCATGTGGGTCTGTGCATCGGACTACGCCGACGATCTGCGCATCGGTCCGGAAATCCTCAAGACCACGGTCGAGACCTACCGCAAGCTCCGCAACACGCTGCGCTGGATGCTCGGCTCGCTCGGGCATTTCCATGAGGACGAGCGGATCGCGCCGGAGAAGATGCCGGAGCTCGAGCGGCTGATGCTGCACCGGCTCACCGAGCTCGACCGCCTGATCCGACAGGCCTATGCCGACTTCGACTACAAGCGCATCTTCGCCGCGCTCAATGTGCTGATGACCGTCGATCTCTCGGCGTTCTATTTCGACATCCGCAAGGACACGCTCTATTGCGACCCGATCTCCTCGCAGAAGCGGCGCGCGTGCCTCACGGTGCTCGATCATCTGTTCCGCGCTACCGTGACCTGGCTCGCGCCGATGCTGCCGTTCACCGCCGAAGAGGCATGGCTGTCGCGCTATCCCGTCCGAGGACGGCTCGGTGCACCTGCAGTTGTTTCCGAAGGTGCCGGCGGAATGGCGTGACGACGCGCTGGCCGAGAAGTGGCGCAAGATCCGCACCGTGCGCCGTGTTGTGACCGGCGCGCTGGAGATCGAACGCGCCGGCAAGCGCATCGGTTCGTCGCTGGAAGCCGATCCGATCGTGCACGTCTCCGACCCCGATCTGTTCGCCGCCCTGGTCGACGTCGATCTGGCGGAAATCTGCATCACGTCCGCCGCCACGCTGGTATCGGACGAAGGCCCGGCAGAAGCGTTCCGCCTGCCGGACGTGAGCGGCGTGGCTGTCGTCGCCAAGCTCGCGGAAGGCACGAAGTGCGCGCGCTCCTGGAAGGTCTCGCCGGCGGTCGGCAACGATCCGCAATATCCGGAAGTGACACCGCGCGATGCGCAGGCACTGCGCGAATGGGACACGATGCACAGCCGGGCGGCGGAGTGACCCAAGTGTTGTCGGAGTGACACAAGTGTTCTGGGGTCCGCTCGGCCGCCTCGGGTTGGCAACGGCGGCGGCAACCGCCCTGCTCGACCAGGCGCTCAAGCTCTGGCTGCTGTTCGTGTTCGATCTGCAGGGCCGCGGCATTGTCCGTTTGACGCCGTTCCTCGACCTTGTCCTGGTTTGGAACAAGGGGATCAGCTACGGGCTGTTTCAGCAGGATGGCGCGCTCGGGCAATGGGCCCTGCTCGCCCTGACCTTGGTGGCCGTGGCGCTGCTCTGGATCTGGCTGGTGCGGTCGACCTCGCGGCTCATGGCGCTGTCGCTGGGCCTCATCATCGGAGGCGCGGTGGGCAATGCCATCGACCGCATGGCCTATGGGGCGGTCGCGGATTTCGTGCTCCTCCACCTGACGACCGGCAGTTTCAGCTTCAAATGGTATGTCTTTAATCTGGCCGACGCCGCGATCGTTGCCGGGGTCGCCGGACTCTTGTATGATTCATTGAGTTGGCCGCGCCGCAAAACAGCCCTGATCCGGAAGGATATTCCGGGCTCTGGGCCGGGGGTACCGCCTGGAACCGCAACGCAAAACCGCAAAATGCCGCGTCGAGGGGACCGACATGATGCAAGCTCGCTGGGTTAATCGGATTGGCCTTGCCGGCGCGTTGGCGCTGGCTGCGCTGGCTGTTGGGACGCCCGCAGGTGCACAAGAGCGGGATGATTCCGTCGATAGCAACTCGCTCTTGAACCTCGAACAGCGCTTTTTTGGCAGTATCGCGCGTGGACTTGGCCTGCGCGACCCAAACGCCCCGACCATCGAATACCGTGAACGGTCCCCGCTCGTGGTTCCGCCGAGCCGCGACCTGCCCCCGCCGCAGGCCAAGGCAGCCCCGAAAAGCGCCGCTTGGCCGAACGACCCGGATGTCGCCCGGAACCGGAAGGCGACTGAGGCGAAGCGCAAGCTGAATGCCGGTAATGCGAGCAGCGCCATCGAAAACCAGGGACGGCCGATTTCACCGGACGAGTTGGAGAGGGGCCGGGCCGCGACGACCGGCAGTGTCGCATCCAACCGCTCCAATGCGCCGGCGCCCGGCTCCGATCCGGACGGCCGCCAGATCACGCCGTCCGAGCTTGGCTATTTTGGCGGGATATTCTCCGGGCGGGCCTTTGGCTTCGGCGCCTACCAGGAGGAAACCTCGACCTTCACCAACGAGCCGCCGCGATCCCAGCTCACCGAGCCCCCGCCCGGCTACCAGACGCCGTCGGCGGCCCAGCCCTATGGCGTGACCAAGCGTATCGAGCGTACGAAGGTTGAACCGCACGATCCGGCCGGCCGCTAATAACGGGCCCCAATTGGGCCGTATTCGGCGGGCTCTTGCGGCGGTATTCCCGGATCGCCATTTGTTCCCGGGGTGAGCGACCAATTCAAGAGGCCTGCCTTGCGCCATGCGATGAAGCGCGCCGTTGTTGCGCTCGCTACCCTCTCCTTCACCGTACTTTCGGGATCAAGCGGATACAGCGCCGGCTGGGGGCCGGATGTCACCCATTTCACCCTGTCTAACGGGCTGGAAGTGGTGGTGATCCCCGACCGCCGGACACCCGTCATCACCCACATGCTCTGGTACAAGGTCGGCTCCGCGGACGAAACGCCCGGAAAGTCCGGCCTCGCCCATTTCCTCGAGCACCTGCTGTTCAAAGGCACCAAGAAGAACCCGCAGGGACTGTTCTCGCAGACCGTGGCCACCATCGGCGGCCAGGAAAACGCGTTCACGTCCTCCGACTATACCGGCTACTTTCAGCGGACCTCACGCGACAAGCTCAAGCTCATGATGGAGTTTGAGTCCGACCGCATGACCAACCTGGTGCTCACCGACGACGTGGTGAAGCCGGAGTTGCAGGTCATCCTCGAGGAGCGCAACTCGCGGGTCGAGAACAACGTCAACGCGCGGCTCTCCGAGCAGATGGAAGCCGCGCTCTACCTGAACCATCCCTACGGCCGGCCGGTGATCGGCTGGCGCCACGAGATGGAAGGGCTCACGCGCGAAGACGCGCTCGAATTCTATCGCCGCTTCTACACGCCCAACAACGCGATCCTCATCGTCGCCGGCGACGTGTCGCCGGAAGAGGTGAAAAAGCTCGCGGAGGAAACCTACGGCCGGGTGCCGCGCGTCGCCGAGGTGAAGCCGCGCGCGCGCCCGCAGGAGCCAAAGCAGGAAGCGCCGCGCACCGTCACCCTCTCCGATCCGCGCGTCAACCAGCCGAGTCTCAGCCGCTACTATCTCGTGCCGTCCTATACGTCGGGCCGTCCTGGCGAAGCCGAGGCGATCGACCTGCTCACCCATATCCTGGGACGCGGCGCCAACAGCCGCCTCTACCAGAAGCTCGTGGTGGACAGCGGCCTCGCCACCAGCGCCGGCGCCAGCTACTACGGCACCGCGCTCGATGCGACCCGCCTTGGCATCGCCGCAACGCCGAAGCCCGGCACCAGCCTGACCCAGATCGAAGAAGCGGTCGATGCGGTTCTCGCGGAACTCGTCGAAAAGGGCGTGACCCAGGATGAGCTGGAGCGCTCCCGCAACCGCCTGATCGCCGACGCCGTCTATGCGCAAGACAGCCAGAGCTCGCTCGCGCGCTGGTACGGCGCTTCGCTGACGACCGGACTGACCATCGAGCAGATCAGGACCTGGCCCGATCGCCTGCGCGCGGTCACGGTCGACGACGTGAAGAACGCCGCGAAGCAAGCGCTCGACAAGCGGCGATCGGTGACGGGATATCTTGTCAAGCAGGACGGCTCCAGGGACGACCGCTCGTGATCAATCAACAATCTATTCTCCGTTTCGCCCGCCCTGCGATGGCAAGGCTCGGCTTGATGTCGCTCATCGTCGCCGCGCTGGTCGCGTTCGGCGCCCCAGCCAACGCAACCAAGATCGAGCGCGTCGTCAGCCCCGGCGGCATCGAGTTCTGGTTCGTGCGCGACGGCACCGTGCCGCTGGTCTCGATCGAATTCGCATTCCGCGGCGGCGCCGTGCAGGACCCGGACGACAAGATCGGCCTTGCCGAGATGACGGTTTCGACGCTCGACGAGGGCGCCGGCGATCTCGACGCGACGGCATTCCACGGACGGATGGAACGCAACGCGATCGAGCTGCAGATTCGCGCGAGCCGCGAACACGTGCGCGGCACGCTGCGGACGCTCAAGGAGAACCAGGACGAGGCGTTCAATCTCCTGCGGCTGGCGCTGAACGAGCCGCGATTCGATCCGTCCGCCGTCGAGCGCATCCGCGCGCAGACGGTTTCGTCGTTGCAGCGCCAGAGCACGAACCCCAATTCGATTTCCAGCCGCAACTGGTGGGCCACCGCGTTCCCCAACCATCCTTATGGACGCCCGGTCAGCGGCACGCTTGAATCGGTCGCACGCGTCACCCCGGACGACATGCGGGACTATGCGCGCCGCGTGCTCGCGCGCGACAATCTCAAGATCGGCGTCGTCGGCGATATCGACGCCGCGACCGCGGGCCGCCTCATCGACCAGACCTTCGGCAAGCTGCCGGCCAAGGCGCAGCTCAAGCCGGTCCCCGAAGTCAAGATGCAGGGACTGGGCGGCCGCACCGTGATCGACCTGAACGTCCCGCAGGCGGTGGTCAATTTCGGCGGTCCTGGCATTGCCCGCAACGATCCCGACTTCATGGCGGCCTACATCGTCAACCACATCCTCGGCGGCGGATCGTTCTCGTCGCGCCTCTATCGCGAGGTGCGCGAGGTGCGCGGCCTGGCCTATGGCGTCAACACCAGCCTGACCTGGTTCGAACGGGCCGCGGTGCTGGTCGGCGGCACCGCCACGCGCGCGGATTCGACCGGAGAGACGATCGACGTGATCGACGCCGAATTCCGCAGGATGGCCGCGGAGGGACCGACCGAAGAAGAGCTCGCCAAGGCCAAGACCTTCCTCCAGGGCTCGTTCGCGCTCAATCTGGATACGTCCACCAAGATCGCGTCCCAGCTCGTGCAGATGCAGATCGACAATCTCGGCATCGACTATATCGATCGCCGCTCCGCGATGATCGACGCCGTGACCCTGGCGGACGCCCGCCGCGTCGCGAAACGGCTGCTGGACGGCGGCCTGCTCGTCACCATCGTCGGCAGGCCGAAGGGCGTGACGACCCGGCCGCCCGGCGGCTAACTCAACGCCCACGATTTAAGCGTCATTGAACGACGATTGTGCCGCGGGCCCGCTTTCGCGAGGCGCGGCATCTCAATACATTTGCTGTGCACACAAGGTGACCCGGCATGCCATTCCGCCAATCCATCGACAGTGCGCGCGCGGAGCGCATCGGACCCGACGGCGTCGACGCCGCCGCATTGAACGATGCGCTGGCGCGCACCGCCGGCGCGCTCGACTGGATCAGGGCGCGGCATGCCGACGGCGCGCTGCCGCTGCTGCGGCTGCCGGAGCGGCATGACGATCTCCACGCCATCCGCACCGCCGGCGCGCGTCTCGCGACCGACGCCACCGACATCGTCATCCTCGGCACCGGCGGATCGAGCCTCGGCGGGCAGACGCTCGCCCAGCTTGCCGGACTACGCCGTCGAGGGCGCCGGCGCCTTGCGCAACGGCCCGCGCCTGCATTTCATGGACAATCTCGACCCCGACACCTTCGCCGCGCTGCTGGCAAAGCTGCCGCTCGCGACCTCGCGCTTCGTCGCGATCTCGAAATCCGGCGGCACCGGCGAGACGCTGATGCAGACCACCGCCGCGCTCGCCGCGGTGAAGGCGGCCGGGCTCGCAGTCCGCATTCCCGACCTTTTCCTCGGCCTGACCGAGCCGGCGAAGGGCGGCAAGCGCAACGGGCTTGCGCGTCGCTGTGCGACGAATACAAGATCGCCGATGCTCGAGCACGATACCGGCGTCGGCGGACGGTTTTCCGTGCTGACCAATGTCGGCCTGCTGCCGGCGGCGGTGCTCGGCCTCGACATCGACGCGATCCGCGCCGGCGCGGCCACGGCGCTGGCGCCGGTGCTGGAGAAGCGCGCGCCCGCCGACGTGCCCGCCGCGGTCGGCGCCGCGCTGTCGGTCGCGATCAAGCAAGCCCGATCGCGGTGATGATGGCTTATGCCGACCGGCTCGAGCGCTTCACGCGCTGGTACGTGCAGCTCTGGGCCGAGAGCCTCGGCAAGGACGGCAAGGGCACGACGCCGATCGCCGCGCTCGGCCCGGTCGATCAGCACAGCCAGCTCCAGCTTTTCATCGCCGGCCCGCGCGACAAGCTGTTCACCGTCATCACCACCGGCGCCGCCGGCCGCGGCCCGCGCATCGAAGCCGATCTCGCGAAGCTCGCGGGCGAGCCGGACTTCGCCGGCAAGACCATCGGCGACCTCGTCGCCGCGCAGGGCCGCGCCACCGCCGAGACGCTGGCGAAGAACGGCTGCCCGGTGCGCACCATCCACGTCGAGCGGCTCGACGAGGCGAGCCTCGGCGAACTGCTGATGCATTTCATGCTGGAGACGATCATCGCCGCGCATCTGCTCGGCGTCGATGCCGTTCGACCAGCCGGCGGTCGAGGAAGGCAAGATCCTGGCGAAGCAGTATCTGAAGGGCTGATCTGCTATTATCGCCGGCCATGATCCGCGATCACCGATCGCATCAGCCATCGACGACAGCGAGCTGACGGAAGAGCTTCGTCCGCGCCTCCGGGCCCGGCGGACAGAACGTCAACAAGCTCTCGACCGCGGTGCAGCTGCGCTTCGACGTGCGGCGCTCGCCGTCGCTGCCGAACGACGTCGCGGTGCGGCTGATGCGGCTCGCCGGCAAGCGGCTCACCAAGGACGGCGTGATCGTCATCATCGCGCAGAGCCACCGCACCCAGGAGCGCAACCGCGCAGGACGCGCGCGACCGGCTGATCGAGCTGATCCGGCAGGCCGCGGTCGTCCCGGTCAAGCGCCGGACGACCAAGCCGACCAAGGCCTCGCGCGAGAAGCGGCTCGAAGGCAAGAAGCGCCGCGGCAACATCAAGGGCCTGCGGCAGACGAAGCCGTCGTTTGAATAGCGGGGGCGGATTGCGTGCCAGACGCACTCGCGATAGACGCGGGTCGTCGATCGCTCAGATTCGGGCCGGCTCGAATTCAGGTTCCCGAACCATGCCCGTCCGCCAGCTCACCGAAGCCACCGTCAACCGCATCGCCGCCGGCGAGGTGGTCGAGCGGCCGGCGAGCGTGGTCAAGGAGCTGGTCGAGAACGCGCTCGATGCCGGCGCGACCAAGATCGAGATCGTCACCGACGGCGGCGGCCGCCGCCTGATCCGCGTCACCGACGACGGCGCCGGCATGACGCGCGACGATCTCGCGCTCGCGGTCGAGCGCCACGCCACCTCGAAGCTCGCCGACGACGACCTGCTCGACATCCGCACGCTCGGCTTCCGCGGCGAGGCGCTGCCGTCGATCGGCGCGGTGGCGCGGCTTGTCGATCACCACGCGCCACAAGAGCGAGCCGCATGCCTGGAGGATCGCCGTCGACGGCGGCGAGAAATCCGAGGTGAAGCCCGCGGCGCTCGGCGACGGCACCCGCGTCGAGGTGCGCGACCTGTTCTACGCCACGCCGGCGCGGCTGAAATTCCTCAAGACCGACCGCACCGAGAGCGAGACCATCCGCGAGATCGTGCGCCGCCTCGCCATGAGCCGGCCGGACGTCGCCTTCACGCTCGCCGGCGAGGAGCGCGCGCCGGTCACCTGGGCCGCGGCGCTGCCCGGCGCGCCCGGGCAGCTTGCGCGGCTCGCCGACATCCTCGGCGCACGAATTCCGCGCCAACGCGGTCGAGGTGCGCGGCGAGCGCGACGGCGTCGACGGTCGAAGGCTTCGCGGCGCTGCCGACGCACACCCGCGCCAATGCGCTCGGGCAATATCTCTTCGTCAACGGCCGGCCGGTGCGCGACAAGCTCCTGATCGGCGTGGTGCGCGGCGCCTATGCCGACTACCTGCCGCGCGACCGGCATCCGATCGTGGCGCTGTTCGTCACGCTCGATCCGCGCGAGGTCGACGTCAACGTGCATCCGGCCAAGGCCGAGGTGCGCTTCCGCGATCCCGGGCTGGTGCGCGCGCTGCTGATCACCTCGCTGCAGCAGGCGCTCGCGCGCGAGGGCCAGCGCGCCGCCACCACCGGCGGCAGCGCCACGATCGCCGCGTTCCGCCCTGCCGCCTTCGTCGGCAGCGGCGGCCGCGGCTGGGACTGGCGGCGCTCGCCGGCGCGACCCGATCCGCGCGGCTTCCCGATGCCCACAGCACGGCAATGCCGCGGTCGGCTTCGCCGAAGCCGCGCAGGCCGCCTTCGAGGTCGGCGGCCCTTCCGCCGACGCGCGCGTCGCGATGGCGGACGCCGCGCCCGACCTGCTCGACCGTCCGCTCGGCGCCGCGCGCGCGCAGGTGCACGAGACCTACATCGTGGCGCAGACCCGCGACGGCATCGTCATCGTCGACCAGCACGCCGCCCACGAGCGCATCGTCTACGAGCGCATGAAGGCGGCGCTGGAGAAGACCGGCGTCGCGCGGCAGATCCTGCTGATCCCGGAGATCGTCGAGCTCGACGAGGCCGATGTCGAGCGCCTGCTCGCGCGCGCCGACGAGCTGGCGCGCTTCGGCCTCGCGATCGAGCCGTTCGGTCCGGGCGCCGTCGCGGTGCGCGAGACGCCGTCGCTGCTCGGCGAGATCGACGCCCGCGCGCTGGTGCGCGATCTCGCCGAGCACATCGCCGAATGGGACGAGGCGCTGCCGCTGGAGCGCCGGCTGATGCATGTCGCCGCCACCATGGCCTGCTACGGCTCGGTGCGCGCCGGCCGCCGGCTCAAGCCGGAGGAGATGAACGCGCTGCTGCGCGAGATGGAAGCGACGCCCAATTCCGGCCAGTGCAACCACGGCCGCCCGACCTATGTGGAGCTCAAGCTCGCCGACATCGAGACGCTGTTCGGGCGGCGGTGATTTCCCGCGCTCATGCGGTCGGGCTGCCTGTGAATAAATTCCGAAATCGCTCGACGAAAGTTCGCCAGCGCCTGCTGGAACCTGCGGCCCTATCGCCCTTGATCCACGGCCGCATGCAGGCGAGGTTTGGGTCAAACACGGAGACAAGGATGCGCAAGACCACAATCGTCGTCACGGCCGCCCTGCTCGCGCTGACCGGCACCATTTCCGCCCAGGACTGGCCGTCGGCGCGGGTCATCACGATGATCATTCCGTTCGCGGCAGGCGGCGGCGTCGACGCCTCGGGGCGCATCCAGGCGCAGCGCATGGGCGAACTGCTCGGGCAGACCATCATCGTCGAGAACGTCGGCGCTGGCGCCGGCACCGTGGGCTCGCAGCGCGTCGCCAAGGGCACGCCCGACGGCTACACGATGCTGATGGGCAACACCGGCACCCACGCCTACAGCCAGGGCCTGCGCAAGAACCCGCCCTACAATTCCGTCACCGATTTCGCCCCGGTCGGGCTGGTCACGGAGTCGCCGCGCATCCTGCTCGCGCGCAAGGACCTGCCGGTGAAGAATCTGCAGGAGTTCGTCGCCTACGTCAAAAAGAACCAGGACAAGATGCAGTTCGGCTCGGCCGGCGTCGGCTCCGGCACGCATCTGCCGTGCGAGCTGTTCAACTCGGTGATCGGCGTCAAGGTCACGCACATTCCCTACAAGGGCGCCGGACCGGTGATGCAGGACCTGATCGGCGGGCGCATCGACTATATGTGCGACACGATCCAGACCGGCGCGGCGCAGGCGAGCGCGGGCACCGTCAAGGGCATCGCGGTGATGTCGCCGAGGCGCGTGCCGATCATTCCCGATCTCGCGACCACGGGCGAACAGGGCCTCAAAGGTGTCGAGGCGACAGTGTGGAACGGCTACTTCTTCCCGAAGGGCACGCCGGACGCGATCGTGCGCCGGATGAACAAGGTCATGAACACCATGATCGAGGAGCCGGCGATGCGGAAGCGGCTGGAGGAGCTCGGGCTCGAGATCCTGCCGCCGGAGCAGCGCACGCCCGAATATCTCGCCAAGTATCTGGCGGAAGAGGTCGAGCGCTGGAAAAAGGTGGTCGTCTCGGCCGGCATTCCGGTGGAGTAAGAAGCGGTGCGGTAACGAGAGGCGCGGCAAGCGCCCTTAAGGTTTCGGGGAGAAACGCCATGATGCGATCAGTCGTCGCCGCAGCCATTGCGCTGGCCGCGGCAACTGCGCCGGCGCAGGCGCAAAACTGGCCGACCCGGCCGGTCAACGTCGTTGTGCCCTATGCAGCCGGCGGCCCGGTCGACACCATTGCGCGCATCCTCACCGCGCGCATGAGCGAGACGCTCGGCCAGCAGCTCATCATCGAGAACGTCGGCGGCGCCGGCGGCATGACCGGCTCGCAGCGCGTCGCCAAGTCGGCGCCCGACGGCTACTCGCTGCTGCTGTCGGGCAGCGCCGTCCTCACCATCAACCAGACGCTCTACCGGCGGCCGCTCTATAACGGCACGACCGATTTCGAGCATGTAGTGCTGCATTCCGACTCGGCGCGCATCTTGATCGCGCGGGCGGACTTCCCGGCCAAGACGCTCCAAGAGTTCGTCGCTTACACCAAAGCCAACCAGGGCAAGATGCAGTACGGCTCCGCCGGCGCCGGCTCCGGCTCGCATGTCTGCGCCGTGCTGTTCGATGTCGCCATGGGCACCAAGATCACCCACGTGCCCTATCGCGGCGCCGGCCCGGCGATGCAGGACCTGATCGCCGGCCGCATCGATTTCATGGCCGAGCAGATTTCGACCGCGCTGCCGCAGATCCAGGGCGGCAAGGTGAAAGCGATCGCGACCTTCGGGCTCGACCGCGCGCCCGGCCTTGAGGACCTCGCCGACCGCGGACGAGCAGGGCTTGAAGGGTCTCGATTGCGGCTCCTGGGGCTCGTTCTCGTTCCCGAAAGGAACGCCCGACGCCATCGTGCGGCGGCTCGCGCAGGTCTCCAACGAGGCGGTCGAGTCGCAGATGGTGCGCGACCGCTTCAAGGCGATCGGCGTGGTGGTCCCGGCGAAGGAGCGCCGGACGCCGGAATATCTCCGCAAATTCGTCGTGACCGAGACCGAGCGCTGGGTGACGCCGATCACGAACAGCGGCGCGGTGATCGACTGACGCAACGCCACGTCGCTCATCATGAGGCCGAGAGAGAAAAAGGGAGAAACGCATGCCGAAGGTCTTGCTCGCGGCCTTGATCGCGCTCGTGCTCGGAGGCCCCGCCTCGGCGCAGGACTGGCCGACCCGGCCGATCACCATGGTGGTGCCGTTCCCGGCCGGCGGCCCGATCGATTTCATCGGCCGGCTGATGGGCCAAAAGCTGTCCGAACGGCTCGGCCAGCAGGTGATCGTCGAGAATATCGGCGGCGCCGGCGGCATGAACGGCGCCGCGCGCGTCGCCAAGTCGACGCCCGACGGCTCGATGTTCCTGTTCGGCAACCAGGGCACGCACACGTTCAGCCAGATGCTCTACAAGAAGCCGCTCTACAACGCGGTCACCGATTTCGCGCCGGTGGCGGTGGTGGTCGAGAACGTCAAGTTCCTTGCCGTCGCGCAAGGACTTCCCCGCCAAGACGCTTCCGGAATTCATCGCCTATGCCAAGGCGAACCAGAAGACCATGCAATACGGCTCGGCCGGCATCGCGTCGGCCACGCATGTCAGCTGCGTGCTGTTCAACTATGCGATCGGCGTCGACATCACCCATGTGCCGTATCGCGGCACCGGACCGGCGCTGCAGGACATGCTCGCCGGCCGCATCGACTACATGTGCGAAGTGACCTCGACCGGCGCACCGCATGTGCGTGTCGATGCGATCAAGGCGCTCGCGATCCTGTCGCCGATGCGCAACGCGGCGCTGCCGGGCGTTCCGACCGCGCATGAGCAGGGACTGACCAATTTCGACGCCGATGGCTGGAACGCGTTCTTCTTTCCGCGCGGCACGCCCGATGCGATCGTGCGCAAGCTCGCGCAGGTGACGGCGTCGATCCTCGATTTGCCCGACGTCCGCGAGCGGCTGGAGAAAGCCGGCCTCAATGTCGCGCTGCCGGAGCGGCGAAACCCGGACTATCTCGGCAAGCTCGTGGCGAGCGAGCTCGACAAATGGGGACCGCCCGTCCGCGCCAGTGGCCTGAGCGCGGACTGAGCGGAGATCACGGTGAGCGCTAATGCGACCGTCGCGCTTGTCCGCGGCTGACCGGGTGCGACGCACGATTCAGCGCCATCACGCTTGGTCGCGCAGAAAGACGAGTTCCGTGTCGTCGTAGCGCCGCCGCTCAATTTCGGTGAAACCTTCGGGCGCAGCGAAAGCCGCATCCGCCGCTTCCTCGACCATGATCAAGGCCCCGGGGGTGAGCCAGCCGCCGGTACGCGCGGAGATCAACGCCGGGCCGGCGAGCCCGCGGCCATAGGGCGGATCGAGGAACGCCAGCGAGAACGGTTCGATCGGATGCGCGGCGCCGAGCCTGGTGGCGTCGCGGCGATAGACCTTGGTGGTGCCGCCGAGCCCGAGCGCCGCGACGTTCTCGCGGATCAGCGCGCGCGCCTCCGCGCCCTCGTCGACGAACAGTGCGAAGGCGGCACCGCGCGACATCGCCTCGAGCCCGAGCGCGCCGGTGCCGGCGAACAGGTCGAGCACGCGCGCGCCGGTCACGGGATCGCCGTGGCCGTGGACAAGGATATTGAACAGGCTTTCGCGCAGCCGGTCCGAGGTCGGCCTTATGTCGCGCGTGCGCGGCGCGGCGAGCGCGCGTCCGCGATGCTGTCCGCCGACGATACGCATCAGCGCGGCTTGCCGCGGAACGGCTTTCGGCCGTGCTTTCGCTCATGCCGCGCCCGCTCCGGCTCGCCGAGACGGTCGGGACCGTGGCGGCGGGACTGCTTTTTCTTGGGCGGCGCTCCGCGTGTTTCCTTGGCCCCGTCATCCTGAGGTGGCCGGCCAGAACCGCGCTTACGCGCGTCTCCGACGCGCTTTGGCCGGCCCTCGAAGGATGCACGGCCACCGTCAGTCGTCTGATGCCGACTTGCACCTTTTCGGTGCCGATCTCGGGTAGACCCGAGATCGGCACCCTCGCCCTTCGAGGGTCGCCGTACGTCGGAGACGCGCGTAGACGCGCTTGTGGCTCGCGCCTCAGGGTGACGGGGCAAAGCCGGAGCCCGCGCCGCGGATTGACGGGCCTGGTCCTCGACCGGCCCTGCGAAATCCAATCCCGCCGCGTTCGCGACCCGCTCGCCGAGCTGTTCCCGCAAGTGCCGCGTGCGCACCTCGTCGACCGCGCCCTCCGGCAGATCGCCGAGCTGGAACGGGCCGAACGACACCCGGATCAGGCGGTTCACCGCCAGCCCCAGGTGGCCGAGCACGTTCTTCACCTCGCGGTTCTTGCCCTCGCGCATGGCGAAGGTGAGCCACACATTGGCGCCCTGCTCGCGATCGAGCCGCGCGTCGATCGGCCCGTAGGTGACGCCGTCGATTTCAATCCCGTGGCGCAGGCGGTCGAGCCGAAGCTGCGTGATCTTGCCGTTGGCGCGCACGCGGTAGCGCCGCGTCCAGCCGGTGGCCGGGAGTTCCAGCGTGCGCGCGAGCCCGCCGTCATTGGTGAGCAGGAGCAGTCCCTCGGTATTGGCGTCGAGCCGTCCGATGCTGATCAGCCGCGGCAGATGTTTGGGCAGCACGCTGAACACGGTCGGCCGCCCCTGCGGATCGGCATGCGTGGTCACGAGCCCGCGCGGCTTGTGGAACAGGAACAGCCGGGTGCGCTCGCGCACCGGCAGCGGCTTCCCATCGACGGTGACGCGGTCGGCGGGCGTGACGTTGAGCGCGGGCGACGCGATCTTCTCGCCGTTAACCGCCACCCGGCCGGCGGCGATCCAGGCTTCAGCCTCACGCCGCGAAGCCAGCCCGGCCCGCGCGATCGCCTTGGCGATGCGTTCGCCCTCGTGTTGTTCGTTGTCGTCGCCCTTGCGTGCCATGATGGCGGCCTGATAGCAGAAGCGGCCCCGCATGTCCCGGAAAGGTGGGCAAAGAGAAGCCAATGCCCACTTTCATGGATCTCGCCCTCGACGAAGCCCGCGCCGCGGTGGCGGCCGGTGAAGTGCCGGTCGGCTGCGTGATCGTGCGCGACGGCGAGGTGATCGCGCAGGCCTTCAACCGCACGCTTGCCGACCGCGACCCGACCGCGCATTGCGAGATGCTGGCGATCCGGCGGGCGGCCGAGACGCTGGTCTCGGAACGGCTCACCGACTGCGATCTCTACGTGACGCTCGAACCCTGCGCGATGTGCGCGGCGGCGATCTCGTTCGCGCGCATCCGGCGGCTCTACTACGGCGCTGCCGACGTCAAGGGCGGCGCGGTCGAGAATGGCGTGCGCTACTACGCATCGCCGACCTGCCATCACCGCCCCGAAGTCTATGGTGGCCTCGCCGAGGCGGAGGCAACGGCGCTGCTCAAGGATTTTTTCCGCGCGCGGAGGTAGAGCATGATCCCGAAAAGTGGGAGCCGGTTTTCGGACAAGATCATGCTCAGCTAAAAGGCGGTCAGGCGTGCCGCAGCCGGTTGCGCACGCAGCGCTCGATGCCGCGCAGGCGCGCGCGCGGCGAAATCGCCCGCGTCGGATTGCGGGCGAACGACTGGTTGCAGCAATCCACCCAGACCCGCCCGCGCTCGGCGAGCGGCCGGCAATTCGTCGTCCGGTCCTGCGCCGCGGCCGGCTCGCCGGCGACGAGCGCCAGCATCGCGACCAGCAGGACCTGAGCGAACCTCGGCATGAAATCTCCGAACCGGAAACGTTCTCGGTTGGCGAGACTTTTCAACAGCCAGCCAACGGTATTCGTCACCTGACTCTTCCTTCGCTATTATCCAGCAACCCGTTCCGTCTGCCTAACGAAATCGAGGAGAGCTGCATGCTCAGAACATCCGTCGCCGGTCTGATGGCGCTGTTGGTTGCATTTGTTACCGGGCGGCCTGACGGCGCGCTGGCGCAGGAACAGCAGGCGTTCAAAGCCCTCATCGGCCGCGGCTTCGAGATCAAGACCGTCACCTTTGCCAAGGGCGAAGCGACCGGCGACCGCGAGACCTTTGTTGTCACGTTGCAGCGCGAAAAATCGGTCGCTGTGTGTTACTTTGCCGCAACGAGCTGGATCAATCTGAGCAACAACGCGCTCGACGACCCCAGGCGCTGCGACGTGCGTTAGCCGCAACGAACTGCTGCCGTTGAGCATGATGTTTCCCGAAAACCGGGTCCCACTTTTCGGGATCATGCTCTGGCATCAACTTTCCAGCAGCGCGGTCAGCCGCTGTCTGATCTCCGCCTTCCCCGTTTCGCACACGCGCAGGATCGCGCTCGCCTGGAAAAAGTCGAGCGTGCGGAACAGTCCGACGTTCGGCCGGATGATCAGGTCGGGCGCGCCGTGCTTGAGCTTCTCGGTGGTGATGGCGTGGCCCATGACCAGGATCGTGGCCAGGATCGCCTCCCACGGCGTGGGGATGTCGCGCCGCGCATCGTTGGGCTCGCCGGAAATGTCGACCGCCACGATCACGTCGGCGCGGCCGCGCAACTGATCGAACGGCAGCGGATTGGTGGCGCCGCCGTCGACCAGGATCCTGTCGTCGATCACGATCGGACGCACCAGCGTCGGCAGCGCCATCGAGGCGGCCACCGCACAACGCAACGAACCCGACGACAGCACCACCTGCTGCCGCCGGTAGAGATCGGACGCGATGACCAGAAGCGGAATTTTCAGCTCGCTGAAATCCTTAGGCAGCGCGGCCGGAAGGAAGTGATCGCAGAACTTCTCGCCGTCGACTTGTGTGGCGCTGCCGAAGCCGCCCGAGAACAGGCTCGCGAAACTGCCGGCGCGCGCCGCCACCAGCCGGCGGAAGACCTCGCTGCGGTTATGCGCGAGCGCGATGACGTGGCGGCGGATGTCGCGGCCCGACATGCCGGCGGCATAGGCCGCGCCGATCATCGCGCCGACCGAGCTGCCGGCGATCGCGGTCGGCCGCACGCCCATTTCGTCGAGCACTTCGAGCACCGCGATATGCGCGATGCCGCGGGCACCGCCGCCGCCGAGCGCGAGCGCGAGCGATTTCGT
Source organism: uncultured Alphaproteobacteria bacterium (assembly GCA_963850705.1). Classification (GTDB taxonomy): domain Bacteria; phylum Pseudomonadota; class Alphaproteobacteria; order Rhizobiales; family Xanthobacteraceae; genus VAZQ01. Next base: position 44,209 of record CAWKMR010000018.1, on the reverse strand, counting down.
CATGGGATGCGCGCCTGCTTCCCGCTCGACCGCGCGCCAGCCGATGTCGCGGCGGCAAAATCCCTCCGGCCAGCGGATGCGGTCGACGGCGGCATAGGCACGCGCCTGCGCTTCGGCCGCGCTCTTGCCGAGCGCGCAGACGTTGAGCACGCGGCCGCCATTGGCGACGATGCGTCCGCCCTTCTCCGCCGTGCCGGCGTGGAAGATCTCGACGCCTTCGACCTCGGCCGCCGCATCGAGCCCCTCGATCACCGAGCCCTTGGCGTAGCTGCCGGGATAGCCGTTCGCCGCCATCACCACCGTGAGCGCCGTGTCGGGAAACCAGCGCAGATCGAAATTGCGCAACTGGCCTTCCGCCGACGCGAGCAGCGCCGGAACGATGTCCGACATCAGCCGCAGCATCAGCACCTGGCACTCGGGATCGCCGAAGCGGACGTTGTATTCGATCAGCTTCGGCCCCGATGCCGTGATCATCAGCCCGAGATAGAGCACGCCGGTGAACGGCATGCCCATCTCCTTCATCGCCGCGACCGTCGGCAGCACGAACTCGTCCATGGCGCGGCGTTCCATATCAGCGGTCATGATCGGCACCGGCGAATAGGCGCCCATGCCGCCGGTGTTGGGGCCTTGGTCGCCGTCGAACACGCGCTTGTGGTCCTGCGCCGAGATGAGCGGGATCGCGGTCTCGCCGTCGCAGAGCGCGAAGAACGACGCCTCCTCGCCTTCGAGATATTCCTCGATCACCACCTCGGCGCCGGCCTCGCCCAGGCCGCCGCCGAACATCATGTCGATCGCCGCTTCCGCCTCGGCCACGGTCTGCGCCACCACCACGCCCTTGCCGGCCGCAAGGCCGTCGGCCTTGACCACGATCGGCGCGCCGTTCGCGCGCACATACGCCTTGGCCGGCGCGGCGGCGGAGAACCGCTCATAGCCGGCGGTCGGAATTCCGTATTTGCGGCACAGGTCCTTGGTGAATCCCTTGGAGGTCTCGAGCTGCGCGGCCGCCCGGCGCGCCCCGAATGCCTTGATCCCGGCCGCCGCCAGATCGTCGACGATGCCCTCCCCCATCGGCCCTTCCGGCCCGACCACCACCAGATCGACCTTGTGCGAGCGGCAGAACGCGATCACCGCCGCATGGTCGGCCGGATCGACCGCGACCAGCTCGCCGTCGCGGGCAATCCCGGCATTGCCGGGGGTGCAGTAGAGCCGCTCGACCAGAGGGCTCGCGGCGATCTTCCAGGCCAGCGCGTGCTCGCGGCCGCCGGAGCCGATAAGGAGGATGTTCATTGCCTAAAGTCGGGTACGTTTCATTGCGGCGGTGGTGTATCATTCCAGGGGGTAACGTAACAGACGCCGGCCTGTGGTCGTCCCCATGATCGCAGCGGGTACCAATCCATGAGCCGTTTGGCACGCACGTTCATCGCCGGTCTTCTGGTCATCCTGCCCATTGTCCTGACCATCGTCCTGGTGGTCTGGGTGGCCAATATCGTCATCACGTTCGTCGGCCCCAACAGCGTGGTCGGCTCGATCCTGATCACGCTGGGGTTCGGTTTCTCCGCCTCGACCTGGGTTGCCTACCTCGCCGGCGTGCTGATCGTCGTGCTCTGCATCTACCTGCTCGGCTTGATCGTCCAGTCGCGGTTGGAGCACAGCGTCCACAACATTATCGGCAACGTGATGCAGCGCATCCCGTTGATCGGCTACATCTACGACATGGCGAAGCGCCTGATCGCCATCGTCGAACGCAAGGACGACGGCGCGTTCGGCGGCATGCGTCCGGTCTGGTGCTTCTTCGGCGGCGACGGCGGCGCGGCGGTGCTGGCATTGCTGCCGTCGACCGACACGGTGATGCTCAATGGCGAGCCCTACCACGTCGTTCTCGTTCCTTCCGCGCCGGTGCCGGTCGGCGGCGCGCTGGTCTACGTCCCGGTCAAATGGGTGAAGCCCGCCGATATCGGGATCGAAGGATTGATGAGCATCTATGTCGCGATGGGCGTCGCGCCGCGACAGCCGGGCATTCCGCCCGCGCCGATCAAACCGCCGCCACCGCTCGTATCGTCCGGGCCCACCGCGCCGCTTCCTCCTCGGCGCCGGCTCCGGCGAAGCAGCAATAAGCCGCATTGGCAAAGCTGCCTCGTAAGGAATAATAACGGCCGACAAACGGCCGCTATGAGCCGCGTCGCAGGAGAGGAAACGATGATGAAGATCGCCCGGACGGCGTGCGCCATTCTTGCCGGCACAGTCCTGTTCATTGCGACGGCGCAGGCGCAGCCCTTCCCCAATCGTCCGATCCGCGTGCTGGTCACGATCCCGCCCGGCGGCGCGCCGGATATCTCCGCGCGCATGCTGGCGCAGAGTCTCAACGAGAAGCTGGGCTGGTCGGTCGTGATCGAGAATCGTCCCGGTGCGAACGGCAACATCGCCTCCGAGGCGGTCGCGAAGTCTGACGCCCGACGGCTACACGCTGCTGCTGCATGCCGACAGCGGCATCACCATCAATCCGCATGTCTACGGCAAGCTCAATTTCGACGCGCTCAAGGATCTGCTGCCGGTCGCGAGCGTCGCGACCAACCAGTTCATGCTGTCGCTCAATCCGACGGTGCCGGCGAAGACGTTCCAGGAGTTCATCGACTACGCGCGCAAGACCACGCCGCCGCTGCCTTATGCGTCGGGCGGCAACGGCAGCCAGCATCAATTGATGATGGAGATGCTCAAGCAGCGCGCGAAGATCGACCTGCTGCATGTGCCGTTCCGCGGCGCCGCGCCGGCGACGCAGGCAACGGTCGCGGGCGACACCAAAGTGCTGTTCTCGGGCTCGGCGAGCGCGTCGCTGATCCAGGCCGGCCAGTTGCGCGCGGTCGCGACCAGCGGCAAGAAGCGCGCCGCCGCGCTTCCCCGACCTGCCGACCATCGGCGAGTTCTATCCGGGCTATGCGGTCGACATCTGGCTCGGGCTGTTTGCGCCGGCGGGAACGCCGGAGCCGATCGTGACGCGGCTGCGCACCGAGGTGCACAAGCTCCTGTCCGACGCCGAGTTCGCGAAGAAGCTCAACGTCTCGGGCAGCCTCGAGCCGCTGGTGCTGTCGCCGGCCGATTTCTCCAAGCTGATCCACGAGGACTACGAGAAATACGGCGCGATCGTCCGGCAGCTCGGCATCAAGATCAACTAAATGCCCGTCAATATGGCGGGTTTGCATTAACCGGCCGGCAGCCGTGGAATAGCGCGCGCCAGATATCCGCGTCAGTTTTAGCGAACAGGGCGACTTTGCGTTCAGCAAGCGAGCGTAGGTTCCGCCGGTCACGCAACAGGCCCACAGGTCCGCCATGTCGCTATTCCGGCTGGAAGACAGGTTTCGCGATCTGCGCAGCAGCCCGCGATTCGAGGTGCATTATCTGGGACTGATCGACCTCGGTCGCGATGCGACGCCGGTCAATTGCATCATCTGTGACATCTCGGCGACCGGAGCCAAGCTCACGGTCGGAGCCCACGAGGTGCCGGACGAATTCATGCTGGTGTTCAGGCGCCGCTGCCGGGTGATCCGGCGAAGCGACGGCCAGGTCGGGGTCAGGTTCGTCCAGACCTAGAGCCCCGTCGGGCACGGTCCCCAGCAATACGCCCCGGGACAGGGGCTCCGGGAGCACCCTAGCCGCTCGCCGGTAACCTTTGTGCCAGCCTTGCCACGACTTTGGCACATTGTTGCCCTGTCCTCAGCACGAAAATGTCGAAAGCCGGTGCTGACCTCGGCCGCATCAGGCATCCGCGGGGGATGTCAGGGAGCACGCGCGGGGGCGCGTGGACGGGTGGATGCGGCGGGCGTTGATCGTCGTCCTCATCAATATGGTGTTTGTCGTCGCCGACCTCTGGCCGGCGGCTGCGACGCAGCAGATGAAGCTCATAGATCTGCTGACGCCGGAGTCCGTGCTGCGCTGGATGAATGCCTATCGGCAGAAGCCCGACCCATCCTCCGTTCCCGACGTCGTCAAGGCCATGAGCCGGATGAATGCCTTCAAGGATCCGGAGCAGGCGGGTCCCTATCTCGGGTTCATTGCCGGCGTGATCGGCAGCCATCCCGAGCGCGCCGAAGAGCTGATCGGCAAGATGTTTCCGCTGCCGGAGGAGAACCATTGGGTGATCGTGCGCGCGATCGCCTATTCGGGGCATCCGGACTGGAAACACCTGCTGCGCGTCTATGCCGAGCGCATGCCGACGCGCCGCGCGATGATCTACGGCTATCTCAGCAACCGGTCGCCGACACTGTTTCAGGTCGCGCCGCGCCGGATGCCGACGACGGGACAGAAGGTGCGCTCCTACTTCTCCTACGACACCTATTTCGGCGACGGGAAGAAGTCGGGCCCGCGCGAGGAGCTCGAGCCGTCGCCGGAGCTGCTCGACACCTACTGGGGCTACTATTTCGCGAGCGGACGGTATCGTCCGATCGCACGCATCGTCGCCATGCTGCCGTACTCGAATGACGGCAACAGCGTCGAGCTTCTCACGCTCGGCAACATGGCCAAGTTCACGCTGGCGAGCAACGCGGTGCGCGACGCGAGACTGCTCGCGATGCTCAAGCAGGAAAGCCCGAACCAGCCGAAGCCGGTCGCAGGCCCGCTCAAGGAAGTGATCACCGCCGCCGAGCAGGTCGAGACGTCCCGCCTGCGCAAGGAAGCGATGGCGTCGATCGAGGATTTGCGGCGCAAGGGCCCGCAGTCCCGGCGCGACGCCTCGCGCTGGGGCCAGATCGGCATCGGTGCGCTGGCGCTTGGCTGCATCGGCGCCGCCGCAGCGGGAGCGATCGTGCTTGGCCTGCCCTGCGTGGTCGGCGGTGCGATGGGATCCGCCGGCCTGAAATACTACGAGTCGCAGTAGTAATTGCGCTCGACGTCTCACCGCGCCAGCGGATCGGGGCGGAGCTGGAACTTCACCACCTTCGGCCGCTCGCGGTCGCCTTCGATGTGCCAGGTCGCGCGGCCGGCATAGGCCGACCACAGCCCGCGTCCCTTCCATCCGGCATTGGGATCGTCGATGCGGCCGTCGAGCCCCTTGGCGTGGAAGCCCATCGGATACGGCACGCGCAGCGTGACCCACTTGCCGTCCACCAGCGCTTCGAGCGAATCCGTGAAATTGCCGGTCGCGACCGGCACGTTGCGCCCGAGCCCGAACGTGTCGAACTGATCGACCCAGGTGTAGTAGCTCGACTGCGCGCTGCCGCTGTCGGTCACGGTCTCGAATTGCGGGCCGGGGAACGGATAGAGCGTCCAGCCCTCCGGGCAGTGCTTGCCGGTCGCGGTCGGGCCGTTGAGCGGACCCTTGCACTTGCGCCGGTCGAAGCTTGCCGAGATGGCCGCTCGCGAGCGAGGTCCAGTACGACGCCGTCGCGGTCGATGTCGCCGCCGCGCGGGCCGTAGCCCGGGAACGGCACCTCGTAGTATTCCGCGAGCACGGTCGCCGGCGGATTGTCGCCCGGCATGATGCGCACGATGGCGCCCGGATAGACCTGCACCGTGCCCCAGATCGTCTTGTCGACCGGGTTGTAGGCGATGGCGTAGAGGCCGGCGACGATGCGCTTGTCCTTGGTCGGATCGACCGGATCGTTCGGCCCGACATAGCCTTCGTCGCGCCGGCCGTTGCCGTTGGTGTCGAGGATGATCGGCGACCAGCCCTGCGCGCGTCTGCTCGTCGCCGGTCTCGTCGAACAGCTTGGTGTTGAACCAGCCGACATAGCCGGCGCGGAAGCCGCCGGCGCTGAGCCACAGCGTGTGGTTCTCGTCCTCGGCGAAGTTCAGGTGATGGGTGGTGAAGCAGGTGTCGATCAGCGTGAGCTTGCCGGTCTTCGGATCGTAGACCGAGAGCTGCCGCCCGGCCTGCTCGATCGGGAACAGCTTCGCGGACGGATGATCGGAGCCCTTGCGGCAGAACGCCGGCGTCGCCGCCTCGCGGATGCGGCTGGTGAACCAGACCCGCCCGTTGTGATCGAACATCGGATTGTGCGGCGTCGTCTGCGCGCCCCACAGCGGCTTGTCGCCCCAGTAGGGCGACGGCTGGTTCAGGAATTCGTCATGCTGCGAGATGAACATGCCGCGCGGCTTCACCGGCGTGCGGGTGATGAGCCTGACCTGCGATCGTGGTATGCGTGACCGGATCGAGCACCGGCACGAGGTCGGTCGAATCCTCGGTCGCGCCGTAGATCTTGCCGTTGGCGTTGACCGTCGGGTTGCGCCGGTCGGTGGCGACCTCGTCGTGCAGATAGTCGGTCGGCGTGCCCCAGTCCCACAGCGTGACGACCACGTTGCGCTCGACGCCCTGCCGGGCGCGCCGGCTTCGACTTCGGCAGCTCGCCGGCGGCGATGCGGTCGGTCCAGTCGGCGAAATTCTTCAGCGCATGCTGCGAATCGAGCTGGCTGATGTTGCGGACCATGATCTCGGCCGCCGGGCCGACCTGCATGCGGTAGGTCCAGGCCGAGAGCGAGCTGTCGAACTTGCCGAGCTTGGGATCGATGACGCGCGTCGGCTTGTTGCCGAGCTGGTGGCAGGAGCCGCAGCCCTGCGACTTGATGTTGGCGAGCCACATCGCCTGGCTGCGCATGTTGGTCGCCATCCCGTTGCCCTTCGGCCCGGTGCCGGGGAACAGGCTCTTGTCCGGAATCTGCATCATCGAATACCACCACTGCGCCGGGTAGTACTCGGCCGCCGCGGCCGGCGTCGGCGCCGTCACCGCGGTGAGATCGAGGATTTTTCCGGGCGTCGCGCGCACCTTCGGCGAATCGACGAGGCCGTAGCCGCGCACCCAGACGCTGTAGGTCGCCTTCGGCAGTTCCGGCAGGACATAGCGGCCCTGATCGTCGGTGACGACGATCTTGGCGAATTTGGTGGGAAGGTCGGTGGTCTCCGCGATCACCCAGACGCCGGCCTCGGGGCCCGTTGGCGCTGCGCACGACGCCGCCGAGGTCGCTGTCGCCGACGGTGATGCCGCCCGCGGTCTGTTGTGCATCGGCCGCCGATGACGCGGCCAGACAACGCGGCCATCGCGCGCTGCCGCCAGGCCCAAACGGAATCCTGCGCTCATCGCCCTCTCCTGTCGTCTCGTCCCACGCGGCGCTCTCGTATGCTACGCGAGCGCCTTTGCCCTATCAGTGCACAGTCCCTTAACGGCCGCAACGCGGGCTCGGAGGCCTTGTAGCGCGAGACGAAATTGCCCGCCCGGTGCGGCGGCAAGACCAGGAGTTGCGCGAGAGCGACAGCCGTCGAGTCTTTTCTTGCTTTTCGCAGCGCCGCTCGAACCTCGCCTTGAATTTTTCCGACACATCTGACACAAGCACCACCCGCTGGGCGCTTCGCGCCTGGCGAAACCCGCCGACACACTGGCACGATCTGCACATGTGTGTTGGCATGACGAGGAACCCGATGCGCCTAACAGGCACCATCAACGCGCTCAGCGCCGACGTCCGGTCGATCTATCGACTGGGCGACGGCCGCGTCATGCGCGCGTTCAAGCCGGGTTGCTCCTTCCAGACAGCAATCCGGAACGAGACAACCGGATTAACTGGCGGCGGGCCTCATCCCTCCGCCGCAAGGCAGGAGGGACAGCAATGGCCCGCAACGACCCCAGACGTTTCAGATACCAATCCGCCGATCGTGCGCAATTGCGCGCGGGCGCCGACTTCGTGGCGCGCGCTCGCCAATGTCACGGTCGCGTCGACGCTGGTCGTCGCGGTCGTCGTCAGCGTCCTGTCGCTGCTCGAAGCCGTGTTCTCGACCTCGACGTCAAGGCTGGCGCGGCACGCTCCGACATCCTTCGGGATCGCAGAGCTGGCACGCGCGTGCGCGACCGCACGAGCCTTTCTTACCGACTCCAGCGCAGGCCGAGCCTGCGCTGTTCGTGCTGACTAAGCGTGATCCTGCGAAGTGGGATCACGCACAAACGTGACTTCGCTGTTTGACATCGTGAACGTCCAGAATTGGCCAGCGGCGTCGCTTCGCGAGGAGCGGAAGTCCCTGTTGCAAGGTCGCTACCTTTGTTGAGCATGATCTATTTCGATCATGCTCTGCGGGAGCGGCGCCGCTGGCCCTTTGTCAATTTTCAACGCCGGCTTAGCTCAAACGGCGAAGAGCGCCGCCCTTGTAACGCGGAGGTCCGCGTGTTCGAGTCACGCAGCCGGCACGCACTTCGTAGCTCAACGGAAGAGCAGTGCCCGGTACGCGGCAGGCCGCGTGTTCGATTCACGCCGAAGAGCACCAGCTGCACGTTGCGCCAGTAGCCCAACCGGCAGGAGGCGGCTCTCTCAGAAAGAGCACAGTGCAGGTTCGAATCCTGCCTGGCGCACCAGGTCAATCCACGAGCCCCTTGCTCGCGAGCCACTTCTGAATGAGCGCGGCGACCTCGTCGCTGTTGCGGTCCATCATGACCATGTGGCTGTTGCCGCGGATGCCGGCGTCCGGCAGATCGACGATGTCGATGCTGCCGCCCGCGGCCTTGAGCACGCCGGCATAGTCGACGCCGCCCTGGCGGATCTTCGACCAGCGCGGATGATCCTTGGCGAAGTCGCCGTAGATCATGGTGATCGGGCGTCGACTTGATCGAGGCGACCTTGCTGCGGTCGCCGCCGACCGTCGGCTCGACCGCGATCAGCGCCTTGACCTTGTCCGGCCGCGCCTCCAGCACCTGGTAGCCGAACGTGCCGGACTGGCTGTGCACCATGACGACGCACGGACAGACCTTGTCGACCAGCGCGATATAGGCGGCGACGATCTCCTTGTCGGTCGTCACCCAGCGCGGCACGCCCTGCTTCATGAATTGCTCGTAGGCCTCGATCGGAAACTGCGTGCCCGGATAGGTCTTGCGCTTCGCCTGGTCCGGCGACCACGAGCCGATCGGGCCGATCCGGAAACGCTCCCAGGGATCGCCGAGCGGCAGGAAGACGGGCTTCGCCCTTGAACTGATTGGTCCAGCCCGAGCGGCCGCGCTCCATCGCGTCGGAGATGTAGACGTCCCAGCCCTGGCGCAGGAAATAGTTCAGCCATCCCGGCTTGCCGTCGGGCTTGGTCTCGTAGGTGACGCCCGACAGTCCGCCGCCGTGCCACATCAGCAGCGGCAGCTTGCCCTTGCGGTTCTGCACCAGGAAATATTGCGAGTACATCTGCTCGACCTGGTACGTGCCGTTCGGGATCCACCTTCGCCGGCACGCCGCCCGGCGTGAACACGATCTCCTTGACCGGCTGTCCCGAGATCTCGATGTGCCGGCCGCCGATATGGAACGAACCCATGTCGCGCAGCGCAATCGGCTGCTGCGCGAGCGCCGATGTTGCAACGAGCGCCGTCGCGGCGGTGGCCATGATTGTCCGAAGCATGATGTCCTCCCGTTTTTCTTGATGTCCTCGCCGCAACGCGCGGGACTCGCAAGATTACACCACCGATATCGAACCGCGCCATATCGCGAAGTTGGGCAGCGGCCCGCTTCCGCGTGGCCGTCCGCATGCGACAGTCGCGGCGAAACACACGCACGACAGGAGACCATGGTGCCCGTGATGTCCGGCAAGCACGCGTTCCTCGAACTGCTCAAGCAGGAGGGCGTCGAAGATCGTCTTCGGCAATCCCGGCACCACCGAGTTGCCGCTCATGGATGCGTTCGCGACCGAGAACGAGATCCGCTACGTGCTGGGCCTGCAGGAAGCCGCCGTCATGGCGATGGCGGACGGCTACGCCCAGGCGTCCGGAAAGCTCACGGTGTGCAATTTCCACACCACGCCGGGCTTGGGCAACGCCATGGGCATGCTCTACGACGCCCAGAAGGCGGGCGCGCCGATCCTGGTCACCGCGGGTCAGCACGAGCAGGTCTTCAACGTGACCGAGCCGATCCTGATGGCGGACCTGCCGCCGATCGCGCGGCCGCTGGTGAAGTGGTCGACCGAGGTGCATCGCCTCGCCGACCTGCCGCGCATCGTGCATCGCGCCGCCAAGACCGCGCTCGCGCCGCCGACCGGACCGGTGTTCCTCTCGCTGCCGGGCGACATCCTGCGCGCCGACGCCGACCTTGATCTGATGGCGCCGACGCGGATTGCGCCGCACATTCGCGGCGACCGCGCCGCCGTCGAGGCGGCGGCCGCGATCCTGGCGCGGGCGGAGCGCCCGATCATCATGGCCGGCGACATCGTGGCGCAGAGCCGCGCGCATGCGGAGCTGATCGAGCTCGCGGAAATGCTCGGCGCGCCGGTCTATCTCGAATTCATTCCGAACACGGCGTCGTTTCCGAGCTCGCATCCGTTGTTTCGCGGGCAGATGACGCGCACCGCCCCGGCGGTGCGCGCAGCTGCTCGATCAGCACGACGTGCTGTTCTCGGTCGGCGCCGATCTGTTCACGCTGTCGCTGCCGTCCGAGACCGATCCGATGCCGCCCGGCATCGCGCTCATCCATCTCGACGTCGATCCCTGGGAGATCGGCAAGAATTATCCGCCCAAGGTGGCGATCCTCGGCGATCCGAAGGGCACGCTGCCGGACCTGACCGCCGCCGTGCGCGAGCGCATGTCGAGCGGCGCCAGAGGCGCGGCGCGCGACCGGCTCAAGACCGCAAGCGACGCCGGTGCCGCCGAGCGCGCGGCGCTGCATGCCTCGGCGCGCGCGCTTGCGGACGCGGTGCCGGTGCAGCCGCTGGCGCTGCTGCACGCCATCGGCGAAACGCTGCCGAAGGACGCAGTCGTGATCGAGGAAGCGCTGTCCTCCAACCGCGGCATCCGGCAGCTCATCCGCGCCGACGATCCGCAGAGCTATTTCGGCTTGCGCGGCGGCGGCATCGGCTGGGGCGTGCCGGCGACCATCGGCGCCAAGCTCGCGCTGCCGGACCGGCCGGTGGTCGGGATCATCGGCGACGGCTCGTCGCTCTACACCATCCAGGCGCTTTGGACGGCGGCGCGCTACCGCATCGCCGCGATCATCGTGATCCTCAACAACACGTCGTATCGCATCCTCAAGCAGCGCCTGCACGCGATGCGCGGGCTCTCGCAGCAGGCCGACACCTATGTCGGCATGGAGCTCACCAACCCGGCGGTCGATTTCGTCTCGCTGTCGCGCTCGTTCGGCGTTGCGGCCGAGCGCGCCAAGACCGTGCACGAGGCGACCGATCTGCTGCGGCACGGGCTCGCGAGCGGCGCGCCGATGCTGATCGACGTCGTGCTCGACCGCGAATTCAAATAGCTGACACGCCGATTTCGTCCGGCGTGTGCTCGATCGCCCGCATGCGCGGGCGACGACACCCACAGATATGCCTCCTTAGCTTAGCGGCCAAAGCTCCGCGCTTACATCGCGGGATCCGGGGTTCGATTCCCTGAGGAGGTACCAGCTTTCCGGCATTTCCCGCCGCGCACACCGCGTCCCTGGCACTCCGCGCGCCTTCTCCCCCCGGAAGCGCGCCCGACCAAAGGACGAATGACGGCTGCGCGGCCGGCGCGGATGGAGCACGTCCAAGAGTGCCTGCTCCATCCCTCACTTTGCGCATGATCCTCTCCGAAAACCGTTCCCACTTTTCGAGATCATGCGACGCGTCCTTAGCTCAGTCGGTCAGAGCGTCTGTCTCGACATGGCAGAAGGCGGCGGTTCGAATCCGTCAGGACGCACCATTGTCCGTCCCGTCGTCTAGTGGCTAAGGCGCCCGCCCGATAAGCGGGAAAACGCGGATCGAAACCGCGCGGGACAACCATTTCGCAAACATGCGGACGCGTAGCCTTAAACCCGAATGGAGAGGGAGCGGACTTTTAACCCGTCGGCCTGTGGATCGTAACCACACGCGTCCTCCAGTTCGATTTCGGATCAGTGACCCGAGTGGCAAAGGGAGCGGTCTCTTAAGCCGCTGCGCAAGCTTCGTGGGTTCGAGTTCCCACCTGATCCTCCAGTTCCTTCGCGCGTCTGTACCCCAATCGGCAGAGGGAATGCGCCGAGACCGCATGCAGTGCTCGTTCGAGTCGAGCCAGACGCACCAATTCGCTCCGTTACGCATCTGGTGAGGCGGCCCGACTGTCTATCGGGCGAGAGGGATTCGATCTCCCTACGGAGCGCCAATTTTCCTGAAAGACAGGGTGTAGCTCAGCCCGGCGAGAGTGCCTGCCTCGGACGCAGGAGGCCGTTGGTTCGAATCCAACCACCCTGACCATTTCACGTTGCAACACTGTCCCGTAGCTCAGCGGATCAGAGCACCGCGTTCCGACCGCGGAGGCCGCGCGTTCAAATCGCGCCGGGACATCCAGTTTGGAAGGTGGTGCGCGGCGGCGCGCAACCGGTTTCGAAAACCGGGCCGACCTCCGGGTCGAGGGTTCGAACTCCTTCACCTTCCGCCAGCCTTCGCTCGCGAAGCGAGCAAGGCTGCCCGCCGAAGCTTTAGCGAAGGCGGGTTGTCGCTGCGCGAGCTACGGCTGGCAAGCCACCCCAGGATTATCGCCGCTGGCCCTGATCGAACACGATCCGCATCAGATCGGTGACGTTCTTGGCCCCGAACTTCTCCATCAGCTTGCCGCGATGCACCTCGATGGTGCGGTGGCTGATGCCGAGCTGCCGGCCCGCCTCCTTGGCCGACGCGCCGTTGAGGATGGTTCCAAGCACGTCGCGCTCGCGGCGGGTCAAGGGCTCGCGGCCGGGGAAGTAGAGGTCCGGGACGGCGCCATCGTCCTGCTTGCGCAGTGTATAAGCCTCGATCGCCTGCTTGACGCGCTCGACCACCTCGCCGCCGCGGAACGGCTTCTCGATGAAGTCGAGCGCCCCGGCCCTGATCGCGTCCACCGCCATCGGGATGTCGCCCTGCCCCGAGACGATGAAGATCGGCGCCGGATAGTCCTGCGCGTGAAGTTCCCGCAGGATGTCGAGCCCGGAACGGCCGGGGATGTGTACATCGAGAATGATCGACAGCGGCGTCGCGGTGCGGGCATGCGCCAGAAACGACGCGCCATCGGCGAAGGCAATAACCCGATAGCCGGCGCGCTCGAAAATCGTTGTTAACGTCGCGCGCACACCAGGGTCATCGTCGACAACGAAGATCTCGCCGACCGAGACGGAGTCCTGCGGTGAATCGGGCATTTTCGAAGACATTGTCCGACTCAGGGATCGTGCCGTGGCGCGCATTTTATACGTATTCGCCCTTAGGGTCGACTTTACCGAGCCCTAGATAGGCGCGGCTTAAAAGCAGGCCAAGTTGACGGACAGTACAGGACGCGTGCGTGACAACGCTCAACAGGGACAACTCGTTCGGCGCGCTGGCGCAGATCAAGCATGATCTGTCCCGGATCGATGGTAAAGTGATCGGCCACCACGTCACGCAGATTTTCGAAAAATACCGCATTGAGCTTATTCGCAATATCGAGCGGCTCGAACAGGCCTAGCGACGAGCGCAACGACCGCGTCCTGGCGCTTGCGGGCCGAGCTCACTAAGGCCAAGTGCATCGGCGCCGCTTTCCGGCCGAACCGCTCCTGACAGCTTTTCATCTTCCCGCGGCTGCGACCTCGTCGCGCCGGCCCTGACACGCGCCGCCACGCGCGTGCGCAGCGCGTTCATCCATTGCGTCCCTCTCCTGCCACCGGTCTGTAAAACCGGCGTCTTGTGAAACCGGCAGGTCGGCCCGACGAGAGGTTCGAATCCTCGGGGGCGCACCAACTTTGCGGACGTGGCTCAAAGGTAGAGTCCCTGAGCGCCACTCAGGGGGCGCGGGTTCGATTCCCGCCGTCCGCACCACCCGCCTTCGCTGACGCTTCGGCGGGCACGGCCTTCGCCTAAGCGGGTATCCGTCGAAGCTTTAGCGAAGACGGACTTTCGCCGCTACGCGGCTTCCGCGAAGGCGGGCCAATCAAACGGGACGATAGCTCAACTGGGAGAGCAACCGCCTTGCAAGCGGAAGATGCGGGTTCAAGTCCCGCTCGCTCCACCACCCGCCTTCGCCATAGCGCATCGATGATGCGCGTGAACGCGCTTCAGGCTTCGGCGGGCACGGCCTTCGCCTGAGCGGGTGTCCGTCGAAGCTTCAGCGAAGACGGACCTTCGCCTCTGAAGCGCGCTACGGCCGGCAAGCCAATCAAATGCCTGGGAAGCTAATCTGGTGAAAGCACCGCACCGAAAATGCGGGGAGGTTGGCTCGAAACCAACCCCAGGCACCAGCCATCGCGTTGTAATTCCTGAGAAATCCGGACCGAGCGATAAAAAGCGGAAGCCCGTGCAAAGAAAAAAGAATGCGTCCGTCTAACCGGGCACGCGGATGGGATGGCCCCATCCCACCTCACCTGGAGTTACCACCATGCAACTCAAGTCCTCGATCGCCGCCCTTGGTTTCGTCGCCGCCCTGACCGCTTTCGGCGCGGCCCCCGCCAGCGCCAATGCCAACGTCGCGAACGACGTGATCACGGCAACCGGAAGCACCGGCACCCGCGCCGACGCCTCGCTGATCAGCAACCGCTGCGGCTGCTATCGCCCCTACGTCCGCTACTATCGCGTCTACCCGGTCTACCGCGTCTATCGCGTCCGCTACTACTACATCTAACCAGCGCGACCCGTTACGCGTCCTTTGGCTCACGCTGCGACCCGCGGCGTGAGCCAAAGCTTTTTCACATCACCGCTTCTTGGCAGGCGCCGCACGCAGCGCGGGACGCGGCTTCGACGTGACAAATGCCGCAACGTCCCATGCCTGCTGCTCGGTCAGGATCGGCTCACGATGGCTCGCGCCGATCGGCATGTTGGCGTGAATGAACGCCGCCGCTGCCTCGAGTTGGCTCATGCCGGCGCCGGAGTTGAACGAATCGTCGCCCCAGAGCGGCGGAATCTCGTAGCCGATGCCGGGCGCCATCAGCGGCTCGCCCTCGCCCTGGTCCTTGTGGCACTTGGCGCAGTGGCTGGCATAGACCTTCTCGCCCTGCGCCGGATCGGGTGAACGCGACGGCTTGCGCAGCGGCGGCAATCCCATGCCCGCGACCCGCACGCCCTGCGGCGTCTTGCGGCCGATGAACTGGAGATAGGCGACCATCGCCTCCATCTCGCGGCCGTCCTCGGGCAGCGGCTTGCCGTTCATGCTGCGCGTCATGCAGCCGTTGATGCGCTCCGCGAGCGACATCACCTGCTCGTCGACCATCATCGGAAAGGTCGCGAACGTCGACACCAGCGGAATGCCGAACGGCTTGAGGCCGCTGTTGATGTGACAATGCGAGCAGGCGAGATTGTTGCCGGCGTAGCGCTTGGCCGGATCGGTGGCGCTCTTGCCGATATGGCGCGCGGTGTCGGCGACAAGCTGCTCGCCATAGCGGATGAGATCGTTCTCCGGCCCCGGCGGCAGCGCCGCGACATCGTGGCCCGCATACCAGTTGGTCGGCCAGCCCCAGATCGCATAGCCGGTGCCTAGTCCGGCGCCCATCGCGGCAACAATGGCCGCGACTGCAATGGCTTTCTGAAATTCGATCCCATCGTGCTGCCCTCGGTCAAACTTGTGCGGCGCACGATAGCAGACGATTTCTGAACAGATTGCGCGACGATGACCGCGTTGACCCGTGCTTCTTCCTGGATGGCGGAATCGGTAAACGCGCCTGATTGTTAATCAGGTGCCGCAAGGCCTGCAGGTTCGAGCCCTGCTCCAGGAGCCACTGTTCACGCGCCAACACGCTGCCGTCGTCTAGCGGCCAAGGATGCCGGAACCTCACTCCGGAGATCGCGGGTTCAAATCCCATCCGATGTCGGGTTTACCCGACATCGGCATCAGAAGTGCGCAGGTCGTGTAAACACGACCTGCGTTGCAGCACCATTTACTTCGCGATCTTGATCCCGGTCTCCTGGATCACGCGCCGCCACTTCTCGTAGTCGCGGCGGATCCAGGCGTCGAACTCCTGCGGCGTGTTGATCGTCGCCGCCACCGCGCCGAGCTCCTGCAGGCGCTTCACGATCGCCGGCTCCTTGACGAATGTGGCGAGCGGCGCGGCGATCTGCGCGCGGATATCGGCGCGGCACGCCGGACGGCACCATGATGCCGAGCCATGAGGTGACGTCGAATTCCGGCAGCGTCTCGGCGATCGCCGGCAGGTCCGGCAGGAACGGCACCCGCTCCGCGGTCGTGACGCCGAGCGCGCGCAGCTTGCCCTCCTGCACCAGCGGCAGCACCGACGGCAAGGTGTCGAACATCATGTCGACATGGCCGCCGAGCAGCGACGGCAGCGCCGGCCCGCTGCCGGTATAGGGAACGTGCAGGATGTCGGTCTTGGTCAGCCGCTTGAACCATTCGGCCGAGAGATGCGGCGAGGCGCCGAAGCCGGAGCTCGCATAGCTGAATTTTCCGGGCGCGGCGCGCACCAGCTCGATCAGCGACTTCACGTCCTTCGCCGGGATCGCCGGGCCGCACCACCAGGAGATTGGGAAAGCTCGCGATCAGCGTGACCGCCGCCAGGTCGCGCTGCGGATCGTAGGGCAGATCGCTGCGCAGATGCGGCAGCAGCGTCGTGGTGGTGCCGGTGCCCATCAGCAGCGTGTGGCCGTCGGCGGCCGCCTTCGCGGCGGCCGCGGTGCCGGTCGCACCGGCGGCGCCGGAAATGTTCTCGACCACCACCGCGCCGGCCGAACGCGCCGCTCAGCCGCTCCGCGACCAGCCGCGCCAGGATGTCGGTCGCGCCGCCGGCCGGAAACGGCACGACGATGCGGACGGTCTTTTCCGGATAGGACGATGCCGGCTGCGCCTGCGCGTCGACCGCACCGAGCAACGCCGCTGCGAGCAGCGCCGCAATCGCTCCGGCCCGGTGCCGCGTCATCGCTCGCCTCCCTGGTCGCGCCTGTTGTCGCGCGCGTGTCCGCCGACCCTAACACCAACTCCACCCATAGCTCAGCGGATTGAGAGCACCGGTTTGCGGAACCGGAGGCCGCAGGTTCGAGTCCTGCTGGGTGGTCCAATTTCTCGACACGAGCGCCGGCCGGATCACTCCGACGGCTGGATGTTGTTCTCGCGCACGACCTGGCTCCAGCGCGCGATCTCGCTCTGCATCAGCGCCTGCGCGGCCTGCGGCGAGCGCTGGTCCTTGCCGAACGGCGCCACGCCGGTCTCGGCCCAGGCCTTGATGACCGCGGGATCGTCCAGCACGCCGAGCAGCACGGCGCTGAGCCGATCGATCACGCCCTGCGGCGTCCCGGCCGGCACGAACATGGCATGCCAGTAGAGGATCTCGAGCTTGGGCCCGAGCGCATCGACGAAGCTCGCGACGCTTCGGGAACTGCGGCGACGTCGCCTTCGCGTGATGCCATAGGCTTTCATCTGGCCGCTGGCGACGGTCCGCGACCACCGATTGCGGCGTGGCGAAGAACAGATCGACATGCCCGCCGGCGATGTCCTGCAGCGCCGGCGCCGCGCCGCGATAGGGCACGCCGCACGAACTCGACGTTCGCCTCCTTGGCGAGCAGCGAGGTGGCGAGATGGCCGGTGCTGCCGGTGCCGGGATGCGCCATCCTCAGCTGCGCCTTCTTCATCGCGGCGAGGAGTTCGGGGAGCGTGTTCGCCGCCAGCGACTTGCGCCCGACCAGCACCAGCGGATTCTGGTTGATGAAGGCGACCGGCGTGAGGTCCTTCTCGGTGTCGAAATTGAGCTTCGGATAGAGCGCGACGTTCGCCGAGATCTGAAGATTGTGCAGCAGCAGCGTGTGCCCGTCCTTCGCGCCACGCGCGACCCGCCCGGTGGCGATCGTGGTGCCGCCGCCGCTGACGTTCTCGACGATGAAGTTCTGCCCGAGCTTCTCGGAGAATTTCGGCGCCAGCACGCGCGCGAGCTGGTCGGTGGGCCCGCCGGCCGGATACGGCACGATGATCGTGACCGTCCGGCTGGGATAGTCCTGCGCCGCGGCGATCGAGCCGAGCGCGACCAAAACGAGCCGCGAGCGAAAGACGCAGTGACATCGTCATGGAGCTCCTCCCTTCGAGCTTTATGTCTGCCCTTCCCGCTTATGCCTGCGGAATGATCGGCAGCAGCAGATACGGCATCTTGTCGGCGGCGAAGTGTAGCACGTTGGTGCCGCCGAATATTTCGGGCGGCCGGTCGGTCGGATCGGTGTGGGTGAACGGCCCGACGCCTTTCATCGGATACATCGCGTTGGCGACCCCGGCATCGCCGCCGTCGACCTCGTAGTCCTTGCCGCGCACGGTGAGCCCGAGCCGGTAGCCCGGCGGCACCACGATCGAGGTCGGCCAGATCTCGATGTCGAGCTCGACCGGCTTGCCCGGTTCGAGCGGCCACGCCTCGTCATGGGTGTGCCAGGGCCGGTAGGGCAATGTCTCGTCCGGATCGAGCTTGCGGTGCGAGGCGCGCAGCCAGCCGAGCCCGACCGGCGTGCGCGGATCGTTCGAGCCGATGAACGTCACTTCCTTGCCGTCGGGATCGAACACGCGCAGCGCCAGGAACACGTCGGCATCGGTGGTGTCGGACGAGAGCCAGATCTTCGCCGCGACCGGGCCGGTGATCTCCGAGCTCGTGCGTCATCGGCGGCGTGAGGAAGGTGATGCCGTCGCCGGTCGTCTCGTAGGCGAGCGTCGCTCGCTGCGTCGGCACGTCGGTGCCGAGCCGTGCCCGTCCGGCTGCAGGTAGTACTTGGTCCACTGCGTGCGCGCGAGCGGCCATTCGTTCTCGCCGCGCAGCGTGAACTGTTCGCCGGGCCGCCGGATGTTGAGCGAGACCCGCGGCTGCCTGCTCCCAGCCGGTGTCCTCGCCTTTCAGGAAATGACCGAAGAACCGCTTCTGCAGCGCCATCCCGTAGTTGCTGTAGAAGTGCGTGAAGTGCGTGTCGCCGTGCACCTCGAGCCACTTCTGCGCCGAGCCCGCGCGCAGATAGCCTTCGAAATTGCCGCGCGGATGCAGGCCCACGCCGCCCCAGTTGCCGGCCGAAAGCAGCGGCGCTTCGATCTCACTCGAACGCCACCATGCGCGCGCGATAGTAGTCGTCGATCAACGCGCGCCGCGCCACCTCGCCGCCGGCGTCGGCGGCATTCTTGGCGAGCTCGTCCGCCGGCAAGGTCTCCGGCCCCGCCACCGGCTCGCCGGTGACGCGGCTGCGGAGGCCGTCGCTCGCCGACGCCGTGCTGCACGCGCAGCACCTGGCGCTTGTACCAGCTCGCGGTGAAGCCCGAGAGGATGCCGCCGTGGCGGGCGAGCTCGCGGTAGTAGTCGGCGAAGCCCTCCCAGATGCAGAGCGCGGCGAGATGCGGCGGCTTGAGCGCTCCGGCCTGCCATTGATTGGTGGCGAAGTAGGAGATGCCGTTCATGCCGACCTTGCCGCTGCTCCACGGCTGCGTGCCGGCCCATTCGATGCAGTGGTAGATGTCGAGCGCCTCGCGCGGCGACCAGATGTCGATGAAGCCGGGCGAGCGGCCGGCGCCGCGCGAATCGACGCGCACGCAGGCATAGCCGTCCGGCACCCATTTCTCGGGATCGACCAGCTCCCAGACCTGGTACTTGTTGGTCGAGCCCTCGAGCACCTCGGGCGCCGCCTTGATCAGGCGGTCCCAGTTGCCCTTGTAGCCTTCCTGAAAGGCGAGGCCCTTGGCATAGGGCCCGTAGCTCAGGATCACCGGATGCTTGCCGCCGCCGATCGGGCGGAACACGTCGGCGCGCAGCACGACGCCGTCGTCCATCGCGATCGGCGCATCCCAGTCGATCTGCATGCCGTCGCGCTGTTCGCTTTTCATGCGGATCAGCGGCCGGGCTTGAGCACGTCGCACACCCAGTCCCACATGGCGTGGACGCCGATGGTGATGTTGTCGACCTGGCAGTGGTGGAAGCCGCCCTCCTCGCGGGTGAAGACCCTGAGCGTCTTCTCCTTGGAGCCGACGGCGTCGAACAGCGTGTGCGCGAGCGACAGCGAAATCTGCTCGTCGCCTTCGCCGTGCAGCAGCAGGAACGGGCATCGCATCTTCTGCACGATGCCGTCGAGCCGGAAGCCTTCGAGCACCTTGAGCGCGGCGGCCTGGCTGTCGACGCCGAGCACCCATTGCAGATGCTCGGGCGGCACCGACAGCGACAGCACCTTGCCGGTGGCGAGGTCTTCGAGCCGCTTCTTCCAGATCGCGTGATAGTCCCACTGCGCGCCCCAGGCGATGCAGCAGGCGAAGCGCGGCTCGAGCGAGGCCGCGCGCGGCGCGTAGTAGCCGCCGAGGCTGAGCGCCATCACGCCGATGCGCTTCGGATCGAACTCGGGACGGCCGGCGAGATAGTCGTAGACCGGCGTCGCATAGCGCTCGGTCTCCGCGATCAGCGGCAGATTGCGGAAGCGCACGCTCTCGCCGTTGCCCGGCCCGTCGACGATCAGGCAGCCGACGCCGCGCGCGGCGAGATCGGGGACCGCGTAGCCGTACTGGATCTCCTTGGTGACGTCGAAGCCGTCGAAATAGACCATCGCCGGCGCCGGACGATCGCCGGCAACGTCGCGATCGGGATGCACCAGCAGCGCCGGCAGGCTCGTGCCCTCATACGGAATTTCGACGGGCTCGATGCGCGGGCTGCGGATGATCGCGGCGGCGTCGCGGAACGTCTTCACCGACTTGGCGTAGACGTCCATGCCGCGCTGCGACTTCGGCTGCAGGAAGCGCTCGCCGGTCTGGTAGTAGCGCGCCGCGCGCAGGAAGCAGGACGCGGCGGTGAGCTTGTGGCCGTCGCTGCTCGGCGGCGCGGCCGCGCGCCTCGATCTTGTCGCCCATGCGGGTCCATTCCTCGAACCACGCATCGTCGTCGCCGACCTTGTCGCGCAGCGCGCGGCCGACGCGGTTGACGTCGTCGATCTCGGCGCCGCCCCACGGCGCGCCCGAGAGGCAGATCAGCAGCCCCATCGACCAGCGGTAATTGTCGGGAAAATACAGAAAGGCCGGATCGTTGCTGCGGTCTGCCACGCACTGCCTCCCCGACTTCAAGCGGCGGCTTCGAGCCGTCCTTGTCGGCCTTATGCGGGAACTATCCCACAGTCCCCGCGACCCCGAAAGCCTGCGGTGCCTTGCACAGCCGCGGGCCGACCATCCTGAAATGTGCAACACTGAAACGAGAGGAGCGTATCGTGACTGAACTCAAGATCTACGGCGACCATGACGAGCGCACCGTCTCGCAGATGTGGCGCTGCATGGGCGTCGGCAGCGTGGCCGGCGGCGTGCTCTGCGCCGACGGCCACCTCGGCTATGCGCAGCCGGTCGGCGGCGTGATCGCCTACGAAGACCACGTGTCGATCTCGGGCGTCGGCTTCGACATCGGCTGCGGCAACATGGCGGCGCGCATCAACCTCAAGTACGAGGACATCAAGGCGCGCGTGCCGGTCATCGCCAACGACATCAACAAGGCCATCAGCTTCGGCATGGGCCGCACCAACCCGAAGCCGATCGACCACGCGGTGTTCGATTCGCCGCTGTGGGAGGACGCCGGCATCGGCCATCTCAAGCAGATGGCGCGCGCGCAGCTCGGCACCGTCGGTTCCGGCAACCACTACGTCGACCTGTTCGAAGACGAAGCGGGCTACGTGTGGATCGGCGTGCACTTCGGCTCGCGTGGCCTCGGCCACAAGAGCGCGACGCACTACCTCAAGCTCGCCGGCGGCAAGGACGGCATGGACGTCGCGCCGACGGTGGTGTCGGTCGAGAGCGAGCTCGGCCAGCGCTACCTCGCGGCGATGACGCTGGCCGGCGAATACGCCTATGCCGGCCGCGAGTGGGTGGTGGAGACGGTGCGCCGCATGCTGTGCGCCAAGGCGCTCGACACCGTGCACAACCACCACAACTACGCCTGGCGCGAGCGCCACGGCGAGCGTGACCTGTGGGTGGTGCGCAAGGGTGCGACGCCGGCGTTCCCGGGCCAGCGCGGCTTCGTCGGCGGTTCGATGGGCGACAACGCCGTCATCCTCTCGGGCATCGAGAACGAGGACGGCGCCAAGAGCCTGTACTCGACCGTGCACGGCGCCGGCCGCGTGATGTCGCGCACCCAGGCCAAGGGCAAGCGCAACCGCAAGACCGGCGAGGTCATCAGCGAAGGCCGCGTCAGCCACGACGCCATGCAGGCGTGGCTGCGCGACAAGGGCGTGCATCTCGTCGGCGGCGACCTCGACGAGGCGCCGCAGGCCTACCGCCGGCTGACCGACGTGCTCGCGCAACATGCGGGCACGGTCAAGATCGAGCACACGCTGCGTCCGTTCATCGTCGTGATGGCGGGCGCCGACGTGTTCGATCCGTTCAAGGACTGAAGGATGGCGGGAAACCGCCGTCCTCTCTCCCCGTCCACGGATTCGTTTCAATTATGGTTGCGGTGACCGGAACTGGTTACGGCCGCGATTGCAAATCGCGTACATGCGGGTTCGAGTCCCGTCCGCAACTCCACCTCATCGACCGATTCAATATCGGGGACAGCACAAGGGTGCAGATGATCCTTGCAAGATCGTCGTGGCCGGAGCGTTACCGGCTGTCTCCACCAATCTTGCAAATGCCCTCGTAGCTCAACGGACAGAGCGCCGAGCTTCTACCTCGGGACCGTGCGGGTTCGAGTCCTGCCGAGGGCTCCACATACGCGCTCGCTTGCGCGGGCGATGCAAACCGAAACGGAGGGTTGGCCGAGCGGACATAGCGCGTTGAAGACGCGCGTAAACGCGCTGATCGACCACCGCACTGCTAACGCGGCGAGACCTTCGGGTCGGGCAGGTTCGACTCCTGCACCCTCCGCCAGCCAGCGCTTCGCTACGATGCGAGCTTGGCCGCGCCGTATTGCAGCCGGACCAGCCGCGTCATCGTTGCGAGCGCGGCGAGTATCGCTGCACCATCGTCAACGTCGCGCGCGAGCTTGAGCGCCGTCGCGGCGGCAGCCATTTGAGCCGTGTATAGCGTGGTGGGCGACATGCACACTCCCCCGAATCATCGGAACAGGAGCGTGCGCCGGACCTGGTTGCAAAATTCTTACCCGCCAAGTTCTTGCGCGCCGAGTTCTTGCGCCAAATTCTGCGCACAAATGAAAAGCCCGGCGCGAAGGCCGGGCTGATCAATCATCGAAAGCTGTGTCAGTCGCCGCGAGCGGCGTGCACGCCTAGCAGCGGAAGTTGCGGCTGGTGTACGGCCGGTGGCACCAGGCGCGACGCGGAACGACGACCACAGGCGGCACGACCGCGATGCCCGGCGCAACCACGACGCCGCGGCGCGCATCGGCCGGCAGCGGCCAACGGCCATCCGGTCCGCGCCACCAGCCGCGACCGCAGCCATCGGCAACCTGCTCGATCATTCCGCCGCCGATCGCCGCGGCGGCAACGCCGGCCGGGCTCATCACCGGCATCGGCAATCGCCGGCGCGCTCAACGCCACGGCCGCAGCCACCACCAGACCCGAGAAAAGCTTTCGCATTGATTGGTCTCCCTTAGTTTTTCGTCACCCACCCAGAGCTCGATCTGCATCAATTGTTCTTGCGAGGCCAGCGGATTTTGGCGGCCGTCGCACGTCGCGATGAACTGTTGTTCAGGCATGCGAACTTGGCTCGTGCGCTGCTCCCTTCGTCTAGTGGCTAGGATCGCGGATTTTCACTCCGCAGAAGACGGATCGAAACCGTCAGGGAGCGCCAATTTTTTTGGCGGGTTCGTTCAATGGCAGGACGGCGCGTTTTGAGCGCGCCTACGTGGGTTCGATTCCTACGCCCGCTTCCATCTTTTATTTCGCAGGGCCTCGCTGGCGAGGAGCGATCTCTCATAAGGATCGACAGCCGGGATCGTCACCCGGACCTGCGACCATTCTTCTGCCCGAAGTCGGGCAACGACTTCATGCCTGCGTAGCTCAATGGCAGAGCGTCGGGATGTGGCCCCGGAGAACGCGGATCGAAACCGCGCGCAGGTTCCAGCTCTTGCATTCGTGCGTACCAAGGGGCGTAGCTTAGCCTGGCCAAAGCATCCGGTTCCAACCCGGAGATCGCGGGTTCGAATCCTGCCGCCCTTGCCAGCTTCACTCTGGACGTTCACGATCCGCGCGCCGCGGCGCACGCGCTGCCAACGCGCGACGTTGCTGCGAAGGCAAAGCATTCCGGCAGGATGCCGGTAACCAATTCCGCAAGCGATGGAACCCGGCGCCGCGCGTCCTAACCGGACCGCAACCGTTTCGCGGCATGTGTTGCGGGACGAAACACCGCCTTGGAGCACGCCATGTCCGCCTATCGCAAGATGCTGCTCGCCGGCACGATCGCGCTCACGACGCTGACCGGCGCAGCGCAGGCCCAAAACATCAAGTCGCCGCTTCACGGCCTCATCTCGATGGGCGCCTACCGATTTGTCGGCGCCGGTGGCGACCCGATCAACACGCTGGACCCGCTCAACGCCAAACCCGGAATTTTTGGCGGCCTCGTCGTGGTCGCAACCTGGAGCCAGTTGCAGCCGACGCCCGACACGCAAATCGGTCCGGGAAACCCCATCGACCAGGCCTTGGCGCAGGTGCGCGCCTACAACGAGAAGAATCCGCAGAAGCCGATCGGCGTGAAGCTCAGGATCTGGGGCGGCTACCAGGCGCCGGACTGGGCCAAGCACATCGGCGGCAATCCGATCCAGACCACCCACAACGGCACGCCGCGCGTCATGGGGCGCTTCTGGCTTCCCGCCTATCGGCAGGCCTGGGCGAACCTGCAACACCAACTGGCGGCGCGTTACGACAAGTGGCCGCTGATCAAGGAAGTGTCGATCACGCAATGCATGTCGTACACGGCCGAGCCGTTTGTCGTCCCGATCGAGCCCAGCGTGTTGAACCCGCTGAAAGCCGCGGGCTTCAACGACGCGGCTTACAGGAATTGCCTCAGCAACGCGGTCGCGGATTATTCGTCGTGGAAGGAATCGCGGCTGGTGCTCTCGGTCAATCCGTTGCGGACCGGACCCGGACAGGGCAACGGCGACATCGCCTTCACCAAGCAGGTCATGGCCAACTGCCGCAAGGCCGTCGGCCGCCGCTGCGTGCTCGACAACCATAACCTCGACAATACCGATCTGCCGAAGCCGCTCTACCCGCTCTACGACTACATGAAGCAGCTTGGTCCCGAGATCGAATTCCAGACCTACGTCAGAACGCCCAAGGATTTCGCCGGCACCATCAAGATGGGCGCCTCGTATGGCGCGAGCGGGATCGAGCTCTATCAGGACTACGGCGGCTTCCCGCTGGTGCCGGATGCCCAGCTCAAGCTGTGGGCGTCCTGGCTCGAGAAGAATAGCGGCCTGCCCGGGCACTGATCGAGCGCTTGCAATCCGCGCCATCTGGACGTTCACGACCCCCGCCCCTGCGTCACAGGCATCCATTTTGCATGGGCTCATCCTCGTGCAGAATGAGCTGTCTCGAGACCTGGGGGCTTGCGATGCTTGTTCGGCTTGCGCTTGGTTTCGTCGCGCTGCTGCTGGCGACGCTGCCGGCGTCACGCGCAACCGGTCGCCGATTTCTATCGCGGCAAGACCGTCCAGATGCTGATCGGCTACACCGCCGGCGGCGGCTACGATCTCAACGCGCGCGTGCTCGCGCGCCACATCGGCAAGCACATCCCCGGCAATCCCAACGTCGTGCCGCAGAACATGGCGGGCGCCGGCAGCCTGCGGCTCGCGAATTTCCTCTACAACGTCGCGCCCAAGGACGGCACCGCGATCGGCATGGTCGGCCGCGGCATGGCGATGGAGCCGCTGATCGGCGGCAGCGCGACGCAATACGACGCGCGCCGCTTCACCTGGATCGGCAGCGTCAGCGACCAGGTCAGCCTGTGCGTGACCTGGCACACGTCGAAGGTCAAGAACTGGAACGACATGCTGAAGACCGACTTCACGGTCGGCGGCGAAGGCTCCGGCTCCGACCCCGACATGTTCGCGACCATGATCCGCAGCATCTTCGGCGTGAAGATCCGGCTGGTGTCCGGCTATCCCGGCGGCAACGAGATCAATCTCGCGATGGAGCGCGGCGAGGTCGACGGCCGCTGCGGCTGGTCGTGGTCGAGCATCAAGATCACCAAGCCGGACTGGCTCAAGAACAAGCAGATCAACCTCGCGCTGCAGATGGCGCTGCACAAGAACAGCGAGCTTGCCGACGTGCCGCTGATCATGGATCTCGCGCGCAACGACCGCGAGCGGCAGATCCTGAAGCTGGTGCTGAGCCGGCAGGAGATGGGCTGGCCGTTCACGGCGCCGCCGGACCTGCCGAAGGATCGCGCCGACGCGCTGCGCGCCGCCTTCGACGCCACCATGAAGGACCCCGACTATCTCGCCGAGGCGCAGCAGCGCCGGCTCGACGTCAACCCGATGAGCGGCGCCGCGATCGACAAGCTGATCGCCGAGCTCTACGCCACGCCGCCGGACGTGATCGCCGCCACCAAGACCGCGATCTCGGAAGGCGCGAAGTAGACGGCGTCAGCGCGCGAACGGCCAGAACAGCGCGATCAGCGGCACGCCCGCGACCACGACGAAGATCGACAGCGGCAGGCCGAGCCGCCAGTAGTCGCCGAAGCGGTAGCCGCCGGCGCCCATCACCAGCGTGTTGCACTGGTGGCCGATCGGCGTGAGGAAATCGCAGGCCGCGCCGATCGCGACCGCCATCAGGAACGGATCGGGATTGTAGCCGAGGTTCTTGGCGAAGCCGGCGGCGATCGGCGCCATCACCAGCACGGTCGCGGCGTTGTTGAGGAACGGCGTCACCGCCATCGCCGCCACCATCATCAGCGCCAGCGCCGCCGATCGGCGGCAGTCCCTGCGAGAGGCACGACAGCCAGCCGGCGATCAGGTCGGTGCCGCCGGTGGTGCGCAGCGCGTCGCTGACCGGGATGAGCGCGCCCAGCATGACCAGCAGCGGCCACTCGATCACCTCGTAGGCCTCGCGCAGCGTCAGCGCCCGGATCAGCAGGATCGCGACCGCCGCGCCGAAGAACGCGATGGCGACCGGCACGATGCCCAGCGCCATCAGCAGCATCGCGACCGCCAGCACCGCCACCGGCAGCAGGCCGCGGCGGCCGCGGCCGAGCGGCATGCCGCGCTGCGCCAGCGGCAGGCAGCGCAGTTCGCCGAGCGCCTCCGGCATCGTGTTGAGATTGCCCTGCAGGACGATGACGTCGCCGGGCTTGAGCCGCGTCGAGCCGATCCGGTGCAGGATGCGGCGGCCGCTGCGGCTGACCGCCAGCAGGTTCACCTGGTGATGCTCGTAGAGCCGGTATTGCGTGGCCGAGCGGTCGACCAGCGGCGAATCCGCCGTGACGATCGCTTCCATGACGCCGATATCGTCGTCGGGCGCGTCGATCTCGCCGGTGTTCTCGTCGCGCACCAGCTTGAGCTTGGCCTCGTCCATCAGCCGCTTCAGCGCGTCCGGCTGGCCGACGAGAATCAGCATGTGGCCGGCGCGCAGCTTGGTGCCCGGCCGCCGGTTCGTTGACGCGGTCGCGCGCGCGGATCAGCGTCAGCACCTCGACGTCGCCCTCGGAAAGCTTCTCCACCTCGCCGACGGTCTTGCCGACCAGCGGCGAGCCCTCGGGAATCGTCACCTCGGTGGTGTAGCCTTCGAGGTTGAAGGCCTCGTTCATCGACGCCGCGCCCTTGCGGTCGGCCGGCAGCAGCCGCCAGCCGAAGGCGAGGAAGATCACGCCGCCGATGGCGAGGCCGGCGCCGACCGGCGTGAAGTCGAACATCGAGAACGGCTGCGCCGAGCAGCTCCTCGCGCATGCGCGCGACGATGATGTTGGGCGAGGTGCCGACCAGCGTGACGATGCCGCCGAGCAGCGCGGCAAACGCCATCGGCATCAACAGCAGCGAGACCGAGATGTTGTTCTTGCGCGCGAGCTGGAACGCCACCGGCATCAGCATCGCGAGCGCGCCGATGTTCTTCACGAAGGCGGACAGCAGCGCCACCGAGCCCGCCAGCACCGCCACCTGCGCCGTCGGTCGCGTCAGATAGGGCGCGATCGGCCGCAGCAGCGTGTCGACGACGCCGGAGCGCTGCACCGCCGCGCTGACCAGCAGCGCGCACGCGACGATGATCACGATGTCGTCGGAGAAGCCGGAGAACGCCTTGTCGTAGGGCACGATGCCCGCGACGATCGCGGCGAGCAGCGCCAGCACCGCGACGAGGTCGTAGCGCAGCCGTCCCCACACGAACAGCGCCATCATCGCGCCGATGATGGCGAATGCCAGGATTTGCGGTGTGGTCATGAGATGCGCGTGCCCTCAGCCCTGGGCACTCAACGCGCAGGATGGAACCAAAGTTCCGTCTGACGGCCTCATGGTGACGAGCCGCGGGCGTCGTCGCCTTCGCCCATCCTGCGGAGAGCGCCAGACGGCGCGCCTCAGGTGCGACCTAAGCCCAGCGCCTACTCCGCCGCAGCCTGCGGCCGCGCCTCCTGGATCGCGCGCCAGACCCGCTCCGCCGTCGCCGGCATCTCGATGTGGCGGACGCCGTAGACCGACAGCGCATCGACGATGGCGTTGGCCACCGCCGGCATGGCGCCGACGCAGCCGGCCTCGCCGCAGCCCTTCACGCCGAGCGGATTGGTCGGCGTCGGCACCGGGTTCGAGTGGATGTTGAGCGCGCTGATGTTGTCGGCGCGCGGCATCGCATAGTCCATGAACGAGCCGGTGGTGAGCTGGCCGGAGTCCGGATCGAAATGGATGTCCTCCATCAGGATCTGGCCGATGCCCTGCGCCACGCCGCCGGTGATCTGGCCGTAGACCAGCAGCGGATTGATCACGGTGCCGACGTCGTCGACCACGCTGTAGCGCACGACGTCGACCTGGCCGGTCTCCTCGTCGATCTCGACCTCGCAGACATGCGCGCCGTTCGGGAAGTTCTCGGTGTCGGCGTAGAAGATCGAGGTGGCGGTCAGGCCCGGCCTCCATGCCCTTCGGCAGCTTGGCCGGATTCGTCGGCGGCGCGCGCGACGTCGCCGATGGTCATCGTCTGGTTGCTCTTCGGCGACGAGAACATGCCGTCCTCGAACTTGATGTCCTCGACGCCGACCTTGAGCACGTGCGCGGCGATCTTCTTGCCCTTCGTCGATCACCTTGTCGGCGGCGGCGGCGACCGCGGAGCCGCCGAGCGTCGCCGGAGCGCGAGCCGCCGGTGCCTTCGCCGTAGAACACCGTGTCGGTGTCGCCGGAAATATAGGTGACGTCCTTCGGATCGACGCCGAGGCGGTCGCAGACGATCTGCTTGAACGCGGTCTCGTGGCCCTGGCCCTGGTTGTTCGAGCCGGAGAACAGCGTGATCGTGCCGCCGCGATCGAAGCGGATTTCCGCGCCTTCGGTGCTGGGCGCGGCGGCGCGCTCGATGGTGTTCGACATGCCGATGCCCGCGCAGCTTGCCGCGCTTGCGCGATTCCGCGCGGCGCTTCGCGAAGCCGTCGGCGTCGGCCATGTGCAGGGCCTCGTCCATGTTCTTCGCGAACTCGCCGGAATCGTAGGTGAAGGTGAGCCCGGTCTTGTACGGCATCGCCTCCGGCGGGATCGAATTCTTCCGCCGCAGCACCGCCGGATCGATGCCGAGCTCGTCGGCGGCGACATCGACCATGCGCTCGATGACATAGGCCGCACTCCGGGCGGCCGTTGCCGCGATAGGGCCGCACCGGATTGGTGTTGGTCAGCACCGCGGTCACGTCGGCATACACCGCCGGCGTCTTGTAGACGCCGGCCAGCGTGCCGAGATTGCCGACGAAGGACTGCCCGCCGATCTGCAGGAATGCGCCGACATTGGCGATCGATGTTGACGCGCAGCCCGAGGAAATTGCCGTCCTTGTCGAGCGCGAGCTCGGCGTCGGTGACGTTGTCGCGCGCCTGGCCGTCGCTGAGGAACGCTTCCGAGCGCGTGCTGATCCACTTCACCGGCCGGCCGGTGACCTTGGCCGCCCACAGCACCAGCGCGACCTCGTTGTAGACCGCGCTCTTCATGCCGAACGAGCCGCCGATGTCGCCGGACACGACGCGCACCTTGTGCTCCGGAACCTTGAGCACGAATTTGCACAGCTCCTCGCGGAACGTGAAGTTGCGCTGGAGCGTGGTGTAGATGGTGTAGTGATCGTCGTACGGACGATAGACGCCGATCGAGCCGCGCGGCTCCATGCTGGCGGCGGTCACGCGGTTGATCACGAAGCTGATGCTTGACGATCTTGTCGGCCTTGGCGAAGGCCGCGTCGGTCTTGGCCTTGTCGCCTTCGAGATGCACGAAGCAGATGTTGTTCGGGCAATCGTCCCACACCAGCGGCGCGCCCGGCTTGATCGCTTCCTCGGCGGAGACGATCGCCGGCAACGGCTCGTAGTCGACCTCGATCAGCTCGGCCGCGTCCATCGCCTGATGCGCGGTCTCGGCGACGATGAAGGCGACGTAGTCGCCGACCCAGCGGACGCGGTCGCGCGCCAGCGCGCGGTAGCGCGGCTTATAGAGCGGCGAGCCGTCGCGGCGCTTCGGCCCGGACGGCACCGGCAGATCGCCGAAGCCGGAATTGTCCCAGTCCTCGCCGGTGAGCACCGCCAGCACGCCGGGCGCGGCCTTGGCCTTGGACACGTCGATGCTCTTGATCTTCGCATGCGCATGCGGCGAGCGCAGCACGTAGCCCGGCACCGTGCCCGGAAACATCATGTCGCCGACGTAGTTGCCCTCGCCCCGGACCAGCCGCGGGTCTTCGAACCGCGGGACCGGTTGACCTATTGCCCATTGGCCCACTGCACACCTCTTGCCTTGAGTTCGAATGCTTGCGACTGAGTGTCAGATTGCCTCATGCCACCGCCAAATGCGAGCGTCTAGACCTGCGTCGCGTTGACGGGCTGGCATGGCCATTGCAGGGTCGAAAGCGGCGCAATGGAGGGCGAAAATGCACGGATTGGCGAAATTCATTCTGGGCCTCGCGGCCCTGGCGATGCCGGCCGGCGCTCAGGCGCAATCCGTGGCCGACTTCTACAAGGGCAAGAACGTCACCATCATCGTCGGCTACACCGCCGGCGGCGGCTATGACATCTATGCCCGCGCGCTCGGCCGCCACATGGGCCAGCACCTTCCCGGCAACCCGAACTTCATCATCCAGAACCTCACCGGCGCCGGCAGCCTGAACGCCGCCAACAACATCTACAACGTGGCGGCGAAAGACGGCACCGTGTTCGGCACCTTCGGCCGCGGCCTCGCGATGGAGCCGCTGATCGGCACCGCCCGGGTGCAATTCGACGCGACCAAGTTCACCTGGCTCGGCAGCGGCAGCAACGAGATTTCGCTGTGCGCGACCTGGCACACGTCGCCGGTCAAGACCTGGCAGGATGCGCTGAAGCTCGGCTTCGCGGTCGGCGGCGAAGGCGCCGGCTCCGATCCCGACACCTATGCCGCGTTCGTGCGCAACGTGTTCGGCGTCAAGCTGAAGCTCGTCACCGGCTATCACGGCACCTCCGACATCATCCTCGCGATCGAGCGCGGCGAGGTCGACGGCCGCTGCGGCTGGTCGTGGTCGAGCGTCAAGTCGACGCGGCCGACCTGGATTCCGGAGAAGAAGCTGAACTACCTCTTCCACATGTCGGAGGTGAAGGCGCCGGAGCTGCAGCACATTCCGACCATCCACGACTTCGCCAACGACCGGCAGAAGCAGATCCTGCGGCTCGTC
This sequence comes from uncultured Alphaproteobacteria bacterium, assembly GCA_963850705.1. GTDB lineage: Bacteria > Pseudomonadota > Alphaproteobacteria > Rhizobiales > Xanthobacteraceae > VAZQ01. The sequence continues at coordinate 12,659 of CAWKMR010000018.1, read as the reverse complement.
ACCAGCCGCCAGACCATGGGCCGGCCGTTCGCGGCGCCGCCCGGCGTGCCCGCCGACCGCGCGGAGGCGCTGCGCCGCGCCTTCGACGCGACGCTGAAGGACCCGGCGTTCCTCGCGGAGGCCGACAAGCTCAAGCTCGAGGTCAATCCGGTCAGCGGCGAGGACGTCGCGCGGCTCGTCGCCGAGCTCTACGCGACGCCGAAGGACATCGTCGAAGAGAGCGCGCGTCGCGATCAAGCCGTAGCCTGGCGGACGCTTTCGGCGCGCCATCTCACTGCCGCAGCAAGCTCCGCAATGATCCGCTGCGGCGTCACCGGCAGCCGCGTGATCGCGCCCGGCATTTGCAGCGCGTCGTCGATCGCGGAGGCGATCACGCCGCCGGCGCCGTTGATGCCGCCCTCGCCCGCGCCCTTGAGGCCGAGCGGATGGCGCGGCGACGGCGCGTCCTCGGTCAGCAGCACCTCGACGTCGGGCACCTCGTGCAGCGTCGGCATCAGGTAGTCGGCGAAGGTCGCCGACAGCGGCTCGCCGCGTCTCGTCGTAGACGAACTCCTCCGACAGCGCGCCGCCGAGCCCCTGCACGCAGCCGCCGACGAGCTGTCCCTCGATCAGCAGCGGATTGACCGCGCGGCCGACGTCGTAGGCGACCATGAAGCGCTCGACCGCGATCTTGCCGGTGTCGCGATCGACGCGCACGACGGCGAGATGCACGCCATAGGGAAACACGGTGTGGTCGGTGTTGTACCAGCCGTGCGCGGCAAGCTGCGGATCGCGCCCGCGCAGCAGCTTCGAGCCCGGCGCAATGCGCTTGGCGATCTCGCCGAGCGAGATCGACGGCCCGCTCTCCGTCCGTTGCGCCGCGCCGCATCACCGTGCCGTCGACGATGTCGAGCTCGGCGGCCGGCGTCTGCAACAGCTCGGAGGCGAATTCGATCGCCTTGTCGCGCACCATCGTCGCCGTGACGTGCACCGCGCCGCCGGTGAGCACGGTCGCGCGCGCCGCATGCGCGCCGATGCCGTGGTCGATCAGGTCGGTCTGGCCGTGGATCACGCGCACGCGCTGGTAGTCGACGCCGAGCGCCTCGGCGCAGATCTGCGCCATCGACGGTCTCGAAGCCCTGCCCCAGCGACGCGCCGCCGGTGATCAGTTCCACCGCGCCGTCGGGATCGACCTTGATCTTGGCGTTGTCGCTCGGGCCGCGGCCGCTCTCCTCCATGAAGATCGCGACGCCGGCGCCGACCAGTTCGCCGGCGGCGCGGCGGCGCTTCATGTCGGCTTGCAGCTTGTCCCAGCCGAAGGCCTTGAGCGCCTTTTCCAGCAGCGCCGGATAGTCGCCGGAATCGAATTCGAGCTCCTCGACGCCCGGCTCGTTGAAGGCGATGACGTAGGGCAGTTCCTGCGCGGTGATCAGATTGCGCCGGCGCACCTCGACCGGATCGAGGCCGAGCTTCGCCGCCACCGCGTCCATCAGGCGCGAGCGCACGAACGTGCTCTCGTAGCGGCCGGGCGCACGATAGGTCGCGGCCGGCGTCTTGTTGGTGAGCCGCACGCGCGCGCGCGCGCGATACGCCGGCACCTTGTAGGCGCCGGTCATCATGCACATCGTGCGGTTCGGGACGTTCACGCCGTGGGTGCGGATATAGGCGCCCTGGTCGTGGAAGATCTCGTCCTCGATGCCGAGGATGCGGCCGTCCTTGTCGACCGCGATGCGCGCGAGGTGGCGCTGCTCGCGGCCCTGGTTGGCGCACATCAGGTGCTCGCGCCGGTCCTCGATCCATTTCACCGGCCGGTGGAAGCGCATCGCCGCGACCAGCACCAGCAGGTCCTCGGGATAAAGCTCGCCGCGGATGCCGAAGCCGCCGCCGACATGGCTCTCGTGCACATGCAGCGACGACGGGCCGCGCTTGAGCATGCGGCAGAGCGTCTCGCGATTGCGGTGCGGGATCTTGGCCGCGCCGTGCAGCTCCAGCAGATCCTTGGCCGCGTCGTAGACGCCGATTGCGCCGCGCGTCTCCATTGGCACGCCGGAGTGGCGGCCGGTCTGGACGTCGATCTCGACCACGGCGTGGGCGTTGCGGAACGCGGCCTCGATGTCGCCGAAGCTGTGCTGCAGCACGATCGCTTCGCTCGAGCGGCCGGGCTCGAACTCGCCGGGCGGATCGCTCGCCGACACCACCACCGGCAGGTCCTCGATCTCGACCGCGACCTGCTCGGCGGCATCCTCGGCGACGTAAGGGTCGTCGGCGAACACCGCCGCCACCGGATCGCCGATGTAGCGCACATAGGTCTTGGCCAGCGCCGGCTGGCGGAATTCGCGGATGCCGGTGGCGTTCTTGTCGGCGCGGAAATCGATCGGCGACAGATCGGCGATGTCGTCGTTGGTCCAGACCGCGACCACGCCCGGCATCTTGAGCGCGGCCGAGGCATCGACCGACAGGATTTTTCCGTGCGCCTTGGTCGAGCGCACCATCCGCATGTGAAGCTGATGCGCGAAATTGATGTCGCCGGCATAGCGCCCGCGGCCGGTGACCAGCGGCCGGTCCTCGATGCGGGTACCGCATGCCCGAGCACCCGCCGCGCCGACGACGGCGGCGGCGTGGGATAGTCGTGACCGTCGCCGCCGTGGCTCATGTCGCCTTCGCGCCGCGCATCGTGTCGCGGGCGGCGCCGCACCGCCTTGATGATGTTCTGGTAGCCGGTGCAGCGGCAGAGGTTGGACGACAGCACGTCGAGCAGCTCGTCGTCGCCGATGTCCGGATTGTGCTCCAGCGCGTTCGCCGCCAGCATCAGGAAGCCCGGCGTGCAGAAGCCGCATTGCAGGCCGTGGTGATCGATGAAGGCCTGCTGCAGCGGATGCAGCGTCTCGCCATCGGCGAGCCCTTCGACGGTGCGGATCTGCCGGCCGTCGGCCTGGATCGCGAACATCAGGCAGGAGCGGATCGCCTCGCCGTCGAGGATGACGGTGCAGGTGCCGCAGATGCCGTGCTCGCAGCCGATATGGGTGCCGGTCTGGCCGCAGTCGTCGCGGATCGCATCGACCAGCGTCTTGCGCGGCTCGACGCGGATGTCGTGCGCGCGGCCGTTGATCGTCAGCGTGATGTCGACCTTGTCACTCATCAGCGCGGCAGGATGTCCTTGAACTCGCGCCAGGATGTGCTGGTCGAGCTCCTTGCCGAGTTGCGCACCACCCGCGGGAAGGTGTCGCGCCGGCCGAACGGCTTGCAGGCGTCGATCACGACGCGCGCGTTGCGCGGATCGTTCTCGCTGTAAGCCATCGGATCGAGCACCGTGCTCCAGCAGCCGCGCAGGATTTCAAGCCCTTCACGCGGCTCAAACCGCGTGCACATCGCCCACATCACCTTGTTCATGTCGGACGGATCGATGTCGTCGTCGACCACCACCACGAAGCGGTTGGCGTAGGCGCCGGCATGGCATTGCGAGGCGATCAGCCCGGCCTGCTTGGAATGGCCGGGATACATCGTCTTGACCGAGACGTTGAGCCAGAGCCGGCTGCCGCCGGTCTCGTGCGACCACACGCCCTGCATCCCCGGCACGCCGGCGCCTTCGAGCTGGTTCCACACCGCGCCGCGAGCGGTAGGTGCAGCGATAGAAGCTGTCGTCGTCCGGCGGAATGCCGGGCATCGCGCCGAGCAGCACCGGATTGTCGCGATGCATGAAGCTCTCGACCCGGATCGCCGGCTCCTTCTTGTTGCCGCCGGCGTAGTAGCCGGTCCACTCGCCGAGCGGGCCTTCGTCGATCAGATCATCGAGCGAGACGTAGCCTTCGAACGCGATCTCCGCATTGGCCGGGATCGGCAGGCCGGTGACCGGGCCGGGAATGGTCTCGACCGGCTCGCCGAGCAGGCCGCCGGCGGCGTCGTATTCGTTCTTGCCGTAGGGCATCTCGAGACCGGCCACCATGAACAGCGCCGGGTGCATGCCGCACACCACCGCGATCGGGCACTTCTGGCCGAGCTCCTTGTAGCGGTTGAGGATGATGTTGCCGTGCTTGCCCTTGGAGCACATCACCGTGGCGAGCTTCTTGTCGTGCACCTGCACGCGATAGGCGCCGTAGTTGATCCAGCCGGTGTCGGGATGGCGCATGATCACCATGTCGCCGGTGCCGATGTAGTAGCCGCCGTCGTGCTCGTGCCATTTCGGCGCGGGAATCTTGGTGAGGTCGATGTCGTCGCCGCGATAGACGTTCTCCATCACCAGCCCGGTCGGCACCTGGACCGGCGGGATGGTCTTGTTGTCCTTCATGTACTTCCGCCAGAAGGCGATGAGGTCCATGTTGGTGGCGTCGGCCGGCAGACCGAGCGTCATCTTGATGCGCTTGGTCGAGGTCAGGATGTTGGCGAGCACGCGATAGCCGGACGGATAGCCCGGGATGTCGTCGAACAGCACCGCGCTGTTGCCGGTCTGGCGCTGGTAGAAATCGACGATGCCGCCGATCTCGCTCTCGCGGTTGGCGCCGCGCACGACGCCGGGAGTTCGGGTATCACTCCCGCGCCAGCGGGAACCGCATCGCCAGCCGGTGGAACGTCGGGCGCACCGCCGGCAACCGGGAAGCCACCATCGCCGTCACCGTGCGCCTCTACCGACACCGTAGGACTCCGGCGTGATCAGCTGCGGAGGCGCATCGGGAGCCTTCATTGGCTCGCCGGAGCGCTGGGAGCTGGCATCACGGCGTTCGCGGCGATCAAACTGGCCGAGGGCCGCACCGGTGAACCGCCCTTGATGTACCTGGGGACGATCTTTCTGACCCTCGCGATCCTCTCGGGCGGCGCCGTCGGGTTTTGCCTCATCAAGCTCCAGTGGCAGTACAGCTTGCTCAATCGGTACATCTCGCCCAGGAAGGGCGGCCAGTACTACGGCCCCAGTCCGCCCATCGACCCGATCCACGAGATGCGTAACGCCTGGCCAGTGTTAAAGACTCTCGATACGAATCTCGACAATCGCGATTGCGCGTGGCCCGTCTATGAGGAGACTGGATACCGCATCGCATCATTTCTGGCGGTGGGCGCGGCCATCGTGCTGCTCGCATACTTATGGACGCCGATCTGGCTGGCGTGGTCCGGCACTCCCGACCAGGATGGCACCGACGGGAACAACAGCAAGACGTCCAGGGAGGTCAGGTTTCACACGACCGTGTTCTTCGAATCCAATCTGTCCGCACTGTCTCCAGCGGCCGAACGTTCCCTCCATGATGCGATCAGAGGGTTGATGCCGTTGAATAACGATCGCTGCGTGCTCGTCGAGGGACACACCGATGACAAGGCGAGCGCACAGTACAACCTCGAACTCGGACGCATGCGCGCTGAGCAGGTGCTGTCGATCCTCGAAAGTGAAGGAGTGCCGCGGGCCTCGGTTCTCCTGTCGTCATTCGGCGAATCGCGTCCTGCCGCCACCGACCATTCGCAGACGGCACTCGCGCAGAACCGGCGAGTGGAGATTTCGCTCACTGAATGTCCCGGGCTCAAGCCAGCGCCGTGATCCGTCTGGGTTCCTCGCGTTTCCGCTCGGATGCACCCCATGGACCAGGTGGATCGCCAGGCGATACGCGTCACAACGGGATTCTTCTCGGGCGTTGACCGCTAGTCGGGGCGCGAGCTCGCCGACCTTGCCGTGGCACACGATCCGCGAGATCCTCCGGGAACCTTCCGCCCGGAACGAGACAAAATCCGCGCGCTGGTCATGCCGACGCGCGGGCGAGTACACTCCGCTCCGGCGAGTTCCACAAAGGGCGGCTTCGGACGACGGATCGGCGCCATGAAGTCAGGCCTTCGCATGTCCCGAATGGCTCCCGCTTGGCCTACTCCCGCTGTGACGCCGCAGTGGCGAGCTTCGCGTTCGCTAGTCGTACTCGGCACTACGCAACATTTGCGGACCTATCCGCCGCGAACCAATTTTTCGCCAGTGTGCGTGTTCGCGGTTCTCTATGAGAGCTTCAGGAGTTGCTCCATGACGAGACGCGGTCCGCGATCGGGATCGGACTCCACGCGGCACTCGTTGTTGAACAGCATCGTATCGCGGGCGGTTGCGGAGTAGGCCGGCCACTTCGGCAGCTTCGGTGTATTGGGATCGCCGGTGCGCGCAAACGCGGCCCACGCCGCGCTGGTTCTCTCCGCCAGCGCGTGCGCTTCGGGCATCTTCGAGATCAGCGGCCCGGCGATCTCGATGTTCTTGAACACGAACGGAATCTCGATGGTGTGGGGCGACCGCATGTGCCCGCCGCCTTCCGGCGTTTCCCAGTTGTACCGGTACATGAACGCCGGCGCCGCGCGCTGATCGGCCTTCCGCTTCGCCAGCTCGCGCGCGTAGGTGCCTCGCGGATGCTCGGTCGCCATGAGAATCCACAGATCCCACGGCGTCGCCTCGGGATGCGCCTTACGGAACGCCTCGATGGCATGCGTCGGGTCACCACCGAGTCGTTTCGACGCGCGTTCCCGCAGCCCCGCGTCGTCGAGTGCCAGTTTCTCGGGTGTCGGCCGGTCGTAGAGCGTCTCCTCGGTGCGCGCGTAGCCGATGAGCAAGGGAATGTTTGCCGAAAGCACGGGCCCGGTCGGATCCCATGGATGGTTCGGAATTGCCTTGCCGTCCACCATCGGCGAGTTCGCGGTTGCGCCTGGCTCGCGCGCGGTGATCTTCTTCTGCACGGCGCCGTCGGCCTCGAGCAGGCGCGCCATCGGCACGCTCTGAAGCTCCCCCACCTGCCCGGCTTTCAGTCCCAGTTCGCCAAGCAGGAGATCCGTGTAACGGACCGCATCTTCGCGCGCCGTCAAACGCAATACCGCCCCACTCTCGATGATGGCGCGATGGAATAAGCCTTTCGCTCCGGGCATCGACATCAGCGTCGCGACTTTTCGGCCGCCTCCGGACTGACCAAAGATGGTGACGAGATGTGGATCGCCGCCGAAGCCGGCGATATTGTCGCGCACCCACTCGAGCGAGGCGACGATGTCGAGCAGGCCCGCGCTGCTCGAGAGCGCAAAGTCGGATCCCATCGCATCGCCGAGATAGGTGTAGCCAAACACGTTGAGCCGATGATTGATGGTCACGACCACGACGTCGTGCGCGTGCGCGAGACGGGTGCCATCGAGGATGCGGCCGGAGCCGGAGCCGCTGGAAAAGCCGCCGCCGTGCAGCCAGACCATCACCGGGCGTTTGCGTCCATCCTTCAGGCCGGGCGTGTAGACGTTCAGCACGAGGCACTCTTCGCTCTGCTGAGCGGGCGATCCGGCGGCGGTGCCCGAGTTGCCTCCGGCCTGCGGGGCGGTGGGGCCGAAGGCGAGCGCGTCGCGGGTACCGGTCCAGGCGACCGGCCGACGCGGCGGCATGAAGCGATTCTTTCCGCCGGTCGGAGCGCCGTACGGAACGCCCTTGAACACATTCACGCCGTCCACGACGAGGCCCCGGACTTTCCCAGCCGACGTTTCCGCGACCGCGTTTCCGAGGTCCGCGGCGCTGACGAATTTCAGCCACGGCGTCAGCGGCGCCCCCGCAATCGCCAGGCCCGCATGTTTCATGAAGCGTCGTCGGCTGGAGATGTCTGACATGTTCGGCTCCTTCGCTGCCGCGTGATTATCGCCGCAAATCAGCGCGCCCTGGCGGCCATTTTCATCTCGCTTTCCAAGCGCGATCGGTCGCCACCGCGCGACGTCTGAGGAGCGACGCACGGGTTTCGGGGCCAGGAAAGGACGATAAAAGGACCGTGGTATGTTGAGCGCCTCATGATCCGGCAGATCGCGCCCCAATTCTTCACAACGGACATCGCTGCGACCCTCGCGTATTACAAGGACAAACTCGGCTTCGACTGTCTCGGCACTTGGTATGACCCGCCGGTCTACGCTATCGTCGCGCGCGACGAGCACAGAATCCATTTTCGCCACGCCCACCCGCCCAAGCCCAATCCCGACAAATACACCGACGAGCTCCTCGACGCCTACCTGTTCATCCAGGACGCGGACGCGCTATACGCCGAGTATCTCGCGCGCGGAGTCGAGTTCACGCGAGCCCTTGGCGACACAGCCTGGCACTCGCGCGAATTTGTCGTGAAGGACTGCGATGGTCGCCTCCTCGCCTTCGGCGCACACCAGGGTTAGCTACGTCTTCCGAGGGCTTGGACGCTGCCCCCGAACCTCCGACCATTGGAAAGAGCTGGCGAATCGGCCGTCGCAGTACCCGAACCATCATTGCCTCCAAGCCAAGGTATCCTCACCAAGCGGTGTTCCTTGACGGATCGGTCGTGTGTGGCATTTTAGATGACGAGACAGAACCGCCGATCGTGGCACGTCGCAGTAGTGGCCTTCTTGCTGGCGCTGCACATGGGTTGCACACTGCGGCCAACGTCGCCGGCTGGCGCGGGCGCGACTGTTGAACGATTGATGACCCCACAGGAGCTCGCGGCGCTTCCGAGCCGAGCGCCGGATCGGCGCATCTCCTATGGTCCCGACTCGAGCCAGTACGGCGAACTGCGCATTCCAGATGGCATCGGACCGCATCCCCTCGTTGTCGTCATCCATGGCGGTTGCTTCAAGGCCGCCTACGCGACGGCCCAGACGCTCGGCGCGATGGCCGACGCGCTCAAGACAGACGGGATTGCGACGTGGAACATCAGTACCGGCGGCTGGGACAGCCCGGCAGCGGGTGGCCCGGTACGTACATCGATGTGGGCCGAGCCGTGGATCACGTCCGCGCCCTCGCCGTTGAGTACCATCTCGATCTCGGCCGCGTCGCCGTCGTCGGACACTCAGCCGGCGGGCACCTGGCGATGTGGACGGCGGCACGCCATCGCCTCGCGGCGGCAAGCGAGCTGTACGTGACGGACCCGCTGACGCTTCGTGGGGTGATGAACCTGGCCGGGCCAGTCGATATGACCGCGAACATCCAGGGGTATGAAGCGCTGTGTCGCGACACGGTCATCACCTCGATGCTCGGTGGTGCGCCGGGTGCGGTGCCCGAACGCTACGCGGAAGCGTCGGCGATCAAGCTATTGCCGTTGGGGATCCCGCAGGTGCTGGTGTTAGGGTCTCATGAAGACTATGTGCCCTTGCCGCTGGTCGACGCGTGCCGGTGGAGCTTCGACGCGGGCCGGTGATCAAGTGCGCCGCATCATGATTCCGGGCGCCGGGCATTTCGAGATCGCGAGCCCGCTCTCGTTTACGTGGCCGCAGGTCAAGGCGGCTATCGGATCGCTCCTCGACGGGAAGCTGCCGTTGTAGCGGTCGACTATCCGCAAGGCTCCTCGGTAACGCCGATCCGACGACTGACCACAGGTCCGATTTCGGTTGCCACAACGCGACTTTTTGGCGGTAATCCGATGCTGGCGGCCAGTTCGATTCCTGTCTAGGTCACCAACCTCATCAACACTGCTCCTGGGGGATTCACGTTGTCCCCTGCGCTGGGCCATCTCTGTGCCATATCAGCCGAGGGGCGAGCACCCTCTGTAGGACGACTGGGCTGCCTGGGTACCACATTCGTCATTTCATTTGACGTTCTAATGCTCGCAGTGATATTCCATTGGCGTGTCTAATAAAGCCGCTCGATCCAAAGCCGACGTTCTGCAGGGCACACTCGACCTGATGGTCCTTCAGACGCTGGATTCGCTCGGGCCGCTGCACGGCTACGCCATTGCCGCGCGCCTCGAGCAGGTGTCCGGTGGCGCGCTGCAGCTCAATATGGGCACGCTCTATCCGGCGCTGATGCGGCTGGAGCAGCGTGGCCTGCTCCGCGGGAATTGGGGCACCACGGAGACCAATCGCAAAGCGCGGTTCTACGCCGTCACGCCGGCGGGTCGGCGTCAGCTCGCCAGGGAAAGGCACGCATGGGACCGGATGGCGGGCATCATCCACACGTTGCTGCACGGCGAGGCGTGAGGCCGGGAGATCGCATGCGCATTCTTCGCGAATGGAGTCACCGTCTCTGGGGAACCCTGCTTCAAAGGCGGCGCGACAGCGACCTGGAACAGGAGCTCCGGCTGCACCTGCGAGCTGGCCGCAGAAGACGCGCGACGTCGTGGTCTGAACCCCACCGATTCCGCGCGCGCCGCGCGACTCAAGGCCGGAGGTACCTCGCAAGCGATGGATGCCCTTCGCGACCAGCGAGGCGTGCCGTGGCTCGACGACCTGACCCGCGACGCGCAACATGGTATCCGCATGCTCAGGCGCACTCCCGTGTTCACGGTGGTCGCGCTCCTGACGCTGGCACTGGGAATCGGCGCCAATACAGCTATCTTCTCGATCGTCAACGGCGTCATCCTGCGTCCACTCGACTATCCCAAACCCGAGCAGCTGATGTACCTGACCACGGAGTTTCCGGTGCTCGGATTGACCGGGAACGCGCTCTCGGTGCAGGAGTACCTGGAGTTCCGGCAGATCAATCAGTCGTTTGCGATGGTGGGGGCGTACAGAACCATAGGGGGGGCTTACACAACCGGCGAAGTCAACCTCACGGCAGGCGATCGACCTCTGCGCGTGCGGTCGATATCTGTCGATGCCCATCTGCTCAACACGCTTGGCGTTCAGCCCGCACAGGGACGCTTCTTCAACCAGGAAGAAACCGATCGTGCCGGGGGCCTGGCGCCACCGCTCGCGATTCTCTCGTCGGAGTTGTGGCAAACGGCCTTTGGAGGACAACCACTCATTGGACAAACTCTGAATGTCGACGGCCGGCCGCATGAAATCCTTGGCATCATGCCACCCGGCATCGATGTCATGGACAACCGCACGGCAATCTGGTTGCCCCTCGGGCTCCCTGCGGCTATTCGTCAGAACCGCAGCTTCCACATCCTCCATGTCATTGGGCGCCTGAAGGACGGCGTGACCGCGCAAGCAGCGCAGACAGAGTTGAACGCATTCCTCGAGAACTGGGGCGAGCGTACCGGCTCGTCTGGTCATGTCCCCACGAATCGTCCGTCGCGCGCGGCAGACCACACCCTTCAGATGCAGCCGGTGCAGGACGCGATTGTTGGCGATGCCCGCCGTTCGATCTGGATATTGCAAGTCGCTGTCGGGTTCGTCCTGCTGATCGCGTGCGCGAATCTCGCGAACCTGCTGATGGCGCGTGCCGAGTCACGTCGTCGTGAATTTGCGGTGCGCGCGGCTCTTGGCGCCAGCCGAAGCCGGCTGCTCCGGCAGACGATGACCGAAGGCGTGATGCTGTGCGTTGCCGGCGGCATGCTTGGCCTGTGGCTCGCCCGTGTCGCCGTGCAGGCGCTGATCCGCGCGTACCCAACCAGCGTGCCCCGGATGAGTGAAATCGCCATCGACCTGTCCGTCCTCCTCTTTGCGCTCGGTGTGTCAATGGCGACGGGCGTGCTCTTCGGCGTCGCGCCCGTCGCGCAAAGACGGATTAATGACCTCGTGACTGCTTTCAAGGAGGGCGGGGACCGAGGGGCCAGCGGCGCTGGACGCCATCACATCCGCCGCACGCTCGTTGTGGCCGAAGTCGCGCTGGCGGTGATGCTGGTCATTGGCGCGGGTTTGCTGATCCGCACGGTCTACAACCTCACGAGCGTCGATGCGGGATTCGATCGGTCGCGCCTGGTGACGTTCTCGATGACGCTGGCAGAGCCATACGACCCCGACACGCGCGCTCCGGCGTATCAACGCCTTCTCGACAAGCTGCGGGTTACACCAGGCGTGCAGGGGGCCGCCGTCATGTCGGGTCTCCCGCCGAATCGATCTCCAGAAGCAATACCTACCCGTATCGAGAACCACACCGCCTCTGACGGCAGCCCGGTTGAGATCATCGACTACTACCAATTCGTCATGGGCGACTATTTCGAGACGATGGGCGTGCCGATCGTCGCCGGCCGCAGCTTCGAACCGGCGGATGCGGCGTCACCAGGCAGAGTTGTCATCGTCAACGAAACGCTGGCAAACAGGATCTGGAAAGGGCGTAACCCGATTGGGCAGCGTGTGCGGCCCAACCTCAGTGCGGCGATTGGTTTTGGCGATAACTCCTGGCATACGGTGATTGGAGTGGCCAAGGACGTCAAGCAAGGCGGCGTCGAGAAAGAGACGGGAACCGAACTCTACGTATCCCTCGATCAGCTCGCGATGGCTGCGCCGACGATGAACGTGGTACTGCGGACGACCCTGCCGCCGGCCGGCTTGTCACGGACGCTCGATCGACTCGTGCGGGACGTGGACCCTGCGGTCCCGATCGTGCGCCTCCGGGAGATGGACGCGGTTTTCGCGGAATCGATTCGCCGGCCGAGGCTTCTGGCGCAGCTGCTTGGTGCGTTTGCCGGGCTGGCACTGCTGCTGGCGGCGGTTGGCACTTACGGTGTGCTTTCCTACATGGTGACAGAGCGTCGTCGTGAGATCGGTGTTCGCATGGCCCTTGGCGCGTCTCGTTCCAGCGTAATCGGATTGGTGATGAAGCAGGGCCTCCAGGCCACCGTCATTGGCGTCATCGTCGGAGTTGCGGGCGCCTTTGCCGCAAACCGGATGATTGCCTCGCTCCTGTTCGGCGTCCAGCCGACCGACGCCGCAACGATGGCAGGAGTGATCGCGACGATTTCGACAGTCGCCGCGGTCGCATGCTGGCTGCCCGGGTGGCGGGCGTCGCGGCTGGACCCGAACGTGGTACTCAGAGCTGACTAGAGTTGCCGAATCTCGTGATGTTTGCTTCCCGGCAAGTGGCCTAAGCC
>CAWKMR010000017.1:0-174150 GCA_963850705.1 uncultured Alphaproteobacteria bacterium | reverse complement strand
TTATTGCGGCGCTGAAGGTGGATGTCTGACGCGCGCGTCAGACGTTGGCTGAACGCCGATAGGTGAGCCGTGCCGGCGCCTTCGCACGTGCCGGTTTCAAGCGGTAATGATGCAGGCGGTCCTTCACCAGCAGGAAGCCGCACAGCGCCAGGCTCGACCACACCGCGGCGCTGAAATAGAGCGACATCCAGGCGATCTCCTCGTGCCAGTGGGCGATGTCGTGGGTGACGGCCCAGCGCGTGCTGACGTCATAGAGGCCCGCGAAAACCCCGAGGATTTCCTTGCCGCTGGCCAGGTCGGCTTGCCACCGCGCGAGGTACATCGGCACGTCGATGCTGACGAGGAAGGCGATATACCCGACGATCCCGACAACAGCGGTGCGCATCGCCGTCTGAATGACCCCGCCGAACTCGATGCATAGGCGCAGCAGCGCCGCTGCGATCAGCAGGAACGTGACCGCCCACAACGAATTCTCGATCGCATTGCCGAGATAATTGGTCGTAACCACCGCGTACCACGAGCAGCACTCGGCCACGAGGATCAGCGGAACGATCACATAGGAAACGCCGCGGGCGAAATCCGATTGCGTGAGACGCGCAAGGTAGCGCAGCACGATCGCCCACTGGATCACGAAGCAGATCTCCGCGATGGTCGCGACTGATCGCCCGACGAAGACGCTCGACAGCCAGGTATCGAACAGCACGATGCGCTGGACATCGGCGCGCGGCAGAATCGAGCGGAAGGCGCAGCCGAAGACATAGGCCGCGCACAATACGATCATGATCTCGATCTGAAACACGCCGCGTTCAAATGAGCGCCGGCGGAAATGCCGGTGCAGCGCCGCAAACACGCCGATGTTGACGATGCTGACAACGAGCAGAAAGCTCCACCAGACCGCAACCGGGTTCGACAAGGCCAGCCAGTCGAAGTTCATCACCGCACTCCGTCTTCACCACGTGCACAGGTTTCACCAAAATCTCATCTAACTGACGTCGTACTGTCATACAACTACGAAAGCGGAATCACGGCCGACTGTCACAATGTGACAGTCCGCTTGTGACAGTCGCCTGGCCGCTGTGAGTTCTGGTGATGAAGTACGAACGACGGCTTAAGTGGCCGGCTGCGCCGGTGACAGCCGCACGGCCTCGCCGATCAGATCGCGCGCCGCGACATCCGATCGTGCCGGATGCTTCGGCCGCCACACCCTGACAACCCCGAAATGCGCGGGATTTTTTGCGTACTGCTGTGCGATCGACTGGAGCGTTCGGTAGCGGGTCTTGTGTTCCTCGACGTCCACCTTCGGGCAGTCCCGCGGCAGGTTCCGCAGCGTGTCCTCCAGGATGACCATGGCGCGCAGATGGCGCGCGCGGCGGTCGTGCAGCCGCTCGTAGGTCAGGCCGATGACAAAGCGGTGCTCGGTCATCTCCCGGCCGAGCGCAAGATCGATCGAGTTGTCGTTGTTGCATTTCTCGCTGATGATGCTGATCAGCGGGCCGTAGGTCGGCCTTGTAGTCGCTCTCGCGCTGGAGGCGCACGCGCCGCGTCTTGCCGTCCTTGACGATTTTCACCGTGGCCAGCATGTCCTGGAGCATGTCGTCACAGCGGCGGCGGAAGCGCCCGCCCCAGCTCTTCGGCAACGGCGCATCGTCGGGAAACAGGATGACCGGATTGTCCTCGGTGGTGCGCAGCGAGGCGAGCCGGATCAGGCGCTGCCGGTAGGCGTTCGGCCACACCAGCCAGGTGCGCCGGTCCGCGACCAGCGTGTCGAATTTGAGGTGGTTGTCGACGATGATGTTGAGCGTGACGTTCACGATGTCACGGTCGTCGCCGCGCAGATAGTAGACCCAGCCCGTCACGTAGCGGCCGGCGACGGTCAGGCCCTTGCTGCCGGCGCCGCCGAGCGAGCGGATGAGCGCGCCGGTGAAGACCGCGCCGAGATAGACCGCGAGCACGCCGAGCCCGAACAGGAGGCCGTCCAGAATCTGGTCAAAATTGGCGCTGAAATAGTTGCTCATCCAGGCTTCCCCACCGTCAGCGCGTATCGCGCCTGTGCGGCGGTATCAAGATGGTCCTTTGTCGCCCGATGGGGGAACTGCCGCCGTCAGCGCGGCTCTGTGTGGTGGTTCAGAAGTCCGCAACAGTGTCGCGGCGAGTTCGAATTGCGGACTTCTGAACCTAAGCCACACTAAAATGAATTGCTAGTGTCCTTCGATTCCGAAGTTCGTATAGCAGCCCGCCGCAAGATCGTACGAACTTCGGAATCGGGACACTAATCGAGTTCCCGGTCCGGCATCGCCACGAAAATCAGCACCGCCATGATCACCATCACGAAGCGGAAGGCGCTCGGCACCCCGTCCCACGACTTCGACTGCCACATCCCGAACCATTCGCCGCCGATGGTCATGAAACCGACCTGCCAGAGCAGGAACCCGAGCGTGAGCCCGGCCACCGCGAACCCCTTGGCGCGATTGAATGCGGGCGCGGCGGCGCGCAGCCGGCGGGCAAGCGCGACGGCACCGATCCAGCAGAGCACCGCCGTCAGCGCCTCGGTCGCGATGATGAGCGCATAGGCCAAGTGCTGCAGCGCCGGACTCGCGATCGCGCGGTAGCGGATCGTCGAGCGCTCGAAGATCGTGTCCATCGACAGCACATGCTGCACGAAGGCGAGATTGGTGCCGTAGTCGGTGATGTTGCCGAACGCGACCACCGTGGCGAACAGCGCGATCGCGGCGACCATCACGATCTTCGCGGCCCGGATGACGATCATCGCCCCATCCCCGCACGCGCCCTAGTCTTATTTGCATTGCGCATGATCTTTTCCGAAAACCGGTGCCCACTTTTCGGGATCATGCGCTACTTGAACAGCGCCATCGCCTCGTCCGCCAGCACGCCGCCGGTGATCGCGATCGGCGCGAATTTCGCGGACGCGGCAACGTCCGCGCTCGTCAGCATGATCTGGTCGATCTTGCGTCGCGAGTTGCGCAAGCGACGCCGCAAACACCAGCCGGCCGATGTGGCACCAAAAAATCGCCCCCATGCACATCGCGCAGGGTTCGCCGGTGGTGTAGAGCGTGGCGCCGCGCAGCGCCGCGGCCGGATACTTGTCGAGGAAGCGGCGGATCGCGACCATCTCGCCGTGCGCGGTCGGGTCGCCATTCGTGCGCCCGAGATTGCGCCCAAGCGCCATCAGCTTTCCGTCGCCGACGATCACCGCGCCGAATGGAAAATCGGCGATGCGCGCCTGTTCGAGCGCCATGCGCATGAAGCGCTCGTCTTCGGGGGCAAATTGCGCGGACGCGGCAGCGGCGAAGAACGGCGCGGCGATCGTCGCGCAGGCGCAGCCGGCCAGGACAGACCGCCGGCTTGGAAGGACAATATCGCAACCGCAACTTTTGTGCGTGCTCATCGGTCCGGCCCTTGTTGCAGAGGCCGAGGCGGCCCGATTTGCGGGTGCAAGTCCAGCAGATGTTAGCCGCCGATCACCGCCACGCCCTGGATTTCGATCAGCATCCCGGGCCGCGCAAAATGCGATACCGTGATCAATGCGCTGGCGGGAAAGTTGCCGTCCGGAAAGAAGCCCTTGCGCAATTCGATAAAACGATCGCCGTTGCGCGGATCGTTGATGAACACCGTCATGGTGACCATGTTGGCGAGCGTGCCGCCGGTACGGCGCAGCGTCTTGTCGATCAAACTGAAGATCGTTTTCGTCTGGGCGTCGAAATTGCCGGCGATGTCATTGCCGGCTTCGTCGCGGGTTGCGGTCTGCCCGGCGAGCCAGACGGTGCGCCCGCCTTGGGTGATGACGGCGGGCGAATAGGCGCGCCCCGCCTGCTGTTCGGATTTTTCGAGATACTGGGCCATCGCTCGCTCCCCTTGCTTGAAGGGGCCGAGCATACGAGACGCGCGATGGCAGTGGTAGAAGCTGACCGGCTATCGGGCCGTTAGCTGCCGCGCCACGCGCGCGCGTCAAATCTGATCTCGCGCAGGCCATCGGCCCTGCGGAACACGTTGTCGGTTCGCGTTTGGCTGCTGCGGGTATCGAGCAGGCGCGAGGTCCGCCGCATCGCGGCGCCCATGGCGCCCCAGAAGCGCCGCGCCTGTTTGCGGGAAGCACTGTTGGTCACGGGTCGTCTCCTTCCGTCGCCAGTCCCGACCTCTGCTGCTTCGTTGCACGGGAACCCGGGACGGTTCAGTCCCGCAGGACGAAATCAGCAAGCTGTGATCGGCAACACCTTGCAGGCGATACCTGAGTTCCAGGCCTGTTGCGAATACTTCGCAACTGCGAGATTCAACGCGGCGTCCGCGATCGGCGGAACCGGCGATGAACAAAGTCGATATGAATTCGGACTGTCGTGATCAGCGCTGCGCGACGCGCGTCACCGAATCCTGGATCAGGATGCGCGTATTTGCGGGCCCATGCTGCTGCACCAGCGCAAACAGCACCGCGGCGTTGGACGGATGCAACCGCACGCAGCCCTTTGACGCACGCGATCCGAGTTGCGCGACCGCCGTGGTGCCATGAATGGCGTAGTGGCCGCTGTAGAAAATCGCGTAAGGCATCGGTGCGTTGTTGAACAGGGTCGAGCGGTGATTGCGCGACAGCAATTGCGGCCGATAGGAGCCGCTCGGCGTGTTGCCGAGGCCGGTCGAGACCGGCCACGTGTACCGGTGCTCGCCATCGACCATGACGAACATCCGCTGCTTGGCCTTGTCGACCGTCACCACGATCTCGGCGCGGGCGGCGACCGGCGCAAGCAAGCACACAGCAAGTACTGCGGCCGCAGTCACAGCCGCCCTTCCAAGTCGCAACATCACAGCACCTCAGCCATGAATAATACAGGGTCTGCCGCAGGATCGCCTCATAGAAGCGGTTTTGTAAAGCGGCGGCATTAGCGCTGCCCTAATTCCCCAAGAGTGTGCCTTGCATGCCGCCGGCGGTCCCGATGACAAGCTCCCTCGACCTTGATTTTCTCACCATCGGCCATTCGAACCTGCCGGTGGACCAATTCCTGGCCCGGCTGAAGACGCATGGCGTGACGGCGATCGCGGACGTCCGGTCGGTGCCGTTCTCGCGGCGATTTCCCTGGTTTTCGAGCCGCACGCTGTCGGAACGGCTGCAAAGCAAGGGAATCGCCTATGTCACGATGGGCGACACGCTGGGCGGCCGGCCGACCAATCCGGCGCTCTATTGCGACGGGACCGCCGATTACGAGGCGATGGCCGCCACCTACGAGTTTCGCACCGGCATCGATCGCGTAATGACCGAGATGACGCGTCACCGCGTGTGCCTGATGTGCGCGGAGCGCGAGCCGCTTGATTGCCACCGCTGCCTGCTGGTGGGCCGTGCGCTGGCAAGTCGCGGCTATTCGATCGGCCACATCCTGGGTGACGGCGCGATCGAGCCACATCCGGCTACCGAGGAACGCCTCCTCGAGGGGGTGCGATCCGCCGGCGACCTGTTCGAGGGCCGGCAATCCCGCCTCGCTGACGCCTACCGCCGCAGGGCCCAGCGAATCGCCGCCAGGCTGTCCGACCGGGTCCGGCCTGGGCGGACTCCCAAGGCTTTCATATCGTCTTAAGGCTGGCGATCTTAGCTTCGGCGGGACCGCCGGAGCCCCGCCATGTCCCTGTCCGCGACCGCTGCCGCCGTGCCGCACGAGCCGGCCGAGACGCGCAAGCTCCTGCTGCTGATCTGGGGCGTAACGGTTGGGACCTACCTGCTCACCGGTCCCGGCGCAGGCCAAAATCTCTCAACCGACGATGCCATGCGGCTGGTGCAGGTCCGTGACCTCATCGCCGGACAAGGCTGGTTCGACGTCACGCAATATCGTCTCAACCCTCCCGATGGCGTCGCGCTGCATTGGTCGCGGCTGATCGACCTGCCGATCGCGATCCTCATCCGTGCCGCCGAGCTGGTGCTGCCAACGGCAACGGCGGAGCGTCTGGTGCTGACGATCTGGCCGGCCGGGCTCCTGCTCGCATTGCTGTTCGGCGTCATCCGGTTCGCGCGCGAACTCGCCGACGACACCGCCGCACGCCTGGCGCTGATCTTCGCGGCGATGATGGCGCCGGTGCTGCAACATTTCCGTCCGGGCGCGATCGATCACCACAGCGTCCAGCTTGTACTGACGATCTGGTCGATCGCCTTGCTGATGCGCGAAGGCACACGCAACGCCGCGTTCGCGGGCGCGCTGTGCGCACTGTCACTCGCCATCGGCCAGGAGACGGCGCCTGCGATCGCGGGGATCGCAGGCTTCGTCGCCATGCGATGGATCGTGCGCGGCGAACCGAGCCGGGAATTCGACGGCCGCATTCGGAATGACGTTTGCGGCCGGCACGCTCTTGCTGTTCGTCGCAACGGTGCCGCCGGCGCGTTACACCGTCACAACATGCGACGCGTTTTCGATCGCACAGGTGGTGATCGCGGCTTGCGGCGGCTTCGGTCTTGCGATCCAGGCGGCGTTGCGGCCGCCCGCGACGGTGCTCAAGCGCGCCGCAAGCGCCGCCGGACTGGGCGTTGTGCTCGCGCTGATCGTCCTTGCCGGATTCCCGGAATGTCTCCGGGACCCCTATGCAGATCTCGACCCGCGGCTGGCGGCGCTCTGGCTTTCGAATGTGAACGAGGCGCGCAGCATCGTCAGCATGATGCACGACATACCGCACGAGGTGCTGCCTTACTACGGGCTGCCGGTGATTGCGCTTGCGCTCGGCCTTTACCGCTGCTGGCGCGAGACTGACGAACGCAGATGGGGCTGGATCGGCGCGACCACCCTTATCGCGATCGCGACTCTGGTCGCGATCTGGCAGGTGCGCGGCAGCGCGGCTGCGAATGCACTCGCGCTGGCGGTCGTACCGGCGGCGCTGGTGCGGGCCTTTCCGGCGCCGGAAGGTGGTGCGATCTTTTTCGGTCTCGGACGCGCGGTGCTGCTCGCCGCGCTGCTCGTCAGTCCGGTCGCATTGATCGCCATCGGCAAAGCCATCGCCTGGACGGCGGAACGCGTATCCGGCGCGCAGCGGCCGATGGTGATCTCCGACGGTCCGGGGACGTGCCGGTTGCCGTCTCACTACGCGCCGCTGGCGAATCTGCCGCGCGGCCTCGTGCTCGGATTCATCGACGCCGGTCCGATGATCCTTGCGGAAACGCCGCACAGCGTGCTCGCCGCGCCGTTCCACCGCAATCTCAAGGGCAATGCGGCGATGTTCGACGTGTTTCTCGGCCTTCCCGAAAAAGCCGGTGCGCGCCTGGCCGCACTTGGCGTCGACTATGTCGCATTCTGCCCGGGCTCCCCAGAGCGCCACAATTACGCCGCGGCAGCGCCGGAAGGACTTGCGGCGGCTTTGGCCCGGGGCGAGATTCCCGATGCTCTCAAGCGCGTTCCGCTCGAGGGCACGGATTTGATGGTGTTTCGGCGGCGGTAATTGTCCGTTCGAGTTTGGACCGCTTTCGCATACACTGGCACGGGACGTTTCGAGGGACCGCCATGACAGTGACGAATGCACGGCGTGCACTTGCTCGGCCTCCAGCATGGCGGATTGCTCTCGCCGGCATGGCCATTGCTGCGGTCGCAACCTCGGTGGCGTCCGCGCAGGACAAAGGCACGCTCGAGCCGAAGCCGCTACCACCGCTCGCCAACCCTGACGATCCCAAGATTCCGGCCAAGGAACTGTTCGGCCGGCGCGCAACGGCGGCGCCGTTGCAGGCGCGATCCATCGGTTTCTATGCCAAGGGCTGTCTCGCCGGCGCCGTTGCGGTGCCGATCAATGGCAAGACCTGGCAAGTCATGCGGCTGTCGCGCAATCGCAACTGGGGACATCCGGACCTCGTGGCGTTCCTCGAACAGCTCTCCCAGAAAGCGCCAAAGGTCGGATGGCGCGGGTTGCTGATCGGCGACATCTCGCAGGCGCGCGGCGGACCGATGCTGACGGGTCACGCGAGCCATCAAGTTGGCCTTGATGCCGACATCTGGCTCACGCCGATGCCCGATCGCGAACTGACCCTGCGCGAGCGCGAGGAAATGTTGGCCACCATGGTGGTCGCGAAAAGCCGCACCGACGTCGATCCCAGCGTCTGGACGCCCGCCCATGCCGCAATCATCAAGGCAGCGGCGCAAGATCCGAAGGTCGAGCGCATCTTCGTCAACGCCGCGATCAAGAAGGCACTCTGTCGCACAACCGATACGGACCGCTCTTGGCTCCAGAAGGTGCGCCCGATGTGGGGCCACGACTATCACTTCCACATCCGTATGAGCTGCCCGGCGGGCAATCCCGACTGCCGGCGGCAAGACGCGGTTCCGCCCGGCGACGGCTGCGGCAAGGAGCTCAATTGGTGGTTCCGCGACGCGATCATCAAGCCAAAACCGGCGCCGCCACCGAAGCCGAAAGAAGAGGCGAAGGACCTGCCGAAGCCGAAGCCGAGGGGAATGACGATGGCGGAGCTTCCGGCGGCGTGCCGTCAGGTGCTGCTCGCGCCGTAGACAGTCATTGCGGCTTCAGCGCACTGCGCCGATCGCTGCGATCAGCGCGAGGCGCACCGCCACGTCGAGCGCGATCGCACAAATTGCGACCGCGATGACGTAAGGCAGCGCCTTGCCGGCGGATACCCGCATCAGGACGGGCATTCCGATCCACATCAGGTAGAACCCGTAAAGACCGAGAAGGACAAGGAAGCTCGCCCCGGGAACCAGCAGGAAAATGCCGGCGAGCCAGACCGGCGTGAACGAATAGGCGGTCAGCCTGAGCGCGTTCGAATAGCTCCGCTGCTCCGTCGAACCTCGGCGCCAGGAGATCGACCACCAGCGCCACCGCAAAGATCACTGCAAAGGTCAGCGCATAGGCGACAACGGCGCCGATCAGCGCGGGGAGAAACGGTGTATAGCCGCCGATCAGCCAACCGCCGATAAGGCGTGCGAGCGCCGGGATCAGGGCAAGCATGGCGACGTATCGAAGCACGGCGTCGCGGGATTCGCTTGCGACCACGGGCCATTCGGTCCGCGGTGTTATTACGATTGCCTTGACGCGCGCCAACAGCCCCAGCACGGTACCCCTCTCGCCGCCACTGTCGCCCACCCGCGCAATTCCGGCAATGCCCGTGCGGCTGCGGCACATTGCTATGCCGGGGACCGCCTGTTAGGTTGCCGGACACGACCCAAATGCACGCCGTAAGCGTGACTTTGCCCGCTGGAACGGCGCTTCCGGCCCCGGTCATTCAGGAAAACCACGAGATCGCCTGGACAGGGCGCGCACTCTGGCGTGCGTCCCGGGCGACACATGGAGCGCCGATATGCTCAAGCTTTTTGTTCGTGCCGCCGTCGCGGCCATCGTCGTCATCGCCGCCGGCACGGTATCGCCGATCTTTGCACAACAGCAGTCCTTAACAATCTTCGCCGCCGCGTCGATGAAGAACGCGCTCGACGATATCAACGCAGCCTTCACCAAGAAGACCAATATCAAGACGGTCGCCAGCTATGCCGCGACCTCCGCGCTGATGCGGCAGATCGAGCAGGGCGCGCCGGCGGACATCTTCGCCTCGGCCGACCTCGAATGGATGGATTACGGGCTGAAGAACAAGCTGATCAATCCGAGCACGCGCGTGAACCTCCTCGGCAACCGTCTGGTGCTGATCGCGCCAAAGGATTCGAAGATCGGAACGATCAAGCTCGAAAAGGGATTCGACCTCGCCAAGCTCGTCGGCGACGGCCGCATTGCCACCGGCGAAGTGAAGTCGGTGCCGGTCGGCCGCTACGCCGTCGCCGCACTCGAGAAGCTCGGCATGTGGTCATCGGTCGAGAAGCGGATGGCAATGGTGGACAACGTGCGCGTAGCGCTCACGCTGGTCGCGCGCGGCGAGGCGACCCTCGGCATCGTTTACGAGACCGACGCCAAGGTGGAGCCCGGCGTCAAGATCGTGGCGCACTTCCCGGCCGAACTCGCATCCGGAGATCGTCTATCCGGTTGCCGCAACCATTAAGGCGAACGCGGAAGCGCCGCGCTACATCGATTTCCTCCAGTCGGGGACGTCGAAGTCGGTATTCGAGAAGTACGGCTTCAGCTTCCTGGTGAAGCCGACGTCGTAGAGCATGATCCCGAAAAGTGGAAACCGGTTTTCGGAAAAAGATCATGCTCAAACTCAACACGCCGGCGTAACGCGTGTTCGATCTCACCCCTGACGAATGGACCGCGATCCACCTGTCGATTCGGATCGCGGTCGTCGCGACCGTGGTGGCGCTGCCGTTCGGCATCGCAGTCGCGTGGCTGCTCGCCCGCAAGGATTTCTGGGGCAAGTCGCTGCTCGACGGGATCGTCCACTTGCCGCTGGTGCTGCCGCCAGTCGTGACCGGCTATCTGCTGCTGATCTCGTTCGGACGACGCGGACCGATCGGCGCATTCCTTGACCAGAATTTCGGCATCGTGTTCTCGTTCCGCTGGACCGGCGCGGCGCTCGCCTGCGGCGTGATGGCGTTTCCACTGCTGGTGCGCGCGATCCGCTTGTCGTTCGAGTCGATCGACCGCCGGCTGGAAGATGCCGCATCGACGCTTGGCGCCAGTCCGTTCCGCGCCTTCTTCACCGTGACCTTGCCACTCGCTTTGCCCGGCGTGATCGCCGGGATGGTGCTCTGCTTCGCCAAGGCGCTCGGCGAGTTCGGCGCGACCATCACCTTCGTCTCCAATATCCCGGGCGAGACACAGACGATTTCCGCGGCGATCTACACGCTGACCCAGGTTCCCGGCGGCGATGCGGCGGCGTTCCGCCTGGTCGTGGTCGCCATCGTCATCTCGCTCGCAGCGCTCATCGCTTCGGAGTGGTTCGCGCGCCGCGCCGGCATGCGCTACCACGGGGACTGATAAGATGCTCGCCGTCGACATCGAAAAGCGGCTGGGTGAGTTCGACATCAAGGTCGCCTTCGAGAGCAAGGGCAGCGTCACCGCGCTGTTCGGAAGCTCGGGCTCCGGCAAGACCTCGATCGTCAACATGGTCGCGGGCCTCGTCAGACCGGATCGCGGCCGCATCGCGCTTGACGACATGGTGCTGTTCGATTCGAACGGCGCGTGTCGAACGTGCCGGTGTACCGCCGCCGCATCGGCTACGTGTTCCAGGAGGGCCGCCTGTTTCCTCACATGGCGGTCGCCGCCAATCTCGATTACGGCCGCCGCATGTCGGGTCTGGCGCGGGATGACGCCGAGCAGCGACGCATCGTCGACCTGCTCGACCTCGGCCACCTGCTCGACCGCCGGCCCGGAAAGCTCTCCGGCGGCGAACGCCAGCGCGTCGCCGTCGGCCGCGCGCTGCTGATGCGCCCTCGCCTGCTGCATCCTCGACGAGCCGCTCGCCTCGCTCGACGCTGCGCGCAAGCGAGAAATCCTGCCCTATCTCGTGCGCCTGCGCGACGAGGCCCAGATGCCGATGGTCTATGTCAGCCATCATCCAGGCGAGCTTCGCCGCATCGCCACGACCGTCGTCTGGCTCGACGGCGGGCGCGTGATGAAATCAGGCGGGCTGGAGCTGCTCGATCAAGCCGATCTCGACGCGCTCTGATACACTGACTCACATGTTCCCGCCGGAGCGAATCGTCTGCCTCACCGAAGAGACCGTGGAGACGCTCTATCTCCTCGGCGAGGACCGTCGCATCGTCGGCGTCTCCGGCTATGCGGTGCGGCCGCCGCGGGTGCGCAAGGAGAAGCCGCGGGTCTCGGCCTTCATCTCCGCCGACTATGAGAAAATTCTGGCGCTCAAGCCGGACCTGGTGCTGACCTTCTCCGATCTGCAGGCCGATCTCGTGGCGGAGCTGATCCGCCGCAACGTCGCGGTGCATGCCTTCAACCAGCGCGACGTCGCCGGCATCCTCGACATGATCCGCACCGTCGGCGCGCTCACGGGCGTGCAACCGAAGGCCGACGCGCTGGCAGCCTCGCTCAAGGAGCGACTGCGACAAGACGCAGCGAGCGCGCAAACGATCTCCCGCGCCACCCGCGCGTCTATTTCGAGGAATGGGACGACCCGATGATCTCCGGCATCAAATGGGTGTCGGAGCTGATCGAAACCGCGGGCGGCATCGAGGTGTTCCCGGCGCTCGCCGATCGCAAGAACGCCAAGGACAGGATCGTCTCGCCGCGCGACGTGATCGCGGCGGCGCCCGACATCATCGTCGGCTCCTGGTGCGGCAAGAAATTCGTGCCGGCGAAGGTCTGCGCCCGCGAGGGTTTCGATGCGGTCCCCGCGGTGCGCAGCGGCTGGCTGCGCGAGATCAAATCGCCGCTGATCCTGCAGCCCGGTCCGGCCGCGCTCACCGACGGCCTCGACGCGCTCTCCGCCATGTTTTCGGAATGGGCGGCGCAGGCCGCGTAACTACTTCCGCGCGGCAAGCCGCGTGAGCACATCGGCGAGATAGTCGAACGCCGCGACCAGGCTCGGGCCCGCGCACAGCGTGAACCGGCTTGGCAGCACGATCCGCTTGTCGGTCGGGTAGAGCGCGCGCAACGCAGGATGCGTCAGGTAGAGCGCGCCCTGCCCGTCCGGCGTCTCGACGACGCTCGCCATCACCAGGAAATCCGGGCGCAGCATGATCAGCTTTTCGAGCGGCACGTAGCCGCCGTAGCCCGCGGGCGCGCCCGGCGGCGGCGTGAGCCCGGCTTCGCGCAGCAGCGCGCCGGCAAGGCTATTGGGACCGACGGTGTAGCCGCTGTTGCCGACCAGCAGCGCGCTCGATGATTTGGGACGCGGTGCCGCAGCCAGCCGGCGCCGCGCGGCTTCGATCTCCGCGATCAGCGCCTCGCCGCGTTCCGGATGACCGAGGAGCTTCGCCATCTCGCGGATCTGCGCGATGCCCGCCGCGATGTCGCTGACGACGTCGACGCCGACCACGCGGAAACCGAGACTGCGCAGCATCCGCTGCGTCAGCGGGCGATCCCAGGTGCCGACCAGCACGAGGTCGGGCTTGAGCGGCACCATGGCTTCCGCCTGCAAGGCAAGCTTCGGGTGTTGGCGCGCCTTGTCGGCAATGACCGAGATCGCGGGGTCGCTCGCATAGGGCGACAGCCCGACGATCTGGTCGGGGTCGGCAAGCGCCACCACGAGCTGGTCGGCGCAGACATTGAACGACGCGATGCGCTTGGGCGCATCGGCCGCACCCGCCATGGAGCAGGCGAGCGCGAGCCCCGCCAGCACAGCAATGGTACGTCCGCCAATGCCTAACAGCATCGATCCTCCAAGAGGTTGATAGGCCGCAATTCCGTTGGAGGGCAAGCCGGAAGCCTGTAGGAAAGGCGCCGGAGGATCAATGCCGCGCGCCGAACCGAACGCCCTGCGTCTCAACCTGTCGCTTGCCGCGCTCATCGTCGTGCTCGCCATCGTCTCGCTGATGGTCGGCCCGGCGGCGCTGTCGCCGCGCGAGGCGATGGCCGGCCTGTTCGGCGGCGACGGCGCGGCGGCGATCGTCGTGCGCGACATCCGCCTGCCCCGCACACTGCTGGCGATCCTGATCGGCGGAACATTCGGGTTCGCGGGCGCGGCGCTTGCAGGGCCTGTTGCGCAACCCGCTGGCCGAGCCGGCTTTGTTCGGCGCGCCGCAGGCGGCGTCGGTCGGCGCGTCGTTCGTCATCGCCTACGGGCTGGCCGGCGCGACCTCGTTCGCGGTGCCGGTCGCCGGCATCGTCGGCGCGCTGGTGTCGATCGGCGGGCTCGTTGCCATTGCCGGCCGCCGCGCCAGCCTCTCGGTGACGCTGCTGGCCGGCCTCGCGCTGGCGAGCCTTGCCGGCGCCGCGACCGCGCTGATCCTCAATCTTGCGCCCACGCCCTATGCGGCGCTTGGAGATCGCGTTCTGGCTGCTGGGCTCGCTCGAAGACCGCAGCATGGATCATTTGTGGATCGCAGTGCCGTTCTTCGTGGCGAGCTGGCTGCTGCTCGCGCTCAATGTCCGCGCCTTCCGCGCGCTGACGCTGGGCGAGGACGCCGCGGCCTCGCTCGGCGTCGATGTCGGCGCACCCGGCTGATGGTGGTGATCGGCGTGGCGCTCGGCGTCGGCGCATCGGTCGCGGTCGCGGGCTCGATCGGATTCATCGGGCTGGTCGCGCCGCATCTGGTGCGGCGTGCGGTCGGCTCCGATCCGGCGCGCGTATGCCTGCCGGCGGCGCTGATGGGCGCGGTTCTTTTGACCGCCGCCGACATCGCGGTGCGGCTGGTGCCTGCCAATCCCAACGCCACCGCGATCGAGATCAAGCTCGGCGTGGTCACCGCGATCATCGGCGTGCCGTTCTTCCTGGCGATGATCTTCCGCGAGCGGCGGCTGCTCGATGGAGCGCCGTCGTGATGGCCGTCCAGCCGAAACTGCACGCCGGCAATGTGGTGGTCCGTCTCGGCGACGCGCTGATCGTCGACGGCGCGGCGCTCGACCTGCGCGCCGGCGAGCTGACCGTGCTGATCGGGCCGAACGGCGCCGGCAAGACCACGCTGATGCGCGCGCTGGCGGGCCTCGTCCCGGCCGAAGGGCGTATCGAGATCGAAGGCAAGCCGATTGCCTCGCTGACAGTGCGCGATCGCGCACGCCGCATTGCGTATCTGCCGCAGGGTCATGTGTTTCATTGGCCGATGCCGGTCGCCGCGGTGGTCGCGCTTGGCCGCTACGCCTATGGCGATGCATTCTCGTCGATCACCGATGCCGACCGGCGCGCGGTCGAGAAGGCGCTGGCGGCCACCGACACCGAAGGCTTCGCCAATCGCGCGGTCACGACGCTGTCCGGCGGCGAACGGGCGCGCGTGGCGCTGGCGCGGGCGCTCGCCTGCGAGGCGCCGATCCTGCTCGCCGACGAGCCGACGGTGTCGCTCGATCCGCGCCATCAGCTGGTGGTGATGGGGCTGCTGGCACGCGCCGCGCATGACGGCGGCGCGGTGCTCGCGATCGGGCACGATCTCGCGATGGCCGCACGCTTCGCCGATCGCATCGTGATCATGGATCGCGGGCGGCTGGTGGCCGACGGCGCGCCGCGCGAGGTGCTGACCGCGGAACGGATCGCAGCGGTGTTCGGGGTCGAGGCCGTCATCACCGATGATGCCTCCGGGACGCATCCGGTGCTGTTGCGGCCGCTCTAATTCAGTTCAGGCGTTCGGCGCAAAGGCGCGGCGGATCGCCCGCTTGATCCGCCCCAGCAGCGTCGCCGGCGGCGTCTCGGGCTCCAATTCTTCGGCCAGCCGCAGGCCGATCGTGGTGACGCGGCCTTCATTCACCCGTTGCACCACCAGCGCGATGGCGCCGAGCGGCACGACGTCGCCCGCCTTCGGCGTGCGCACCGTCTTGCTGGCGATGAAATCGGCCAGCGCCATCGCGGTCTCGTCCGGCGCAATGGAGAGGCCGTAGATCTCCGCGAGCTCGCCGAGCGTGTGATCGCCGGTGACGAAGAAGTCGCCGAGCAGCCGCGGATCGGGCCGCGCCGGCGGCGGCAGGTCGACAAAGAAGCGGTCGAGCGCCTGCGCGCGTTCAGGTGGCGCCAATAGATAGACGTAGTCGCCCTGGCGCAGCGGCTCGGCTTCCGCCGGGCTGAGGATGCGCTCATCGCGCACCACCAGCGTCGGCCGCGCCCAGATCGGCAGCACGCCGCGCCGCAGATACGGACTGTTGGCGCTCGAGCGGATAGCCCACGATCTCCTGCTCAAGCTGACCCGGCAGGTCGAGTTCCACCCGGCGCGGAAGCGGATCGCTGCGCGGAAACGAAACCCGCAGCCCGCGCGCCGCCTGCGCAATGGTCCAGCCCTGCACCAGCAGCGACAGCAGCACCACGATGAACCCGACGTCGAAATAAAGGTGGGGATTGGGCACGCCCACCAGCATGGGAATCGCCGCGATGAAGATGCCGACCGCCCCGCGCAGGCCGACCCAGGACATGAAGGTCTTTTCGCGCCAGTTGAACGGAAAGGGCGTGAGGCAGAGGAACACCGCCGCGGGCCGCGCGATGAACATCAAGGTGGCCGCGACCGCGAGCGCGGGCAGGATCGTTTGCGGCAGCCGGTCGGGCCATGACAACAGCCCGAGCACCACGAACATGCCGATCTGGGCAAGCCAGGTCGCGGCATCGAGGAAGGTGACGACCGCATTGTGGGCGCGGGTCGCGCTGTTGCCGACCACCAGCCCGGCGACATAGACGGCGAGGAAGCCCGAGCCGTGCCCGACTTGGGCGAGCGCAAAGATGACCACCGCGCCGGTCGCCACGAACGGCGCGTGCAGGCCCTGCGGCAGGTTGAGCCGGTTGAGAACCAGCACCACGCCGCGCCCGCCGACATAGCCGATCAGCGCCCCGATGACCGTTTCCGTCACCAGGAATGAGAGGATGTCGAGCCACGGCTTGCCGCCGTGGAGGATGATCTCGATCAGCACGATGGTCAGGAAGATCGCGAACGGATCGTTGATCCCGGACTCGACCTCGAGCGTGGCGCTGACGCGCGGCCGCAGCCGCAGCCCCTTGGCGTGCAGCAGGAAGAACACCGCGGCGGCGTCGGTCGAGGCGACGACGGCGCCGACCAGCAAGGCCTCGGTCCAGCCGAGCCCGAGCGCATAGACCGCCGCCGGGGCGGTCAGCGCGGCGGTCACCAGCACGCCGACGGTCGCCAGCAGGCCGGCCGGGCCGATCACATTGCGGAAGGTCTGGTAGCGGGTGCGCAAGCCGCCGTCGAACAGGATCAGCGCCAGCGCCACCGAGCCGATGGTGTAGGCGAGCCGCACGTCGTCGAATTTGAGGCCGAGCGGCCCCGCCTCCCCCGCCAGCATGCCGACCAGCAGGAACACGAGCAGCAACGGCGCGCCGAAACGCAGCGCCACCAGGCTCGACAGGATGCCGGCCAGGATCAAGAGCGCCGCAAACAGAATGCCAAGGCTGACCGCATCGAGCGCGCCCATTACGCGAGAATCTCCCCTCTGTCGGAAGATTTGTTACAGGACGGATCGCGCAACGCCAAATCATACGAGAGGATCGTCGCGATGTTCCGTCCGCTCAAACCGGCGCGACCGGCGGGCTCGGTTCCGGCGTCGACGATCCGGCGAGCGGCGCCGCCGGCGGGATCGCGGCGACCATCGCCTTGGCGATCTCGTGCTCGCCCATCACGACCGCCGTAGCGCCGTGCTTCTTCAGGTGCTCGATCTCGGCCTCGGAATGCGCCCGCGCCACGATCAGCAGCGATGCGTTGCGCTCGCGCGCCTGCGCCACGATCTGACCGCCCTCGAATGCATCCGGAACCGCGACCAGGATGCAGCGCGCCGCCTCGACATTGGCGGCCCGCATCACGTCGGGATCGGCGGCGTTGCCGGCGATGGTCTCGCGGTCCCTTGCCCTTGAGGCCGGTTCACGCGGTCGGCATCCTCCTCGATCACCAACAGCGGCGTGCCGGTCTTGAGCAGTTGCTCGCTGACAAAGCTTCCGACCCGCCCGTGGCCGACCAGCACGACATGGTCGGACAGCGTCGTGAGCGGGATTTCCTCCCGCGCCGGCTCCGGCGGCACGGCGGGTGCTGCGTCCGGCGTCGCCGGCTTGGCGGTGGCCGGCCGCGCCAGAATGCGGTCGAGCGCGGCGAAGAACAGCGGATTGAGCAGGATCGAGATGATCGCGCCCGCGAGAACCAGATCGCGACCCCGCTCGGGCAGCAGCGTCAGCGACACGCCGAGCCCGGCCAGGATGAAGGAGAACTCGCCGATCTGCGCAAGGCTCGCGGAAATGGTCAGCGCGGTCGCGTGCGAATGCCGGAACAGCCGCACGATCGCATAGGCGGCCAGCGACTTTCCAAGCACGATGATCAGCACCGTGCCGAGGACGGCGGTGGGCTCGCGCACGAGGATCATCGGGTCGACCAGCATGCCGACCGACACGAAGAACAAGACCGCAAAGGCGTCGCGCAGCGGCAGCGTCTCATTAGTGGCCCGCTGAGCCAGTTCGGATTCGCTCATGATCATGCCGGCGAAGAATGCGCCGAGCGCAAACGACACGCCGAACAGCAACGCGGCCCCGAAGGCGCAGCCGAGCGCGATCGCCAGCACGGCGAGGCGGAACAATTCGCGCGAGCCGGTATGGGCGACGTAGTGCAGGAGCCACGGGATCACGCGCTTGCCGACGATCAGCATGATCGCGACGAACGCGGCGACCTTAGCGACGGTGATCAGCAGCGGCAACGCCAACGACCGACCAATCGTATCCGGCGGCGCGCGTGAACGCCGGTGCGAGCGCCGGCAGCATCACGAGCGTGAGGACCATGGCGATGTCCTCGACGATCAGCCAGCCGACCGCGATGCGCCCGCGCTCCGTCTCAAGCAGCCGGCGCTCCTGCAAGGCGCGCAGCAGCACGACCGTGCTCGCGACCGACAACGCAAGGCCGAAGACGAGCCCGGCTCCCATCGTCCAGCCGAGCCACCACGCCAGACCCATGCCGAGCAGCGTCGCGACCGCGATCTGGACGATAGCGCCGGGAATGGCGATCGCCCGCACCGACAGGAGGTCCTTGAGAGAGAAGTGCAGCCCTACGCCGAACATCAGCAGGATGACGCCGATCTCGGCGAGTTCGTTGGCCATGCCCTGGTCGGCGACGAAGCCCGGCGAGAACGGCCCGATCAGCACGCCGGCGAGTAGATAACCGACCAGCGGCGAGATGCGGAAACGATGCGCCAGTGCGCCAAGCGCGAACGCCAGCACGAGGCCGACGACGATCAGGGTGATGAGCGGCGTATCGTGTGACATCGGCGACGCGCTAGTCCTCTCGTCCGGTATTGAGCGATTGTATCGCTTTTATTAACGGCTGCGCGGCGCGGCCCGAAGCGATCATTTCCGGACATATGGACGCGTTGCGAACGGCCAAGGCAACCATGCGCCGTTCCCGAGCGCATTGTGTTGCGCGGCGTCGCCGGCGAACGCGAAATGCGGGGCGGTTTGTCCCGGATTTCGCTTGCGCTTAATCAGGGCTACGACGTTCGCCCAAGCGTCATCGTTCTCGCGAGGCGATTGTCCTCCGAGGTTTGCGGTTTTCCCTCACCACCTAAAGCGAGGGAGCGGAGCGCCGATAGGCGCTCGGGTGCAGCGGCACCCTTCGCGGGCCGTTGACGTCAACCCGCAGGCGCCAACGGGCGCCCTGCGTTCCAGCGGGAACGCTCGCCTCTCGGCGCTCCACCGCGGGATTTATGGCTCCGGTCCGGCGCGGGGTGAACCAAGCAGGCTTCACCGTCTGCGAGCTCCTCGCGTCCGCTCGTAGTGGCGGAGGGCCAGTTTCCGGAGCCTCCCGGGAGTTGCGTGCAAGGCAACGCGCGGGACGCCGCATCCCGCCCTGCCCTTACGATGCCTCGCGAAGAGCACCCTCGGCGGACGGAACGGCGCGACCGTGCCATAGAATACGGACTCGTCAAGCCGAGCACGCCGCAAACTGTTGACATGCTGTGGGTAGCGAAGCGCGTGTGATGCATCACGTGCGGACGAAATCCACGAACAGCGGCGCCAACTTACTGCCGAGCTACGTGCACAGATTTGTTCGCCGTGTGGACAGCGACCTACCTGGATTTTACTTCCGCTTTCGGGGCCACAGCCGACATGGCGGGGACTTACGGCTGGCCTCGTCCCGGTCGAAAATGACCCAATCCGGAAGTCGGGCGCTGTTACGTCGCAAGAATATGTGGCGTCGCAAAAATATGCATTGCACTAACCCGGTGCGCGGGAGTGATTTCGCGGAGAGGGAATTGCCTACGAACCAGGGGTTCGGCTCTTAGGGCCTGCCTTTGCCCATGTGCAGATCAAAGAAGCGCGCGACTTCCTCGTGGTACTCCTTGGTCTCCGGTGCCGTGAAGTCGGTCATGTACTGCACGTGCGATTGACCTTCCCACATTTGCAGCACGGCCTCGACGCCGGCTGCGCGCAGCTTGCGATGCATCCGGACGGTGTTGGACAAATACAGATCACGGGTGCCGCTGGTCAGGATCGCCGGCGGAAATCCGTGCACGTCGCCATAGATCGGCGACAGCAACGGGTCCTTCAGGTCGCGGCCGTTCGCATAGAGCAGCGCCGTCGCCCGGATAAAGCCGTCCTGGGTGCCCAGCACATTGTCGACGAAGGCATTGGTGAAGAGCGTGTCGCCGGTCTTGCTCAGGTCGACCGTGGGCGTGCCCGGTGCGATCGCCCCGGGCATCGGGAGATTTTCCATCTTCGCGCGCAGCAACGTGGTCAGGGTCAGGCTGCCGCCGGCCGACGCGCCGAAGATGCCTATGTTCTCCGGCTTGGTCGTCTTCAGAAGCTCGCGATACGCGGTGACGGCATCATCTAAGGCTGCAGGGAACGGAAAATCGGGCGGCATGCGGTAATCGACCGAGATCACCTTGTAACCGGCAAATCCCGCCATCAGGATGGCTTCCCGGGTTCCGGCCTCGCCGGGGTTGAAGACCCTGACGCCGCCGTGCAGGTGGAGAAGGACGCGGTCGCGGTTACCGGATGGGATCACCTTGGGTGTCGCGATGAACGCCTTCACCCCGCCCATCGTGGTTGGCTCGACGCTGACGCCTAGCGCTTCACGGAGCCTCGGCAATGTCGCCACGACATTGCGCGCCGCGTCCTCGACTCGCTTCTTCCAATCGGCGGTGGTCTCCGGCACAAGATTGAAGTTCGGATTGAACGGTCTCGCGATGACTGCCTGCATCTGCGGGCTGACGGTTTCCGGAACCGGAAGCGAGCGCGCTGGTACCTCGCGTGTGCCGGGCGGTGCGGACTGCGCGGCAACCGGCGTGACCGGTTGCAAGCCCGGCAATACGGCAGCGCCCGCGGCCAAATTCAGAAATTGTCGACGGTAGAGATTCATCGCAAATCCTCCCGATGCGAGCAAAACGGCAGCACGGGTGTGAACTTACATCAGCGCCAAAATGTCGAGAAGAGCAGGGAATGGCTCAACAGAGAGCCATTTCAGATACGTCGCACAAGATGACGTTGCGACGCCGACTGTTCGAGAGCAAACTATCGCTGCAGTGCATGAGTTCCGGAAATGGCCCAAAACGGACCTCCCGGAATGTCCGCTCTAGGCCGCTCATGGGGGCAGAGCAGACGCACCCTTTCACCACGGAAAGTGACGCGATTGACCAAAGCAGACATGGGGCTGGCCGGATTCGCGCAACGGGAGTTACAGAACTTCGCGCCGGCACAATCGTCGGATCAGCCCGGCTTGGCGCCGGAGAACTTGACCACCTTGCCCCACTTTTCGGTTTCCGTCGGCGATGAGCTTGCCGAAGTCGGCGGGCGAGCCGGGAAGCACGGTGCCGCCCAAGTCGGCAAGCCGCGCCTTCATCTTGGGGTCGGCAAGAGCAGCGTTGATCTCCTTGTTGAGCTTGTCGACGATTTCGGCGGGCGTGTTCTTGGGCGCGCCGATGCCATACCAGGCGCTTGCCTCGTAGCCCGGCACGAACTCGCCTACGGTCGGGATGTCCGGCAGCACCTCCGAGCGCGTCGCCGTCGTCACCGCCAGGCGCGCAGCTTGCCGGCCCTGATGTGCTCGATCGACGCCGGCATGTTGCCGAACATCACGTGCACCTGCCCGCCGATCAGATCGGTCAGCGCGGCGCCACCGCCGCGATACGGCACATGCACCATGTCGACGCCGGTCATCATCTTGAACAGCTCGCCGGCCACATGGGGCGAGCTTCCGTTGCCGGCCGACGCCATGTTGAGCTTGCCCGGATTGGCCTTGGCATAGGCGATGAACTCGGGAACGGTCTTGGCCGGAACCGATGGATTGACCTCCATGACGTTGGGCTCGCGGCTGATGCTCGCGACCGGCGCGATGTCGCGGATGAAATTGAAATTGAGCTTGTCGTAGAGCGTCGCGTTGATCGCGTTCGCTGGAGTCGACCAAGAGAAGCGTATAGCCGTCGGCGGGCGCCCGCACGACCGCTTCAGTAGCGATATTGCTGCCGGCGCCCGGCCGGTTCTCGATGATGAATGGCTGGCCGAGCCGCTCCGACAGCCATTGACCCATCAGGCGCGCGAGGATGTCGGTCGCGCCGCCGGCGGCAAAGCCGACGATGATGCGCACCGGCCGCGACGGATAGGCTTGCGCCCAAGCGACGCGCGACACGGCCGGGAGCGCGGCAGCGCCCGCTGCCAGATGCAGAAATCGACGGCGCGGAAGTTTCATGGCGTCCTCCTCTGGTCCCGAATTGCAGAGACATTATGATCGCGTTGGCGGCGGGCATCGAAAGTAGCCGTGAATGCGTGCTATACGCGATAATGCTATTTTCTGATAACGTTATATCAGATCTTGCATAGGTGCCGACATGCAGTTGAGCGATCGCATCGGACGCCGGATGAAACTGCACGACCTCCACGTTCTGATGGCGGTCGTGCAGGCCGGCAGCATGAGCAAGGCGGCCGCACTCCTCAACACTACGCAGCCCGCCATTTCCAGATCAATCGCAGAATTGGAACAGCACTGTCGGCGTGCGCCTGCTCGACCGCAACCGTCAGGGCGTCGAGCCGACCGCGTACGGCCGCGCCCTGCTCGATGGCGGAGCGGCCGTGTTCGATGACCTGCGCCAAGCGGTGAAGAACATCGAGTTTCTCGCCGACCCGACGGCCGGGGAAGTGCGGATCGGAAGTAACCCCAATCTGGCCGCGAGCTTCGTTTCCGCCGTTGTCGATCGGCTTTCCCGGCGCTATCCACGCATCGTGTTTCATGTCGTGGCAAGCACAGCGGAGGCACTGCACCGTGAACTAAGCGAGCGTAACGTCGACCTCTTGATCACACGCGAGATTGGGCGACCTTCGCGGACGAGCGATTGGACTTCGAACTTCTCTTTGATGATTCATTCGTCGTCGTTGCCGGCGCGCAAAATCCTTGGGCTCGGCGTCGCAGGATCGAGCTTGCCGAGCTGATGAATGAACCGTGGGCGCTGCCGCCGCCGGACAAGCGCGATCGGGTCGGTTGCCATCGAGAGCCTTCCGCGCCAGTGGGCTCGACTATCCCCGCATCGACTGTGATCACCATTCCCCCGACATGCGGATCAGTCTTCTGGCGACCGGGCATTTTCTCTCGATTTTTCCGACTTCCGCATTGAGATTTCCTTTGAGGCACCCGGAGCTCAAGGTCTTGCCCGTTGAGCTGCCGATTGGCGCCAGTACCGGTCGGCATCGTCACCCTGAAGAACCGCACGCTCAGTCCCAGTCGCGCGGCTGTTCATCGAGCACGCCCGCGAAGTCGCGAAGCCGCTGGCAAGGCGGAAGCGATAGGCGCCATGTCTGTTCTTGGCCCTTCGCGACATTTCGCGGCGTCGCAGCAATTCGGGCGCTTTCGGAGCGAAGCGGACATCAGCGAGCGGCTTGCAGAACCGGATTTATGAGTACGCGCCCTAGTCATCTGGAACGCAAGTTCGTCGCATTATAAGAGAGCGCTCGGATCGAAGGAGAGCGCTTATGGCGAACGCAGGTGTGAGAGGCCGGCCGATCAAGCCGTTGGTCCTGAGTGCGCAGGAACGGGCGTATTTGGAGAGGCAAGTTCGTCGTCACCGTGTTGCCCGGTCGCTATCTGAGCGATGCCGCGTCATTCTGCGATGTGCGGATGGCTTGGCGAGCAAGGATGTGGCTGCCGAGCTCGGCCTGCACGAACACACAGTTGGCAAGTGGCGTCGCCGATTTTTGCAGGATCGCTGCGATGGTCTGCTTGATGAGGCTCGCCCCGGCCGCCCGCGAACGATCGACGACGATCAGGTTGCTGCCGTGATCGAGCGGACATTGCGCACGACACCGGTCGATGCGACGCACTGGTCGATCCGCTCGATGGCGGCGGAGACTGGCTTTTCCCACACCACGATCCGCCGGATGTGGGTGGCGTTCGGCTTGCAGCCGCACCGTAGCCAGACGTTCAAGCTGTCGAACGATCCGCTGTTCGTCGACAAGGTACGCGATATCGTCGGTCTTTACCTTTCCCCGCCGAACCGAGCCCTCGTCCTCAGCATCGATGAGAAGAGCCAGATCCAGGCACTCGATCGCGAGCAGCCGGTCTTGCCGATGATGCCTGGCGTACCCGAACGTCGCACGCACAGCTATGTGCGGCATGGTACGACCTCGCTGTTTGCCGCACTCGATGTCGCCTCGGGGTTCGTCATCGGCAAATGCTACAAGCGTCACCGGGCGGCCGAGTTCTTGAACTTCCTCAAAGAGATCGATGCTCAAGTCCCTGCAGGGCTCGATATCCATATCGTCATGGATAACTACGCCACCCACAAGACCCCGAAGATCAAGGCGTGGCTCGCCCGCCGGCCGCACTATCATGTCCACTTCACGCCGACTTCGGCGTCGTGGATCAATCAGGTCGAGCGCTGGTTCGCGGAGCTCACCAGAAAGCAAATCCAGAGAGGTGTTCACACCTCCGTCAGGACAACTCGAGGCCGATATCCGCGCTTTCATCGATCGGCACAACCAAAATCCTCGGCCCTTCAAATGGACGAAATCTGCCGACGAAATCCTGGCATCAGTGAAACGCTTTTGTCACAAAGCGCAGCAAACATTATGTAGCGAACTTTAGATTCACGTGACTAGAACATGCCAATGTAACTGCGAGTGAGGTAGTACGCATGGTCCACCCGATCTCACGTCTGGCGACCCGCGTTGCTTATGCGTCGACGCAGTTGCCGCGCGCGGCCTGGTATTCCGGTCATCTCTACGTCATGCGCCGGCTCGCGGAACAGGTACGGCGCCAGGAGGACGAGCGAGCGCCGCCGAGGCCGCGATCCAATCCGCGCCTCGAGCAGCGACTCGACGCCGACAGGACGGCGCTGTTTGAGCAGGACCTCGCCAATGTCGAGGCCGGGATTTATCCCGTTCCCGCGGATCATGACGGTTCGGTCCTCACGCTGCTCGACCGCTCGCGGCTGTTTTTCGCGACCTCCCCGAAGTCGCTGCGCGCCGCAAGCGCAATGCGACGCACGAGGTGCTGAACGCAAAAACGCGCGGCCGGCGCCCGGACTACTATCTGCAGAATTTCCATTTTCAGTCGGGCGGCTGGCTGACCGAGGAATCCGCCGACCGCTACGACACGCAGGTCGAGGTGCTGTTCAAGGGCACGGCCAACGCCATGCGGCGGCAGGCGCTGCCGCCGCTCGCGGAAGTTTTCGCCGGACGCGACCAGCGCAAATTGCGGCTGATCGACATCGGCTGCGGCACCGGGCGCTTCCTTGATTTCGTCAAGCAAGCATGGCCGCGGCTGCCGGTGCTCGGCCTCGACCTGTCGGATGCCTATATCAGGCACGCGCGACGCCACCTTAAGCGCTGGTCGCGCACCCAACTTCGTCGTCGGCAATGCCGAAGCGATCCCCGCGCCCGACAACAGCTACGACGCGGTGACGAACATCTTCATGCTGCACGAATTGCCGCCGGAGGTGCGCCGCGCCGATGATTGCCGAAGCGGCGCGCGTGCTCAAGCCAGGCGGGCGGCTGGTCCTGGTGGATTCGCTCCAGCGCGGCGACGAGCCCGACTACGACGGCATGCTGGAGCGCTTCCCGCAGCTTTATCACGAGCCGTATTACAAGAGTTATCTAGGCGAGGATTTTCCGGCGATCGCGCGCGACTGCGGGCTCGTGCACCGGCGCGACGCCAACGCCTTCGTGTCCAAGGTGATGGTCTTCGACAAGGAGGGCTAGTGCTCCGTTGCCGACGTTCGTGATACGTCCGCGGCACGCTCTATCTGTCTCGCAATTGGAGAGTTACAAGCCTCGCCAAAAGCGTTGCCGGATAGAGTTGACCAATTACGGCTTCGATATTGCAAAGACTTCGTGCCACCGGATGGACCGGTACGATATCGCCATAGCCGGTCGAAGTCAGGGTTGTAAAACTCAGGTAAAAAAGTTCACTGGCGAGGGCGGCGTCGTCTTTAAACGAAACTCCCTTAAACGCATCGGGTATCGATAGGCCGACGAATGTGAATAGTGTCGCAAAGCCTACCGCAACCAGCAAATACAAAAGAACCGCGCCAACAATTCGATGATAAGTGACGCGACCTTGCCTAAAGACCGCGCGGGCAACGATCGTCCCGAGAGTAATCGAGATGATCAGCCAGGCCGCAGCTAGTAAGTGCAGGTTGTAGGGCCAAGCGGGTTGAACAAGCCGCAAAACAAACACTGCAACATTGGCAACGAACGCAATGCACAGCAACGCTAGTGAAACCGGGTTTGCAGAAATAAGTAACGCGCCACCAATGACCGCCAGCAATCCGGCAACTGCGAAACCTTGGAATGCGTAAATTCCTTTTGCCTGCAGCGGCGCGAAGACAAATATCATCAACATCAGCAAAGCTGTCAGAAATGTCAGCAGCCAATCACCGTACCTGCTGCGCGGGTGTTGGACGTCAGCCATGCGCCCCCTTCTGCCGCTCTCAAGTCGCCTTTTGTCATTGTAGCGTAATTCTCTCAACTAGACTGTGGAATGTGGGACGTCCGCGCCTGGCCCTGAATGGACATTGGGTCGGCATCGGCTCCAACAAAAAACACAGTCCTCGGTCGCTTGGCCCGACGCTCACCCGCGACGATGAGCGCGAATTGGGTGAAGCCGCGTGGTGTCGCCTATTGCCTAAAAGCGGACCAACAAAAGGTGGTGGTGTTCGACAAGGAGAACGGCTAGGCCGCCCCCCGCCATTCGGGAGCGGCTAAAGGTTTCATCGTACCAACCGCCGCAAGTTGCGCTCACAAAATTGTTCGGACGTGCGCACGATGATGGACCATCAATCTTCGTCTTGGTCGTGAGCTAAAAATAGTCACGGCTGCCGTCATCAATTCTTCGATTCTTCCGGAGGCGCTTCCCGCAATGCCAATTAATTAAAGAGCGGGGAATGACGAAGGCCCAAGTTGAACGAATAGCGAAACACCATTCCCAACGGGATCGAAATTTATATCACGTTTTCGGCACGCCTGCTCCGACGGAACACTTCGACACAGTCTTGCCCCGAAAGCGGGCGCACCATTTCGTTTGACCGCGGAGCGCGGTCGTCACCAGCGTGTCTAAATCCAAATCCGAAAGTGACCGTTTCGCTCGCTTGCGGCGCCAATGAAATCAGTCCGACGCTTCAGGCCTAATCATTCAAATTCGCTTGATGAATTGCGCCAATGCGCGCGACCCGGAAACAACCCAACCCAGGAGACTCGCCATGGATAACATGTCGGAACCCAACCGGCGCACCATCCTCGCTGCGACGGCAGCCGCTGGCACCCTCGGCCTTGCTGCCTCGGTCGCCCCGAGCGCCGCCGCACCCGCGACGGCGGGAGGAACGGACGCGATCCGTCCCTTACGCATCAATTTTCCGGAAGAGGCACTCGTGGATCTGCGCAGGCGCATCAACGCGACCAAGTGGCCCGAGCGGGAGCAGGTCTCCGATGCCTCGCAGGGCGTGCAGCTCGCGACGATGCAGAAGCTCGCGCGCTACTGGGCGACAGAGCACGATTGGCGCAAGATCGAGGCGCGGATCAACGCACTGCCGAACTTCATCACCGAGATCGACGGGCTCGACATTCATTTCATTCACGTTCGCTCGAAGCACGAGAACGCTTTGCCGATGATCGTTACGCACGGGTGGCCCGGCTCGGTCGTCGAGCAGATGAAGATCATCGATCCGCTCACCAATCCGACCGCGCACGGCGGCAGCGCGTCGGACGCTTTCCATCTCGTGATCCCGTCGCTGCCGGGCTACGGCTTTTCGGGCAAGCCGACGGCGCCCGGATGGAACCCGGTCAGCATCGCCAGGGCGTGGGCGACGCTGATGCAACGCCTCGGCTACACAAAGTACGTGGCGCAGGGTGGCGACTGGGGCAACGCCATTTCCGAGGTGATGGCCCTGCAACAGCCGCCGGGATTGCTCGGCATTCACACCAACATGGCCGCCACCGTTCCCCCCGACGTGTCGAAGGCACTCGCGGTTGGCGGCCCTCCGCCAGCCGGCCTCTCGCCTGATGAAAAGCACGCGTGGGATCAACTCGATGACTTCTACAAGAACGGGTTGGGCTATGCCCTCGAGATGAACAACCGCCCGCAGACGTTGTACGGAATCGCCGATTCTCCGGTCGGCCTTGCGGCCTGGATGATCGACCATGACATTCGCAGCTACCTGATGATCGCGCGCGCTTTCGACGGCAAGCCGGAAGGGCTGACGCCGGACGACGTCCTCGACAACGTCACGCTCTACTGGCTGACGAACACCGCAATCTCCTCAGCACGTCTCTACTGGGACACTGCGCATAATCTTCCGCCCGGCGGCTTCTTCGATGTGAGAGGCATCAAGATCCCGGTCGCCGTGAGCGCTTTCGCCGAAGAGATCTACCAGGCGCCGAAGAGTTGGGCTGAGAAGGCGTATCCCAAGCTCATCCACTACAACAAGCTGCCCAAAGGCGGGCACTTCGCGGCGTGGGAACAACCGGGGCTGTTCGTGTCCGAGATGCGCGCGAGCTTCAAGTCACTGCGCTAATCGATCTGAAGAACGGCGGCGCGCGTAAGGAGCGCCCGCCGCCCTCCAGGTCAGTTCAACCCGCTGAGCAACAGGAGGTAGGCATGTCGGAAAAGCCATCTTTGCCACGCCGCGGTGTGCTTGCCGCCATCGCGGCAGCACTCGGTATCGTCGTCCTCGCCGGACAGAATATCCCTGCTTCAGCGGCCGACGACACCGCAATTCGTCCTTTCCAAGTTCACGTTCCTGAAGCTGCGCTTGTCGATCTCCGCAGACGCATTGCCGAAACACGGTGGCCCGACAAGGAGACCGTCACAGATGGCTCGCAGGGCAATCAGCTCGGGAAACTCCAGGAAATCGTCCGCCACTGGGGTACGGATTACGACTGGCGCAAAGTGGAGGCGCGACTGAATGCGCTACCCATGTTCATGACCCAGATCGACGGAGTCGACATTCATTTCATTCACGTTAAATCCCGTCACGCGAATGCCTTGCCGCTCATCGTCACGCACGGATGGCCCGGCTCGATCATCGAGCAGTTGAAGATCATCGATCCGCTCACCAATCCCACGGCTCATGGTGGACGCGCGGAAGATGCCTTCGACTTGGTGATCCCGTCGATGCCCGGTTTCGGCTTCTCCGGCAAGCCGACGGCACCGGCTGGAATCCCGACCGCATCGCCCGCGCCTGGGCGGAGCTGATGAAGCGCCTCGGCTACACCCGCTATGTCGCCCAGGGCGGCGACTGGGGCTCCCCCGTCTCCAGCGCGATGGCGCGCCAGGCGGCGCCAGGATTGCTCGGCATCCACATCAACTTGCCGGCGACAGTACCGTCCGATGTGGCGATGGTGCTCGCCGGCGGCGGGCCAGCGCCGGCGGGACTTTCCGAGAAGGAACGCGCGGCGTTCGATTCGCT
Organism: uncultured Alphaproteobacteria bacterium; assembly: GCA_963850705.1. Lineage (GTDB taxonomy): Bacteria > Pseudomonadota > Alphaproteobacteria > Rhizobiales > Xanthobacteraceae > VAZQ01. Next base: position 144,819 of record CAWKMR010000017.1, on the reverse strand, counting down.
CGACACGTTCTTCAAGAAGTACCGGGCCTACGGCGCCATCATGGGTACGCGGCCGCAGACGATCGGCTACGCCTTGGCGGACTCTCCGGTGGGGCTCGCGGCCTGGATTTTTGACTACAACAACGGTGAGCCCGAGCGCTTGCTCAACAGAGACGACGTGCTGGACGATATCACGCTGTACTGGCTGACGAACACGCCGACCTCGGCAGCGCGGATTTACTGGGAGACCAGTGGCCAAAGCGTCATTCTCGCCGCGGCACAGATGACCGTCCGAGATCTCGCTCCCGGTCGCGATCACGGTATTTCCGGGGGAGGTCTATCGAGCCCCGGAGACTTGGGCCCGGCGCGCCTATCGCAACCTGATCTACTTCAACGAGGTCGACAAGGGCGGTCACTTCGCGGCGTGGGAACAGCCGGAGCTCTTCAGTGCCGAGCTCCGGGCGGCCTTCCGATCGCTTCGCTAATCGATCTGAAGACTTCGGCGCGCGCGTTTTGCGCGCCGCTTCTATGCAAGTGCGGCAACATCGATTGCAGACAAAAGGCATTCATCGATGAAAACGAACAAGCTCTTGGTCGCCGCCGTCCTCGCCATCGCAATCGGCAGCACCGATTGCCAGCTTTGTCGGGGGATCGAACGTGCAACAGACGACGTCCACAGGGGTACGGTTCCGTTCCTCCACGGATTCCCCACCGGCCCAATTGCCAATCAATCCGAGCTGGCTTCTCTTGAGCGCGCGGACGAGTGGCTCAATTCGCCGCCTTTGACCGCGTCGGCTCTGCGCGGCAAAGTCGTCCTCATCGATTTCTGGACCTATACCTGCATCAACTGGCTGCGCACGCTTCCCTATGTCCGCGCGTGGGCCGAGAAATACAAGGATCAAGGACTGGTGGTGATCGGCGTCCATGCGCCGGAGTTCTCATTTGAAAAGAACATCAACAACGTCCGCTGGGCCGTGAAAGACATGCGGGTCGATCACCCGGTCGCGGTCGACAACGACCATGTCATATGGCGCGCTTTCAGGAACCAATATTGGCCGGCGCTCTATTTTGTCGATGCGCAGGGGCGTGTTCGGCACCATCACTTTGGCGAGGGCGCGTACGAACAGTCGGAAATGATCATTCAAGCACTGCTGGCCGAGAGCGGGATGAACGTCACCGACCGCAAACCCGTGTCGGTCGATGCCCGCGGTCTCGAAGTGGCCGCCGATTGGGGCAATCTGAGGTCTGCGGAAAACTATGTCGGCTATGAGCGCACCCAGAATTTTAGCGTCGCCCGGCGGAGCGGTCTTGGACAAGCCTCGCGTGTATGCACTCCCCGCGCGGTTGCGCCTGAATGATTGGGCGCTGTCTGGCGATTGGACGGTGAAGAAGGAAGCCGCCGTGCTGAACAAGCCCAATGGACGCATCGCGTACCGTTTTCAGGCCCGCGATCTTCATCTCGTCATGGGCCCGGCGGCGCCAGGAACGTCCGTGCGATTTCGCGTGCTGATCGATGGAAAGCCGCCAGGCGCGGCGCACGGAATCGACGTCGACGAGCAAGGCGACGGCACGGTTACCGAACAGCGGCTGTACCAGTTGATCCGACAGCCGATGCCCATCGCCGATCGACAGTTTGAGATCGAGTTTCTCGGATCGGGCGTGGAGGCTTTCGCCTTCACGTTCGGCTGACCCGCTGCGTAGCCATAGAGCCAAGGAGGTTCGCCAATGGACACAGTCAAAACCGCAGAAGAGATCGACCGGCATCGCCGCCGCTTTTTCGGTACTGCGGCCGTAACCATGGCTGCCGCCCAACTCGGCATGATCGGTTCGGCGAATGCACAAGCCGGCAAGACAAAGCCGACACAGCTGCCCGCGATCAAGCCGGGGACGAACACCTCGTTCGGTCCGCTGAAGCAGATCGAGGCCGGCGTCCTGAATGTCGGATACGCTGAAGCCGGCCCTGTCGATGGCCCGCCGGTCATTCTCCTGCACGGCTGGCCTTACGACATTCACACCTATGTCGATGTCGCGCCTTTGCTGGCGTCGGCGGGCTTCCGTGTGATCGTCCCGTATCTGCGCGGCTATGGCACGACGCGCTTTCTTTCAAGCGACACGCCTCGGAACGGTCAGCCGTCCGCGGTCGCTGTCGATATCATCGCCCTCATGGATGCCCTCAAAATCGAGCGGGCGACCATCGGCGGTTGCGATTGGGGCGCGCGGACGGCCAACATCATGGCGGCGCTCTGGCCGGAGCGCTGCAAGGCCATGGTCTCCGTGAGCGGTTATCTGATCGGCAGCCAGGAAGCCGGCAAGATGCCGTTGCCGCCTGAGGCCGAGCTCCAGTGGTGGTACCAGTACTACTTTGCGACGGAGCGCGGGCGGGCCGGCTACGACAAGTACCGGCGCGAGTTTTCGAAGCTCATTTGGCAGATCGCTTCGCCGAAGTGGGACTTCGATGACGCCACGTTCGATCGCAGCGCGGCGTCCTTCGACAACCCGGATCATGTCGCCATCGTGATCCATAACTACCGCTGGCGGCTCGCGCTGGCTGAAGGCGAGCCGAAATATGACGATCTGGAAAAGCGGCTCGCCGCAATTTCCGGTCATCACCGTGCCGACCATCACCCTTGAAAGCGACGCCAATGGCGCACCACACCCGGACCCGAGCGCCTATGCCAAGAAATTCTCGGGCAGATATGAGCACCGAACCATCACCGGCGGCATCGGGCACAATCTGCCGCAGGAAGCCCCGCAGGCCTTCGCCTCGGCTGTCGTCGACGTCCACGGCTATTGATCGGCGCTCGCCGTAGGCTGCGGACCCCGGCCTACAATCCCTGCGGCGAGGCACCAAGCTTCTCGGCCACCCAATCGGTGATGTAGTCGACAATCAATCCGCCGTTGTCGGCGCCGCAATGCTCGGCGCCGCCGTCGGCGAGATGGAAGATCTTCAGCTCGCGGTCCTGGCTGTTGACGGCGTGAGCGTAGGTCTTCTCGGCATGCCACAACGGAATCTGCCGGTCGTTTTCGCCGTGCACGATGAGGAGCGGACAGGTGATCTTGTCGGCGACGTTTTCGAGCGTCATCTGCCGGGTGATGGCACGGGTCTCGTCAAGGTTCCTGGTCCCGAACACCCATTGCGCGTGGTCGACGAAGCCCGGCACCGAGGGCTCGTTGGTGCCGCCGACGCGCGCCTCGAATGCCGCCCCGAAGTCGAAGATCGCGCCCCAGGCGACACAGCATTTGAATCGCTTCTCGAAGGCGGCGGCGCGCGGCGCGTAGTAGCCGCCGAGGCTGAGCGCGACGATGCCGATCCGGTCGGGATCGACGTCGGCGCGGCTCGACAGATAGTCGACGCTCGCCTTGGCGGGACGCTCGGTGTGGGGCGAGGAGTGCAGGTTCGACAGCCGCAGCGCCGCGCCGACGCCCGGATGATCGACGATCAGGAGCGAAATGCCGCGGCGGCGGTATTCCTCGCCGACCGCGCTGTAGATGATCTCCTTGGTGACGTCGAAGCCGTCGAAATGCACCATGCAGGGCGCGCGGCCATTGACCGGCGCGCGCATGAAATAGGCCGGCAGCCGGTGCTCGCCATACGGCACCTCGACGAACTCGACCGGCTCGCGCCGCGCCTTGAGCCCCCTGGCGTAGACCTCGATGCCGCGCTTGTAGGCGATCAGCCGGCGCGGATCCTTGTGGCTCGGCATGCGCTCGGCGAGCAGATAGTAGAGGCCCGCGCGCAAGTATTTGCGGCCGGCGGAGAGTGGATGGTTCGCCTGCGTATCGACATCGCCGAGGCGCTCGACCCGCTCGGCGAGCTTCATGAAGCTTTGGAACCAGGCGTCCTGCGCGGCGGGATCGTTCTTGCGCGCGGCGATCTCCTTGAGCGGCCGGCATGCCTCGTCGATTTCAGAAATCTGTCCGCCCCGGTTGAGCCCGCCCATGACGGCGAGGTTCCAGGGATAGTTGTTGGGAAAATACTCGAACATCGCTTACCCCTCCGGCTGTCCCGCACGAACTACTGCGGCTGCAAGCCGATCCGCTTGATGATATCGACCTGCCAGCGCATGTCGTCCTCGAGAAAGCGCGTGAATTCCTCGGGCGTCGAGCCGACCGCGCGCACGCCGCTGTCGGCGAGCACCTTTTTCAGCAGCGGCGTCTGCAGCGCCTTGACGGCTTCGCGGTGGATCAGCGCAACGCGTTCGCGCGGCGTCGCGGCCGGAAACCACAGACCGAAATAGCCGGTCACGTCCATCTCCTTGAAGCCGAGCTCCTGAAAGGTGGGCACATCCGGCAAGGTCGGCGCGCGCTGGGCGCCGCTGATGCCGAGCGCGCGCAACTGGCCGCCTTGCAGATTCGGATGGGCAAGCAAAGTCGACATGAAGCCGACATTGACGTGGCCGGACATGATGTCGGGCGCGAACGAGGCCGTGCCCCGATACGGAATCTTGAGCAGCTCGATGCCGGCGAGCTTCGAAAACAGCTCTGCCGCGATATAAGTGACGTTACCGATGCCGGCATGGCCGTAGCTGTACTTGCCAGGATTTTTTCTGGCGAGCGCGACAAATTCGGTGAGCGTCTTGGCCGGAAAGTCCGGCCGCGTCATCAGCACGATCCCGTAGGACTGCGCGAGCAGCGTTATCGGCGCGAACTCGGTGATCGGATTGTAGGTCGGATTGGCGCTGATCGCGACGTTGCCGGTGAACGAGCCGGTCGTCATCAGCAGCGTGTAGCCGTCGGGCGGCGACTTTGCCACGAATGCCGTGCCGATCGAGCCGGCCGCGCCGCCTTTGTTTTCGATCACGATCGGCTGGCCGAGCGCTTCCGACATTTTTTCCGCGAGCGGCCGCCCGATCAGATCGTTGGGTCCGCCGGCGGCAAAGGGAATGATGAGCCGGATCGGGCGCTCGGGATAGGATTGCGCCATCGCGGCCGGCGCGGATAGCGCGGCCATGACAAGCGGAATGATGACAAGCGCAACGATGACAGGCGCGGCAACCGCAATCAGTGCCCGCTCAGGTCTGGACCGCCCGCACGGCATGTTGCTCACTTCTTGATGAATGTCTTGCCGGATGGGCCAATGCCAGTGACTTGAATGATGACTTCGCCGTCCTTCGCCCAGGTGAAGTGGGGCGCTTTCGCCGGCTCGGAATAGAACGTCCCGGCGGGATAGGCCTTCATGTTGGTTTCGTCCCAGGTATCACCCGTACCGAAATACAAGGTGCCTGAAAGGACAACGGCCGTCCGTGCCGCATCCGGATGCCAATGCGGGGGGTCCTTCCAGCCCGGAGAGAATCGCACGCGCGACACAAACAAGCCTGGCTTGTTCGGGTCGCCGAACAGAACGATAGTCTGCGGCGGGCCTTCCAGCGGCGCCTTGAATACGATTTCCGGTGGAAGCCTGATGATGGCTGCATCGCCTTGTGTGAAGGCGCGCGTCCCGATGGCACACAAAATCAGCGTAGCGCCGGCGGCCAGCAATAGTGTCCTGCCAAGCCTAAGCATCAGATTTCCTCCCGAAGTTTTTTGGGCCGGTTACTCGACACCTTACCTCCAGGTATTGTCATCCGCCAGAGATGCGCAGGTGCAAGGTCGAAGCGCGGCTTTCCACGGCCAGCGGAAATCGCCTCGTCCGGGGCCCACACGGCCGCAATTGGGGATACACTCGCCGCTTGTCGTTACGGAGGACAGAGCCAAATGGCGGCACCAGCAGTTCGACGCGCTGACTTCCTGATGGCGCTGGCCTATGCGACCGACCTGGCCACCGGCCATTCGCGAGATTTCGCGCTGCGATCCTGCGTGCTGGCGATGCGGCTGGCCGAGGTTGCGGGCCTCGACGACCATACGCGCCGCAGCGTCTATCATCAGGCCCTGCTTCGTTACATCGGATGCAATGCCGACACCCATCTGCTGGCGTCGGCGTTTGGCGACGAGATCGCCCTTCGCCGGGACCTTCAGCGCATCGACATCGGCAACAAGTCGGAGCTCGCCGAGACGATTGTCCGCGCCATCACGCGCACCTTCGCGGACGCACCGCCTGCGGAGCTCGCCAAGGCGGTTGAGCGGGGCCTTGCCGAGGCCATGCAGGTGAGCGTTCCGATTCTGTCCGGCCACTGCGAGGTTGCGCAGCGGATCGCGGAGCGGATCGGTCTTTCGGACGAGATCCGCGAAAATCTCGGCCAGCTCTACGAGCGCTGGGACGGACAGCGGATTGCCGCGCGGCCTGTCGGGCAATGCCGTGAAGCTTCCGGTCCGGCTGGTGACATTGGCGCAGGATGCCATCGCGCTGACCGAGGCCCATGGCTTCGAGACCATGACCACGATGATCGCCAAGCGCGCCGGCGGCGGCTACGAGCCGGAGCTGGCCGATCTTTTCGTGGCTCATGCCGAACGGCTGCTCGCGGGGCTCGACGGGCCCGTTGACCGCGAGACGATCCTGGCGCTGGAGCCCGTTCCCCATTCGATGCTCGACGAGGAGGCTTGCGAGGAAGCCTATCTGGCGATCGCCGACATGATCGACATGAGGATGCCCTTCACGTTCGGCCATTCGCGCGCCGTCGCGGCGCTTGCCGATGCAGCAGGCAAGCACGTGGGTCTTCCCGCCTCGGACATTCGTGATGTCCGGTGGGCGGCCTATACGCATGATATCGGCGAGCTGGCGGTTCCGGTCTCGACCTGGATGAGAGCCGGTGCCCTGACCGAACGCGAGACCGACGCGGCGCGGCTTCATCCCTACCATGGCGAGCGCGCGCTGGCGTCATTGGGTGGGGAAGGCAAAGCCGTCGCGGCGCTGGTGCTGCGCCATCACGAGCGCCTCGACGGCAGCGGCTATCACCGCTACGCCCGTGGCAATGATCTTTCGCCCGCCGCCCGCATCCTTGCTGCCGCCGAAGCGTTCCAGACCGCCAGGGAAGCGCGGCCCTACCGCGCCGCGTTGAGCGACGCGGCCGCGGCCGCAAAGCTCCGCAGCGCCGTCAAGGAAGGAAAGCTCTGCCCCGACGCTGTCGAGGCGGTTCTCACCTGCGCCGGCCAACCCGCCCGCCGGGCAACGGCCGAGCGTCTGGCGGGACTGACGCCGCGCGAGATCGAGGTCCTGCGGCTGATCGCAGCCGGGCATACGGCGAAGGAAGCGGCCCGCCAGCTCGAGATCGCGCCCAAGACCGCCGACAACCATATCCAGAGCCTTTATTCCAAGATCGGCGTCACCACCCGGGCCGGCGCCGCCCTCTACGCCCTCGAGCGCGGCCTGGTGCAGCAGGGAATATTCGCGGCATAGGGAATCCTCCCCATGTGCCGGCGGGACGTTGCGGGCATCCTGCTGACGTGAGCCGGGCCATTGGGCCACCGGACACGACAGGAGGAGAGAGATGATTCTCGCAACGACGAAGGTCGAAGATTTCGACCGCTTCCTGAAAGTCTTCTCGACCAAGGGCGCCGAGAAGCGAAAGCAGCACGGGTCCAAGGGCTGCACCGTCTTTCGCGATCCCGCCGAGGGCGACCGGGTCTGGGTGATCTTCGATTGGGACGAGAAGGGCTGGCAAAGCTTCGTCTCGGATCCCGAGGTCCCGCCGATCCTGAAAGAAGCCGGGCACAATGGCAAGCCTCAGGTGGCGACGCTCGGCGGCCAGTACGGCGCCTGACCGAATTTCAGCTCGAAAAATGGAGGATGCCGATGAAGTACGTGATCAGCTGGAACGAACGTTCGCAAGGATCGCCCATGGAGTACGAGAACGCCCAGAAGCGGATTCTGGAGGTTTTCACTCAATGGAAGGCGCCTGACAATTTCAAGATCGAGATGTTCGTCATACGCGTGGGCGACTGGGGCGGGTATATGCTGCTGGACTGCGACGATCCGCTGGCGGTTCACAAGTTCTGCTCGATGTTGCCTGCCTTTGAATTCCAGGCACGACCCGTGGTTCCCGTCATGGACGCTGTCCGGGTCGAACTCGAAGCGATTGCCTTTCGCGATGGGCTCAAACGTTAGCAGGATTCGAAAGTATCACGTCACATTCGCCACGTAAGAACCGGCGACACCAGCGTTGCTGCATGCGGGATCAAGAAGCGGCACTCAATTTTTGGGTGCCGTTTTTCTTTTCCGCCTTGCCGCTCATCTGTTCATCGAACGTGCGTGCGAGGCGGGAAAGCCGCTGGCGGCGAAAAAACACAAAGCATAGTGTGATCTCCGCGACCGGACCGCGAGCAGACTTCCTGAAATCCAGGCACACGCCCATGAACGAATACGAGCGCTGGGAAACTCGGTTTGCCGTTCCCGAATATGCATTCGGAAAGGAGCCGAACTATTTTCTGGCTTCCTGCAAAGCGCTGCTCCCGAAGTCCGGCCGGGCCTTGGCGGTGGCGGATGGAGAAGGACGCAACGGCGTCTGGCTTGCGCAGCAGGGGCTCGACGTCTTGTCCATCGACTTCTCACCTTCGGCGCAGAGCAAGGCGCGCGCGCTGGCGGCCGAGCGTCATGTCGACATTGCCTTCGAGCAGGCCGACGTTCATGCCTGGACCTATCCGGAGGCTTCATTCGACGTGGTGGTGGAAATATTCACCCAGTTCAGTTCGCCGGCGGATCGCGACAAGAAATGGGCCGGCATGCGGCGCGCCCTCAAGCCGCACGGTCTTCTGATTGTCCAGGGTTACACGCCCAAGCAACTCGCCTATGGCACCGGCGGCCCCAAGGAAATCGAAAACCTCTACACCCGAACGATGCTGGAAGATGCTTTTCGGGGTTTCGACGACGTGTCGATCGTGGAGGAGGAACGCGAGATGCACGAAGGGACGTCGCATGGCGGCATGTCCGCCGTGATCGGCCTGACGGCGCGAAAGCGATAGCCGCGGCCCTCATCGGGCAGGCCGGCGATACGCCCTGCCCTTACATGTTCACAGAATTGTTCGGACATGTGCGCAACTGCAAGCGGAGGACGGCAGGACCGCCCACGGCCCAAGCCGGAACGCTTTGAAATGCGCTGGTTGCCAATCATTCCGACACGCCGCTGTCATGTTGGGGCAGCGCAGTCCCAAGACCTCCGGCTGAATTGACGCGCGGGGATCGATCGCTGGATGATGCACGACTGACATTTTGACGGCCTATGGTCGCGCCCATGGCACCGCAACCGGCAACGGATGCGTGGCCGTCCAGGATCGCGGTCCGGTCCAGACTGGTGTGAGAACGGTCGCACACTTTTTTTGTGAGGGACGCATCATGAGCTCATCCGACTATTTCCTGCACATTTCCGGGATCTTCGGCGGCGCGACCGACGACCGGCACAGGGGCGATTTCGATGTGCTGGGCTACGAGTTTCGACCTCAGCGCGGTGATGTCGGCGGCATCGGGAACCGGCGGCGGCTCCGGCAAGGCGACGATCTCGCCACTCATTGTCGATCTCGCGGCGACCCCCGGCCTGGCCGACCTGTTGCAGAAGGCCGCGACCGGCCAGCACATCCCCGAGGTCATCTTCATCGCCCAAAAATCGGGCGAGAGGCCATTCGAATACGAGACCATCAAGCTCAGCAACGTGTTCGTTGTCGGCTACGACGAGAAGGCGGGCTTTGCCACCCGCGTGGCGCTCGGCTTCGACAAGATCGAGGTGGAGCTCAACGAGCTGTCACCCAACGGCGGCGGCACCGGCGTCTCACGCACGTTCGCGTTCGACGTCGCCCGTGACGGCGGCGATCTTGGGCCGGTGGCGCCGGGCGCGCTCGAGCCGGTGGTGTCGACGGGCGACCACTTGAGCCGATTCGACTACTTCCTCCATGTCGACGATCCAGACATCCGTGGCAGCTCAACCGACGAGCGTCACCGGGGCGATTTCGATATCGTCGGCTATGAGTTCGACCTGGCGGCGGCCGTCAGCAGCCACACCGGCACCGGTGGTGGAAGCGGCAAGACGACGTTCTCGCCGCTGGTCCTCGACTTTGCGCCCTCGCCTGGTCTGGCCGCCCTCTTGCACAACGCCGCCACCGGCAAACACATCCCGGAGCTGACCTTCACGGTCCGCACGGAGGGTGAACGCGCGTTCGACGCCGAGACCATCACGCTCACCGAGGTGACGGTCGTCGGTTACGAGGAAAAGGCAGGCTTCGCGACCCGTGTCGCGTTTGGCTATCGCACGATCGAGGTCGAGCTCGTCGAGCAAAAGGCTGACGGATCGGCCGGCGACAGCCGTGTGTTCTCGTTCGACGTCGCCCGTGACGGCGGCGCACTCGCGCCGGTCGGCGTGCTTGAGCCGGAGGTGGCGCTCGACATCACCGCCGACTATTTCCTGCACATTTCCGGGATCTTCGGCGGCGCGACCGACGACCGGCACAGGGGCGATTTCGATGTGCTGGGCTACGAGTTCGACCTCAGCGCGGTGATGTCGGCGGCATCGGGAACCGGCGGCGGCTCCGGCAAGGCGACGATCTCGCCACTCATTGTCGATCTCGCGGCGACCCCCGGCCTGGCCGACCTGTTGCAGAAGGCCGCGACCGGCCAGCACATCCCCGAGGTCATCTTCATCGCCCAAAAATCGGGCGAGAGGCCATTCGAATACGAGACCATCAAGCTCAGCAACGTGTTCGTTGTCGGCTACGACGAGAAGGCGGGCTTTGCCACCCGCGTGGCGCTCGGCTTCGACAAGATCGAGGTGGAGCTCAACGAGCTGTCACCCAACGGCGGCGGCACCGGCGTCTCACGCACGTTCGCGTTCGACGTCGCCCGTGACGGCGGCGATCTTGGGCCGGTGGCGCCGGGCGCGCTCGAGCCGGTGGTGTCGACGGGCGACCACTTGAGCCGATTTCGACTACTTCCTCCATGTCGACGATCCAGACATCCGTGGCAGCTCAACCGACGACCGTCACCGGGGCGATTTCGATATCGTCGGCTATGAGTTCGACCTGGCGGCCGATCAGCAGCCAGGCCAGCGGCGGCGGCGGCGGAACCGGCAAGACGACGTTCTCGCCGCTGATCCTCGACTTCGCGCTCTCGCCCGGCCTGGCCGACCTATTGCACAACGCCGCCACCGGCAGACACATCCCCGAGCTGACCTTCACGGTCCGTACGGAGGGCGAACGCGCGTTCGACGCCGAGACCATCACGCTCACCGAGGTGACGGTCATCGGCTACGAGGAACATGCTAACGCACCCACACGGGTGTCCTTCGGCTATCGCACGATCGAGGTCGAACTCGTCGAGCAAAAGCCTGACGGGTCGCCTGGCACATCCCACGTGTTCGCATGGGATACCGGCACCAATCATGCGCCGGTGATCACGACGCCGCCGACGGAAACGCCCGCCGGCGTCACCGAGGGTGCCTACGCGGCGGCAGGCCAGGTGAAATTCACCGACCCCGATGGCGACCCGCCGACCGCCTCGGCGGCGCTGTTCGACCTCCTCCCCGTCAACACCACACTGCCGCCGGCGGCGCTCGACGTCGTTGCGACCGCTGCTCGACGCCGCGTTCCAGATCGATCCGGCGACCGGCGCATGGCAGTTCAATCTGCCGCAAGACGCAGCCAAGCTGCTGGCTGCGAACGAGACCCTGCAGATCGTCTATCGGGTGAGCGTCTCCGACGAGGCCGCCGGCGCAGCCGCACGGGCCTTGGCAGCGGCGGCGGCCGAAACCGCGACGACGCAGGACGTCGTCATCACCATCCAGGGTATCAACGACACCCCGGCGATCGACCCGGTCGTGACGCAGCAGGTGGCTGAGCGGCCGAATATCTCCAACTCGGCGCTACCGGATACGGCCCAGATCCACGCGACGTTCACCGATGCCGACTTGAACGACACCGGCCACACGACCTCGGTCGTTGGTGTTGTCGCGAGCGGCGCAACCGCAGGGCTCACGCTGAACAACGCCGCGCTGCTCGCTTTGCTGACGCCCGGCGCCGTGGTGAAGCCGGCCGGTTCCTCGCTCGGTAGCGCCGACTATGCCTTCTCGGCGCCCGACAAGACCTTCGACTATCTCAAAACCGGGCAGAAGCTCGTCCTGACCTACACGATCGCAGTCGATGACCACGATGGCGGCGTCGCCACCCAGACCGCCGTGATCGAGGTCGCCGGCGCCAATGATGCGCCCGTGATCACATCGTCCACGCTGTTTACACTACAGGAGAACAAAACGGCCGTCGGCACGGTGGCCGCAACCGACGTCGAGGGTGAGAGTCTGACGTTCAAGCTCATCGGCGGCGACGACCAGGCATTGTTCGCCATCGATCCCGTGACCGGGGCGTTGCGCTTCCTCGCTTCGCCCGACTACGAGACGCGAGAGGATCGCAACGGCGACAACGTCTACAACGTGACGGTGTCGGCAACGGATGCGTCCGGCGGCGTGCACACCCAGGCGATCGGCATCAAGGTCACGGACGTCTCCGAGCCGGGCAAGTTCGTGACCGGCGGCAACAGCAGCGACTCGCTGGCCGGCGGCACCGGCGGTGACACCATCCTTGCCGGCAATGGCAACGACACCGTGAATGCCGGCGATGGCAACGACATTGTCCTCGGCGGCAACGGCAACGACATGCTGTTTGGCGGTCGCGGTCACGACGGGATGTATGGCGACGACGGCGACGATACGCTCGACGGCGGGCTCGGAAACGACCTGCTGTTCGGCGGCGACGGCAAGGACAACCTCAAAGGCGGGGGCGGCAACGACCTGCTCTACGGCGGAAGCGGCAACGACACGATCAATGGCGGCGCCGGCGACGACCTGCTGGCCGGCGACGGCGGCAATGACCGGTTCGTGTTCGGACCGAGCTGGGGCGACGACATTGTCGCCGACTTCCGCCGCGGCGACGTCATCGAATTCCAGGGTGGCGTGTTCCACAATTTCCAGGAGGTGCGCGCCGCGAGCCATCAGGTGTTGGGAAGCACGGTCATTGAGCATGGGAGACGACTCGATTGTGCTGATCGGCGTCCAGCTACGTGACCTCAGGGCGACCGATTTCCTGTTTACCTGACGCGCCTCTACGAAGGCATCGGCCAAATGCTCACGCCTCCGGCCCGGCATATTTTCCCGCCGTGTGCGGGAACATCGCCTTCACGATCTTGAAGCGCGAGATGTCGGTGGTGCCGTCCATGTGCGGGAAGATCGCGGCGTCGCGGAACAGCTTCTCCACGCCGAAATCGAGCATCATGCCGTTGCCGCCATGCAGCTCGACCGCATGCGTGCGCGACCTTGAGGATTTCCTCCGAGGCGAACAGCTTCGCCATGTTGCAGAGCGCGTCGGCGTCCGGCGCCTTGGCGTCGACCGCTTCGGCCGCGGCGCGCTCGAGCAGCGCGCGCGTCGCCTCGATGCTTGGTCGCCATGTCGGCGAGCCGCAGCGCCACCGCCTGATGCTTGATCAGGATGCGGCCGCCCTGCACGTAGTTCTGCACGTAGTCCGACGGTCACCTCGAAGGCGCGCACGCCGACGCCGAGATTCTTCGCCGCCTGGATGATCTTGCCGGGCTGGAAATAGACGCCGGCGCGGCCGAGCGCATCGTTCTCCGCCAGCAGATGATCCTCCGGCACGCGCATGTCCTCGAACACCAGCTCGCCGTTGTTCATGAAGCGGCAGCCGAGCGTCTCGTTGCAGCGCGCGATGGTCAGGCCGGGCGTGTCGCGCGGCACCAGGAACGACGACGTGCCCTGCAGCATGCCCGACCTTCGGATTGGTGTTGGCGTAGACCACGAACAGGCCGGCGTCGTAGCCGTTCGAGATGAACTGCTTGCGGCCGTTGATCACCCACTCGCTTGCCCTGCTTCACGGCGCGGGTCTGCATCGCGCTTCCGGCACGTTGTAGGGCAGCCAGCGGTCGGAGGCGCCGCGCGGCTCGGTCAGGCAATGGGCCAGCAGGAATTGCGGGTCCTCGACGATGCGCGGGAACCAGCGCTCCTGCAGATGGCGCGGCGCGAGGTTGCGCAGCAGCACCGAGACCTTCCAGATCTGCACCAGCTTGTCGGACAGCCCGGAATCGCCGCGCGCGATCTCCTCGGCGATGATGCGCGAAGGTCTGGGTCTCGGTCGCCTTTTCGAGCTCGACGCCGCCGAACTCCTCCGGCACGCCGAGCGTGCGGATGCCGACCTTCTGCGGCGCCCTCGAGGATCTCCGGCGGCAGCCGCGCCTCCGGCCGCATGTCCCATTCGCGCTGCCAGTTGCCGCGGATGAACGGGATCACGACGTCGTCGACGAAATCGCGGCAGCTCTGCCGCATCATGCGTTGTTCTTCGGACAGGCCCGGTCATCGCTGTTCTCCCTGGCATTAAGCAGTTAACGGCACCTATATCGCCCGCCGCCGCCCGGCTCAACGGAGGCGATGCTCGAGACTGGGCCGAATCGCGTCTTAGTGTGTGCCGAAAAGACCGGTGAGGCACTCTGCCGGCATCATGGAAGGTCTCGACGAAATCCTGGAGGCCTGCGGCGCGCGCCTGCGGCGAGCGTGCCGGCAAGCATCGCCGTCGGTCTGGGTGCCGATCCAGCTCAGCCTCATCGCGCTGGCCGCGCTGCTCGGCTGGGCGCTTGCGGCCTACATTCGCAGGCGCCGCCTCGATATCATCGCCGCTACATCATGGGCTGGCCGACGATCCTGCGCCGCGGCATCCGCGTCGGCGATCGCCAATCTCGGCATCATCATCTGCATCGTGCTGCTGCTGCTGATCCGCATCGGCATGCAGGCACATGACGCTGCCCAGCCGCTCCTACCTGATCGGCGTCGCCGCCAGCCTCGCGACCGCCTGGGTGGTGATCGCGATCGCCGCGAGCCTGATCCGCAACGCGTTCTTCAACCGCGTGGTGTCGGTCGTCGCGTGGTCGATCGCGGCGCTCAGCATCGTCGGCCTGCTCGACGAGGTGATCGCCGGGCTCGACCGCGCCGGCATCGTGATCGGCGGCCTGCGGGTCACGGCGCTGCTCGCGCTCAAGACCGCGGCGCTGCTCCTGGTCTCGCTGTGGGGCGCGGTCGCGCTGAGCAACTTCCTCGACACGCGGCTGCGCACCTATCGAGGACCTCACGCCGTCGATCCAGGTGCTGCTCGGCAAGCTCGCCCGCGTCGCGCTGGTCACCTTCGCGGTGCTGATCGTGCTCGGCTCGGTCGGCATCGACTTCTCGGCGCTCGCGATCTTCTCCGGCGCGGTCGGCGTCGGCATCGGCTTCGGCCTGCAGAAGATCGTGTCGAACCTGGTGAGCGGCATCATCCTGCTGGCCGACAAGTCGATCAAGCCGGGCGACGTCATCACCGTCGGCGACAGTTTTGGCTGGGTCGACACCATGGGCGCGCGCTACACCTCGGTGGTGAGCCGCGATGGCCGCGAATACCTGATCCCGAACGAGGACTTCATCACCCAGCGGGTGATCAACTGGTCGTTCTCCAACGACCGCGTGCGCATCGACATCAAGTTCGGCGTGAGCTACGGCAGCGATCCGCACCGGGTGCGCGCCGCAGCGATCGCCGCCGCCGCCGAGCGCCACGCGCGTGCTGAAGGACCCGGCGCCGGCCTGCCACCTGACCGACTTCGGCGACTCCTCGCTCGACTTCACGCTGCGGTTCTGGATCCGCGACCCGAACGACGGCATCGGCACCGTGCGCAGCGCGGTGATGTTGGCGTTGTGGGACGCGTTCAAGCGCGACGGCATCGAATTCCCGTTCCCGCAGCGCGACGTGAACGTGAAAGAGCCGGTGCGGGTGGTGGTGGAGCGCGGCGACGAGGTCACGGTCAAAAGCTGACCGCAAGGCTGAAGGCGTCCGGTCGACGCGAGCGCCGCCCGCTCAGCTCCCGGTTCGGACGCTTTGCTCGGCGTGACGCCGAATGTGAGCCAGCACGCGCGCGTTGTTCGCGCCCACGACCCACCGAGCCATCGGCAGCCAATACAGAACCGGATCGAGCCGGAGTTCATGGGACGTGCGCTCGACGACATCGGTGTGGCCATCGGAACGCTTGATGAGCTCGAAGCTCGTGGCGGTCGTGCGGAAGTAGCCGACAACATGCGGAGCGTGCACATGCTCGTACGGGCTCAGCTCACGCATCGCCGGGATGTCCTCCTCCACGACGAAGGCAAATTTCCGGTTCGGCTCCCATTCCGTCACCCGCTCGATCGCGGTGCCGGTGGAGAACTCGCCACGGCGGATGGCCCCGACGCCTTCGCCGATCACTTCGCCGCGGATCGGATAGGCTACGCCCAAGCGGAACGGCAGTGCGAGCGGCCCCTCGACCGGATCGGAGGACAGGAGGGAGCGCCAAACCGCCTCAGGTGCGGCGTGGACAACGATGGTCTGCTCGGTCTCGAAGCGGGCCATCGGCGGCAGGACGTATTCGACCGCAAACGCAAAAGGCAGCAGCGCGACACATGACATCGTTTGCCTGGCAGGATTCTTCGCGCGCAACGCGATGTGATGCCCGAGCACGCCGCCAGCCAGCGCGAGACCTAGCGCCAGCGGCGCCGCCATGAGGATGCAGACGATGCCTTCGAGCGCGACGAAGACAAGCGCGATGCCGCCGAGCGCGATGGCGGCCATGACCGACAGCGCCGTCGGCCAGTCGCCGATGTCGCCCTTACGGTTCGCCAGATACCCTGTGATGACGCCGATGACGAAAGGGGTGAGCATGAACAGCGCATACCCGTAGGTACCGAAAACCAGCGTGCCGAGAGCAACGGAGGCCAGTGTCAATCCGACGCCGGCGAGCACCCCTCCCACGACGGCAATTAGGACGGGCTGCAGCATTGCGCTCTCCTCATTGGCTCAGGGGGACAAGATTTGCGCGATAGGGCAGCGTCTCCGGCGTCTTGACGTTCCAGACGAGGCCGACGCGGCGCAGCGCACACAGCACCCACCAGCCGGGATCGATTTCGCCGCTGCGCAGGCCGAGCCGCGCCGAGCCGGGGAACGCATGGTGGTTGTTGTGCCAGGCCTCGCCCATCGTGATGAGGCCGCAATACGGGACGTTGTAGCCCTGCACGCCGGCACCCTCGATGTGCCAGGAGCGCGGCCCGCGGTTGTGAGCGAAATAGCCGACCAGCCAGTGCCCGGTCACGCAGGCGGCAACGCGCAGCGCGATGCCCCAGATGAGCCACGGCACGCCGCCGAGCGCGTAGAACAGGATCGCCCACGGGATCTGCTGCGCCATGAAGGTGCGGTCGATGAACTGATAGAAGCGGTCGTCGCGCACCCGCCGCTCCATCACCAGCGCCGGCGGATGCTTGAGCGCGAGATCGCAGTGAAGCTGCCAGAAACCGTCACGCAGGATCGATGAGCGATGCGCCAGATAGGGATGGCAGACGGCCTTGCGCTGCGCCCAATCGCGGATGTCGTGCTGGCGGATCATGCCATAGGGCCCGGCCATTCCGACCATTGTGCCGCAATAGACGAAGAACCGCTCGAGCCAGAGCGGGCAGTCGTAGGCGCGATGAATGAGCCGGCGATGCATGCCGAGCGAGTGGCCGAGGCAGACCGTGACGGCACTGGTCGCGATGAACAGGGCAGCCGCGTCCCAGGTAAAGGTGAGAGGCGCGCCGAGAACGCCCACCAGTGTCATGGCGGAAATCCACAATGACTTGCCGGCCTTCCAGCGCACGACCCCGTCGACCGCGCTGGTGTCATCGGCATCGACCATGCGGGGAGAGCGAAAAGTGCTCTCGGATCGGCGCAGAGCCTCGTCGACGGGATCGATGACGCCATCCTGAGCAACGCCTGCAAACGCGGGCATGACTTCGCTCCCTTCCAGCTCTGCTCCCTTGCAACTCTTGCTTTCGGCAATCTTATAACTTATTAGTTATATAATCAAGTAGTGCGCGAGCTATACGATCCTTGGCTGGCCCAGTATAGCGGGCGCCACGTTCGACGGGTGGTGGAGACCGAATGTCAATCGACAAGATTTTCGAGGCGCTATCCTCGGCGCCGCGGCGCCGCATCCTCGCCTATCTATCGAAGACCGATATGACGGCGGGCGAGATCGCGACGCGCTTCGCCGACACGATGTCACAACCGGCGATCTCCAAGCACCTGTCGGTGCTGGAGAACGCCGGCGTCGTCTGGCGCGAGAAACGCGGCCAGAATGTCCACTACGGGCTCAAGGAGGACGCGCTGACCGGAACGCTCGTGCACTTCCTTGCCGAGGTTTGCCCGCGCTCGCGCCCCTTTCGCAAGGACAGCGCCGAGGCCGCCCGGCGCAAGCGCAGCCGCACTTAGGCGCTCAGCAGCAGGCAAAATCGTCCGCCGGTTCGGCGCACAGCGCATCCTTGAGCCAGGACGGCGGAAGATCGTCGACGACGACTTCCGCAATCGGCTTGAACACCTTGAAGTGGCGGCGCTGATCGTCGGCGTCCCAGAACGCGACCACGGTCTCGAGCGGCGGACAGCCGGGGCGGCGGCATTCCAAGCTCGCTGCACCATGACGGTCGCGCGCTCCGGCAGCGCAAATCGCTCGCGCGTCCACGCCTGCACGCGGCCCACCGCCTCGTCATGCCCCGGCGTGGTCTTGAATGCGCCAATCCGCAACGGTCCTGCCGTCATCACATCCTTGGTCCGCTATGAACGCGCCTTGGTCCGCTATGCGGGCGCCACACTTACCCGTCAGCCGTTTGTGCAACGATGGCCTGCGTGCCGCGCCGAACTCTCCCGTTTGATCTCGGGCCCATTGCCATTACCATTTTGCTGCTTGGCTTTCGACCGGGGCACGCAAGTTGAAGGAGCACACCGTTGCAATCCAGGACTTTGTTGTTCGTCGCCGCCATTCTCGCCGTCACCGGCCAGGCGATGCAACCGGCGCAGGCCCAATCGGTCGAAGAGTTCTTCAAGGGCAAGACGATCTCCATGATCGTCGGCGGAAGTCCGGGCGGCGGTTTCGACACGCTGGCGCGCGCGATCGGCCGCCACATCGGCAAGCACATCCCCGGCAACCCGACGATCGTCGCCAAGAACATGCCCGGCGCCGGCGGCACGATGGCGCTCGACCATCTCTACAACGTTGCCGACAAGGACGGCAGCGTGATGGCGCTGGTGAACAACACGCCGCCGTTCGTGCCGCTGTTCAGCGGCAGGCCCGCGCGCTTCGACGCCACCAAGTTCAGCTGGCTCGGCACGCCCAGCGTCGAAAGCCCGCTGGTGCTGGTCTGGCAATCGGTCCCGGTCAATTCGGTGGAGGACCTCAGGGCCAAAGAGATCACCGTCGGCGCGTCCGGCGCGGATTCGGCGCAGGCGTTCTATTCGCGGCTGATCAACGCGACGCTGCGCACCAAGATGAAGATCATCAGCGGCTATCGCGGGCAGAACGACATCTTCATCGCGATGGAACGGCGCGAGGTCGACGGCTATCCGAGCGTGTTCTGGAGCTCGCTCACCTCGACGCGGCCGACGTGGCTGGCGGACAAGACCGCCAAGGTCGTCCTGCAATACGGACCGCAGCCGCTCAAGGAGCTGCCCGGCGTCGCCTGGGCGCTCGATCACATCACCGATGCCAACGACAAGGTGCTGTTCCAGACCGCGACGGCGCCGAATGCGCTGGGACGTCCGCTGCTGATGCCGCCTGACGTTCCCGCCGACCGGCTGGCGGCGGTGCGCAAGGCGCTGATGGACACGTTCAACGATCCGGCGTTCCAGGCGGAAGCCGACAAGATCGGCCTGATCGTGAACGCGCCGCGCACGGGGCAGCAGCTCCACGACGTGGTTGCGGCGGCCTACGCCGCTCCGTCCGACGTCGTCGCACGCGTGCAGCAGCTCGAGAAGCCGGAGGCGGATGCGAAGTGACGGTGCGCCTCGCGCATCAAGATATTTCCGCTTGGACCGATCCCTCCGCCGCTCATTCCCGCGAAAGCGGGAATCGCAGTCTTCCTTTGTGAACTGCCTGGGTCCCCGCTTTCGCGGGGACGAGCGGGAGCGAGGCGAGCCAACGCAACAGCGCTATGCCCGGAACCCCACGACCAGATGCGCGCGATGGGATTCCGGCAGCGGCTCTCCGTCAGCCCTGACCGTGACCACATAGGTACCCGCGGTCGCGATCGCGTCCGCCGGAATCGTCGCCTGCAATTCCGTGCCGGACACGTAGCGGGTCGCAAGCGGCTGCCCGTTGAGATAGACCCGGTGGTACGGCCATATCCCCTTCCCCGTCACCTTCAGCACCGTCGGACCTGATCCCTCGGTGAGAAGTTCCGGCGACACGACCAGGTCCATCGGCAAGGTCTGGTAGGCGTAGAATGACGGAATCGGATTCTTGTATTTCCGGAATTCGCGGTCGACGACCTTGCCGTCCATGATCACGGTCTTGACGTTCTGCGTCATCCAGATGTCCGCAAGCGGATCGCCCTCGATGAGGAACAGGTCGGCGACCTTGCCGCGCTCGATGCTGCCGTAGTCCTTGTCGAGCTTGAAGGTCTTGGCGACGTTGAGCGTCGCCGCCTGGATCGCCGTCATCGGCGGCACGCCGGCCTCGACGTCCATCACCAATGCCTGGTGCATCAGGAGCGCCGCCATTCCGCGCGGCGGATCGGAGCCTTCCTTGAGCAGGCCACCGGCACTCGACGAAGCGCCGGATGAATTCGCTGGCATTCTCATAGAAGATCTTGGCGCGGTCGAGCTGCGCCGGCGTATAGCGCCGCAACAGCTTGTCATAGGAATTGTCGGTCACCGCCCGCACCGTCGGCGGAAGATCGGCATTCGGATCGTCGAGGATCTGGTTTTCGCGCTCCCGGAAACGCTTGGCGCTCGGCGACAACGGGCGAAGCCACTTGGCGATGGTCGGCGTCCAGCCGACATTGTGCTTGACCATCGCCTCGATCACGCGGTCGTAGTTTGCCGGCTCATAGTAAGAGCCCGCGATCTCCTGTTCGACATTGCCTGCGAGCCGCTGCTCGGCCAGCTCATGCCGGCGCTTGAGATCAGGCATCGAGCTGTAGCCGACCGACCAGATGTGCTCGACACCATCGACCCCGGCCTCGCACGATTTGATCGCGTCCCAGCTATGACATGTCACCGGCAATCCGAGCCGATGCGCCTCGTCGACCGCGACCTTCACCAGGTCGAACGGCAGGAACTCGTTGATCTTGATCAGATCGTAGCCGAGCTCATGCTTCCGCTGAATCACCTTGCGGGTTTCCTCGGGAGTCGTGACGACGTGATTGCCGCGGCTCGATCGATTGCTGGGCGCGTCGGTCGCGGTCCGGCTTCCGCCAACCGCACGTCCGGAACTCATGATTCGCGGGCCGCGAATTTTTCCAAGCCGGGTGCCGGCCTTCTGCGCGATCGTCCACGGACCGTCCTGAAATATCTCGATCGTGACGCAGGTCGTGATCCCGAGATGGAGGTAGAGCTCGCCGTGGAAGTCCTCGAGGTGTCCATGACCGTCGATGAAGCCCGGCAGCACGGTCTTGCCGCGGGCGTCGACCGTCACGGCGCCATCGGGAACCGGGACATCGCCGGCAGCGCCGACCGCCTTGAACCGGCCCTGCTCGATCACGATCACGGAATTCTCGAGCGGCGGACGGCCGGTGCCGTCAATGAGCGTGCCGCCTGTCACCACCAGCGTTTTGTCGTTCATTAAATTTTCTTCGTTACTCGGTCCCCGTTCGACACTCTACGCTGCTTTCCGTGACGCCAGGAAGCTGCCCATGCGGTCGAGCGCCTTCAGAATGTTCTCGGTCGAGTTGGCGTAGCTGAGCCGCACATAGCCCTCGCCCAGAATCCCGAAGTCCGGCCCGCCGATGATCGCGACGCCGGCGTCGTCGAGCAGCGCATTCGCCAGCGGCTTCGCCTGCCAGCCGGTGCGTTTGACGTTGGGGAACGCGTAGAACGCGCCCTTCGGCGTCGCGCAGGAGACGCCAGGCAGCTTGTTCAGGCCTTCGGTCACCACTTTGCGCCGCTGGTCGAACGCGGCGACCATCTTCACGACTTCGTCCTGCGGGCCGGTGAGCGCGGCGAGCCCGGCATATTGCGCCGACGCGTTGACGCAGGAGTGCAGGTTGACCGCGAGCTTGCGCGCATAGTCGTAGAGCTTGCCCGGCCACACCGCATAGCCGAGCCGCCAGCCGGTCATGGCATAGGTCTTCGACCAGCCGTTGAGCAGGATCAGGCGGTCGCGGATCGACGGATAGGACAGCAGGCAGACGTGCTGCTCGCCGTCATAGACCATGTGGTCGTAGATCTCGTCCGACAGCACGCAGACGTCCGGCCACTTCTCCAGGCCGGCGACGAGCTTGTCGACTTCGCTCTTGGGCGTGACGCCGCCGGTCGGATTGGCCGGCGAGTTGACGATGAGGAGCCGCGTCTTCGGCGTGATCAGCTTCAGCGTCTCCTCGGCGGAGAACGCAAAGCCGTTCTCCTCGCGGATCGGCACCGGAATCGGATTGGCGCCGGTGAACTCGATCATCGAGCGGTAGATCGGGAAGCCCGGATCGGGATAGAGGATGTCGACGCCCGGCTCGCCGAACATCATGATCGCCATGAACATGGTCGGCTTGCCGCCGGGCTGGATCATCACCTCGTCCGGCGACACGGTGACGCCGAAGCGCTTGTGCAGGTCCGCCGCCACCGCCTCGCGCAGCGGCGGGATGCCGGTCGCCGGCGTGTAGCCGTGATGGCCGTCGCGCAGCGCCTTCACCGCCGCCTCGACGATGAAGTCGGGCGTGCGGAAATCCGGCTGGCCGATGCCGAGATTGATGATGTCGCGGCCCTGCGCGATCAGCGCGTTGGCGCGCGCGAGCACGGCGAAGGCGTTCTCCTCGCCGATCCGGTCGAAAGCCGCGATGGTGCGAAGCATGGCGTTCCCCGTTTGCGTCTATTAGGCGGTATTTGCCCAGCCGGCTGCGGGCGCGTCAATTGCTGCGCTTCGGGCGCTTTCCGACCTCGAATTCGGCCATGCGCATGACCTCGAAGATGACCGCGACCGACCATCCGATCAGCAGCAGCCCGTTGAGCGCCATGACCGGCCCAAGCAGCCGGTATCGCACGTCCTTCGGCAGCGCATCGCCATAGCCGAGCGCCGTGTAGTTCTCGAACGCGAATTCGAATGCGCCGATGTTGATGATCTTGACACCCATGATGTCGAGCAAGCCGGCCCAGACCGCGATCTCGGCGATATGCGCAAACATCAGAAAGCTGACAGAGACCGTGAGCAGCGCGGTCAGGCGCACAAACAACCCGAGATGATGCGTGCGCTTTTCGGTGCGCAGTGTCGTGACCACGATCACCGCGGTCATCACCGCATGGATGCCGAAATTGAGAAAGCTGATCAGGAGCCCGATAAAGAGGTCGCTCGTGTCCGCCATCCGATTAAGCTTTCATCCCGGCGGGCGCGACCTGCGACGTCTTCAAGCCCATCGCGTCGAGCGCACGCCGCACCAGGCCGGAGGCTTTCGCCTCCTCGATGAACTCGGTCACGTAGGCACGCGCGGCCGGCTTGTTCTGCGGCACCGCCACCGCGGTCGTGGAATTCAGGAACGCTTCCTCGAGCACGCGCGAGCCCGGCAGCGCGTCGACCAGCCCGCCGACCGACTCGCGCGACAGCGCGATGGCGTCAAGCTTGCCGTCCTTCATCAGAATGACGGCTTCGTCCGGAGTCTTGACCTTGACCGTGGTGGCGTTCGGCGATGCGCTGACAGAAGCACGACCCGTCGCCGTCCCATCGACAATCGCAATGCGCACGCCCGCGCGGTTGGCCTCGGCCAGCGTTTTGATCGTCGAGCCGGGCGAGATCAGATAGGTGCTTTGCAGGAGATGATAGGGCGCGCCGAAGTCGATCGCCTTCTTGCGGTCGTCGTCGACCGGCACGAAAGTCACGTCCCAGGCGCCCTTGTCACGCGACGCGACGATCTCGCCGGACGAAGCGTATTCGACCAGCTCGACCGGCACGCCGAGCTTCTGCGCCATCGCGGTGCCGAGGTCGACGGGGACGCCCTTTGGCTTGCCGGTCGCGGGGTCGCGCACCGTCCAGAGCGCCGAGGCCGATGGCCCGACCGCGATCGCGACCCGCAGCTTTCCGGTGGGCGCGAGCTCCTTGCTCGCTGCGTCGTTGCTGGCCATGGGGCGATCTCCTGATGCGGGATCGGTCTTTGAGGCGGGACGGCGGAAGCGGCGTACGAGACTTTGCTATAGCGGCGCGCCTAGTCCTGCAACCCGGCCGCGCGCAGGTATTGCAGGTCCATGAACCGCTCCGCCGGCGGCAGCGGCGGCTTGATCACGCCGGCCTGGCCGAGGAAAGAAATCGCCGTCTCCATCCCCTTCATCCCGATCTCGCCCCGCATCGGCAGCACGTTCTGTTCGGGCTCGAAATAGAGCGAGAGCGTCAGCCGCGCATTGGCCTCGGCAAAGCCGGTGGTGTCGGCGATGGTCTTGATCACGGTCTCACGGTTGGCGGGATCGCGGATGAAGGCGAACGACGCCGCCATGGCGCGCGCATAGCGCACGACCGCTTCCTTGTTCTGGCTGGCCCAGGACCGGCGCGCCGCCGTCACCGTGTAGACGAACTCCGGCACCGCGTCGGTGGAGAGCCCGATCAGGCGGAAGCCCTGGCGCATCGCCACGAAATCCTGCGGCTGGCCGAGCGGAACGGCGTCGCAGTCGCCCTTGGTCAGGCAGACCAGGCGATCCGGCGTCCCGTCGACAAAGCGCGCGCGGAAGTCGTCGCGGCCGATGCCGTTCATCTGCAGAAGTTTCCGGATCGAGATGGTGATCGAGCCGGTTTCCGCGGCCATCCCGATCAGCTTCCCCTTGAGGTCGGCATAGGTCTTGATCTCGGGCTTGGCGACCAGGCTGTAGATCGGATTGTTGAACTCGGTGACCACGGCGACGGCGTCGGAGCCGTTGAGCACGGCCTGCACGAGAAACGGCGTGGCGACGTGGCTGATGTGCGCGGTGCCGTCGTGCAACGCGTCGATCATCTTGGTGCCGCCGCCGGGCACCGGCACCATGTGGAAATCGAGGCCCTCGCGCAGAAAGAAGCCGCGCCGCTCGGCGAGCAGCATCGGCAGCGCGAAGATGCTGCGCTGCGCGGAATAGGCTTGCCCGTAGCGAAGATGGATGGGTTGGCTATTGGCGACTTGCGTCGATCCAACGCATGTCGTCACCGCAGCGACCAGCAACGACAGACGGCTCGCGAGCACGCGGTACGCAAACAGACGGATCATAAGGCGACTCTTGGGCGCGACTTTTGGCGGCGACTGTTTGGGCTACTCTTCGATGCCCTCCGCGCCGAACGAGCGTCCCGTCATCCCGGGCACGTTACGCCCGCTGCATCGTGCATTCGGTCTCGATCGGAACCTGCGGATCCGCGTCCGGGGAGGTGCGCCGGAACACGCGCACCTGTTTGTAGCCCGACTTCTCGCACGAGATCAGCACCTCGGTGGGATTGATCTCCTTGCCGAAGCCCGGAACGCGATACGCGCCGAGCGCATCGGTGCGCGTGATCACGCCGCCGCGGTCCTTGATTGCCACGGTCACCTTGGCGTCGGAAATCGTCGCGCCATTGGTGTCCTTGACGAAGCCGAAATAGGCCGGGCCTTCGTTCTCATGGTCGTGATCGTCGTCGCCGAAGCCGGACCCGCCCGCCCAGAGCGCGGTCGACAAAGCGCACGTTACGCCAAGAGCCGCACCTGCAATCCAAGCGGTGCGCCGACCGAGGATTCCCATCCGTGACCTCCCGTGGCTCGCGGCGTTCAGTCCGCCGCTGGCTTAGGCAACCAATGTAGCGCGTCGAACAAGCAATTTCCACCGCGCCGGCGAGGTCATCAGACCGGTTTATTGCGGCGCCGGTGTGGACGTCGGCGGTTCCGTCACCCGCCACGCCATGCCGGTCTCGGTGGCGCCCTTCAGGAACGCAATGCAGCCGGGGCTGTACGGTACCCGGTCGTTGTCCGGACATCCCACCGCCGGCGCCTCGCGGACGGCCGCAACCACCCGCAGGCGTGGCGCGGGCTCGGCCGGGACGTTGAGATAATCGAGGCAACGGGAGTCGTAGGGCGTCGTGTCGTTGTCCGGACACGCCGCCGCGGCTGCAAGCGATTGTGCTTCAGCCGCAGCAGGCGCGTCGATCACGACGCGATGATTTTGCTCGATCAACAGCGTGCCGCCAGCGAGGGCGACAAGGACAATTACAAGATCGAGTTTCCGCATCACCTCAGCCTTACGCCACCAGCGCTCACACCAGTCGCCCTTCGTCCAAACCTCTGCAGCAAATTTCGGTGGACGATTTGAATGTTAACAGTGGAAGCACCACCAGCAGGTTAACAGCCGCCCTTTTCCCCGAGACGCATGAGCCGCAGCGAAGAGGACCGCCAACGCAGGAATCCACAACGACCAGCGAGTTCCCGGGCAGCCGCCCCCCAGAATGCCACAGCGCCATGACGGCGGACTATCGCCGTCGTCAGATCGTGAAGTCGAACCTTTCGTTCCGGCAACAGCGTGGCGAGCGCGCCGAATGATCGCGCCGCCGAGAATGGTCGTCGCGGTCCATCCGTACCAGTACATGGCCGGACCTTCGCCGCTGCGGCCGGGCGCCCAGCCGAGATCAACGCGGTTGGTCGCCGGATGGTAGGTGAACAGCGGCAAGCCGAAGATGTCGCAGAGCACATACAGCACCGGCGCGGACAGCGCGAACACGATCGCGAATGTCTTGAATTTGGCGGATGTCGCCAGCGAAGCGTTATCGATGTCGTTGGTCGTTGTTGTTGTCG
Source organism: uncultured Alphaproteobacteria bacterium (assembly GCA_963850705.1). Lineage (GTDB taxonomy): Bacteria > Pseudomonadota > Alphaproteobacteria > Rhizobiales > Xanthobacteraceae > VAZQ01. Next base: position 118,218 of record CAWKMR010000017.1, on the reverse strand, counting down.
TGCTCATGATCCAAACCCCCGCACGTTGTTGACGACGTGGCCGACGAGGAAGCTGAACCAGATCATCCCTGCCAGCACGACAGTCAGCCATTTGCGCGCGCTGTCGTATTGCGGATCGCGGGCATTCTTCCAGAAGAACCAATAGGCGGGCAGAAGCCCCATGCCGATCGTGACCACGTGCTCCTTCAATTCGAAGAAGCCCTGCGTCTTCCAGAAGCCGGCCTGCTCGATCGGGATGCGGATGGTGATGCGATACTTGGTATAGATCCACGCGCCCATGATGAACGTCACGACCCACAGAACGCAGATCGCAGTGGCGTAGCCCGCGGCAGGCACGGCGCGGAAGCGATCGACGAAATTGCCGGCGGCCTGACGCACCGGCATCATGACCGCCATCGCCTGATGGGTCAGCGCACCCAGCAAGGCAACGGCGAGCAGGCCGTGGATGATCAACAGTATTGTCCAGAACGTTGCGACGGACATGACCTCCCCCAGTTTTCTAGCCACCGGGGTAAATGCCCCGGCTGCATGATTTTGCGCGTCGGATGTTCGCACGGAAGGCGATGGTTGTGAAGGCTAACAGCGGGCCAGTACGGTTGTAGGTTGGAACTGAATTGGATATGCTTAGGGCCAACGGCCAATACCAAAAATAAATCCATCATAAACGAGAGAGGGATCACGCAATGAGGATGACACGAGCGTTGTATTCCAGCGTCGCCGCGGTCGCACTTGCGATCGCGATGAGCGGGCCGCCGTCGCAGTTGCCGGCGCAGGCACAGACCACGCCGGCCGTGGCGATCGACAACGACGACATCGGCGGCGTCGTCACTGGACCGAAGGGTCCGGAAGCCGGCGTCTGGGTGATCGCGGAGACACGCGACCTGCCCACCCGCTACGCCAAGATGGTGGTCACCGACGACCAGGGCCGCTACGTCGTGCCCGATCTCCCGAAGGCCAAGTACAAGGTCTGGGTCCGCGGCTACGGCCTTGTCAACTCGGAGAAGGTCGATGCGCAGCCCGGCCAGCAGCTCAACCTCCGCGCCGTTGCTGGCGCCGAACGAGGCCGCGGCGGCGAAGTACTACCCCGCGATCTACTGGTACTCGATGCTGAAGATTCCCGCGCAGAGCGAGTTCGGCGGATCGAGCGACATTCCAGCCAAGGTGACGTTCACCGACTGGATGAACAATATGAAGAACAACGGCTGCGTCGGCTGCCATCAGCTCGGTCAGCTCTCGACGCGCACATTGCCGGAAGGCATCGGCCAGCATTCGTCCTCGGTCGAGGCGTGGGTGCGGCGCGTGTCCTCGGGCCAGTCCGGCGAGCAGATGGTCACGCTGCTGGCCGGTCAGCTCGGCGGCGCGCCGTTCAAGTACTTCGCCGACTGGACCGACCGGGTCGCCAAGGGTGAGCTGCCGCACACCAAGCCGACGCGTCCGCAGGGCCAGGAGCGCAATATCGTCGTCACGACCTGGGACTGGGGAACGCCGAAGCAATATCTCCACGACCTGATCGCGTCCGACCGGCGCTTCCCGACGGTCAACGCCTATGGTCCGGTGTTCGGCTCGCCTGAGTACTCGACCGACGCCTGGCCGATCCTCGACCCGAAGACCCACACGGTGACGTATTTCAACGCGCCGGTGATCGACGAGTCGGTCGGGATGGCGCTTGGACCGGGCCACGCAGCCAGCGACCGGCAGGTCGCGCCGTCGCCCTACTGGGGCACGGAGCTGGTCTGGGACACCCGGACCAACAACCACAATGCGATGTTCGACCGCCACGGCCGGGTCTGGTTCGCGGCGCGCGGACGCGGCAACAAGAACCCCGCCTTCTGCCAGAAGGGCTCGGATCATCCGTCGGCGCAGGCGTTCCCGGTCGCGGAGTCGCACCGGCAGCTCTCGATGCTGGATCCGAAGACGATGAAGTACACCTTCATCGACACCTGCTTCCAGACGCACCACCTTCAGTTCGCCTACGACAAGAACGACACGCTCTGGACCTCCAGCGGTGGCGGCACCGGCGTGGTCGGATGGCTGAACCTGAAGATGTATGAGGAGACCGGCGACGCGGCCCGCTCGCAGGGCTGGACGCCGCTGATCCTCGACACCAACGGCAACGGCAAGCGTGACGACTACACCGAGCCGAACCAGCCGCTCGATCCGAACAAGGATCGCCGGCTCGGCCAGGTGTTCTACGCCGTGATGCCGAGCCCGGCCGACAACTCGGTCTGGGGCACGATCCGCAACAATCCAGGCGCGATCGTGCGGCTTGACCCCGGCTCCAATCCGTCGGAGACGGCGCTGGCGGAGATCTACAACGTGCCGATGCCGGGCTACGGCCCGCGCGGCGGCGATATCGACAGCCAGGGCGTCGTCTGGGTGTCGCTCGCCTCAGGCCACATGGGCGCGTTCGACCGGCGCAAGTGCAAAGGTCCGCTCAACGGGCCGAAGGCGACCGGCGACCATTGCCCCGAAGGCTGGTCGTTCTACCAGTACCCGGGCCCGGGCTTCCAAGGCATCGGGGAGAACAGCGCCGAGTCGAGCTACTACAGCTGGGTCGATCAGCACAACACGTTCGGCCTCGGCCGCGACGTGCCGATGTCGACCGCCAACCTGATGGACGGCCTGGTCGCCTATGCCGACGGCAAGATGGTCTCGCTGCGCATCCCGTATCCGCTTGGCTTCTATGCCAAGGGATTCGACGGACGCATCGACGATGCGAACATCGGCTGGAAGGGCCGCGGGCTGTGGACCTCGAGCGGCGACCGTACGCCGTGGCTGAGCGAAAACGGCAAGGGCAGCACGCCGATGGTCGTGCACTTCCAGCTGCGGCCGGATCCGCTGGCGAAGTAAGCGCACCAAACGATCTCAAGAGAACTTGCAGTGGCCGGGCTTGTCCCGGCCACTGTCGTTTTCGCGGATCGTCGGAAGCCGGCCCTCTCTCGTAAGTCATGGCCGGGCTTGTCCCGGCCATCCACGTCTTATTGATTAAGCCGGGAAGCAAGACGTGGATGCCCGGCACAAGGCCGGGCATGACGCGTCAACCTGCAAAGGCCGACAATACTCCGGTGCAATTTCCCGCCCCGCTCATCCCCGCGACGCTGGTGAAGCGCTACAAGCGCTTCCTGGCCGACGTCGTGCTGCCGTCGGGCGAGACGCTGACGGTGCATTGCGCCAATCCCGGATCGATGATCGGCCTCAACGTGCCGGGCGCGCGGGTGTGGCTCTCCAAGTCCGCCAATCCGAACCGCAAGCTCGCCCATAGCTGGGAACTGATCGAGGTCGACTTCGGCGGCGGCGCCGAGCTTGTCGGCATCAACACCAGCCATCCCAACGCGCTGGCGGCCGAGGCGATCGCCGCCGGACGCATCGCGGAGATCTGCCGGCTACGCCACCGCGCGCCGCGAGGTGAAATACGGCAAGGCCTCGCGGGTCGATTTCCTGCTCGAAGCGCCCGGCCGTCCGCCCTGTTATGTCGAGATCAAGAACGTCCACATGATGCGGCGTCCGGGGCTCGCCGAATTTCCCGATGCCGTCACCAAGCGCGGCGCCAAGCACCTCGCCGAGCTCTCCGACATGGTCGCGGCCGGGGCCCGCGCGGTGATGCTGTATCTGGTGCAGATCGGCTCGGCCGAGCGCTTCGCCCTCGCCCGCGACATCGACCCCGGCTACGGACGGGCCTTCGATGCCGCCCGCGCGGCCGGGGTCGAAGCCATCGCCTACCGTTGCGGCATTACCTGCGGCGGAATCGAGGTGACCGACCCCATTACAATGAGGGACTGACCTGCCCAATGGTCGCGCTTGCTTCCGGCGCGTCCTTGCATACATTGCATTGCAACACGCTAGATTGAGGCGGCCCGGGCCGCAGGGGCGCGGCTCCGCCGCGAATCACGGATGAGCTACGTCGACGCGGCCCTGGCGCCGCAACGCAAGACCGGCCAGGTCAAGCTGCACGGACCGGCCGCCTTTGAGGGCATGCGCAAGGCCGGGCAGCTCGCCGCCGAATGCCTCGACATGCTCGAGGGCGAGGTCCGCCCGGGCGTGCCGACCGCGCGCATCGACCAGCTGGTCTTCGAATACGCCATGGACCACAAGGCCATGCCGGCGACCCTGATGTACCGGGGCTACCGCAAGTCGACCTGCACGTCGGTCAATCACGTGGTCTGCCACGGCATTCCCGGCGACAAGCCGCTCAAGGACGGCGACATCGTCAATGTGGACGTGACGCTGATCCTCGACGGCTGGCACGGCGATTCCAGCCGCATGTATCCGGTCGGCGTGATTCCGCGCCGCGCCGAGCGGCTGATCGAGGTGACCTACGAGGCGATGATGCGCGGCATCGACGCGATCCGTCCGGGCGCCACCACCGGCGACATCGGCCACGCGATCCAGAGCTATGTCGAAGCCCAACACATGAGCGTGGTGCGCGACTTCTGCGGCCACGGCCTCGGCCGCCTGTTCCACGACGAGCCCAACATCGTGCATGTCGGCCGGCCCGGCGAAGGCATCGTGCTGCGGCCCGGCATGTTCTTCACGGTGGAGCCGATGATCAATCTCGGCCGCCCGCACGTGAAGGTCTTGTCCGACGGCTGGACCGCGGTGACGCGCGACCGCTCGCTCTCGGCGCAGTTCGAGCACACGGTGGCGGTGACCGACGACGGCGTCGAGATCTTCACGCTGTCGCCGAAGGGCCTCGACAAGCCGCACTTCGCCGCGCAGCCCTGACGGTCGCCCAAGAACGGCGCCGCTTAGAGCGTGATTGCTTCACGTCGAATCGCAATCACGCTCTGGCTTTTGATTGAGCATGATCTTTTCCGAAAACCGGATCCCACTTCTCGGGGATCATGCTTTATGCCTCGTCGGGAATCCCGCGGCTGAGGACGGCGCCGACCATCCCGGCGCATGCAATCATCGTGAGCACGCCGACGAACCCACCCAGCGCGAAGGCGGTGGCGCCGCCGGCAACGCCGGCGCTGCCGCCGAGAAACGTGCAAGCGTTGACGATGCCGGAACCCTGCCCCGCCTGAGCGGGCGAAAGCGCCGACAGCGCCAGCCGCGGCGCCAGCGCATAGGGCACGGCCAGACCGGCGCCCATGACGACAAACCCGATCGCCAGGAGGCACCATCCCGCCCGCGACGGTGGCCGCGTCGATGATGGCGCTGGCGGTCACGATCAGCGCCATGCCGCCCGTCATGGCGTTGCGCAGCCCGACCCGCGCCGCCACGGCGGAAGCCGACAGGGCGAGCGCAAGCAGTGCCGCGCTCAAGGGCAGCAGCGAGGCGCCGGCCTCGAGCGCCGTGAAGCCGAATCCTTCGCCGCTCTGCGCATAGAGATTGAAGTAGAGCAGCAGGCTCATGATGCTGAACATCGACAACGAGCCGATGACCACGCCCATCACGAACCCGCGCCGCGTGAAGAAACTCAAGTCGACGAGCGGAGCGGCGGCACGCAACTCGACCCTCAGCAGCAGCACGAACGCGACCGCCGCCAGCACGAACGGGCCGACAACGGGGAGCGGCGCCGTCCCCGTATGCGGCAACGCGTGCAGGGCGAAGACCAGCGACACCATCAACGTGGCCAGCAAGACAAAGCCGATCCAATCGGCACGCCGGCTTTGCGTGCCGTGAGCACGGGCGGTCGCCGAACCTGCGGAGGCCAGACCGGCAATGGCGGTCAACATGAGCGGGACGTCGAGCCAGAAGATCGCACGCCAGCCTGTGATGTGCGTGAGCGCGCCGCCGAACAGCGGCCCGATGCTGAAGCCAAAGATCAGGAAGCCGCTCCAGGCGCCGATCGCTCCTGCCCGGCGCTCCGGCGCTGCGCTGGCGTCGACCGCAGCCAGCGTGCTGGGCACGGCGAACGCTGCGGCGAGGCCCTGCAAAGCCCGTCCGGCCAGCAGTCCGGCTTGGGTGCCGGCGATAGCAATGATGCAAGACGCGACGCCGAACAGCGCCAATCCGGCCATCGATGCCCGCCGCGCGCCAAAGCGATCCGCCGCCTGGCCGCCAAGCACGACGAACGCCGCGGAAACGACCAGATAGGCATTGACCGCCCATTCCACGCCGGCGGGGCTGAGCGAAAGCTCGGTCCGCATGCTCGGCAAGGCGGCCATGATCGCCGTACTGTTGGCGCCGACCGCCAGCATCCCCAGACACGACGACCACAGGACCGCCGCGAAACCTGTTTGCTGATTCAATGTTGTGCGTCCTCAAATCCAATTTCGAGCGGGTAAAACGCGTCCGCTCCCATTCGCCGCAGCCCACGATAACGAAGGCATCCTACGCCAAGTGACGGATCGCGGTCAGGGGCCTGAAGCCTCGCCCGCGCCGGCGCAACGAGCACGTTGCAAATTGCGGCAGTCCCGTCATGCTGAGCGCATGCCAGGGAGCGGAAAATCCAACAGCAAGCCGAAGCCTGCATCCGGATCGGCGGACGCCAAGCCGCATTATCACGGCCATCGTCAGCGTTTGCGGGAGCGCCTCTTGCAGGCAGGCACGCAAGCGGTCCGCGACTACGAATTGCTCGAGCTGATCCTGTTTCGCGCGATCCCGCAGCGCGACGTGAAGCCGCTCGCCAAGACCTTGATCGAGCGGTTCGGATCGTTTGCCGAAGTCGATCGCGGCGCCGGTCGAGCGGCTGCGAGGAAATCAAGGGGCTCGGCGACGCCGCCATCACCGAGCTCAAGGTCGTGCAGGCGGCGGCGAGCGAGTTCGCGCGCGGCCAGACCCGCAAGCGCCCGGCGTTGTCGTCATGGTCGAGCGTGCTCGACTATTGCCGCACGGCGCAGGCATTCGCCGACAAGGAGCAGTTCCGCATCCTGTTTCTCGACAAGCGCAACCAGCTCATCGCCGACGAAGTGCAGCAGACCGGCACCGTCGACCATACGCCGGTCTATCCGCGCGAGGTGGTGAAGCGCGCGCTCGAACTCTCGGCGACCGCGATCATCCTGGTGCACAACCATCCCTCCGGCGATCCGACGCCGTCGCGCGCCGACATCGAGATGACCAAGGCGATCGTCGACGTGGCGAAGCCGCTGGGGATCTCCGTGCACGATCACATCATCGTCGGCAAGGACGGCCACGCGAGCTTGAAGGGGCTGAAGCTGATATAGCGATGGACCCACGAAGGTTTCTTGCCAATTGAGGAGCTTCCCCGGTGACGATCATCAATTCCCAGGTTCACGCCTATGAGGCGAACACGCCAAAGCGGCCCTGGCGCCACGTGCCGAACTGGCCCGATCACGTGACGGGTGACGAGATGGTGGCGGCGATGGACAAGGTCGGCGTCGACGGCGCGATCTTCATCTCGCCCTTTACCATGTACGGTTACGACGCGAGTTATGCGGTGGAAGTACAGCGGGCGCATCCCGGCCGGTTTGCGATCGTCAAGCCGGTCGACCCCGACGATCCCGCCGTGGAAGATGTCATCGCCGACTGGAAGCGGACACCGGGCGCGGCCGGCATCCGCGTCATGATGACGCCGGAGGCGAAGCGCGCGCCGGATGACCCGGGTCTCGACCGGATCCTGCGCGCGGCCGTCAAGCATGACTTGCCGGTCAACATGCTGTGCTGGGGCAATATCGATGCGGGCACGGCGCTGATCGAACGCCACCCCGATACGCGTTTCATCATCGACCACCTGGCGATCCTGCAGCCGCGCACGCCAGGCGCCCCGCCGCAGCCGTGGGCCGACCTGCCGAAGGTGCTGAACCTTGCCAAGCGCAACAACGCCGTGATCAAGGTGAGCGGCGCCTGCACGCTGTCGCGCGAACCGTATCCGTTCGCGGACATCTGGGATCCGCTCGCGCGCGTCTTCGATGCCTGGGGTCTCGACCGCTGCCTGTGGGGCACGGACTGGACGCGCGCCTACGCCGTCGTGAACTACGAGCAGGCGACCGAGCCCTTCCTCAAGACCGACCGCCTGAGCGACAGTGAGCGGGCGATGCTGATGGGCGGCGCGTGCGCCAAAGCCTATCGCTGGTCGCCGAAGAAAAATTAGCGGACCGGCGTGCGGTCGTCGCGTCATGACACGTCGCCAGGCAGCGACGGGCGTGTTGCGAGAGCACGGCTTCCAACCGCGATGGCGAGCGCGACAGCGACCAGAATCGCCGCGACTGCAAACGTGATCCGCATACCGGTGGCAACGGCCTCGGGCCGCGCCGTTGTGATGTCGATCGTCGCCGATGCGAGCGCGAACACAGCGCCCATAGCGGATGCCCCGGTGATGAGCCCGAGATTGCGCGACAGGTTGAGCATGCCAGAAATGACGCCCCGCTGGTCCGGGCGGATGTCTGTCATGACGGCGGTGTTGTTGGCCGTCTGGAACAGCGCGTAGCCGACAGTGATGACGACGAGGGGGGCGATGTAGCCGGGGATGCCGAGCGTCGCCGGCAGCATGGATAGAAGGAAGGAACCGGCCGCTATTCCGATGAGCCCAACGATGGTCATGCGTTGTGCGCCAAAACGGTCCGACAATGCGGCCGGCCGGCACGCCGGTCAGCGCCACGACAAGCGGACCGACCGACAAGACTATCCCAACGGCGCGCCGCGTCGAGCCCGAGCGCACGCGAGAGATAGAACGGCCCGACCACCAGCGTCGCCATCAGCACAGTCGAGACGAGCGCGCTCATGACGAAGCCCGCGCTCAGCACGGGATCGCGGAATATCGCCAACCGGATCAAAGGTGATGCTGCGCTCGCCTCGACGAGCACGAAGAGGCCAGTTCCGACGACAGCAGCCAACAGCAGAGCCAGGTTGAGCGGACCGAAACTGCCGCGCCCCATCGTCATGGCAAGCGCATAGGCCGCGAGCGTCAGAGCAAGCAGCAGCGTGCCCACAGTGTCGAAGCCGGCCCGGTCAATCTTCGGCCCGGTCTTCAGCACTTGGCGATCAACAGGCAGATAGCGATACGCGAGAAGCAAAGGCCAGGATGCCCAGCGGCACTTTGACGAGGAAGATCGCCCGCCAACCGGGTCCGGCGATCAGAACGCCGCCGAGCGATGGACCGAGAGCGGTGCCGATCGCGGACATCGTTCCGAGCAGCCCCATGGCGCGACCGGTCTTTGCCTTCGGAACCGTCTCACCGACAAAGGCCATGGTGAGCGCCATCATGACGGCCGCTCCGACGCCCTGCGCCGCCCGGGCGGCAATCAGCAACCAGAGCGTGGGCGCGAGGCCGCACAAGACTGAGGCCACCGTGAACAGGAAGATTCCGGCCAGTAGCAGCCGCCGGCGGCCGGTGATGTCACCGAGCCGTCCGACGCTGACGATCAGGGTGGTGATGGCGAGGAGATAAGCGAGGACGACCCACTGGACTTCCTGGAAGGAGGCGTTGAACGCCTGTGCGAACGTCGGCAAGCCAACATTGGCGATGCTGGTGCCGAGCGAGGACAGCAACATGGATAGCGAAAGGCTGGCGAGCGCCCACCGAACCGAGGGTGTCCGTTCCGCACTTCCAGCGACCACCTCATCTCGTCCTGCAAGGATTGGCTTCAACGTGAGCTCCGTTTTTCTGGCACTCCCGGACCGGGGGTTGTCAGAAACGTAGTCCTTTGCCTGACATGGCGGAACACGCACGATTTGCATTTAATTCGTGCGTTTGACGCCACATCACGACCGAATCCTGCTATGGTCGACTGCATGTCGACGCCCGATCTCAATTTGCTTGTCACCCTCGATGTGCTGCTCGCAGAGGGCAGCGTTGCGCGGGCAGCCCAACGGCTGCGGCTCAGCCCGTCGGCGATGAGCCGGGCGTTGGCGCGATTGCGCGAGACGACGGGCGATCCGCTGTTGGTCCGGGCCGGACGCGGTCTCGTTCCCACACCCCGAGCGCTCGAACTCCGCGAGCGGGTCAGTCAGCTCGTGCAGGACGGAGCAGCGGTTCTACGCCCCGCCGAGAAGCTCAACCTCAAACGGCTGGTCCGAACGTTCACGCTGCGGACCAGCGAAGGCTTTGTGGAGAATTTCGGACCGGACCTCATTGCTCGCGTCGGCAAGGAAGCTCCCGGCGTGCGGCTGCGCTTCGTGCAGAAGCCGAACAAGGACAGCGCGCCACTTCGCGACGGGAGCGTCGATCTGGAAACCGGCGTCGTGGGCACGACGACGGGTCCGGAGGTGCGTGCGCAGGCCTTGTTCCGAGACCGTTTCATCGGCGTCGTGCGCATGGGTCACGCGCTGAGCAAGGGCAAGATCACTGCCTCCCGATATGCGACCGGCCGGCACATCTTCGTCTCGCGGCGGGGTCTCGACAAGGGACCGATCGATGAAGCCTTGCAGCCGTTCGGGCTGGAACGCGAGATTGTCGCGATCGTCGGTGGCTTTGCGACCGCGCTGGCTCTGGCTCGACGCCTCCGACCTGATCGCCAGTGTTCCCGAACGGCATACCGGAACCTGCGCGCCGGAATGCATAGTTTTGCCCTTCCGGTCGTCCATGCCGGAGATCACGGTTTCATTGCTCTGGCACCCGCGGCTGGATGCCGATCCAGCGCATCGCTGGCTGCGCGGATGCGTTCGGGATGTTTGCGCGGAGCAACGCACCGATTCATCGACACGCGGAAGAGCTGCCGAGGCTAAAGTGATATCGCGAGAATAAACTCGTCTTCTTTGTCGTCGTGGACGATTGCGACTTCGGTCAAAATGCGGAAAGGGAGTCAAGGCATGATCACCGACGCGCTCAGTAACGCAACGGTCAAGTCCGCCATCGAGGCGCTGCAAAAGGGCGACCGGAAAGCCTGGTCGGCGCTGTTCGAACCCGATGCCAAGCTCTACGACGACGGCAAGCCCCGGAGCCTGCAAAAATTTTCCGAGGAAGCCCTGGGCCACGAACGCTTCACGTCGATCGAGCGCGTCGAGAACGACGGACTCGATGTGATCGGCGCGTTCCACTCGGACCGGTGGGGCGACTTTCGAACCTACTTCAGATTTCGGCTATCCCCGACGGGCAAGATCGAGCGCCTCGACATCGGGCAAGCGGAATAGCGGGACGGCAGGACGACGCGCTCAAGCTTTCCGCCACCGCGATCATCCTGGTGCACAATCATCCCTCCGGCGACCCGCGCGCGTGGATAGCTTGTTGGCCGCGTTGGACGAGCAAGCCTCGGTCCAAACGAAATGAAGAGGCCCCAGCTTTCGCCAGGGCCTCTCGGGCAGCATAGCCTTCGAAACTACCTCTTCTTGCGGCGTTTCGTCTTTTTCGCTGCTTTTGCCTTCTTTGCCTTCTTCGCCATGACAACCTCCATGTTCGGTGTTGGCGAATCAAATTCTACAGGCTGCGCAATCATAATTTCGCCGCGTGTCCGGTTATGCACAGCGAAGTCGAATGGCCTTTTCGACAAGCCACGCCGACATCGAGAGGACCAACGCTCCGCTAGTCGGCCCTAGCGAGGCACTCGTTGTCCGGGCTACAGCCGCCCGAATGCGACGCCACGCCAAGTCCAGCCGGCGGCGGTGACGGCGTCCTGCAGGGGCGTCTTTATCTCGCCGGTCGAGAACTTGTAGCGATAGACCTCGCCGTGCCCGCCGGTCTCCGTGAAGGCGTAGGCAGCGCCGAACGAGAGCTCGGCCTTCTGACCGCGAAAGGCTTCTGCCGCGAGCGCGAGGCTCGGGATGCCCGCGCGCCATTCGACCGACCACTCCTGATCGACGGCTCGCACCTCGTGCTTTTGCGGGTCGAGCCGCATCAGGACCTTGAACACCTTCGTCAACCCTGCTTTGGCGAAAATCTCGCGCCAGGAGGCATCGACGATGCGCCATTCGGCAACGAGATCGACCTGCTCGGGCGCGCCGTCGCGGACGATGAAGGGTGCCGTGGGCCGGCCGACCGCGAGCAAAGCCGAACGGACTTCCGCGGCGGGCTTGGGCACAACTCCCGCGGCCGGCCGTTTCGTTCCGGTCAGCCAATCGAACATACCCATCGGAAGCTCCCTGCAGGCCCGGCTTCTCCGAAGAAGCGCGAGGCGATGTTATTCTGCGCTAACGATTGCAAGCCTGGTAACAACGAGTGGCCTCACTTGAGCAAAGCTTCATGCAAAAGGCTCTCGCGCCCCGCTTTCGGTCATTCCCCATTGTAGCGCCGCCAGTTGACGCGTGAAATACCGGGGCACGGAGTACGGGTCGGGCCATCATCTTGGCAAGGACGGGCACGCGCGCCTCAAGGGGCTGAAGCTGATATAGGTCGACGACGTCAGCCCTTGAAGCTCACTCTCCGCGCAAGTCGCGCATCGCCATCTCGACTCGGGAATCCAACATGCCGGTGATCAAAGCCGGAGCTTTCAATCTCGAATACACGGACGCGGGTGCCGGTCCCGCTGTGGTCCTGGTCCACAGTTCCGCGAGTGGGCTGCGCCAATGGCGGGCGCTCATCGAAAGCTTGCAAAACCGCTACCGCCTGATCGCGGTGAACCTGTTCGGTTACGGCAAGACCAGCGCCTGGCCGGGCACGCGACCACTGACCGCCGCGGACCAGGCCGAGCTTGTTGCCGCGGCCGTCGCGCTGGCACGCGAGCCCGTTGTGCTGGTGGGACATTCACTCGGAGGCGCCGTCGCGCTTGAAGCGGCCGCCAAACTCGCCGATCGCGTCCGCCTTCTCGTCGCGTTCGAGCCGATCTTGTTTGACCACTTGCAGGCGCACGGCCCGGCGCACTCTTATGACGAGATCGCCGATCTGGCCCGCCGATTCAACGCGCTGGCGCGGAACGCCGACTGGAACGCTGCCGGCGAATTGTTCGTCGACTACTGGGCCGCACCCGGCACCTGGGCGGCCATGCCGAACGAGCGCAAGCAAAACACGATCCAAATGCTCCCGGCGGTCGTGCACGAATGGAGCATGGCGACAAGCGGTAGCCGCGGGCTTGACGGCTGGCGTACCATCACCGCGCCCGTTCACCTCATCCACGCGGCCGACACGCGTGCACCGACGCGCGCGATCGTCGACCTGCTGGCGAAGACCTATCCGCAGTGGCACGTGCATGAAGTGCCGTCCGGCGGTCACATGGCGCCGCTCGCACGCCCCGATCTCGTCAATCCTTTGATCGCCGCCGCCATCGACGGAACCGATTGCTGAGCACGCCGGGCTTTGTCATCCGGGAGTGGCCGGGGGTTGATCCGCGCCCCCCGATGATCTGGCGGCGCGCAAGCGAGAACAGCCTGGCCACCAATCCCCGCCACCAAAACAGATTGCTTATTTGATAACGTACAACCGCCCCGCAGGCACAACGCAGGGAGGCGACCTTGGCAAAGAACGGTATCAGGGCGTCGGCTGGCGCCTATGAAGACTGGCTGCGCCAACAACTGGGCAAGGAGGTCGTCGAGAGCGGCCTGAGAGAAAAGCATAGGAAAATGGCGGAAGGACCATTTCCGTTCCTGCGCGCAACCTACTGGCGGTGGGCCGAAACCATTCTTGATATCTGCCCGGAGCTCGCCAAAGCGCCGAAAGTTCTCGCTGTCGGCGACATTCATATCGAAAATTTCGGGACCTGGCGTGACGTCGACGGCCGCCTGGTCTGGGGCGTGAACGATTTCGACGAGGCCGCCAACATGCCCTACGCACTCGATCTGGTGCGGCTGGCGACGAGCGCGCTGCTCGGGTTTGGCCGGTCGGCATCGGCCCGCACGGTGTGCGCGAGTATCCTGCAAGGTTATCAAAGAGGCTTGGACGATCCGCGTCCGATCGTGCTCGACCATGCCAACGCTTGGCTGCGCGAGCTGGTCGTGGTTCCGGAGGAGCAGCGCGAGCGCTTCTGGACGAAACTCGAATCCCTGAAGCCCGGCAGGAACCCCCCGCCGGCGCACTACGTCCGCTGCCTCGCCAAGGCGATGCCCGATCGGACGTTGGAGATGGCGGTCTTCCCGCGCCAAGCCGGGGCCGGAAGTCTTGGGCGTCCGCGCTTCGTCGGCGTCGCCGGCAACTGGCGGGGCGGCCCCGTCGTCCGCGAAGCCAAGGCGGCGCTGCCGTCAGCCTGGACATTGGCCAACGGCCGCGGCGGTCGCACGCTCCATATTACCCAGATTGCAACCGGCCGCTTCCGCGCTCCCGATCCCTGGTTCGCGCTCGAAGACGACATCGTCGTTCGGCGATTGTCGCCGAACAACCGCAAGCTCGATGCGGAAGCCCATCTGCTCGAGCTCATGAGCAAGAGGATGCTGCGATCCATGGGCCGGGACCTTGCCGCGGCTCATCTGGGATCGACCGACCGGCGCAGAGAGATCAAGCGCGACATTGCGAGGCGCAAACCCCGCTGGCTCGAATCCGCGGTCGAGCGCGCGGCCGATTTCGTCCGGCGCGAACACCGGCAATGGCGGCGCAAGTTCTTGAAGCGACGATGAACATTGCAGATACGCCGGGATTGGGGGGAGCGGCTTGGCTCAGCGCCGCGCAGGCGCTCTCAAGCGCTCTTGGCGATCGGGATGGTTTCGGATGCCGCGCGTTGGCCGTTCGGGCCCGCGCTCGGACCCGGTGGCATCCTATGTCCGGCTGGGAGTGACAGGTTCTCATAGAGGCGTTCGGCGCGCAGCACCACGAGCAGACTGCTGTCATCGGCGCCGTCATAAGCAATCGCGGTGTCGGCAAACTCCTCCTGCCGCATCATCATCGGGGGAAGCGGCGCCAAACGATCGGCCAGGACTTCGACGATCTCGCCGAGATCATCGACCAGGAGACCGAAGCGGGTTTCGTTCGGCAGGGTCATGACGATGATCTGGCCGCTCGCACGTTCACCGGTCGCGATCACGCCGGGCCGCTCGACAATCTTCGCGAGATCGAGAACGGGCAACGCGGATCCACGATACATCACGACCCCGACCATGCCCGCGGGCATCAACGGAAGTGGCGCTATATTCGAGCCGTCGATGGTTTCGAGGATTTCGCTGGTGCGCGCCGCAAACCAGCTTCGAGCGGCCCGGAAGGTCGCAATGTCCTCCTTGGCACCGATCTGCGTCCGGTCCGAACGGACCGACGGCACCGCGAATGGCGTCGCCGACCTCTTGGCATCGACGCCACAAAGCCGCGTAAAGACGACAGCGATCACATCGTTCTGATAGGCGTCGTTGGCGTCCTTGTACTCGCGGTATCCCGACGAGGCGTTGGCGCCGACCGCGTAATAGGCGTCGCCGAGCGCAACGATCCCGGATCGGCCGCAACCGCGATCAAGCTGAAACAGCGACCTTTCGATCGGAAGCTGCTCGCCCGAACGAAAGCGCTCATCGGAGCAGGCAATCACGCGCCCGTCCGGCTCAACGAACACACCGAAGGCGCCATGCCTGGGGTTGCCGGCGCCGTCGCGGGGCAAGGCGTCCTTGAGCATCGCGGCAAATTGCGGCTCGGCGTCGAACACGATGGCAACCCCGCCGGCGGCCTGCTGGTGCTTGGCGGAACGGATCGCCGCGCCGTAGATGTAAGTCGGACGGCCGTCGTAGAGCGGCGACGGCGCGAATTCGGACACCACGTAGTCCTGCGCATCGCGAAGCGCGAGGATGTGCCTGACCCACTCTTCCTCGATAACAGAGCCCGCGAGATCGTGCTTTCCCGCATCGGAGACGGCGACGATCTTGCCTTTCCGATCGAACACAATGAGATTGGTGTAGACCGTGTAAAGGTCGTTGATCGTGCGCAGAACAGAGCCGATCGTCCTCGCGTCCTGGTCGGAGCACTGCTCGCTCGACAATAGCTCGGAGAAAATGGAGGCCAGCGCCCACCATCGGCAATCGTTCGCGCGTTCGTAAAGATTCCGATCCATGATGTCGATGGCCAGCGCAGCCTGGGATTGATTGTCGCGCAGCAAGGACGTCACGACGGTCTGATGCAGATCGCCGATCGAGCCGCCGAAAACATCCTTGGTTCTGGCGCCGGTATCGCTGATTTCCTTCAACAGAATCCTGGAAAAATCCGGCGCGCCGGAATTCGTCGCCGCGCCTTGCGCCATCCGCCCGTTCCAAAGCGATTGGTTCAAGTCGCGCAGAATCCGCCCGGCCTTCGAAGGAATATTGCGGATGGCATCGGAGAACAAATCAGACGAATGGGCGATGGCGTCAAGCACGTCGGCCTCGATGCCGGGACGTGTTTGCGCGTCGTTCTGGTCGAACGCATGTTGAATTGGCACCATCACGTGGCCATACCACTTGGGCCCGCCATACCCCTGGTAGGGCTTTGCGGCACGGCTGGCGGCGATGTATTCCATCGGGCCGAATTTGATGATTTTGTATTCGGAATCGAGCACCGGGGTCAGCGTGACTCCGATCGGAATATGGAACGGATCGGAGCTGGCGATGACGACGCCCATGGCGTCCAAAACCGTCACGACCGTCCAGTCATCCTTGTTGACGAGATTCGAGAAGATCAAATCCATCTCATTTTCAAATCGGAAAATCAGACACAGGACGCCAAGTGCCGAGCCGTTATCGTTCGCAACGCGAAAGGCATAGATCAGCGATTTCTTCCGATCCGAAACAAGATCGGTTTCGCCGAAGTGCTCCACGTAGGCGGCTCTGGTGTCGATCGCCTCCCGGACGATCGGATCAAGGCTGACGGCGATCGATGCCGAGTCATCGAGCCGCGCCACGACGTTGCCACTCGGATCGAGCAGAACGACGTCGGAATAGACCGAATATTTACGAACGTACTCGCCGAATCTGGCCCGCAAGGCCGCAAGCGCGCCGGCCCGGTCGGCGGCATCGCCCGGATTGCGCAAGAAGGCGCGGATATCCTCATCGCAGGCGAGAAATCCGATATCGGCGGTCCGCTCAAACAGGTTCCTGACGAGAATATTGATCGCAACCTGAGCCTTGGAGCTCGCGTCCTGCAGGCATTTCTTGAGCGCTTCCGTCCCCAGCTGGTTGAGCAGGTCGGATGCGAGGTCGCTGAAGGCGCGACGCGTGTTGCTGATGTCGATTTCGGTGCCCGCCATCTGGCCCAGCAGACTCAAATTGTCCCAGACCGTTTGCAGTTGTTGCAGGACGCCGCCGTATTCCTCCGCCATCGGCATATGCGGAACGATCCGCTTCAACCCGGCATCCAGATCGATTCCCTTGAAGCTGTTTGCCATGGAACAAACTGGTGAGGCGGGGCGCGCGGCCGACAATCAACGATTTTATCTTTAGGTTTTATAAATTGGTTTGCTTACCAAACGGTTTTTGCCCTTAAGCCGAGCAAGCGGACGTCTGCTCCAATTTTAGGCACTTTGTGGTCGCGCGCGGGTGCCCTTCGGGACGGCGGGCGGCACCGCAAGCAAATCGGAACCGGCTAAGAATCCTTAGCCAGCTTCGGCTTCGAAGAGGCCGGGGATTCCACATCGCCCAACAGCCCATCGACGATTCCGTGGAAGCGCTCCCACGGCGCCTCGCGGTCCGACTGGTTACGCACAATCAACGAATTTCCGGCGTAAAATTTCTCGTACAGCATGTGGCGGCCGGCGAATTCCGAGCCGACGATGTCCCAGGCGAGCTTGTAGAGCTTGTAGCGGTCGAGCGCCTCGATCGACGGCGTCTTCCACCAGCGCTCGAAGGTGCCGCGCAGCGCCTCGTCGGTCATCACGTCGATCGACGCCGGCATCAGGAGCGGAATGCCGCCGAGCAACGTGCGCAGCGCGTCGACGATCTCGGTGTGGTGTTCCTGGCACCAGTTGAGCGCGGCATACATGATGCGCCGGTTGGGCGTGGCGTAGCCTTGCGGCCATTCCTCGAACGCCTCGATCTGACCCTGCACCAGGCCGCCGATGGTGGCTTCGAGCGCAGCGAGCCGGCCGAGCACCTCGCGCACCGCCGGCACCTTGTCGATGCCGTTCGCCTGGGTGATGCGGCTGGCGAGCCCGACGATCAATCCCATCTTCACCCAGAAGCGGATGTTGGAATGATGGTTCTGGTAGCAGTTCGCCGGCGTGTCGGTGTAGATGCGGCGCGACATCACGGCGTCGTTGTGCAGGAACACGCGCTCCCACGGGATCTTCACGCGGTCGCACACCAGCACGCTGTCGGTCTCGTCGAAACGATAGGACAGCGGATAGTCGGCCTCGTGCCGCACCGGCTGCGCATAGGGCTGGCGCGACCATAGCGCGAGCCCGGGCGCGTTCAGCGGCAGCGCCGCGGTGATCGCCTCGCTCTTGAACTTATCCGCGATCGGCGTGAGGTTGCCGATCAGGATCTCGTCGGCATAGATCGCGCTGGTGGCGAGCATCTTCATGCCGGACACGGTGACGCCGGCATCGTCCTCGGCCACCACCTGAAGATTGGGATCGTCGCGCTCCTGCCCGGGAAACAACTCGGTCGCGCGCATGCCGGTCGGCGGCGTCACCGCGAAACAGAGATAGAGATCGTCGCGGCGGGCGCGCTCGTAGAAGCGGATCAGGTTGTCGCCGAAGCCTGCGCGCAAGTTCTCCAGCACCGACGGATTCATCGCGAGCCCGGTGATGAGGCCCGCGACCTGCTCGGGCGAGCGGCCGATGAAGCCGTAGGTCGCCTCGGCGGTGGCGCGCAGCGCCCGCATGCGGCGGGCGAGGTCGTCACGGCTGCGGCAGCGCAGCCACTGCAAAGCGTAGCGCTCGCCGTTTTCCTCGTAGGAGAACAGCGCGGCCTTGGCCGGATCGGCCTTCAGATCGTAGAGCGCCGCGACGGTCTCGGCGCCGCGCCGGAACGCGGGATGCGTGGTCACGTCGTCGACGCGCTCCGCGCCGATATAGACGACGCGGCCGTCGCGCATCGCTCGAGCTGCCGCCCCGTCGCCAGCCCTACGCGTTTGTAGCGAAGTGGTTGCACCCAGCTCCGCCCCGCCAGGCGGGGAGTCCAGCCGCGATAGTCACCCGGATCATCCGCCTTCGCGGAGATGACGGCGCGGCATCCGGATCAACGCCCCATGGCGTCCTTGGCCTTCTCCAGGATCGCCGGCGAGAAGGCGGAAAACTGCTTGAGCAGCGCCATGACCTCTTCCGGCGTCACCGGATCGATGTCGAGACCGGCCTTGGTCGCCTCCGCCAGGAACTGCGGGTCCTTCATGGTCGCGAACAATGCGGTGCGCAGCGCCGCCAGACGGTCAGCCGGGATTCCCGGCGGGCCCGCCAGCGGGCGGCCGAGCAGCAGCTGTCCGAAATGGAATGTCAGGATCGCGCGGTCCTCGTCGGTCTTGGCATAGTCGAACACGCTCGGGATTTTCCCGAAGTCGTTCGAGCGCTTGCTGCCCATCTGGATGAAAAGCTTCATGCGCCCGTCTTTCACCTCGGCGCCGAACTGCGCATTCACCGAGGAGCCGAACATGCCGCAGGTGCCGTTCACTTCGCCGCGCTGCATGGCGAGGTTGATGTCGCGCGTACCCGTGTAGCCCTGGATGATCTTGAGATTGGCCTTGAGCACATTTTTCAGCACCATCGGATGCTGGTAGGTGATGGCCGCCGGCGCACCGCCGCCGATGATCGTCTCCTTGGTCAGCATCTCGTCGAAGGTGGACGCGCCGCCGGGATGCTGCCAGACGCCGCAATAGGCCACGTCCTGCGACATCGATCCGACCCAGGAAAACTTCGTGGGATCGAACAACGCCGACTTGTTACCGATCAGCGGCTCCATCGCCGCCGACGATGCGAACATGGCGAGCGCCAAGCCGTCCGGAGCATATTTGGCGTAGATATTGTTGGCCGCCGTCAGCGAGCCCGCGCCCGGCATGTTGGTGGCGATCACGTTCGGCTGGCCCGGCAGGAAGCGGCCGTAGTGCCGCGCCAGGATGCGCACATAGGTGTCGTAGCCGCCGCCGGGCGGGAAGCCGGCGATCAGCGTCACGGTCTTGCCCTTGTAGAAATCGGCGGCCGCTTCGGCCCTGGCCATGCCGGGCGCCGCCGTGGCGGCGAGCAAAGCCGCGAGCGCGAGAGGCGCCGTCCGTCCGGAAAGCCGCATTCCGTTCCTCCCTGGTCTGGCTTTCGCAGCCATGTAGCCCGGATGGAGCGAAGCGAAATCCGGGGCTAAGTCGATGTTGAAGCAACCCGCATTGCGCTGCGCTCCATGCGGGCTACAAGCTTAATATCCGGGCGCACTCAAGAAGCCGCGGCGGCGAAGGTCAATCGCCTTCACTGTCGCACCAGCAGCAGCGGGTCGACGCTGAGCGGGACGCGCTCCCAGACGGTGGCATCGCTTTCCGCGAACCGCCAGCTGCCGCTGCGCCCGGTCAGGACGAGCTGGTCGCGGTCGAGACGCCATGTCGTCGGGTTGAAGGTGGCAATCGCCTTGTCGCAGCCGGGCTTCACGATGACGCGAAAGGCCTCGCCGCTCGCCGTATTGGACAGGGTCAACCGGCACAGCGGCCTGTCGGCGTCGCGCAGCAGGGTCCAGTCGCCGACGACCTGCTCCGCGGTCCGCGTCTCGACCTTCAACGATGCCTGGGTTTGCATGAACAGCAGACCGTCCGCGCCGCGCTCGGATTCGAACATGCCGTTCTCGACCTCGGTGAACTCCATGACCGCGCCGCCCTTGGCGTTGAGCAGCCGCAGCTCATCCTTGGGTCCGAATCCCCAGGCGACGACATCGCCGAGCGACGGAAAGGCGGTGGGACATCCGGCGTCGAAATCGATCTTGTAACCGCCGGGTACCGCCTCGACGCTGAAGGTCAGCGGACAGCGGCGGTCGCGGTCGGCGTTGGAGATCTCCCAGCCGCCGACCATGTTCTGGGCAGCCTCGCTGACGGCGCTCTCGGCGCGCGCGGCGCCGGACATCGCAGTCAGGATCAGAGCCGCGAGCAACGCAACGCTGCGCACCATGAACTCACCAAACGCTTTGCTTCCCGGCACGCCGAACAGGCTAACACGGGCGCCATGCCCCGTCATGCGGACCGGCGCGGCGGCCACGGCGTTTCCGGCACCGGGGTCAGCGGCCCCTTGCCTGCCGCCCAGGCGACGAGATTGTCGACCACGAGCTGGTCCATCTGCGTGCGCGTATAGACCGAGGCCGAGCCGAGATGCGGGAACAGCACGACGTTCTCCATCGCGATCAGCTCCGCCGGCACCTCCGGCTCGCGCACAAAGACGTCGAGCCCGGCCGACATGATGGTCTTGTCCTTGAGCGCCTGGATCAGCGCCGGCTCGTCGACCACCGAGCCGCGCGCCATGTTGATGAGGATGCCGTCCGGCCCGAGCGCCTTGAGCACCTCCGCATTGATGAGGTTCTTCGTCTCCGGGCCGCCCGGCGTGATGACGACAAGGATGTCCACGTCGCGCGCCATGTCGACGAGCTTCGGATAGTGCTTGTTGCTGACGCCCGCCGCCGGCCGGCGCGAGTGATAGACCACCGGCACCTTCATCGCCTCCAGCCGGCGCGCGATCGCCTGGCCGATCGCGCCCATGCCGACCATGCCGACGGTGCGGTTGCGCAGCGTCGCCTTGGTGAGCGGATAGGCGCGCTCGATCCATTTGCCGGCGCGCAGGTAGCGCTCCGCCTGCGGGAATTCGCGCACGGTGCACAGGATCAATCCGAGCGCGGTGTCGGCGACCTCCTCGTTGAGCACCTTCGGCGTGTTGGTAACGGTGATGCCGTGCTCGGCCGCCCATTTGACGTCGACGTGGTCGTAACCGACCGCGAAGGTGGAGACGATCTCGAGCTTCGGCAGCTTTCGCCATCAGCTCCGCGCCGATCTTGTCGGACGACACGCTCACGGCCATGGCGCGCACGCGCGGGCCGATCTCCTTCAGCAGCGCGTCGCGATCCTTGGCGTCGGCGAGCCGGTGCACCGTGAACGGCGCCAGCCCGTTGACGATCGTCGGCTTCGGCGGCCCCGACAGCAGGACCTCGATCTTTCCATCAGCCATGGTGAGCCCATGCTCCTGAGAAGCGAAGCTAAACCAGCGCCGTCACCGGCTGCTCGACAAATCCCCTGAATGCGGCGAGCAGCTCGGCGCCGAGCGCGCCGTCGACCACGCGGTGGTCGCACGACAGCGTCACCGTCATCATGCTGGCGAAGCCGACGCTGCCGTCGGCCTTCTCGACCGCCTGCCGCCGCGACGCGCCGACCGCGAGGATGGTCGCGTGCGGCGGATTGATGATCGCGGAGAACTCGCGCACGCCGTACATGCCGAGGTTCGAGATCGCCGACGAGCCGCCCTGATATTCGTTCGGCTTGAGCTGGCGCGCCCGTGCGCGCTCGGCGAGCTCGCGCATCTCGGCGGAAATCGCGGTGAGCGATTTCAGCTCGGCCTGCCGGATCACCGGCGTGATCAGCCCGCCCTCGATCGCGACCGCGATGCCGATGTCGGAATGCTTGAAGCGCAGGATGCGGTCTTCCGCCCACACCGCATTGGCGGCGGGCACGCGCTGCAGCGCCGCCGCCCACATCTTGATGACGAGATCGTTGACCGAGAGCCGATAGGCCGGCGCGTTGTCCTTGCCCTCATTGTCTTTGCCCTTGGGCGCGGCGGCGTTGGCGTCCTCGCGCAGCGCCAGCAGCCGGCCGATCTCGACGTCGGCGGTGAGATAGAAATGCGGGATGGTCTGCTTCGCCTGCACCAGCCGCGTGGCGATGGTCTTGCGCATGCCGTCGAGCGGCACCTCCTCGAACGGCACGTCGCGATAGAGCGCCATCACCTCCGACGCCGACGGCCCGCGCGCCATGGCGGCAGCGCCGGCGCGCGGCTGCGTCGCGGCCGCCGTCTCGACGTCGCGCGCGACGATGCGCCCATGCGGGCCGGACGGCGTGATGCGGCCGAGATCGATGCCGGCTTCGGTGGCGAGCCGGCGCGCCAGCGGCGTCACGACGTTGCCGCCGATACGGGCCGGGCCGAAATTGCGCTCGGGCGTGCGCACCTCGAAGAACGGATCGAGCGGGCCGCTCGGCGCTCGCACGGCGCGGGGTCGCATGCGCCGCGGGTGCGGCCGCCATCGCAGGCGCAGGCGCCTTGGCCGGCGCAGGAGCCGGCGCCGCAGCGGCAGGCTGCGCCGCGGCACCGTCGCCCGCGATCACCGCGACCATGGCGCCGACCGGCGCCACCTCGCCCACGCCGACGCGGATTTCCGCGAGCGTGCCGGTCGTCGTCGACGGCACCTCCATCGACACCTTGTCGGTCTCGATCTCGAACAGGTTGTCGCCCGGCTTCACGGCGTCGCCGGCCGACTTGAACCACTTCGTGATCTTGCCCTCAGCCACGGTCTCGCCGAGCTGCGGCATCAGCACGTCCATCAACACAGTTCCTCAGCTTCATGTCCGTTCCCAATACACGAAATAGTTCGTGCCGACGCGTATTGAGCGTCAGTCTATCGCCTTCGATCGTAAACTTGCGCACGAGGTCCGCGGTGTCCCCCGGCTGCACGCTGCCGAGCCGATGATGCGTCACGGTCTGCGCGCGCTCGTCGATCGAGTAGGTCCCGAAATAGGCGATGTGGCCGTCGAGCGCCGCCAGCGCTTCTTCCGGCGTCGGCTTCGCGCCCGCCTTCTTGACGACGTTGCCGGGCGAGACCTGGCACATCATCGCGCCGGACGGCGCGTAATAGATCATGCCTTTGCCGTTCGGGCGCGTCGACTTGCCGTCGAGCTTCGCGTCGACATAGCGCCAGGTGCCGACCAGCGGATGCGATGCACTCACTTGATCCGCTCCCACATGATTTCCTGGGTCTTGCCGACCGGGCGCAGGATCAACCGGTCGCCCACGAATTCATATTTCCGTACGGCATCGAGCTCCGCGTCCGATCGCAGGTCGCCCTCGCGATGATGCGTCACCGTGCCGGCGCTCTCGTCGATCGACTAGGTGCCGAAATAGGCAATGAACTGCGAGGCCGGCGCGGTCGCTCGCTCCTCCCTGCCCGGGATGATCTGCACGGCCATGTGGCCGGACGGATCGTAGATGATGATGCCGCGCGGATCGCCGCGATCGGTGCGGAGCTCGCCGTCGATCGTCGAGCCGACATAGCGCCAGGCGCCGATCAAGCGTCGGGCGACTTCGCTGCTGGGATGCGACGCGCTCACCACGTCACCGAGATGTATTGCGTCTCCAGGAATTCCATCAGCCCTTCATGCGCGCCTTCGCGGCCGATGCCGGACTGCTTCATGCCGCCGAACGGCGCCGCCGGATCGGAGACGAGCCCGCGGTTGAGCCCGATCATGCCGAAGTCGAGCTTCTCGGAGACGCGCAGGCCGCGGCTCATGTCCTTGGTGTAGAGATAGGCGACGAGGCCGTATTCGGTGTCGTTGGCGCGCTTGATCACTTCGTCGTCCGACTTGAAGGTCTGCAGCGACGCCACCGGCCCGAAGATCTCCTCGTTCAGCATCTTGGCGTTGTCCGGCACGTTGGCGAGCACGGTCGCGGGATAGAAGAAGCCCTTGCCGCCCGGCGCCTTGCCGCCGGTCAGGACCTTCGCGCCCTTGCCGACCGCGTCGTCGACCAGCTCGACCACCTTGTCGAGGCCTTCCTTGTTCACCAGCGGGCCGAGCGCCACGCCGTCGTCGAGGCCGTTGCCCATCTTCAGCGAGCCCATCTTGGCGGTGAGCTTCTTGGCGAATTCGTCGTGCACCTTCTCGTGCACGTAGAAGCGGTTCGCCGCCGTGCAGGCCTCGCCCATGTTGCGCATCTTGGCGATCATCGCGCCCTCGATGGCGGCGTCGATGTCGGCGTCCTCGAACACGATGAACGGCGCGTTGCCGCCGAGCTCCATCGCCGGCTTCACGACGTTGTCGGCGGCCTCGTGCAGGAGCTTGCGGCCGACTTCCGTGGAGCCGGTGAAGGAGACGACGCGCACGCGCGGATCGTGCAGCATCGCGCTCACGACCTTGCCGGACGAGCGCGACGGGATGACGTTGACGCAGCCCGCCGGCACGCCGGCCTCTTCGAGGATCGGCATCAGCGCCAGCATGGTGAGCGGCGTATCGGAGGCGGGCTTGAGCACGACCGTGCAGCCGGCGGCGAGCGCCGGGCCGATCTTGCGGGTCGCCATCGCGGCCGGGAAATTCCACGGCGTCACCAGCACCGCGACGCCGGCCGGCTTGTGCTGCACCAGGATGCGCGCGCCGGAGGCCGGCGCGTTGTAGACGCTGACCGAGATTGCGCACCGCCTCCTCCGCGTTCCAGCGGAAGAATTCGGCGGCATAGGCGACCTCGCCGCGCGAATCCGACAGCGCCTTGCCGTTCTCGATGGTGATCAGCTTCGCCAGCCGCTCGGCGTCGCGCATGATCAGCTCGAACGCCTTGCGCAGGATCTCGCCGCGCTCGCGCGGCTTCTTCGCGGCCCAGCCGGGCTGCGCGGCGGCGGCGGCATCGACCGCGGCCTTGGCGTCGTCGACCGTGGCGCTCGCGACCGAGGCGACCGTGTTCTCGGTCGCGGGATCGATCACGTCGAAGCGCGCGCCGTCGGAGGCTTTGCGCCACTTGCCGCCGATCCAGAGATCGGTCGGAACATTGGCGAGGAGATTTTCGTACATGGGACTTGTCCTTGCTGCGCTCTCGTCGCGCTCGGATTGACCGCGCAAGCGGAAATCCGAGTACTTGCTATGTCGAACTGGGTCACCCGCATTGCGCGGGGACGAGCGCGACCGAATCGCAGGCCTACGACTATTCATCGACCGCTTCACCCGATCCACGATCCGGTCCACGGTCGGCAGCGCGATGTCTTCCAGGATATCGGCGGCCGGCAGCGGGATATGCGGCGTGGTGATCCGCACCGGCGGGCCGTCGAGATCGTAGAACGCCTCGTCCGCCACGATCGACACGATCTCGGCGCCCCAGCCGCACAGCCGCGGATTCTCCTCGACCGTGAACAGCCGGTGCGTGCGCGCGACCGAGCCGAGGATCGTCTGGGTGTCGAGCGGCACCAGCGAGCGCACGTCGACAACTTCGCAGTCGATGCCGTGTTCCGCCTTGAGCTTCTCCGCCGCCGCGAGCGCGCGCGGCACCATCAGCGCGAGCGCCAGGATGGTCGCGTCCTTGCCCGGCCGCGCGATCGCCGCGGTGCCGAGCGTGTCGACGATCTCGCCGTCCGGCACCTCGCCCTTGGTCGCATAGAGCGACTTGTGCTCGAAGAAGATCACCGGATCGGGATCGCGCACCGCCGCCGCCATCAGGCCGATCACGTCGCGCGGATTCGACGGCGCCACGACCTTGAGGCCCGGAATCATCATGCACCAGTTCTCGACGCTCTGCGAATGCTGCGCGCCGAAGCGCGAGCCCGCGCCGTTGCCGGTGCGCACCACCAGCGGGCACTTGAGCTGGCCGTTCGACATGTAGCGGCTCTTCGGAAACTCGTTGGCGATGTAGTCGAAGCACACCGCGAAGAAATCCGAGAACATGATCTCGGCGATCGGCTTCAGGCCGGTCATCGCCGCGCCCATGGCGGCGCCCAGGATCGCCTGCTCGGAGATCGGCGTGTCGCGCACGCGCATCGGGCCGAACTTCTCGAGCAGCCCCACCGTCGCCTTGAACACGCCGCCGGCGCCGGCCACGTCCTCGCCGAGGAACACGACGTCCTCGTCGCGCTCCATCTCCTGCGCGATGCCGCGGGCGACCGCATCGCGATAGGTCAGTTCCGCCATGCGAAGCCCCCGTCGGCATAGACGTCGGTGGTGAGGATATCGAGCGGCGGCATCGGCGCGGCCTTGCAGGCCTCGGTCGCGTCATCGACGATCTTGCGCACGTCGTTCTCGATCGCGACGATCGCCTTGTCGTCGACGCCGAACTGCTTGAGCCGCTCGCGGTAGATCTTCACCGGATCGCGCTCCTTCCATTTCTCGAGTTCGCCCTCCGGGCGATATTTGGCGGGATCGGCGCGCGAATGGCCGCTGTGCCGATAGGTCAGGCATTCGATCAGCGACGGTCCGCCGCCGGCGCGCGCCTTGGCGAAGGCGTCCTGCGCGGTGCGGTAGACGACGTCGGCGTCGTTGCCGTCGATCAGGATGCGCTCGAGCCCGTAGGCCGACGCGCGATCCGCCGCCGGCTGCGCCACCGCCGTCACCGAGGCGATCGGCGTGTACTCCATATAGAGATTGTTCTCGCAGACGAAGATCACCGGCAGCTTCCACACCGCCGCGAAATTGAGCGCCTCGTGGAACGCGCCGATATTGGTGGTGCCGTCGCCGAAGAAGCAGACCGACACGTCCTTCGCGCCCTTGTATTGCGCGCGCCAGGCGGCGCCGCAGGCGATCGGCAGATGCGCGCCGATGATGGCGTAGGAGCCCATCACGCCGTGCTCGGCGGAGGTCAGGTGCATCGAGCCGCCCTTGCCGCGCATCAGCCCGTTGTCGCGCTGCATCAGCTCGCCCAGCACCTTCTCGACCGGCACGCCGCGGGCCAGCGTGTGGGCGTGGCCGCGATAGGTGCAGAACGAGAGGTCGCCCGGCTGCATGGCGCAGTCGCAAAACCCGCCGCCACCGCCTCCTGCCCGAGCGACAGGTGGCTCGTGCCCTTCACCAGGTTCTGCAGGAACAGGTCGAAGGCGCGCTGCTCGGCCTCGCGCAGCAGCACCTGCGAGCGGTAGAGCTCGAGCCGCGTCTCCTCGCCGATGTCGTCGTTGATGCCCGCCGCCGGTTTCAGGGCGCGGTCTTCGACTGTGGCCATGAAGGGTCCTCGAATGGTGGAATTCGCTGGGTCGGGCGGGACCTTAGCGCCTGCGGCGAAGCAAGAGCAACCCGCACCGAATGCGGCATTGTTCGCCGCTGAAATCCGCGATATTTGTTGCTTATCGGGGCCTGCGGCGGTCGCCCCGTTCCCAAGGCTTGCGAGCCCAAGCACCGTCTCCTTCGTGCATGGAGGGGACTTATGCTGACTGTGGGCCACACCGCATGACCGCCGAATCCAACCGACCACGACCACCACCGGCGGCGCCGCGCTGCCGAGCTTCGGCGAGGCGTTCAAGGTCTGGCTCAAGATCGGCTGCCTGTCGTTCGGCGGGCCGGCCGGCCAGATCGCCATGATGCATCGCGTCCTGGTCGACGAGAAGAAATGGATCGACGAGCCGCGGTTCCTGCACGCGCTGAATTTCTGCGTGCTGTCGCCGGGGCCGGAGGCGCAGAAGCTCGCGACCTATATCGGCTGGCTGCTGCACGGCGTCCGCGGCGGGCTTGCGGCCGGCATCCTGTTCGTGCTGCCGGGCGCGTTCGTGATGCTGGGGCTGAGCCTGCTCTATGCGCTCGGGCGCGGCATCGCCGCTCATCGACGGCGCGCTGTTCGGCATCAAGGCGGCCGTGCTGGTCATCGTGGTCGAGGCGCTCATCCGCATCGGCAAGCGCGCGCTCAAGACCTCGGTGCTGCTCGGCATCGCGGCGGCGGCCTTCGTCGGCATCTATTTCCTGGCGATTCCGTTTCCGCTGATCGTCATCGCGGCCGCGCTCATCGGCTTTCTGGTCGCGCGTTCGTCGCCGGCGCTGCTCGGCCTCAAGGACGACGTCGGCGCCGCTGGTCGCCGCGGCGCCCGACCGCTGGCGGCAGGCGGTGATCGCCTCGCTCATCGGCCTCGTGGCCTGGTGGGCGCCGGTCGCGCTGGTCGCCGCTCGCGCTCGGCCCGAACCATGTGCTGACGAGCATCGGCCTGTTCTTCTCCAAGCTCGCGGTCGTGAGCTTCGGCGGCGCCTATGCGCTGCTCGCCTACATGGCGCAGCAGGCGGTCGAGACCTATGGCTGGATGACCGCGCCGGAAATGGTCGACGGCCTCGGCCTCGCCGAGACGACGCCGGGGCCGCTGATCCTGGTGACGCAGTTCGTCGGCTTCCTCGCGGCCTATCGCGATCCCGCTGCCGTTCTCGCCGGTTGCCGCCGGCATCCTCGGCGCGGCGCTGACCACCTGGGTCACCTTCGTGCCGTCGATGCTCTGGATCTTCGCCGGCGCGCCGTTCGTCGAGCAATTGCGCTCCAACCGGCGGCTGTCCGGCGCGCTCGCCGCCATCACCGCCGCGGTGGTCGGCGTCATCCTCAACCTCTCGGTCTGGTTCGCGCTGCACGTGCTGTTCGGCCAGGTGACGGAAACGTGGTTCGGCCCGGTGCGCTGGTTCGCCTTCGATCCGCTGGCGCTCGATCTCAAGACCGCCGCGCTCGCCGCGATCGCGGCGCTGCTGGCGTTCCGCTTCCATCGCGGACTGATCGAGGTCGTCGCCGATCATGGCGGCGCTCGGGATCGCGGTGCGGCTCACGCTCGGCGCGTGAGTCAGCCTTCGCGCGCCACCGCGCTTTCGTGCCAGCGCCGCAGCATCAGGTGGGAGAACCAGCGCCAGCGCGAAATAGATCACGATGCCGGCGACCGAGAGCAGCACCAGCGCGGCGAACATGCGCGGGATGTTGAGGCGATAGCCGGACTCCGCGATCCGATAAGCGAGGCCCGAGCCGGCGCCGGCGGAGCTCGCCGCCATCTCGGCGACCACGGCGCCGATCAGCGAGAGACCGCCCGCGATCTTCAAGCCGCCGAGGATGTAGGGCAGCGCCGCCGGCAGCTTGAGCCGGCACAGCACCTGCAGGCGCGACGCGCCGTAGAGGCGGAACAGGTCGGCGAGGTTGTGATCGACCGAGTTCAGGCCGAGCGTCGTGTTGGCGAGCACCGGAAAGAACGCGACGATCCAGGCGCAGGCGAGCACCGCCGCCTCCTGCGGCAGCCACACCAGCAAGCAGCGGCGCGATCGCGACGATCGGCGTCACCTGCAGGATCACCGCGTAGGGATAGAACGAATATTCGATCAGCCGCGACTGGTTGAACAGCACCGCGAGCCCGACGCCGCCGACGACCGCCAGCACGAATCCCTGCAGCGTGGTCATGAGCGTGACCAGGAGCGAGTCCGAGAGCAGCGCCCCAGTCCGCGACCAGCGTCTGCGAACACCAGGCGCCGGGCCCGGCAGCACGTAGGGCGGAATCTCGCGCAGCGCGCACGACCAGGTCCCAGGCCAGCACGCCGAGCGCGAGCACCACGACCGGCAACAGGAACCGCATGCGCCTCCTCGACGCGGTTGCGCGCGGGCACGGCGGGCGCGACGGGTTCGCCGTTCATGCGCCGCCTCCCCTGCCGCTCGCGTCGGCGAGCGCCTCGGAGACCTGCCGGCACAGCGCCGCGTATTCCGCCGAGGTGCGGAACAGCCGGTCGCGCGGATACGGCGCGTCGATCTTGAGCTCGGTGAAGACGCGGCCGGGCCGCGACGTCATCACCACGATGCGCTCGGAGAGATAGACCGACTCGAACACCGAATGCGTGACGAACACCACCGTCCGCCTGACCGCGCGCCAGAGCGCGATGAGATCGTCGTTGAGCTTGAAGCGGGTGACCTCGTCGAGCGCCGCGAACGGCTCGTCCATCAGCAGCAGCGCCGGCTCGGTGACCAGCGCGCGCGCGATCGACGCGCGCATCTTCATGCCGCCGGAGAGCTCGCGCGGATAGGCGCGCTCGAAGCCGTCGAGGCCGACCTGCTGGAGCGCGGCGGCGACGCGCTCCTCCGACGGCCGCGCCATCGAGGTGGCGCAGCGACAGCGGCAGGCTGACGTTCCCGGCCACCGTCGCCCACGGCATCAGCGTCGGCTCCTGGAACACGAAGCCGATCTGGCCGCGCGCGCCGCCGGGCCGCGCGCCGGGCCACGACACCGTGCCGCGCGTCGGCTCCATCAGGCCGGCGATCAGGCGCAGCGCCGTCGACTTGCCGCAGCCCGACGGCCCGAGCAGCGACACGAACTCGCCGGGCTTGAGGTCGAGATTGAAGCGATCGAGCGCGACCACGCCGCTCGCGAAGGTCTTGGCGACGCCTTGCAGCGAGACCGAAACGTCGCCGCCGGATTGTGTGAATCTTGAGCAGGCTAAGCGGCCATGGACGTCTCAGTCGTATGACGTCCTTGAACCGCCGGACCAGCTCGGGCGAGGCGGAATAGATCGTACTGATGATCTTTTCGGACTCCTCGGCGCTGAACAGCTCGATCGGCAGCGACTGCTTGCGCGCCTCCGCCAGCAGCGCCGGATCCTTCAAGGTCTCCGCCAACGCCGACGTCAGCACCTGCACGCGCTCGCGCGGCACTTCTCTGGCGACAATGAACGGCCGGCCCAACTGGCCCGGCGCGTTGAGGATATCGAGCACGTCGCGTCTGCTCCTGCGTCGTCGCGAGATCGTTGACGTAGGGCGCGCTCGCCGGCATGTCGGCGGGACGCTGCGGCCCGAAGCGCGCCAGCAGCGCGATCTTGCGGTTGACGATCCAGTCCTGCGGGATCGCGCTCCAGGACGCGCAGGCGCCCTCGAGCTCGCCGCGCTCCACCGCCAGCCTCTGCTCGTTGCTGCCGGGATAACCGGCGATCTGGCGGATCGGCGCATTGAAGATCCGGCGCAGCGCGCGCGCCGTTGGCATAGACCGCCGAGCCCTTGGCGGTGAGGCCGATCAGGAATTCCTTGCGCCCCATCATGTCGTTCCAACGTCTTGATGCCGGTCGCGTGCCACGCGTAGCAGAAGCGTGACCTCGCGCGACATGCCGCCCAGCCACTGGTAGTCGGAGAACTTCACGTTGAACCGCTCCGGCGCCGACGAGCGACTCCAGAATGAGCCCCGGATCGAACATGGCGATGGCGGTGCCGTCCTTCGGCGCCGCGGCGGACAGATAGCGCACCGCCGTGAAGCTCGCGGCGCCCGGCATGTTCTGCACCACGATCGTCGGATTGCCGGGGATGTGGCGGCCGAAGTGGCGCGCCAGCAGGCGCGCATATTGGTCGTAGCCGCCGCCGGCCGAATAGCCGACGACGAGGGTCACGGTCTTGCCGCGATAGAAGTCGTCGTCCTGCGCGCACGCGCTTGCTGGCAACGACAACCAGCGACGCTGCGACAATCGCAACGGCGAGCATCAGGGCAGCGCGCGCTTTTCATGATCACGCCGTTGGTACTATAGTTTTCGGATGATAGGTTTGCCTCCCCAAGCGGTCAATCATCGAGCGATTTCGGCACCGCATCTCGAGTTCGTCGTGAAGGCCGCGCGGTGACGATCAAGGCGCTGCTCAATCCACGGTCCGTTGCAGTGCTTGGCGCATCGGAGCGCGCCTCCGTCGGCCGGGGCATGGTGGAAGCGCTGGAGCGCATCGGCTTTGACGGCGCGATCTATCCGATCAATCCGAAATACACGTCGGTGGCCGGCCGCAACTGCTATGCAAGCTTGCGGGAGCTGCCGGAGCCGCCCGACGTCGTCTCGTTCTGCATCCGCAACGACGGCGTCCTGGAAAACCTCCGCGCGGCGGCCGAGCATGGCGCGCGCGCCGCCGTCATCTACGACGGCGGGTTTGCCGAGATCGGCGCCGATGGCGAGGCGATGCAGCGCGAGATCGCCGGCATCTGCCGCGAAGCCGGCATCGTCGCTCTGCGGACCGAACTGCATGGGCGTGCTCAATCCGCCGGCGCGCAGCACGACGTTCAAGCAGGAGGTGCGCGATCCGCAAGCGCTGATCGGCAATGTCGCGCTGATTTCGCAAAGCGGCTCGGTCGCCGCGAGCCTGCTCGCGGACCTGCGCCGCTTCGGCTTCAGCCTCGTCGTCTCGTCCGGCAACGAAGCCGTGAACGATACCGCGAGCTATATCGAGTTCGCCGATCGACGATCCGAACACCAAGGTGATCGCGACCTTCACCGAGAGCGTGCGCAACCCCGATCGCTATATCGCGGCGCTCGACCGCGCCGCCGACAAGGGCAAGCCGGTGATCGTGCTGAAGGTCGGCCGCAGCGAGCGCGTGCGCGCGGCGATCACCGGCCATACCGGCGGCCTTGCCGGCGAAGTCGCGCGTGTTCTCGGAAATCCTGAAGGCGCATCGCGCCATCGAGGTCGAGGACCTCGACGAATTCACCGAGGTGCTGGCGGTCTGCCAGGGCGCGCGCTGGCCGAGCCGGCAGCGGCATCAATGTCGTGACCACGTCAGGCGGACAGGCCGAGCTCATCCTCGACGTCGCGACGTCGGCAGGCATCCCGCTGCATCCGCTGCCGGCGGCGACGCGCGAGGCGGTCGAGCGCGACGTCGGGCGCGTCACCGGCGACGGCAATCCGCTCGACGCCTGGGGACGCGGCGATTTCCGCACCACCACGCCGCAGGCGCTGCGGCTGTTGAGCGAGAATCCGGCGACCGACGCCATCGTCTTCTGCAGCAGCGACTCCGTCGACAACCAGGCGCTCGGCCGCGCCGGCCGCGAGGAGGACTATGCCCGCCTCTTTGCCGAGGCAGCCGCCAAGAGCACGAAGCCGCACTACTTCATGTCGATGCGGCCGGGCGTCATGCACAGCGGCCAGATCCGCATCCTCGCGGAGGCCGGCGTCGCGGTCATCGGCGGCACGCGCCAGGGACTCGGCGCGATCGAGCGGCTGGCGCGCTGGAACACGCCGCTTGCGCCGGCGCGCGCGATCGAAGGCTCGCGCCCTCACCCGAATTGGCCACGCGAGCGCCGCACCATCAACGAGTTCGACGCCAAGCGAATCCTTGCCGGCTACGGCCTGCCGGTGACGCGCGAGACCTTCGTGACGTCGCTCGCACGCCGCGATCGCGGCCGCGACGACCATCGGCTATCCGGTGGTGCTGAAGGTCGTTGCCGACGACATCCCGCACAAATCCGAGCACGGTCTGGTCGCTGTCGGCCTTGCGCGACGAGCGAGCGCTCGCCGCCGCCTTCGACGACATGCAGCGCCGCGTTGCCGCGCTCGGCACGCCGATCGCCGGCTATCTGGTGCAGGAAATGATCGCGCGACGGCGTCGAGGTGTTCGCCGGCGTGTCGCGCGATCCGCATTTCGGCCTGACCATCGCGTTCGGCATGGGCGGCGTCGGCGTCGAGGTGCTGCGCGACTTTGCGCTGCGGCCTATGCCCCTCCGAGATGGCGACGCCGAAGCGATGATCGGCGAGACGCGCGGCGCGGCGCTGCTCGGCGCCTTCCGCGGCCGCCCGGCGGCGGACAAGGCGGCGCTGGCGCAATGTCTCTACGCATTGTCGGATTTCGCGGCCGCCAACAGCGACCGCATCGCAGGAGATCGATCTCAATCCCATCAAGGCGCGCGCAAAGGGATGCGTCATCGTCGATGCGCTGATCGTCCCGCGACAGCCCTAAGGACAAGACCATGGCCGAGAAACAGGTTCTGTATGAGACCGACGGCAAAGTCGGCATCGTCACCTTGAATCGGCCGGACAAGCTCAATGCGCTGAGCATGGACCTTCGGCTCAATATGGAGCGCGTGCTGCGCGAGGCCGACGACGCGGCGGATACGAGCGTCATCGTGCTGCGTTCGGAGGGCCGCAGCTTCTGCGTGGGCTTCGACGTCGGCGCCGACGGCTACGATCCCGGCAAGGTGCCGTGGCGCTACGATGCGCTGAAGCTGCATCAGCGGCTCGGCATCAGCGTGCGGACCTTGATGACGCCGTGGACGCTGCGCAAGCCGGTGATCGCCTCGGTGCAGGGACACTGCCTGGGCGGCGGATGCGAGCTTGCGATGTTCTGCGACCTGACGATCGCCGCCGACAATGCGGTGTTCGGCGAGCCGGAGATCCTGTTCTCGCATCTCGGCCCGGCGCTGCCGATGCCGATGATCATCGGACACAAGCGCGCCCGCGAGCTCCTCTATTTCGGCGACACCATCGACGCCGAGACCGCGCTCGACTTCGGCATGATCAATCGCGTCGTGCCGCTCGCCGAGCTTCGCGCCGCGACCATGAAATACGCCAAGCGCTTGGCGCTGATCGCGCCGGAGGCGCTGGCGGCCGCCAAGCTCGCGGTCAATCGCGGCGCCGAAGCCGGCGGCTTCCGCAACGCGCTGCAAGCCGGGCTCGACGTCTGCGCGCCGCTCTACGCGGCGACGACCGAGGTCGGCAAGGAATTCGAGGACATCCGCAGCCGCGACGGGCTCAAGGCCGCGCTCAACTGGCGGCGCGCCCAGTTCAAGGAAGAACAATGATCACGTCGTACGCACGCCGCCTTCGCTTAGCCGCTCTGGCGTGCAGCCTCGCGCTCACGGCGACCGCGCCGTGCAACGCCGAGGAAGCGCCCTTCTTCGCCGGCAAGAGCATCCAGATGGTGGTCGGGTTCGACGTCGGCGGCGGCTACGATCTCTATGCCCGCACGGTGGCGCGCCACTGGTCGAGGCACATTCCCGGCAATCCGAGCTTCGTGCCGCAGAACATGCCCGGCGCCGGCACCCGCACCGCCGCGAACTGGCTCTACAACGTCGCGCCGAAGGACGGCACCGCGGTCGGAACGATCGTGCAGAGCGCGGCGGTCGATCAGGCGCTGGGCGAGCCGGGCATTCGCTACGACGCCGGCAAGTTCAATTGGATCGGCAATCCGATCGTCGACAATCTGGTGACGCTGTCGTCGAGCGCCTCCGGACTGGTAACGCTGGACGACGTGAAGACGAAAGGCGGCCTGTTCTGCGGCAGCACCGGCGGCGGACCCACCACCGTCTTTCCGCGCGTGATCAACCAGCTCCTGGCACGCAGATCAAGGTGATCGCCGGCTATCCCGGCCAGAACGCCGTCAACATCGCGATGGAACGCAACGAGGTGAACTGCATCGGCGGCACCACCTGGTCGTCGGTCAAGGCGACGATGCGGCCGCTGCTGGAGGCGCGGAAGATCAATCTCTGGTGCAATGGGGCACCGCGGCGGACCCCGAGATCTCCGCCTATGCCAAACGGAACGTGCCGCTGATCCAGGATTACGGACAGACCGAGCTCGACCGCCGCGTGCTGGTGTTCATCGGCGCGGGCGCCGCCTTCGGACGCCCGATCCTGGCGCCGCCGGGAATTCCGCCCGAGCGCGTCGCTATCCTGCGGCAGGCCTTCGATCGCACCATGGCCGACCCCGCATTCCTGGCGGAGGCCGCGAAGCTCAACATGGACATCAAGCCGCTCGGCGGCGCGGAGATTCAAAAAATCGCGATCGAGGTTGTTCAGGCCCCGTCAGCTGACCTGGCGCGCGCGAAAGAGCTGATCGGCGCGACGAAATAGCGTGTGCGCGGTAACGCGACACGTCAGGCCGGTTTGCGGCCCCACACCTGCGCGACGGTATACATCGTAAAAACCGTCCCGGGATCGCGCAAATGCGCCCGGCATTGCGCAAGAGCGGTGGACAATTCGGCTTCGGACATCAGCCCGAGCCTGATCACTGTGCCACGCAGCGACTCCACCGTGGACGGCAGATAGTCGACCATCGGATCGATCGAGCGGACGCCGATCAGAAACGGGCGGTATTGGACATCGGTGAGCCCGGCTCGGCGCGCCAGCCCGTAGAGCCGGCGCGCCAGCGTCAGATCGGCGCCGACGCCCGCGAACGCGCCGAGCACGGCCGCCTTCAGTCGATCCCAGGCCGGATGCGGCGGGTCGCAGTTCAGCGTCGATCCGTCCGGCTCCTGCAATGCCACCACCCCGCCGGGGCGCGTGAGCCGCATCGCCTCGCGCAGCAAGCGCTCGGGATCGCCGGCCGTGCTGGCGACAAAGCGCATGTGCACGAGATCGAACGACGCGGCCGGCAGATCGGAGCCGAACGCGTCGCCGCGGGCGAATTCGACATTGGCGGGGGCGGTGGCGCGCGCATGGGCCAGATGCTGTTCATCCATGTCGAGACCGACGACGCGTCCGCCGGGACCGACCAGATCGCTCATCAGCTTGGTGATGCCGCCGGGACCGCAGCCGATGTCGAGACAGCGCCAACCCGCCGCAACGCCGATGCGATGGAGCATCGTCAGCGCATCGGGCGCCATGCCTTCGCCCTGGATGCGCAGCCGCTCGATCTCGCCGGCGCGATGCTCGAGCGGGTAATGGCCGGCGAAAGTGTTCGACATGGCAACCTTCCTTCGACCGTGCGCAGGCTATTCGCCGATGCCGGCCTCGGCGATCACCTTCTGCCATTTCGCGAAATCGGCCGCGACGCCCTGGCCATAATCCTCCGGCGTCCCGCCGGTCGGCACCAACCCAAGCGCCGTCATCTTGGCCGCAAATTGCGCGCTCCGCACGACCTCGTTGATCGCCGCATTGATGCGCTGGACGATATCGCCCGGCGTGCCCGGCGGCGCGAGAATGCCGAACCTGACATCGGCATCGAAGCCGGCCAGACCCGCCTCGATGACGGTCGGCAGGTTCGGCGCGGCCGGCGAGCGCTTCCTGCTCGTCACGGCGAGAATCCGGACTTTGTCCTGCGGAAGCGTGACGGAGACATTGAGCGGCAGGAAGATCGCGCTGACGTGCCCGCCCAGCAGATTCGACGTCGCACCGGCATTATCGCGGAACGGCACGTGCATCAGATTGAGCCCGGCAACGCGCTTGAAGAACTCCATCGCCAGATGGTGGGGCGTACCGACACCGGACGAACCGTAGTTGATCTGCGCCGGTCTCGCCTTGACGTAGTCGATGAATTCCTGTGTCGACGTCGGCGGGAGCGACGCATTGACCGTCAGCGCCATGGTGCCCAGCACGACCTCGGCAACCGGCGTGAAGCCTTTGACCGGATCGTAGGGCACATTCTTCATCAGGCTGACATTCGCCGTGAACGGCGGGTCCGCAACCATCAGCAGCGTATGACCGTCGGCGGATGCGCGCGCAGCCGCATGGGTGCCGATGTTTCCGCTGGCGCCGGGCTTGTTGTCGACGATGACCGGCTGGCCCAGACGTTGCTGCAATTGCTCGGACACGGCGCGCGCTACAACATCGACGCCGCCGCCGGCCGCGTAGGGCACGATCAGGGTAACGACACGCCCGGAGGGCTGCGCAAGCGCCGCTGACGCCGAAGCCAGCAGGGCCACCAGCGCCGTCCGGAAGGCCGCCCCGGTCAATCGAATTCCGATCACGCCGCCGCGGCTTTCTTGCGGTTCGCGGCAAGCCGCTCGTCGACCAGCGCCACCTGGGCGTCGATCGCCGCGTTGCTCAGCCCCTTCTGCCTGGCGATGAGTTGCACCAGCTTGTCGGCGCGCTCGATGTTGGGCGCGCCGTTCTGCAAGGCGCGCGCGGCCGAGGCCGGCCGCACCAGGCTCTGCGCCGCCGCGGCATATTTCTCGAACGGCACGAGGTCTTCCGGCTTGGCGCCGAGCTTCACGCAGAGGTCGAACACGAAATTGTAGACCGCGCGCGAGGTCTCGATGTCCGTATGCACGGCTTCCTGCGCCGTGCGCATGCCGTCCTTGGTGATGCAGCGATAATTGCCGGCGAGCAGCATCGCCCATTTGGCGAGCGGCACGAAGATCGAGTCGTAGACCTTGAGCTTGACCGGCAGCTCGATCTTGCCTTCCGGCGTGTCGAAGCGCGCGCCGTCGACGTCCTTCTCGAGCTGGCGCAGGATCGCCGTCGACTTGTCGTCGTCGAAGCGCGCGCACTTGAAGTTGGTCGGCAGCGTGACCATCAGCTCGTTGGCCTTGCCGTCCGGCGGGCGGATCGCCTGCGGGTCCGGGCTGTTCAGCGTAATCGTCTTTGGATCGAACGAGTCCCAGACGCGCGGGTCGGTATAGGCCGGCTCCAGCGCCGCGTAGTCGAGGCCCGGGATGCGCTTCACGTAGGGCAGCGGCGGCATGTTCATGATCGACATGCAGGGCACGCGCGACTTCGCCACCGCGTCGAGCAATTCGCGCACGCCGGGCGAGCGGTATTGCGGCTCCTGCATGCAGAGGCCGATGAGGTCGTAGTTCTTCGGGTCGACGCCGGCCGCGGGGCCGGCCGTGACCTTGCCCGGCAGGTTGCGCGAGCGCAGCACCACCGGATCCTTGCGGCCGCGCACCGGCAGCCGCACCTCGAAGCCCTCGGCATTGATGAGGTCGGCTTCGGCAGGCAGGCAGACGAGATGGATCGAATGGCCGCCGAACAGGAGCTTGGAGGCAAGCAGCGAACCGTAGGACGCGCCCATGAGCAGGATGTTGTAGGCCATAACGCACCTCGTCAGTGTCGGGGATGGAACGGCCTCGGCCCGCAGCCCGCCGCTCCGGATAGGGCAATGCTATTGGGGCGGCCATCCCGATGCAATTGCAAATGGCGGTTCGGTCTGGCACCTCCATTGCGCCAGAACGGCACTATTCCGGCGACGGAGACGCACCATGGCGGCCCCTGAATTGGCGGCAAGCAAGCTCCCGCAGGCGCAGGCCAGCGGCCACCGCATTGTCGACGTGACCGCGCATTGCCTGCGGCTGCCCTACCGCAGCGAGGTGCAGTTCGCGCGCATGAAGCAGGCGAGCGCGGAATACTCCATCGTCGTCATCACGCCTCGACGACGGCACCGAAGGCATCGCGGAAGCGGTGTGCCGGCCGGAATTCACCGGCGAGGACTCGCGCTCCATCGCCTACATGATCGACACCTTCTTCAAGCCGATGGTGGTCGGCGCCGATCCGCTGCATCACCTCACGATCCTCGACCGGCTCGAGCGCATCCGCGACTGCCGCGCGGCCAAATCGCTGATCGACATCGCGCTGTGGGACCTGCGCGGCAAGCTGCTCGGCGAGCCGGTGTGGCGGCTGCTCGGCGGCGGACCGGCCAAGCCGGTGCCGCTGACCTGGGTGGCGCACGGCAATACGCGCGAGGCGATGCTCGCGGAAGCAAGCGAGATGGTGCTCGAGCGCGGCTACAAGGGCCTGAAGCTGAAGGTGTGGAAGCGCTCCGACGAGGACGTCGCGCTGGTGCGCGACGTGCGCAAAGCCGTCGGCGACGGCTCGACGCTCTATGTCGACGCCAACAGCAAATACACCGAGTTCGAGGTCAGGACGATCCTGTCGAAGATCGCGGACTACCGCGTCGACTTCATCGAGGACCCCTGCCGCAGCGCGGACCTCACCCGCATGGCGATGCTGGCGCAGGCGCTGCCGATCGCGATCCTCGGCGACCTCTACTGCAATTCGCTCGGCGCGGTGCAGGCGCATCTGAGCGCGCGCGCGGTCGGCGGCATCAGCGTGAAGCTGCGGCGCACCGGCATCACGGAGTCGCTGAAGATCATCGCGCTCTGCGAGGCCGCCGGCATTCCGATGGTGATCGGAACGGATTCGGAATCGCGCATCGGCGCGATGCCGCGCGTCCATCTGCGCATGGCGATCCCGAGCCTCGCGGAAGCGCCGATCGAGACGCATTTCTTCGACAAGCTCGCGAGCGACGCCTTCGCCGGCGATTTCGGATTCA
This sequence comes from uncultured Alphaproteobacteria bacterium, assembly GCA_963850705.1. GTDB lineage: Bacteria > Pseudomonadota > Alphaproteobacteria > Rhizobiales > Xanthobacteraceae > VAZQ01. The sequence goes on along the minus strand of CAWKMR010000017.1, from coordinate 78,235 downwards.
AGGACGGCGCAATCACGCCGACCGATGCGCCCGGCTTCGGCGTCGCCATCGACCGGCGGATGCTGGAGACGCTCACAGCTTCTGAAAGCACGACAAACCCGCCCGCCGCGATGACGGCGAGCGGTTTTGTGTGGCGACTGCGCGCGATCGCGGCTCAACCGCCGTCAGTGCCGGTACCCATGGACGGCGATCCCATCCCGGGCATCGGCGCCGGTGCGGGCGCAGGTGCCGGAGCCGGCGCGGGCGCAGCCGTCTTCGGCATCGACTTCCTCTTCTTGGCCTTCTTCTTCGCGGCCGGTTTCCTGGCCGCGCTCTTCTTCGCTGCTTTCTTCTTCTTGCGTGCCGGAGCGGCCCGCTTCATCTTCTTCGTTTTCGACTTCTTCGCCTTCGTCTTCGACTTCTTCCGCTTCTTCGCCATGATCGACCTCCCGATCGTTGCGACTAAGTTTCGATACAGTCCGGCCCGCCTGTACCAGGACGCAACACGAACGCTACAAAACGACAAGCTGCAAGGCTCGTGCCTGTTCCGTACCCGTCAGAGCGCCGCCTCGGCAGTCCGCGCCGCAGCGGCGGTAAGTGCCGTTCCCCTCAGTGCCGCGGGCTGCGGACCGCCGGTGGCCCAGTCGACCAGTTCGACCGGATGGACCACCGGGATAGCCGTGCCCGCCGCGATCTGCGTGATGCAGCCGATGTTGCCGGCGGCAATCACGTCAGGCTTGACCTTCTCGATATTCGCGACCTTGCGCGCACGCAACCGCTTCGCGATGTCATCCTCAAGGATGTTGTAGGTTCCGGCTGAACCACAGCATAAATGTCCCTCCGGCACATCTTTGACCACGAAGCCGGTTCTGGAAAGCAATTCTTTCGGCTCGCGCGTGATTTTCTGCCCATGCTGTAGAGAACAGGCGCCGTGATAGGCCGTCACAAACGCCGCTGCCGCAGCCGGCTGCGCGCAGGTCGAGCCTTGCGAGGTACTCGCAGATGTCCTTGGCCAGTGCGGATATCCGCTGCGCCTTGGCGGCATAGGCCGGCGTCGGACCGCAGCATGAAGCCGTAGTCCTTCACCGTCGTGCCGCAGCCCGGAGGCGGTGATGAGGATGGCGTCGAGCCCCTCGCCGTCGGCCTCGGCCGTCCAGGCATCGATGTTCCGGCGGACGGCGGCGAGGGCATCGTGCTCGCGGCCCATGTGGTGGACGACGCCGCCGCAGCACCCCTGCCCCGGCGGCAAGACCACCTCGATACCGTGCCGGGTCAGCACCCGGATGGCGGCCTCGTTGATCGACGGCCCGATCACGGGCGTGACGCACCCCGCCATCAGGGCCACCCGGCCCTTGCGGGCGCCTTCGGCCCGGAAGACATGACCTGGGGCCATCCCCGGTGCCGGTAGCCGCACCGGCGCAAGCCGCAGCATCGCCGCGACGGGCTTGAGCCCGACCGCCTCTAGCAGCGGCGCGAGCGGCTTTGCCAGCCGGGCCAGCGTCAGCGCCGCCCGGAACCGGCGATTGTCGGGCAGGACCGCTGCCAGCACAGCACGGAGCGCGCGGTTGAGCAGCGGCCGGCGATAGGTGTTTTCGACATGGACCCGGGCGTGATCGACCAGGTGCATGTAGTGCACCCCGGACGGGCAGGTCGTCATGCAGGCGAGGCACGACAGGCAGCGGTCGATATGTGTCACCACCTCGGATGTCGCCGGGGCGTCATGCTCGAGCATCTCCTTGATCAGGTAGATGCGGCCGCGCGGGCTATCGAGCTCGTCGCCCAGGAGCACATAGGTCGGGCAGGTCGCGGTGCAGAACCCGCAATGGACGCAGGTGCGAAGGATCTTCTCCAACTCCGCGACGTTCGGATCGGCCAACTGGGCAAGGGTGAAAGATGTCTGCATGGAACTTACACGCCCGCCCACATCCGCCCGGGATTGAAAACACCCTTTGGATCGAAACCGTCCTTCACCCGCTTCGTCAATGCCGCCAGTCCCTTATCCTGAGGCTCGAACACGTCGTTCACCGCATGGAGCGCCGTCGCTGCCTCGATCAGGGTTGCATGGCCGCCGAGCGCGCGAGCGGTTTCGCGGATGAAGGTCGCCTGCGTCTCGCCCCGCTCCATGATCCTGAGCCAGAGCAGCCCGCCCGCCCAGTCGTAGAGGATGCGCGCCGGCACGGCGTCGGGGATGCCTGCGGCGAAGCGCGCCCCTTCGGTGGGCGGCAGGGAAATGCGCCAGAGCGCGCCATGGTCCGCAGGGTCGCTTGCGACGAGGGGGAGCCACATCGCGAATCGACCGCCACAGCGCCCGCGATGCCGCCTGTTCCAGCGCCGCGGTCCTCCCGAACGGCTGGAGTAGTGTCTCCAGCGTGCGGCGGCGGTGCTCGACCGACGGTGCGAAGCCCTCCACCCGCAACGCCGTCACCGCGCCCGCCGGCAGATCGCGCGAGACAAGCACGGCAACGTTCGTTGGCAGATGCGCGGCACCGGAGACATCGCATGAGGAGCCCATGGCGGCGGCCATGGCCTTGCAGGCCGCGGCCGTCATCGAGCCCGAGCACCATTACCGTTGCCTCGGTTTCCGGGCGCGGCAGTGTCTTGATCGTGACCTCGGTCAGCGCCGCGAGCGTGCCCCAGGAGCCCGCCATCAGCTTGCAGAGATCGTAGCCGGTCACGTTCTTCACCACCCGGCCGCCGGACTTGAAGGTCTCGCCCCGCCCCGATACCGCCGTGAAACCGAGGAAGTGGTCGCGCGCGGCGCCAGCCTTGATCCGGCGCGGGCCCGACACGTTGGCGGCAAGGATACCGCCGATGGTGCCGCGCCCGGCGGGACGGCCAAACAGCGGGCCATAGTCCATGGGCTCGAAAGCGAGTTGCTGACCCTTCGATTCCACCAGCGCCTCGATCTCGGCAATCGGCGTCCCTGCCCTCGCCGTCAGCACCAGTTCCTCCGGCTCGTAAAGCGTGATGCCCGACAGCGCGGAGAGATCGAGCGTCATGTCGGTCTGCGCGGGCCGGCCGATCGCACGCTTCGAGCCATGGCCAACGATTTCCAGCGCCTTGCCTTCGGCAATCGCCCAGCGCACGGCGTCTTCGACGTCCTTGCCGTCGCGCGGTTTGAGCGTGTCGGTCATTGCGCGCCGAGATTGGCCCCCGCCCTCAGGACTGCCTCCGCGTCATAGCCGTAGAGCCGCTCCTGCTCGGGCGGGAAGGTGGCCGACGCGGGAACCCGGTTCGTCCGCATGCGGGCGTTGCGGTCTGCGATCGCGGCGGCGTCGGTCATCTGGTAGAGTTCCTCCTCGCGGCGCGAGAGGCCCTGCATCCAGGCGGTGCGCGGCTGGCGCAGCCCGACGTAGCGCGCAAGCGCGGAAACCGGATCGGCGGGACTCGCGGCGAGACATCCGGCAAGTACATACGCATCCTCGATGCTTTGCGCGGCGCCCTGGGCGTAGAACGGCATCATCGGATGGGCGGCGTCGCCGAGCAGGACGACGCGCCCCACCCGCCAATCCGGCAGCGGCTCGCGGTCGTACAGCGCCTGGCGCAGCAGCTTCGGCGTCGCCGCGATGATGGTGCGGATGGTGTCGTGCCAGCCATCATATTCGGCGAGCGCATCCTCGACGCGGCCCTCGGCCAGCCACGACTCGCGCGCCGGCTGCTCCGAGCGGCTGATGCCGATCCAGTTGAAGGTCCGCCCGGCCGCCACGTAGTACTGCACGATGCTCCGGTTCGGTCCCATCCACACGCCGGTGACCTTTGCCACATCGAGATGCGCGACCCGCTCGGCGGGCACCAGCCCGCGCCAGGCGACATTGCCGGTGTAGCGCGGCAGCTCCTTGCCGAACATCTGTCCGCGCACCGTCGAATGGATGCCATCGGCGCCGATGAGGATGTCGCCGGTCGCGGTGCTGCCATCAGCGAGCGTGATGGTGACGCGGTCGGCATCCTGATCGAAGCGCTCGATGCGCGCGCCGAGGCGGAAGCCTTCGTTGCCGAGACCGCCGAGCAGAACATCGAGCAGGTCGGCGCGGTGCGCGGTGTAGTACGGCGCACCGAAACGCGCCTCCGCCCGCTTGCCGAGCGGCGTATAGTACAGGCGGTCACCGTTGTCCCAGGCGCGATAGTCGCGCCCTTCCGGATAGTAGGCGACGCGCGCCAGCGCATCGCCGAGGCCGAGCGTCCGCAGGATCCGCGTTGCATTGCCGCTGACCTGAAGGCCGGCGCCGACCTGGCGAAAAGCCTCCGCCTGCTCGAACAGCTCGGCCTCGATGCCGCGCTGCCGCAGCGCCAGCAATGCCGTGATCCCGCCGATGCCGCCGCCCGCGATCAGGATTTTGAGATTGTTACGAGCCATGGGCCACTCCTGAACGTCTAGAATCTCGGAATATCCGGAAACGCCACCCGGCCCGCATGCACATGCATGCGGCCGAGCTCGGCGCAGCGATGCAGCGTCGGGAACACCTTGCCGGGATTGAGCAGGCCCTTCTCGTCGAAGGCGCATTTCAAGCGCTGCTGATGCGCGAGATCGGTCTCCGAGAACATCACCGGCATCAGGTCGCGCTTCTCGACGCCAACACCGTGCTCGCCGGTCAGGACGCCGCCGACCTCGACGCAGAGTTTGAGGATTTCGGCGCCGAACGCCTCGGTCTTGTCGAGTTCGCCGGGCTTGTTGGCGTCGTAGAGGATCAACGGGTGCAGATTGCCGTCGCCGGCGTGGAACACATTGGCGACCCGCAAGCCGTAATGCTCCGACAATTCGCGGATGCGCTTGAGCACGAGCGGCAGCCGTGCCCGCGGAATCGTGCCGTCCATGCAGTAATAGTCGGGCGAGATGCGCCCGACGGCCGGGAACGCAGCCTTGCGCCCCGCCCAGAACAGGAGCCGCTCCTGTTCCGACGCCGATACCTTGCAGGTGACGGCCTTGCAGTCGCGCGCGATCGTCTCAACCCGCGCGATCAGATGGTCGACCTCGGCCTGCGGACCGTCGAGCTCGACGATCAAGAGCGCCTCGACGTCGAGCGGATAGCCGGCGTGCACGAATTCCTCGGTGGCGTGGATTGCTGGCCGGTCCATCATCTCCATCCCACCGGGGATGATGCCGGCGCCGATGATGCGCGAGACACAATCGCCGGCATCCTCCGATCGCGTGAAGCCGACCAGCACCGCGCGCGCAGTCTCGGGCTTCTTGAGGATGCGCACGGTGATCTCGGTGACGACGCCGAGCAGCCCTTCCGAGCCTGCGATGATCCCGAGCAGGTCGTAGCCGCCGGCGTCGAGATGCTTGCCGCCGATGCGCACGATCTCGCCGGTCATCAGCACGAGCTCGCAGCCGAGGAGATTATTGGTGGTCATCCCGTATTTCAGGCAGTGCACGCCGCCGGAATTCTCCGCCACGTTGCCGCCGATAGTGCAGGCGATCTGCGAGGACGGATCCGGCGCGTAATAGAAGCCGGCGTGCTCCACCGCCTGGGTGACCGCCAGGTTGGTCACGCCGGGCTCCGCCACCACCACGCGGTTGTCGAAGTCGATCTCGCGGATGCGGTTGAATTTCGCCATGCCCAGCAGCACGCCGTCGGTCAGCGGCAGCGCGCCGCCCGACAGCGAGGTCCCGGCCCCGCGCGGCACGACCTTGATGCCCTCGCGGTGGCAGTAGGCGAGAATGCGGCTCACCTGCCCGGTGCTCTCCGGCAGTACGACCACCATCGGCAGCGCGCGGTAGGCGGTCAGCCCGTCGGACTCATAGGGGCGCATCGCCCGCTCGGCGGCGATCACGCCTTCGCCCGGCACGATCGCCGAGAGCGCCGCAACGATGCGGTCGCGGCGGGCGAGCACCGCGGCGTCCGGCTCCGGCATCGCAACCGACATCGAGCGTCTCCGTTGACGGCTCCGTTATAGCGGGAATGAAAGGTGAAATCGCGCCCCGGCGCGGGCTCGGCAGAATCAGCGCCGGAGCGGTTGACAGTCCCTGCGGCTATGGAACTAAGTCTAGGCGTCAAATATTGGCGCGTGGGGGACGGCCGAGCTACCCAGCCAAGTGTACGCCGGGCGGCGCCTGCGAAAGGCGGCGTCGGCATAAGAAGGAGATGGTAATGAGGAAATGTCTATTGGCGGCGGTGTTTATGGTTGCTTCGACCGGAGCAGGCCTGGCGCAGGACGCAGAAGCCGGACAGGGCGTCTTCAAGCGCATGTGCTTCCCCTGTCACGACGCCGGCCCCGGCGCGAAAGTGAAGCTTGGACCGCCGCTCAACGGTCTCGACGGCCGCGCCGCCGGCACGCTCGCGGGCTTCAACTATTCGGAGGCCAACAAGACCTCCGGCATCACATGGGGCGATGCGACGTTCGCGGAATACATCAAGAACCCGATGCAGCGGATGCCGGGCACGCGGATGGCTTTCGCCGGCGTGCGCGACGAGAAGGACATCGCCAACCTGTGGGCATGGCTCAAACAGTTCAACGAGAACGGCGATAAGAAGTAAGCTCGCGCTAGGGCGCCGCGAGGGTTGAACCCGGCCCAGTGTGGCGGTTCAGAAGTTCGCCATATCGCGCTGCACGGCCGGGAGCGAACTTCTGAACCAAAGCCACACTGGCAAGGTTATGAAGTGCTAGTGTCCCTTTGAATCCGAAGTTCGCTGCCGAAAGCGCGGCAAGATCACGCGAACTTCGGATTCGGGACACTAGGCCCGCAAGCGTTGTCCTCGCGGGCAAGGAGTTGGACGCGATGATCAAGGACCTGGTCGTCAATCTCGGCGGTGGCGGCACACTGGACGTCACCGCCGAATATGCGATCTCGGTGGCCAAGGCGTACGGCGCCCATGCCGTGGGCGTCGCCTTTGTCTACGAGCCGGTAATCCCGGGCAGCCTGCTCGGCGGCATTCCGACCGACCTGATCGAGGTCCAACGCGAGGAAAACGCCAAGGCCGCCAAGACGGCTGTCGCCGGCTTCGAGGCCGCTGCCAAGACCGCCGGCATTTCGGCCGAGACCCGCCTGCTCGACGCCAGCATTGCCGGCGCGTCCGACCTGTTCGGGCGGATCGCCCGGCGCTTCGACATCGCCGTGGTCGGACAGGCCCAGCGCGAGCAAGGGGTCTCGGAGGAGTTGCTGATCGAGGGCGCGCTGTTCGGCTCCGGCCGGCCGGTCATTGTCGTGCCGCAGATCCAGAAACAGCCCCTCAAGCTCGACAACATCATGGTGTGCTGGGACGGCAGCCGGCCCGCCGCGCGCGCCATCGGCGACGCCATTCCGCTGCTCGAACGGGCCAAGGCGATCGAGATCGTCGTGGTGACCGGCGAACGCGACAAGAGCGGCGAGATCACCGGCGCCAACATGAAACGGCACCTAGCGCGGCACGGGATCAATGTGGACATCAAGCGGATCGCCGTCGGCAACGTGGACGTGCAGACCGCTATTCTCGCGCACGCCGCCGATACCGCCGCCGATTTCATCGTGATGGGCGGTTATGGGCATTCGCGCCTGCGCGAATTCATTCTCGGCGGGGTCACCCGCAGCATCCTCAAGTCGATGCCGGTGCCGGTTCTGATGTCGCATTGACCGGCGGTTGATCGTTATTTGAATTTTTTGTGGATTTTGAGGAACCGGATACCGCGTTCGGCGTTGAGACGTGCGCCGTCGCGCGCCGGTCCTCCAAAAAAACACATGCGTCAGAAAACTGTCATGCGTCGAGCATCCGGTTCTGCGATGGACTCGTGAGAACACCAACCGAGGCAACCAATGGCTGGCGATTTCACATTCGGCATCGAGGAAGAGTATTTTCTGGTCGACGCGGAGACCAAATCGGTCGCCCGTGGCATGCCGCAGGCGTTCTTCGAGGCTGCGCGCGAGGCGACCGGTGGCCGCATCTCGGGCGAATTGCTGCAGTCGCAAATCGAGGTTGTGTCCTCGCCACACACCAGCATGTCCGGGGCCCGCAATGAGCTTCGCCACTTGCGGCAGACATTGGCGGCCGTCGCCGCCGATCATGGCCTCGCTTATCTCGCGGCCGGCACCCACCCTACCGCGATGTGGGTCGATTCCGTGCAGACCCAGAAAGACCGCTACGACGCCGTGATGCACGACCTGCAGATGATCGGCCAGCGCAACATCTTGTGCGGCATGCACGTGCATGTCGAACTGCCGGATCCGGACGCGCGCGTCGATGTGATGTACCGCATGCTGCCGTATCTGCCTTTGTTCCTGGCGCTTTCGACGTCCTCGCCGTTCTGGCAATCCCGCCGCACCGGGCTCAAGGGCTACCGGCTCGCGGCCTATGACGAGCTGCCGCGCACCGGCGTGCCGGAGCTGTTCCGCACCAAGGAGGAGTTCGACGCCTACGTCGCCGCGCTCGTGCGTGCCGGCGTGATGGAGGATTCAAGCTATGTGTGGTGGGCGATCCGGCCCTCGCTCAAGCACCCGACGCTGGAGCTGCGCGCGCCCGATTGCTGCACGCTGCTCGACGATTCGCTCGCGATCGCGGCGCTCTACCGGACGCTGTCGCGGCACCTCTACAACAACCCCTGGCGCAATGCCGACATGAATGCCGTCTCCCGCGCCATCGTGGTCGAGAACAAGTGGCGCGCGCAGCGCTACGGCGTGCACGGCACCTTCGTGGCCGAGGAAGGCGCCGTAACGGTCGCCGAGATGCTCGATCGGCTGATCGAGGAAACCGCGACCGACATCGACGCGCTGGAATGCAGCAACGAAATCAGGCGCTGTCAGGCGATCGCGGCGGCGGGCACCTCGGCCGATGCGCAGCTTGCCGTCTACGAAGCGCATCGCAAGGACGAGAGCCGCCACAACGCGTTGCGCGCCGTCACCGACTGGATCGCCAGCGCCAGTTTGCGATAGCGGCTGTGCATTAGGCATGATCCGGTCCGGAAACCGGCTTCCACCCCGGATCAAGTCCGGGGCAGGCTTTTTCGGGATCATGCCCTAACGGGCCGGCGCGCTTACGATCTGCGTCTGCACCACCAGCCCGCGGGCGCGAGCATCCACCACGCCGAGCGCGCGCAAGGCAAACAGTGTCAGCGTCTGGACTGCTGCGCGCCGCTTCGCCGGATCATCGCCATTCTGCGGCGCCAAAGGTCCGATCAAGCCTTCGATCAAGGCGCCGACCAGCGCCGGCGCGGCGGCACCCGCATCCTGATTCGGCAGGTGGCCGCCCGCGAGCGCGGCGCGGATGCGCGTCTCGAACGCCCCAGCCAGCGCCTTGCGGTATTTCACACGGGCGTCATCCACGTCGCGGTCGACCGGCTCGGCAATCAGCGCGAATGCGAGCCTGCGGTCGGACAGCGCCCGCGCCCCGAAAGTCGCCACCGCCGCCGCCAGCGCCGACAGCGGTCCCGGCGCCGCGTCCCCAGCCTTCGACAGCGCGGCGATCTCGGATTGCGCAAGCACCGTGACGAGCTCGGCCACCAGCGCGGTCTTGGACGGGAAGTAACGGTAGACGGTGCCGGCGGCGATGCCGGCCCGCTCGGCCACCGGTGCAATCTGCACGGCCGCAATACCGCCTTCCGAGGCGAGCGCCCGCGCCGCCGTCAGGATCGCCTCGTGCCGGGCGGCGAGCTTGCGTCGGACGTTCTCGGTGCGCCGGTAGGGCATGACAAGGAGTGAGCCACGATTCACCCCAACAGCGCAATGCGACCTCCGTTGAACCTGCGGCCATCCTGCGCGGCTCATCCCTGCGCGGTTTGGGCCTGCTTGCGGATGGCGCTGAGCGTGGCGCTCGGCGCGATCGCGTCCGGATCGACCTTGATGTGGATGATCGCAGGCTTGCCGGACGCCTGCGCGGCCTTAAAGGCGGCCGCGAAGTCGGCGGTCTTCTCCACCGTGAACCCGACGCCGCCGAATGCCTTCGCGTAGGCCGCAAAATCCGGGTTGCGCAACGTCGTCGCGATGACGTGCCCGGGATGGTGGCGCTCCTGGTGCATGCGGATCGTGCCGTACATGCCGTTGTCGACGATAATGACGACGATCGGCAGTTCATGTTGCACGGCGGTCGCGAACTCCTGCCCGGTCATCATGAAATCGCCGTCGCCGCAGAACGCCACGACGGTTCGCTCCGGCATCAGCCGCTTCATCGCCACCGCCGACGGCAGGCCGTAGCCCATCGAACCGGATGCCGGCGCGTAGAGCGTGCCGTAGCGGCGATAGCGATAGAAGCGCTGCACCCAGATCGAAAAATTGCCGGCGCCGGTGCAGACCACGGCATCGGCCGGCAGCGTATCGCGCAAGCCGACGACGATCTCGCCGAGGTTCACCGGCCCCGGCACATTGGTCGGCTTTTCTGAGAAGGCGAGATAGTCGGCGTGCGCCGTCTTGGTCTCCTCGCGCCAGCGGATATCGTTCGGCGCCGCGATCTGATCAAGCGCGGCGGCAAAGGCGGTCGGCGTGGCATGGATCGCAAGATGCGGACGGTAGACGCGCCCGAGTTCTTCGATACCCGGATGCACATGGATCAGCGTCTGCTTCGGCACCGGCACGTCGAGCAACGTGTAGCCTTGCGAAGGCCATTCGCCGAGTTTGCCGCCGAGCAGAAGCACGAGGTCCGCCGCCTTCACGCGCGCCAGGAGCTTTGGATTCGGACCGCTGGCGAGGTCGCCCGCATAGCTCGGATGCAGCGGGTCCATCACATGGGTGCGACGGAACGAGGTCGCCACCGGGATATCGAAGCGCCCGGCAAATCGCATCAGCGCGGCGCTCGCCGCTTCCGACCAGCGGCTGCCGCCGGCAATGACGATCGGCCGCTGGGCTTCGGCGAGCAGTTGCCGCATGCGGTCGATCTCGGCCGCGCCCGGCGAAGTCTCGATCGGCTCGAACGCCGGCGCGTCGGCGACGGTGACGCGCTCCTCCAGCATGTCCTCCGGCAACGCCACCACCACCGGCCCCGGCCGCCCGTTGGTGGCCGTGTAGAAGGCGCGCGAGACCAGTTCGGGAATCCGCGCGGGATCGTCGATCTCGGTCACCCATTTGGCGATCGAACCGAACACCGCGCGGTAGTCGAGCTCCTGGAACGCCTCGCGCTCGCGCATATCGCGCCCGACCTGGCCGACGAACAGGATCATCGGCGTGGAATCCTGGCGCGCGATGTGCAGGCCCGCCGCGGCATTGGTCGCGCCCGGCCCGCGGGTGACGAAGCAGATGCCGGGCCGGCCGGTGGCCTTGCCGACCGCCTCCGCCATCATCGAGGCGCCGCCTTCCTGGCGGCACACCGTCACCTCGATCGGACCGCCATACATGCCGTCGAGCGCGGCGATATAGCTCTCACCCGGCACGCAGAACACATGGCGCACGCCATGGATGACGAGCTGATCGGCGAGGATTTCGCCGCCTGTTCTCATGCCGTCAGTCGCACGCATTGATCACTCCCCGGTGTCGATGCACCGTTATACAGCAAACGCGGACTGGGCGCAGGGCGCTCTACTCCCTCATCCTGAGGGCCCGGGAAGCGGGCGTCTCGAAGGATGGGGCGGCCCCTGCTTCGAGACGCGTTGCCATAGCGCGTCGAAGACGCGCGTAAACGCGCTTATGGCAACGCTCCTCAGCATGAGGCCGATAGAAGCCGGTCCTGACTTTACCGTCTAATCGGCGCGAACTTCGCCGGCACCATCAGGCTGGTGCGCTGGTCGACGATATAGCCGTTCTCCGCGTTCTTGCGCACATACTCGTGCCAGGCCGCTTCCTTGGTCATGGCGGCACGGCGCTCGGCGCGGTCGCCGGCATCCTTGAATGCCCAGAGATGGACCAGCGTGTTCAGATCGCCGCTCTCGGCACTGAGATAGGCAATCGGCTCGCCGCAATATTTGATCTGGGTGGCGAGGCCGTATTTCTCGTAAACGTCCATTTGGGCCTGGGCCGTTCCGGGTTTGACGCGATAGGTGCGAAGGTCGACAAGCACGCTGTCCTCCATGGTTTAGTGCGGGGCGTGACGGAACAAAGTCCGATGCCGGTGTATGGCCGTCAATGGTGTGCCGATGAATGAGGCCACGGAATCGCAGGAGGCGGTGTTCGCGCTGCTTGCCGATCCTGCGACGCATGGCGGCCATGCGGTGACGCGCATCGACACCCATGCTGCCTCCGTATTCCTGGCCGGCGAGCGGGCGCTCAAGGTCAAGCGCGCGGTGCGTTTTCCATTCCTCGATTATTCGACACTCGCCAAGCGCAAGGCCGCCTGCGAGTCGGAGCTTGCGATCAATCGCCGGACCGCACCCGACATCTACCGGCGCGTCGTAGCGGTCACCCGCGAAGTCGATGGACGGCTGATGCTCGACGGGCGCGGCGAACCGGCCGAATGGGCGATCGAGATGCGCCGCTTCGACGAACGGTTGACGCTCGACCACCTCGCCGCGGCGGGAAAGATCGACGCAGCGCTTGCCGACGCGCTCGGCCGCACCGTCGCCGCGTCGCACGCCGATGCACCTTCGGCCGATGCCGCGCGCTGGATCGCAGCGTTGGAAAGCTACATCGACGAGCATGTCGCGGCCTTCGGCGAGCGGCCCGATTTGTTTCCAGCCGAGGAGAATCGGGCATTCGCCGAAACCGGTCGCGAAACCTTCGCGCGCATCCGTCCACTGCTGGTCGAGCGCGGCCGGACGGGATTCATCCGCCGGATCCACGGCGATCTGCACCTGGGCAATATTGTCCGGCTCAACGACCGCCCGGTGCTGTTCGACGCCATCGAATTCTCAGAGGTCATCGCGTCCGGCGACGTACTTTACGACCTCGCCTTCCTGCTGATGGACCTGGTCGAACGCGAGCTTGGCCCTGCGGCGAACATCGTCTTCAACCGTTACCTCATCGAGTTGAAGCGCGATGAAAACCTCGACGCACTGGCCGCACTGCCCTTCTTCCTGGCGATGCGGGCGGCGATTCGCGCCATGGTGACGGCAGCACGGTTGGAGCGTGCGAAGGCGGACGAGCAAGCGGAGATCGCGCGCAGCGCGCGCACTTATTTCGATTGGGCGCGGCGCTTCATCGCGCCGGCACGGCCGGTCATGGTGGCGGTCGGCGGGCTGTCGGGCACCGGCAAGTCGGTGCTGGGGCGCGCGCTCGCGCCTGCCCTCGCCCCGCCGCCCGGCGCCGTCGTGCTGCGCTCCGACGTCGAGCGCAAAGCCTTGTTCGGAAAACATGAGCTGGAGCCTTTGCCGCCGGACGCCTACACCCCTGATGTTACCGCGCGCGTCTATGCCGCGATCGCGCAGAAGGCGCGCCGCGCCGTCGCCGCCGGCCATTCGGCCATCGTCGATGCAGTGTTTGCGCGGCCCGACGAACGCCGGCATGTCGAACGCGCCGCGGCGGACATCGGCGCGCGTTTCGAGGGCCTGTTCCTCGAAGCCGATGTGGCGACGCGCGCCCGGCGCGCCGCAATGCGCGAGCGCGATGCCTCCGATGCCAATGCGGAGGTTGCGCGCGCACAGGAGACATACGATCTCGGCGCGCTCACCTGGCACCGCATCGACGCATCGGGAACGCCGGACGAGACTTTCCAGCGCGCAAACGCGGCGCTCGCGTGAACGAGATCGCGCGACCTCCGATCGACAAACTTGCGCGCGGTCTCGGGGTGGGACTCGCCGGCTATTGCACCTTCATCAATCTCTATTCGCCGCAGGCCCTGCTGCCGATGCTGGCGGCGGAATTCTCCGTCAGCGCCGCCGTCATCAGCGCCACCATGACGGCCGGCACGCTTGCGGTCGCTCTCACCGCACCGTTCAGCGGCGCCGCGGCCGACGTGCTCGGGCGCAAGCGCGTCATCACCGCCGCAATGGCGGTCCTCGCCTTCCCGACCCTGATGATCGCACTGGCGGGCGACGTGCAGTCGATCATCGTCTGGCGCTTCATCCAGGGCCTCACGCTGCCGTCGATCTTCGCGGTGATCATCGCCTATATCGGCGACGAATGGCCGGCGGCGGAGGTCGCCGGCATGGCCGGCATCTACACGTCGGGAGCGAGCCTCGGCGGCTTCAGCGGACGGTTCGTGACCGGGGTGCTGGCCGATCTGATCGGCTGGCGCGGCGCCTATGTCGCGCTGGCGCTGATCGCGCTGGTAGCCGCCGGCGCGGTGGCGGTGCTGCTGCCGCGCGAGCGCCACTTCGTGCGCTCGGAAAGTATCGCAGCATCGCTCCGGCAGATGCTGCGGCATCTGCGCAACCCGCAACTGCTGGCCACCTACGCGGTCGGCTTCGGAACGCTGTTCAATTTCATCGCGACCTACACCTACATCAACTTCGTCCTCGCGGCGCCGCCGTTCTCGTTCTCGGCGACGCTGCTCGGGATGGTGTTCCTGGTCTATCTGCTCGGGGCCGCGGTCACGCCGATGACCGGCCGCTTCATCCATCGGTTTGGACGGCGGCCATTCATGATCTGCAATTGTGCGGTTTGGATTGGCGGGATTCTGCTGACGCTCGCCCCCTCGCTCGTCGCAATCATCGCCGGGCTCGCGGTGTGCGCGGTCTGCGGACTGATCTCGCAGGCGATCTCGACCGGCTATGTCACGCTGACCGCGCAGGAAGGCCGTTCATCCGCGGTCGGCCTCTATGTGACGTTCTTCTATACCGGCGGCAGCTTCGGCGCGTTCCTGCCCGGCCTCATCTGGGAGCGGGCCGGCTGGCCGGGCTGCGTTGCGCTGGTGTGTCTGATGACCGCCCTGATCGCAGCGGTGGCCGCCGTGGGGTGGAAAGGCAAGCCTACTGCTTCGGCAGCCGCTTGAGGATCAGGACCTACTGGCTGTCGAGATACGAGGTCGCCCGGACCGGGGCCGGATCGTTGGACTGCAGGATGAAGCCGGAGGCGCGCAGGTCTTTCAGCGCCCCGAGGTCCGCGACCAGCGCACGCGCCGGCGCGCCGTCGTGATTGTAGATGTCGTCGCGGAAGTGCACGACGTTGTCGGCGGTCACCCAGCCGGTCATATAGATCCACGCCACCGGCACCTTGCGGTTGAGGCGGATGTCCTGGCGCTGGGTGGTCGCGATCGCGGCGTCGATCCGCGAGCGGCTCCAGTCGCCCTGCCCCTGCAGCAGCCAGACCGCGAAGTCGCGTGGATTTTCCGTGCGCGCACAGCCCGACGACTGGAACCGGTAATCGGTGCCGAAGTGTTCCCGGTGGTTGGTGTCGTGCATGAAGACCGAATGCGGGTTCGGCATGTCGAAACGCACGGCGCCGAGCGCGTTGAAGGTTCCGGAGTCCTGCCGCACTGTGTAGTTCGGCGCGCCATCGGAATTCCAATTGACCGACGCCGGATCGATTTCGCGGCCGGAACCATCCAGCACCCGCATGTGCATGCGCGCGATGTAACCGGGATCGCGGCGCATCCTGGTCCTGACGTCCTTCTTCAGGATGCCAAGCGGGACGGTCCAGGTCGGATTGAGGTTGACCGCGGTGATGCTCGTGGTGAGCGTCGGCGACGGCCGGTCCTTCTTGCCGACGACGACGGCATGGCGGCGGGCGACCTTGCCGTTCTCGACGGCTTCGGCGACGGCGGCGGGGATGTTCACCACCACGTACCGGTACCCGAAGGTGAAATCCATGGCGGAGATACGGTCGAGCGAGGCGGCGAGCTGCCGGAGGCGCCGTGCCACCGGCACATTGAGCGCGGAGAGCGTGCGCTGCCCTATGGTGCCGGTCTCTTCGAGGCCGTGGCGGGATTGGAAGTGCCGGATCGCGGCGGTGACATTGGCGTCATAGACGTCGCCGCCGGCGTGCTGGGGCGCGAGATCGTCGGTGATCGCCAATCGCTCGCGCAGCAGCGCCACCTCCCGTCCGGACGAGCCGGGCGCGAGCTTCATGACGTCCGGCGGCAGGGTCGGCCAGCCGCCGCGGACCTCCAGGGTCGAATAGCTCAGCATGGTGGCCGAGATGCGCCGCGCGGTGTCGTTATCGTAGCTCGGAAGCGGGGAATTCGAGATGCGGGCCGCGCCCGTAAGCGACTTCTTGGCGGGTTTGGCGTCGGATTTGGCTTCGGTCTGAGCCTTCGCCTTGGGCTTGGGGCTTGGGCCGCCGCTTTGCGCCGGCGCCGGACCAGCCACGAGGACCGCGGCCAAGAACGCTACCCCGGTAGCCAGCACAGCAGAGCGCATCGAAGGGATGACGGTGCGCGAACGAATCAATTGCGGCATTCGATTTTCCCCGACCACAACAAAAGCACGCGGCCCGGCGACACCGCGATCATGTGATCGGAAGCCCGCCAGCCCCTTGCAGGTATGGTATTTGTCGGTTCAGGACCAGTTAAGGTTCATAGCCGTCGAACGATCTTCCCCCACACTGTGGCCGGCTCAAGGAGAAACCTCGTGCGATTCCCTTTGTTTGCACGCATTTTAGCGGTGGCGGCGCTGGTGTCTCCGGCGGCCTGGCCGACTCCGTCCGTCACCGAGACACGCGCGCCCGTGTTCACCGCCGATCGGGACGCCTGTTACGGCCGGGTCTATGACGCGGCCCATATGAAGAGCCATCCCAAGCAGAAGGTCACCAGCCTTCATATCCTTCGCTCGCTTGAGACGCGGCGCGAGGCGGAAAACTGGACCCCGGACGCGCGCGCCGAATCGCTTCGGAACTTCCGCGAAGAGGGACAGACCTCGGTCAGCGCCTTCGTCACCTTCCGTGACCGCAAGGGCATCTTCCACAATTCGCTGACCTGCGACCGGGAGACCCGCGATGGCGTGCGCTGCATGGTCGAGTGCGACGGCGGCAGCTTTCGCCTCGCCCGTTCCAATGCGAACGCCGTGATGCTGCACAACAACGGCTTCATCCTGATCGGCGGCTGCGGCGAAGACGTGGAGGAAGGCAAGGAAGTGCAGTTCAGCCCGGGCGAGGACGACAAGATCTTCCGGCTCGACAACAAGCCGATCGCCGCTTGCCGCGCCGAGGAGCAAAGGGCGACCCCGATCGCCGCCGGAGCACCGCTACGGGAACGGTTCAAGGAAGACGAGCAGTTCTGCTTCGGCAGCGACTTCGACGCCGCGCATCTGGCGAGCCATCCGAAACAGATGGTGACGCAGATCCGCGTCGGCCGGCTCGCGCCCGGCAAGGAACGGGACGCCGACTCGGAGAAATGGTGGTGGTTCAATGTGAAGCTCGACGTCTCGGTGACGCTGCGGTCGAACCAGCGGACCACCACGGTGCGCTATGCCTGTTCGCCGCAGGAGGCGAGCTGGGAGTGCCGACGCCAGCACGAAAGCGAAGCGCCATCGGCCTGCCGCGACCGTAGTATCCAGCTCGTCCGTGGCCCCGGCGACGAAATCCTGCTCTACAATCGCAATTCAGGCCTGCCGATCGACCGGGAGTGCGAGATGGCGCAAACCGGACAGCAGTTCGCGCAACGGCCGTTGACCCGCAGCGACGACCGCACCTTCCGCCTGACGCGGATGCCGATCCGCCAGTGCCAGCTCTGAGGAACATCCCCATGACTGTGACCGCGAGTCAGTTCGAATTCCTCCGCTCGATCGATACACCGACGGTTTGCAATCTGATCGAAATGGTCGCGCCCGAGCGGCGCGGCCATGGCTACACCGTGAAGCATCTGCATTGTCCGTTTCCGGATTTGCCGCCGATCGTCGGTTTCGCCAAGACCGTGACCTTCAAGGCGAAAGACAAGGTGCCGCTCGGCGAAGCGGGTTACATGCAGAAGCGGCTCGACTATCTCGACTACGTCGCCGGCACGCCGCAGCCCGCGATCATGGTCATGCACGACCTCGACGGCGAGCATGCCGGGTTCGGCGCGTTCTGGGGCGAGGTGCAGTCGAACATCCATAAGGCGCTGGGCGCGCTCGGCGTGGTGACAGACGGGAGCATACGGGACATCCCGATGATCGCGCCGGGCTTCCAGATGCTGGCCGCCATGATCGTGCCGTCGCACGCCTACGTGCACGTCGTCGACTACGGCATGGACGTCAATGTCGCCGGCATGGCGACCAGGAGCGGCGACCTCGTGCATGCCGACCGCCACGGCGCGGTCGTCGTTCCGGTCGACAAGATCGACGCCATGAAAGCCGCGAACGACAAGCTTGCCGCCACCGAGGCGCGGATCATCGCCGCGGCGAAATCAGGCGGCGGCGTCGCGGCCATCAAGGCGGCGCTGAAAGGCTAAAGCAGCACGATGCGCTATCTGGTGGTCTACGCGCACCCGGTCGGGGACAGTTTCGTCGCGGCGCTGCACCGATGCGTCGTGACGACGCTGCGCGACGCCGGCCATACCGTCGACGACTGCGACCTCCACGCGGAAGGCTTCCAGCCGGCGATGTCGGAGGCGGAGCGCCGCTCCTATCACCACGTCGGCGGGAACCGCGCGTCTATCGAGAAGGAAATTCAGCGGCTCCAGGCGTGCGAGGGCCTGGTGTTCGTGTTCCCCACCTGGTGGTACGGCATGCCCGCGATGCTGAAGGGCTATATCGACCGCGTCTGGGTGCCCGGCGTGGCCTTCAAGCTTGAGGGCGGAAGGACGCTGCCGCTCCTGCACAATATCACGCGGTTCGCCGTGGTGACGACCTACGGCTCGCCGTGGTGGCTCAACAAGCTGATCGGCGATCCCAGCCGCAGCGCGCTGATGCGCGGCATCCGCATGCTCTATGCGCCGGGCGCGCGCACGCTCTGGCTCGCGCAGTACGGGATGGACGACATCACAGCCGAGAAGCGCGAGCGCTTTCTCAGAAAGTCGAGCGGAAGCTGCGGGACTTTCTGACGCGCTACCGCTGCGATGCGCCGACCGACGCCGGTGTGCCGTTGGCCGTCTCCTCCAGAACCGAGCGGACATGCCGCAGCGCCAACAGCGTCTCGGCGATCGTCCAATGCTCGTTGCGCAGGTCGGCCGGCGTCAGGGGCCGGGCCAGCGCCTGCTCGATCCACAAGGCGGCACGCGCCTTCTGCATCACACTGCCGTTGGCGTAGGCATCGACGGTCGTGCTCAGCATCCAGGGAAAACGGTAGTGCCGCACGTCGTCCAGGGTGAACTGGGTCTTGCTGCGGAACACATATCCCTTGGCCTGTTCGCTTTGGAGCGGCGACGGGACCCCCTGCGGCAATTGCTCGAGCCACAGCCCGTCGAACCGGCCTCCGCCCGTCACGGTGCGCAAGACGTGAATCACCAGTGCCGATACCGCAAGATACTCGTAGCCACGCTCAAAGGTCTGGTCCGGCGGATATTCCAGCCAGCGCGCCTCATCCGGGAGCGCGCGTTCGATGAGCCACGCGGCTGCGCTCTTCACCGCCCTGTCGACCTGCCATCGTTGCTCGGGCGCAATGAGATCCTTTTTCAATTGGTGGTGCAGCGCCAAGGCTGTCCAGGCCGTGGCCGAGGTCGAGGCATTCCGCTCGTCGCCGGTCGCCGGGAACATCGCCCACCATCCGTTGGCGCCCTGGCGATTGAGAATGGCGTCGATCTCGGCCGGCGCGGCGCGCTGGTCATATTGCGCCAGCGAGTAAAGCACCCACGCCGACGCCATCGAATGCGGCAGCTTGTCTTCGGTCTCCCGCCAGCACTGGCAGCTTGCATCGCGGGTCTCGCTCATGATCGCGCGCAGTTGCTCTCCCGAGATCGGCGACGAAGCCGCGAGTTGCTGCGGAGTCGGACCAAATTCATGAAGGGCGAGCGAGAGTTGCGCCACCGCCCACGAGTTCAATTCGGGGCGGCCGGCGACCTCCCGCAGCACGCCGTGCAGGAACCCGCCAAGCAAATCGATACTGGCTTTCAGATTGCCGGCCGCGGCCGCCGAGATCGGGATGCGCTGGCCGTCGTTCCATACCGCCGGCAGCGTTCGCACGAACGACATGCCGTAGGCAAGCTGCCCAACGCCGATGGTCGGAATCGAGATCGCCAGCGCAACCAGCGCGGCCGCTGCGGCGACTTGCTTGAACAGCCGCCGTCGCTTGCGGCGATCGTCGGCGATCGACAGGTCGACGAAAGACCGCTCGTGCGGCGCCAGCATTTCCGGCGTTTCCTTGACCAGACGCGTAGCGTCCTTCAGCAGCGCGCCCGTCAACAGCCGGCCTTCCTGCGAGTCGCTGGTGCGCCACAGCATCGCGGCGGCGGTAATCGCGGCGCGCGACCGCAGCAAATCCGATTCTGATCGATCCACTGAACCGCCGGGGGCCACTCGCGCAGCAGCGCCTCGTGCGCGAGGCCGACGACGGCCGTTCCGTCGGGCGCCCGGTCGCTGACCAGAAGATGCGCATCGACGAACGCCGCGATCAACACCAGGCTATCCGGCGAGTGGGAAAACTGGTCGCGTGAAATCCGGTTTTGCAGGATGCGGCGGTCATCGGTCGGATCGGTGTGAACGAGTCCCGCCAACACCTTCGGCAGCGAGGCGCGGACCCGCTCCGGGAGTCCGGCAAAGACCTCATCCGCCCGCAGCCGCAATGCGCCATGGAGGCCGCCCAGCTCCTCGTAGTCGGAAAACCGCAATACGCCTGATCCGCCGCTCCGCCGCCAGAGTTCATGAAGCGTGAATTGCAGCAGCGGGAGCACCGTCGGGTTGCCCGAAGCGGCGTCGCGCAGCACGTCGTCGAGTCCCTCCTCGGGATCGCCGCGACGCTCGAACGTGATGCCCGCCATCATGGCCGGCCGGCGGATCATCTGAGAAATCTCGGCCGGACGTGGTCCGCCAACCGCATAGATACCGCCCTGTTCGATAAACAGGTCGCGGAACCGCTCGGGCAGCTCCGAAGAGCGGCTGAAGAAATCCGCGCGCAGGGTGGCGATGACCCAGACGCGTCCGGTCATGGTCATCGTGCGCAACGCTTCGCAAAACGCGGCCCGCTCCGAGGCGGTGACGGTTTCATCAAAGATCGCCTCGAACTGATCGCAGACCACGACCAGCCGCACGCCCCCTTCCGGATCGGGGTCGGGACTCGCGTCGCGCGCCCGCCTGGTGGCACGGTCCAGCGCCCGCGTGATGGCCAAGGTCAGCGCCGGCGGATCGGCGAGGATGTCCGCGAGCGGCGTCTTTTCATCGGCCAGCTCGGGCAGCGCGTGTTCCTCGACCAGCGCCGCCGCAAAGCCGGCGAGCGAATTCTGCGCACCGACATCAGGCTTGAAGATCGCACGCCGCCATTCGATCACGTGCTCCACCACCCGCGGGCGGGTGAGAATCGGCAACACGCCGGCCTTCAACAGCGAGGATTTTCCCACGCCGCTCATGCCGGTGATCATCAGGAACGGGTGCCCGGCGGCGGCGCGCCGGCGCAGCGTGTCGATGACCTCGGAGACCAGCGCGGTGCGGCCGCAATAGATCAGCGCGTGCTCGTAATCGAAGGCTTGCAGGCCGCGGAACGGCGATCCCTGCCATAACGATCGTTGTTCCGACGGCTGCTCGGCGCTTTTCAGCCGGTCGCGAATCCAGGTCCGCAGATGGACTTCGATCAGTTCCTCGAACTGTGCCGTCTTTTCGAAATTGTAGAACGCCGATCGGAACGTACCGTCCGCATTGCGAAACCACCGGTCGACGAACTGACTGACCGCATCGAGCTCGGCAACCTGCTGGGCGCGCTGCTCGCGATCCTTCATCGACAGCCGCACCTCGGCGGTCTTCAGGTAGCAGAACAATTCCGGCGAATTGCGCTCCTCGAAGCCATGGAGCGCACGCTCGAACTCGTATTCGGTGCCGGAATTGTAGCCGGTGCCGTCCGGCCGGCTGAACTGATCGAGCGGCAGCGGCGTTCCGACACGGGCCCACAGGATGAACAGCGCCAGATCGGCCTGCTGGATGTCGAGGATTTGCGCCTGGAACGTGTCGGTGGCGCGCAGCAGGCTGCGCTCCCAGAGATAGGTTTCGAACTGGATCTGGCCCCGGAACTCGAGCTGAAGCCGTTCGGCAACGGCGAGCGCGACGGCGCGTTCGGCACCGACGTCTCCCGGCGAGGACACGAACACACGCAGTCGAAGCAATGGGTCAACTCCCGGTCGCCAAACGCGAATTTAGTCGCGTCCGGCGGGCGCAAGCAAGGCGGCCTTAAGTACTAAAGTCCCCTGGCCCCGCGCGGCGCAGCCAGAGAGCCACTGCAAGACAAGCTCAGTCCGGCCGCTACACCGCGCCGATTGCGCCTCACCAGCCGGCCGCCCGGGCCGCCACCGCGACCGCCATGCCGGCAATCACCGCGACGATATCGCGCCGCGTCAGCAGCATCGCCGCGACCGCCGCGCCGATCGCCAGCATCGCGGTGATGCCGTCGCGCACGATGATGGGGAGCACGGCCGCCACGATCACCGAGCCGGGCAGCGCGTTCAGCATCTTGCGCAGGCGCGCGCTGGGCGGCACGTGCTGCATCATCCAGAAGCCGCCGGCGCGCATGGCATAGGTCGCGACCG
Source organism: uncultured Alphaproteobacteria bacterium (assembly GCA_963850705.1). Classification (GTDB taxonomy): domain Bacteria; phylum Pseudomonadota; class Alphaproteobacteria; order Rhizobiales; family Xanthobacteraceae; genus VAZQ01. The sequence goes on along the minus strand of CAWKMR010000017.1, from coordinate 55,970 downwards.
CCATCGCGGCGATGGCCGCCAGCACGCCGAAGTCCGCGCTTTCAATCGGCGTCATCGAGATAACCTCCGACGACGCTGCCGGCGACCGCGCCGGCGACGATGAACCACCAGCCGCCCGCGAGCTGATGCACCGCGACGGCAACCACGCCGGCGACGGTCCACGCGATCGCCGCCGTAGCGCCCCGCCAGAGCGGGATCAGCATGGCGGCGAAGAAGATCGGCATCACCAGATCGATGCCATAGCGGCGCGGATCGGCGATCATCGTTCCGCCGACGTGCCCGACACAGGTCGCTCCAATCCACGCCACGGCCAGCAGCACGCTCGACCCAAGCAGGACGCCCGCATCCGATCCGCCGTTCGCGCGATAGCGCATGGCGATGATCCAGGACGGGTCCGCCAGCACATGCAGCGTCGGATAGATCCGCCAGGGCGGCGATGCGCCGAGCCACGGATAGAGCGCCGCGCTCATCAAGCAGCATGCGGGCGTTGACCGTGATCATGAGCACTGCGAGCGCAGCCAGGGCGCCGAACGTCACGCGCTCCGGCCACGCTTCCATCGCCACGAGCTGCGACATGCCGGCATAGACGAACACGTTCATCACGAGGTTGTCGACGAAGCTGAAGCCCTTGCGCGCGGCGGTGGCGCCGACCGCGAGCCCGAACGCGATCATGGCGGGCAGGATCGGCAGCGCGAGCCGCATGCCGAGATTGAAGCCGGCGAGCGTCCAGGGCGGCGCTTCGTCATTTCGGAACTGTTCGTCATCGACGACCACGGTCTCCGCTTGGCAGTGGCTCTATCCTCCGCTCATGCCCGCGCAAAGCGGGAATCCAAAATCTTTCTTCTTAGACTGGGTCCCCGCTTGCGCGGGGACGAGCGGAGTCCAACGCCAATAACGAAAACGCCCGCCGGAGGGCGGGCGTTCGTACCACAGCAGGAACTGGATTTATGCCTGCGGCTGCGGCTCGAGCCCACCCGTTTCCGGGCGCGGACGCGGTTTGCCGGCCGGCGGCACGGCCGAGCCGCGCGGCGTTGACGGCTCGATCACCGACTCGCGCACCGGCCGCTTGCCCTCGAGCAGGTCCTTGATCTCGTCGCCGCTGAGCGTCTCGAACTCGAGCAGCCCCTTGGCGAGGGTCTCGAGGTCGGCGCGCTTTTCCCGGAGGATGCGCTCGGCGTCCGCGTAACCGGCTTCGACCAGCTTCCTGATCTCGGCATCGATCTTGCGGCTGGTCTCCTCCGAGATGTTCTGCTGGCGCGACACCTGGTAGCCGAGGAAGACCTCGTCCTGGTTCTCGCCATAGGCGACGGTGCCGAGCTCGCTGGAGAGGCCCCAGCGGGTCACCATCATGCGCGACGAGCTTGGTCGCCTGCTCGATGTCGGAGGCGGCGCCCGAGGTCACCTTCTCGTTGCCGAACACCAGCTCTTCGGCCACGCGCCCGCCCATCATGATGGCGAGGCGCGAGGTCATCTGCTCGCGGCTCATCGAGAGCTTGTCGCGCTCGGGCAACTGCATGACCATGCCGAGCGCGCGGCCGCGCGGAATGATGGTTGCCTTGTGCACGGGGTCGGTCGCCTTGACGTTGAGCGCGACGATGGCGTGCCCGCTCTCGTGATAGGCGGTCAGCATCTTCTCTTCCTCGGTCATGACGAGCGACTTGCGCTCCGCGCCCATCATCACCTTGTCCTTGGCGTCCTCGAATTCCGCCTGCGTCACCATGCGCTTGTTGCGCCGCGCCGCCGTCAGCGCCGCCTCGTTGATCAGGTTGGCGAGGTCGGCGCCGGAGAAGCCGGGCGTGCCGCGGGCGATGGTCTTGAGGTTCACGTCCGGCGCCAGCGGCACCTTGCGCACATGCACCTTCAGGATCTGCTCGCGGCCCACCACGTCCGGATTCGGCACGATCACCTGCCGGTCGAAGCGGCCCGGACGCAGCAGCGCCGGGTCGAGCACGTCGGGCCGGTTGGTGGCGGCGATCAGGATGATGCCTTCATTGGTCTCGAAGCCGTCCATCTCGACCAGCAACTGATTGAGCGTCTGCTCGCGCTCGTCATTGCCGCCGCCGAGGCCGGCGCCGCGATGACGGCCGACCGCGTCGATTTCGTCGATGAAGATGATGCACGGCGCGTTCTTCTTCGCCTGCTCGAACATGTCGCGCACGCGGCTCGCGCCGACGCCGACGAACATCTCGACGAAGTCGGAACCGGAGATCGTGAAGAACGGCACGTTGGCTTCGCCGGCGACGGCGCGCGCAATCAGCGTCTTGCCGGTGCCGGGCGGGCCGACGAGCAGCACGCCGCGCGGAATCTTGCCGCCGAGCCGCTGGAATTTTCCGGGGTCGCGCAGGAACTCGACGATCTCCTGCAGGTCCTGCTTCGCTTCATCGACGCCCGCGACGTCCTCGAAGGTGACGCGGCCGTGCGCCTCAGTCAGCAGCTTTGCGCGTGATTTTCCGAAGCCGAGCGCCTTGCCGCCGGCGCCCTGCATCTGCCGGGACAGGAATATCCACACGCCGATCAGCGCGATGAACGGCAGCCACGACAGCAGGAGCGAAACGAACCAGGGCACGTCGTTCTGCTGGGCGCGCGCCGTGATCGAAACGCCCTTGCCGTAGAGGCGCTGGATCAGGGACGGATCAGTGCGGGGCATAGGTCTGGAACCCGCGGCCATCGGTGAAGTTGCCGTGGATTTCCGGCCCCTGGATCAGCACGTCGCGGACGCGACCCTGCTCGACCTCATTGAGGAGCTGCGAGAACGAGATTTCCTGCGACTGGGTCCGCTGGCTCGGGTTCTGGAACAGCGTGAACAACGCCAGCAGCAAAAGGACGATAATGACCCAAAGGGCAAAGTTGCGCAGATTGGCGTTCATTCAACTTGTTCCTTGTGTCCGGCATGCCCGCCGGCGCCCCGCAAGGCGGGAAAGTCGATGATGGTAGCCGGTCATGGCCAATTCACGTCCATCCCGGTACCCAATTTAGGTCTCGCACCGGCATCTGCCAAGGGAACTGGCCCATTTTGTCCCATTCTACCGACGTTTGCGGCCTCTGCGGGGGTCATATCGACGCGTGGTTAAGCGGTTCTGCTACTTTCTTAGGCCCGCCTTGCGCGGCGGGGCCGGTTCGATGGTGATTTTGTCGCGGGCCACGGTGACAACCGCGCCGGCCAAGGTGCGGCGAAACTTCGCGAATTGGTCTGGCGGCTCGAACATGGCCTCGTAGAGCGCTTCGAGCTTGCCGAGCTCGACCGGACCTTCGTCGCCCACCCACGCGATCGCCTGGCCCAAGCAGCCGAAGCGCGATCTCATGCGGCAGGTCGGAAAACATTTCGGCCTGCATGGTCACCGGTCCGCCATCCGGCCACGGGCCGGGAGCGACCCGCTTTGTCGCCGCGCAACATCACTTGCGACAGCGTTTGTTCGACACGCTGGACCCGGCCGGCCAACGAGGCGAGCCGCGATGCGGTCAATCCCTCCCCGGCGAGCATCGGCATGAGCTCGCGCAAGCGCGAGCGGGTAAAACGCGGATCGCGATTGGACGGATCGTCCGCGTAAGGAATCTTTGCAGCCTTCAGCGTCGCGATCAGTCGCGACTTGGAAACTTTCAGGAGCGGACGGGCCAGCCCAATGCCCACCCCCTCATCGACCGGCATTGGCGCAAACGAATACATGCCGGCCAAGCCGCTGATACCGCTGCCGCGCGCCATCCGGAAGAGAATGGTCTCGGCCTGGTCGTCAGGGTGTGGGCCGTGAGCACATGATGAGCACCGACCTCGTTGGCAACCTCGCAAAGCAGGCGATAGCGCGCCAGCCGGGCGGCCTCCTGCAGGCCGGTCTTTGGCTTGCGTCCGGTCCACGGCAGCGTGCGATGCTCGATGCCGAGCTTGCGGGCCAACTGTTCGACGGCTTTGGCCTCGCGCTTGGATTCCTTGCGCAGACCATGGTCGATCGTCACCGCGACCAATCTCGGCGACGGCTCGCGGCCGCGCCAGCGCGCGATCAGCGCCATCAGTGCCGTGGAATCCGGCCCGCCGGACACCGCCAAGATCAAAGGCCGGAAAATGCTGGAGACCGCTGAAAAGCCGGTTGGCTTCCGCCGCCGAAATCGGCGACGCGTCGTCAGCAGCGGACGCGTTTTTGCTCACGGTCGACGCCTTGCCTGATCGCGACCGACGCGCGCGGATATTTGCGCAGCACTTCCGCGAGCGACGCGCAGGCCGCTTCGCGTTCGCCCATCTGCGCGAGCGATTGACCGAGCCGCAGGAGCGCATCCGGGGCGCGCGCGCTGGTCTCGAACTTGGTCGAGACCCCCAGGAACGCTTCGGCGGCATCGCGATAGCGCTGGCGTTGGAACATGCTTTCGCCGAGCCAGTATTGCGCATCGGGCACGAGCCGATCGCTCGGGAAGCGGCGGAGGAAGTTGCGGAAGCCGTCTTCGGCGAGCGCGTAGTCCTTGCGCGTCATGTAGCCGTAGGCGAGGTCGTAATTGTCGCGCGGGCTGTCGGACGGCGGCAAGGTCGCGACCTGTGCTCCCCCAGGTGCGGCGCCACCCGGCATGCGCGGTGACGATGGCGCCGGCAGCGCCTCGCTCGACACCGCGCCCGGCTGCGGCGTTGAGCGATCGTTCGGCATCCCACCGGCCATGGTGGACAGATCGAGCGGCGCGCCGGCCTGGCGTCCACCGGGAGCGCCAACCTCGTCATCGTCAAAATTGGGATCCGGCGATTGCGCCGCGCCGCCAGGTGGGCCGTACGGACTCGTGCCCGACGGGATCGTGCCAAGCACGCGCGGCGCGCCCGGCGCGTTCGGATTCTGCGCGGGATCGAACACGTCACCGCGACGACCCGGTGCCGACGGCGGAGGCGGCGGTTGAACCTGCGGCGGCGCCTGTGGCTGCATCTGCGGCTGCACGCCCTGCGTGGTCGCCGGTCCACGCGCTGCCGGCGCTGGAGCACCGGCCCCGCCCTGCATGCGCTGCAACTGCCCTTCGAGCTGCTGGTTGCGGTACTGCAATTGCTCGATTGCGCCGGTGAGCTGGCGGATCTGCGCTTCGAGGCGACCGATCCGCGTCGAGAGTTCGTCGCCGGGTCCTTGCGCGACGCGGCCTTGCGGCCCCGCCTGCTCCTGCGGGTATTGCGCCGGCTGCTGCTGAGGCCGCTGTTGCGACGCTCCTGCCGGCGGCGAGAAGCGATCGCTGTTGCCAAACAGGTCATTGAGGAAGCCCTGCGCCGATGCGGCGCAAGGTGCCATGACGACCAAAGCGGCGATCGCCGGCGCGGCGGTCAGCCGAAACATGCTGCGGAACATTGGCCCCGATCTACGTTGAGGTGGTGCGCATCAAGCATAAGCTTTTCCGCGTCCAAATTGTGACTGATTATCCGCGAAAAAGTTTCCAAATCCTTCACCATAATCAATTTCTTAGCGCAGCCTCGAAGGCGCTCGAGATGGCCGGCCGGCTTTTGCCTGCCGCCAGCGCGTCGCCGATCACGACCACCTGCTGCCCGGGGCGCGCCAAGCCCTGGAGCGCCGCCCCCGTCGGCCTGCGGGCCCGGTGGTAAAACCAGTCGCGAACGGACGGTGCGGAGAGAATTTTTCTCAGGAATGGCCAGCGGCCAGCGCCGAGATCGAGCATGGTCGTCGCGATAGGGCCAAGGCCGAAACGGTATGCGGCTCCGGTTGCGATCACGATCCGATCGAAAGGCTCCAGCAATTCCGGCGAGCGCGCGACGTCGACGCCGTAGCGGAACGCCACGCCCTTCCCCACGCACGCAGCTTCGAGATTGCGCACATAGCGATCGAACGATTCCTGATTGGCGACGACATCCTGGAACAGCGGCGCCTTGCCGGCATAGCGGAACGAGCCGCCGGCGCGCGCGGCACGCTCGAACACCGTCACCGAATTTCCGCCCGCCACCAGCGATGCATAGGTCAGTCCCGCCGGCCCGGCGCCGATCACCGCGATGCGCTCGTTCGCCGGCGGCCGCGCGGATTCAAACGAGCGTTCGCGCCCGGCGGCGCCGTTGACCACGCAACGCAGTTGCGCGCCGCCGCGCATCTCGTTCACGCAGGTGTTGCACGCAAGGCAGCGTCGCGCCGGTTCGTTGCGCGCGAGCTTTGCGACCCAGTCCGGATCGGCGATCAGCGTGCGGCCGAGTGCGACGAAATCCGCCTTGCCGTCAGCAACGGCCTCCTCGGCATGTTTCGGGTCGCCCAGACGGCCGACCGCGATCACGGGAATGCCGACCATCTTCTTCACCGCGGCGGCGTAGTCGAGAAACGTCGCGTCGGGATAGGCCATCGGCGGAATCATGCGCTCGCCGGATGGCAGCGAGCGGTAGTGCCCGGCGGCGATGTGCAGCGCATCCGCGCCCGCCTGCGCCGCCCAGATCGCGATCTGCAAGCCGTCGCGGGGAACAAGACCCTCGGGAAAGTAGTCGTCGACCGACAGGCGATAGATCACCGGCATCGTTCCGACCGCCGCCTTCACCGCGCGCAGCACCTCGAGGCCGAAGCGCGCGCGGTTTTCGAGCGAGCCGCCGTATTCGTCGGTGCGCCGGTTCTCGAACGGCGTGACGAATTGCGAGATCAGGTAGCCGTGCGCGGCATGGATCTCGACGCAATCGAAGCCCGCCACCTTCGCCCGCGCGCCGGCCCGCGCAAATGCAGCGACCGCTTCGGCGATCCGTTCGCGGGTCATCGCCTCCGGCACGATGGTCTCGTTGGTCACCTCGTAGACCGGATGCGGAATCGCGGACGGCGCGATCGGCGTCTCACCGCAGATGTCGCGCCGCGTGTGCCCACCGCCGTGGCCGAGCTGGATCGACGCTTTCGCGCCACCGCCATGGATCGCGTCGACCAGCCGCGTCAGCCCCGGCAGGAAGCGGTCGTCATAGATGCCGAGCTCGCGGCGGCGGTGGCGCCCTGCCCGCTCCGGCGAGGCCATCTCGACGGTGATCATGCCGACGCCGCCGCGCACCCGCGCCATGTAATAGGCGATGGTGTCGTCGGTGACGTGGCCCTCGTCGTCCGAGAGCCGCGTCGTCATCGGCGGCATGATGATGCGGTTCTTGATCTCGACGCCGCCGATGCGCGCTGGCGTGAGGAGGATGCTCATGCCGGCTCTAGAACGCCTTCACCTCGCCGCCGTCGAGATCGACGGTGGCGCCGTGCAGCCAGCGCCCGCGCGGCGAAACGATGAACGCGACGAGGTTGGCGACGTCGTCGGTGGTGCCGAGCCGGACGGTGCCGATGTCCTTACGATGCCATTCGCGCACTTCGGCCTCGCTCTTGCCGGTGCGTTCCATGTCGGCCTTGACCCGCCGCGCGAAACGTTCGGTATCGACATAGCTCGGATGGATGCAGTTGACCTGCACGCCGTCAGTCTTGCCGAGATCGGCCAGCGCCTTGGAGAACGCCGCCACCGCCGCGTTCACCGAGCTGCCGATGGTGAAGCCGGCGGTCGGCACGCGCCCGCTGGTGCCGCCGATCGAGACCAGCGAGCCGCCGCTCGCCTTCAACAGCGGCCACGCGGCGCGCGAAAGCCGCACATGGGCGAAGAATTTCAGCGCATAGCCTTCCGCCCAGTCGGCGTCGGTGAGCGTAAAGAAATCGCCGCGCTTGGTGGTGCCGGCATTATTGACGAGGATGTCGAGGCGTCCGAAAGCGCTTTTGACCGCATCGGTCAGCGCGGCCGGGGCGGTGTCCTTGCGCAGATCGATCGCGACCGTCTTCGCCTTGCGGCCGGTTGCCGCGACCGCTGAGGCTGCGTCCTTGAGCGCCGCCTCGTCGGTGCCGGTCAGGACCAGATCGCATCCTTCCTGGGCCAGCGCCACGGCGATGCCGCGCCCGATGCCCCGTGACGATCCGGTCACCAGCGCGACCTTACCCGCCAGTCCTAGCTCCATACCAATCCCTCGCTTATTCCGCCGGCGCCACCGCCTCGGCCTTCTTGCCCTTGCGGGCGGCGCGCCATTCGTCAAAGCGCTGCACGATGACGAAGAATGCGGGAACGAACAAGACCGCGAGGCAGGTTGACGCCAGCATGCCGGAGACCACCGTAATGCCAATCGAGATCCGCGAGTTGGCGCCGGCGCCGGTCGCGAGGACCAGTGGCACCATGCCCAGGATGAAGGCGAACGAGGTCATCAGGATCGGCCGGAACCGCGCTTGCGCCGCGTCGATCGCTGATTCAACGATGCTCCTGCCCGCTTGGCGGTGCTCGCGCGCGACCTCGACGATCAGGATCGCGTTCTTGGCCGACAGCGCGATCAAGAGCACGAGGCCGATCTGTACATAGAGGTTGTTGCCGAGCGGGATGACGTTGAGCACCGCCACCGGACCGAGCAAGGCGAGCGGCACCGACAGGATCACCGACAGCGGCGTCAGCCAGCTTTCGTACTGGCCCGCGAGCACCAGATAGACCAGCAGCATCGCGAGGCCGAAGACGATGAACATCTGATTGCCGACGATCTTCTCCTGATAGGACATGGCGGTCCATTCAAAGCCGGCGCCGGGCGGCAGCGTCTTGGCCGCGATCTGCTCCATCAGGATCATCGCTTCGCCGGTCGAGACCCCGCGCGCCGGCAGGGCGATGATGGTCGCCGACGGGTAGAGATTGTAAAGACTGATCAGCGGCGAGCCGACTGTGGGCTTGATCGACACCAGCGTGCCGAGCGGGATCATGTCGCCGTTGTTGTTGCGCACGGTTAAGAGGTTGATGTCCTGCGTACGCAAGCGGAATTGCGAATCCGCCTGCACATAAATCTGGAACGTGCGGCCGAACTTGTTGAACTGATCGACATAGCTAGCGCCGAGATAGCCGCCCAGCGCGCTGAATACCTGGTTGACGGTCAGGCCGAGCGTCTGGGTCTTCACCCGGTCGACCTCGACGATGTACTGCGGGACCGTCGCACGATACGGCGCGATCACAGCTTGCAAAGCCGACTGAGTTCCTGCGTTCGTCACCATCGCCTGAACCATGTTCTGCAGCTTGGCGAGGTCGAAGGTGCCATCGCGCAACTGCACCTGCATGGTCGCACCGGCGGCGTTGCCGACGCCCTGGATCGGCGGCGGCGGCAGTACCATCACCTTCGCTTCCTCGATAACGCTGACCGCCTGGTTGAGCGCCGAGAATAGCGGCAGCAGGCCCTGCGCGCGGCCGCGCTTCTCCCAGTCGTCAAGGATGATATAGGCGACGCCGGCGCTGGAGAGCGTCGACGAGCCGTCCAGCACCGAGATGCCGGCGATGGTGACAACCTGTTGGACGCCAGGGGTCTTGCGGGCGATCGCTTGGACGCGCTCGAGCGCTTTCTGCGTCCGCTCGAGCGAGGCGCCGTCCGGCAACTGCACGTTGGCAATCAGGTAGCCCTGGTCCTCGATCGGCAGGAAGGCGGTCGGAATCCGTGTGAACATGTACCCGATGACGCCGATGAGGACGAGCACCGCCACCACCCAGGCGCCCGCGCGCGCGACGATGCGCCGGATCAGCGAGACATAGCCGCGCTCGGACCGCGCGTAGATGTTGTCGAAGGCGCGAAACACGATGTTGCGTTTCTCAAGCGGCACCGTTGGACGCAGCCACATTGCGCATTGCGTGGGCTTGAGCGTCGCCGCATTGACGGCGCTGAGCAGCGCGGTCGCGGCGATGACCAGCGCGAATTGCGCGTACATACGGCCGGTCAAACCCGGCAGGAAGGCGGCCGGAATGAACACCGCCATCAGCACCAGGGTGATGCCGATGATCGGGCCGAACAGCTGATCCATGGCGCGGATCGCGGCATCGTGCCCGGACATGCCCTGCTCGATATTATGGGCGGCGCCTTCGACCACGACGATGGCGTCGTCGACGACGATGCCGATCGCCAGCACGAGCGCGAACAGCGTCGACATGTTGACGGTGAAGCCCATCGCCGCCATGAGGGCGAAGGCACCGATGATCGTGACTGGCACCGTGGTTGCGGGCACCAGCGTGGCACGCCAGTCCTGCAGGAAGAACAGGATCACGATCAGCACCAGGATGCCGGCCTCGAACAGCGTATGGTAGACCTCGTTGACCGAGGCGCGCACGAATTTCGTGGTGTCGAACGGGATGCCGTAGGTCAGCCCCTGCGGAAACTCGCGCGAAAGCTCGCGCATCCGCTTCTGGATCTCGTTGCCGACGTCGAGCGCGTTTGCGCCCGGCGACTGGAAGATTGCAAGGCCCGCCGAAGGCCGGCCGTCGAGCGTGAAAACCTGTCCGTAGGTCTGCGCGCCGAGTTCGACGCGGCCGATGTCGCTGACGCGCGTGATGTCACCGGCGCTGCCGGTCTTTACGATCACGTTGGCGAATTCCTCGGCATCGTCGAGGCGGCCATAAATGTTGAGCGTGTACTGGAACGACTGTCCGGACGGCGCCGGCGGCGCACCGATCTGGCCGGCGGTCACCTGCTGGCTTTGCTGCTGGAGCGAATTGATCACGTCGCTCGGCGTCAAGCCGCGCGCCTGCAGCTTCTCGGGGTCGAGCCAGATCCGCATCGAGTACTGGCCGGCGCCGAACACGTTGACGTTGCCGACGCCCGGTAGGCGCGCCAGCTCGTCCTTCAGCCGGATAGTCGCGTAGTTCGCGAGATAAAGGCTGTTGTAGCGACCGTCGGGCGACGTCAGCGCGATGATCTGGAGGATCGCCGTGGATTTTTTCTGAGTGTTGACGCCCTGCACCTGCACCGCCTGCGGCAGCGAGGCAAGCGCGCTGGCGACGCGGTTCTGTACCAGCACTTGGGCGAAGTCGAGATTGGTGCCGATCTTGAAGGTTACCGTGAGGGTGTAGCTGCCGTCGTCGCCGGAATACGACTGCATGTAGATCATGCCTTCGACGCCGTTGACCTGCTGCTCGATCGGCAGCGCGACGGTATCGATCACCGTGCGCGCATTGGCGCCCGGGTAGCGGGTCGTGACCTGCACGGTCGGCGGCGTGATGTCGGGATATTGCGCGACTGGAAGGTTGATCAGCGCCACCAGGCCGATCACCACCATCAGGATGGCGATGACGTTGGCGAGAACCGGCCGCTCGATGAAGAATTTTGAGATCATGACGCTGCCTGACGGTGCGAGGAAGCGCTAGCGAACGGCGGCGGTTTTTTCAGGCGCGGCTTGCGGATCGACCTTCTGGCCGGGGATCGCGCGCAGCGTGCCCGAAATCACGACCCGGTCGTTCTCGTTCAGGCCTTTGTCGATCACCTGCATATTGCCGATCAGCGGCCCGATCTCGACCTTGCGCTGTTCGACGACGTCGTCGTTGTTCACCACCAGCACGTAGCGGCCGCCCTGATCGCTGCCAAGCGCGACGTCGGGAATGAGCAGCGCGACCTGCTCGGTCGGACTCGGGATACGCAAGCGAACGAAATATCCGGGCAACAGCACGTTCTTCGGATTTTGGAATATGCCGCGCACCGCCAGCGTCCCCGTTGTCGTGCTCAAGGTAGGAGCGACATAGTCGATGGTTCCGACATGCGGATAGTTGCTCTCGTCCTGCAGTGCGGCCTCGACCTTGTACTTCATGACGTCGTCACGCGTGGCTCCGCGTTGCGCCAGCGCCGCGCGCACCCGGATGACGTCCTGCTCGCTGATGTTGAAGTTCACCCAGATCGGATCGAGCTGGACGATGGTGGCAAGCACCGTCGGTGTTCCGCTGCCGCCGACATAGGTCCCGACTGACACCTTGCGTGCCGTCATGATGCCGTCGAACGGCGCCCGCATTTGCGCGTAGTCGTAGTTGATCTGCGCAAGCCTTGTGTTGGCTCGGGCGTTGTCGAGCGAGGACTTTGCAGCGTCTCTGTTTGCCAGGGCCTGATCGTAGGACGCCTGTGTGGTCACTTTTTGCTTGATCAGCTCGGCGGACCGTTCATAGGCAGCCTGCTGCTGATTGTAGGTCGAGTTCGCAGACTCTTCCGAGGCCTTGGCCTGATCGAGCTTCACCTTGTAGGGCTCGAGCTCGATCGTGAACAGGAGATCGCCCTTCTTCACGGGCGCGCCGTCCTCGTAATTGATCGTCTCGATGAATCCGTTGACGCGGGCGACAAGGTCGGCGCTGTTCACCGATGCGGTGTTGCCGGTGGCCTCGAGGTAGCGCGTGATTGGCTGTTTGACCGGCTTCGCCACCGACACTTTCGGCAGTGGCGGCGCAACATATTGGTTGCCTTGGCCGCAAGCCGCCAGGATAGCGGCCCCCGCGATCAAACCGGCGGCGAAGATGAACCTGCTCCGCATGAAATTTTCCCCTCCAGGGCGTCCGCGGTGGTCGACTTCGCTAACATTCCGCCACGTGCGCGGCTTGGCAAGCCGCCATGGAACTCTTTCGTCAATCGATTGACAATACGCCACAAAATACAGCCGGCGCCCGAAGGCGCCGGCTGACCCTTCCCCCGTATTTTCCCCCGCAAACCTTACGAGCTGGCGTTCAGCACCGTCTGGGCACGGCGGTTCTGCGACCAGCAGGAGATATCGTTACAGACGGCAACCGGACGCTCCTTGCCGTAGGAGATCGTTCGCATGCGATGCGCCTGAATCCCGCGCGAGGCGAGATAGTCGCGCACAGCCTGAGCGCGGCGCGCCCCGAGCGCGATGTTATATTCGCGCGTGCCGCGCTCGTCGGCGTGGCCTTCGATGGTGAACGAATATTGCGGATAGGCGCGCAGCCATTGCGCCTGTTTCTCGAGCGTCGCGATCGACTGCTGTGTCAGTTCCGTGGAATCGACCTGGAACCATACGCGGTCGCCGACATTCACGACGAAGTCTTGCTGACTGCCTGGTGTCGCGGCGCTGGCGTTCGCCAACGAACCGGTCTGCTCGGCAGGATTCCTCGCGCAAGCGCCAATGCTCAGCACTGCTACAACGAGACACGCCAGCCGCGTCGATCGGAAGCTACAAATTCCACTCAGCATTCCGGTGCCTCCAGTCTCACGTTGTTACCGGATGTGAGGGTCTAGCAGCACCCTGGTTAAACGAACGTTCCGTCAACCTTGATGGAGGCTTGCCCCGATCCCTCAAATGCGGTGAACCCCTTGAAACCGCTTACGGTGGTTAATGTCCGGTGAATGCGGCGTGATCAGGGCCGCTTGAGTTCCGCGAATGCGGGAAGCGATTACCGCAAACTCTTTAGCGCAACAGCGGCGACCACGCCGGATCCGAACCGAACGACGGCGTCGGAATGCGCTGCTCATTGCGACCGGTGACGTCGACGGTAAAGAGCTGCGGACCGGAATTGCCGCCGGGATCGCGGAAGAACATCAGCACGCGTCCGTTCGGCGCCCAGGTCGGGCCTTCGTTGTGGAAGCCGTCGGTCAGGATACGTTCGCCAGAACCATCCGGGCGTATGATGCCGATCGCGAACCGGCCCTGCGCCTGCTTGGTGAAAGCGATGTAGTCGCCGCGCGGCGACCAGACCGGTGTCGAATACGAGCCGTCGCCGAAGCTGATGCGGTTTGCGGGCCCGCCGCTGCCGGGCATCACATAGATCTGCTGGCGGCCACCGCGATCCGACTCGAAGCAGATGCGCGCGCCGTCCGGCGAATAGGACGGCCCGGTGTCGATCGCCGCAGTATCGGTCAGCTTCATCGTGGTGCGCGAGCGCAGATCCATCACGAAGATGTTGGAGTTGCCGCCCTGCTGCAAACTCATGATGACGCGATGGCCATCATGCGAGAAGCGCGGCGCGAATGTCATGCCTGGGAAATTGCCGACCACCTCGCGCTGGCCGGTTTCGATGTTGAGCAGGTACACGCGCGGCTGACCCTGCCCATAAGACATGTAGGTGATTTCCTGAGTGGACGGCGAGAAGCGCGGCGTCAGCACGAGATCGTCGCCGCGCGTGAGGTAGCGCACATTGGCGCCGTCCTGGTCCATGATCGCAAGGCGCTTGGTGCGCTGGTTCCTGGCGCCGGACTCGTCAATGAATACGATGCGGGTGTCGAAGTAGCCCATCTCGCCGGTGAGGCGCTGATAGATTTGATCGGAGATGATATGCGCCAGGCGGCGATAGTTGTCCGGGCTCGTCGATGTCTGCTGGGCATGAATGTGCCCGCCCGCGACCACATCCCAGAGCCGGAACTGCGCCACGACGTTGCCGTTGCCCTGCCGCTCCAGGCGGCCGGTCACCAGCGCATCGGCATTGATCTGCCGCCAGTCCGGGAAACGCGGCTGGCGGTTGAAATCGGTGATGCGCTCGATATAGGTCGCCTGATCGAGGGGCGCGAACAGACCGCTGCGGCGCAGGTTCGAGGCGATGATCTGCGTGATGTTGCGGCCCATGCCGGGATCGGGAACGCCGGGCTCCGCCATGAAATCCGGCAACGCGATCGGCATCGGCCGGATGTTGCCCTGGGTCACGTCGAGCTTGAGTTGCGCTTGCAGCCCGGCGCGGGGAAAGTCCCGCCAGTGTGCCGGCTGCGGCGCCGGCTCCCAATGCAATCAATCGGCGGCGGCTCAACACCGGCGATGGAGGCGAATGACGCTCGCTCATATTCTTTTCGTCTCGGCCTCGATGAGAATCGGCGTCAGCCGCGGATCATGTCGCGCGGATCGAACGTGATCTCGATGTCCTTCCACACTTCGTAAGTTTCTGGCCTGAGCATGTCGAACGGCTGGCCGCGGAAGAGGGCGCGAATGGCGCTCTCGCGTGCCGCCATGAACAGCGGACTTTGTCCGGACGTCACGACCTGCGGTCCGCCCAAAAGGGTGCCGTCAGGCTTCAAGCGCAGGCGAATCGTAACAACGAGTTCTTCCGGATTCTGCGCACCCGCCGGCGGATTCCACAATTGCGCGAGGCGCGCACGCAGCGCATCGAGTTCGTTCTGGGAAAGCTGCTTGGCCGAGGCCTTGGGTGCGCCGAGCGACACGGTGTTGTTGATCGTATCACCGATCGCTGCGGTGCGCTGCGGATCGCGCTTGTCGAGCAAGGCTTGCATGTCCCGCGGATCGAACTTCGGCTGCGGCTGCGGCGGGCGCTTCGGCGGCGTCGGGACCTTGGCGTCCACTTTCTTCTGCTCGGTCTTCTTGGCGTCGTCCTTCTTGATCGCATCGGCGATCAGATCGCGCTTGGGCTCCGCTTTCTTCTTGGCCTCCTGCTTCGGTGGCTCAGGAGGTGGCGGCGTCGCATCGGTCGACGCGGTGACTTCACGGGGCGCGATTTTCGCTGCCGGGTTTTCCACCGGTTTCTGCTCGCCGATCCGCTCCACGAACGGATTTGGCGTTTCCTGCTTGGGCGCGGTCGTCTGGCCCTTGGTCAGCTCGCTCTTGTTGCTATCGGTGACGATGTTGACCGCAATGCTTTCGACGCGCGTCGGCGGCAGCCGCGACGGCGAAAAGCTCACCAGCGCCACGCCCAGGACGACGAGATGACAGCAGCCCGATATGGTCCAGTCCGCCCGCAAAAGGCTTACCTTTTTTCCTGCTCCGGAATGACTTCGATATTGGCCCCGAAGCCTGCCGACTTGATCCGCCCCAACAGACGCATGACGTCAGAATAGCAGATTTCCTTATCGCCCCGAAGGTTGACGTTCGGGTCGATTTCCTTCTCGCCCGACTCCCGGATCGCTTTGATCTTCGCCTCGAGTTCCGCAACGTTGATGGGGCTGTCGCCCAAGTAGTATTCGGCAACGACACTGCACGAGCCGCTCGCCTTCCTGGCGGTGACGGTCAATTGCTCGGTCTTCGCCCGGGTGGTGACCTGGGCCTTCGCCTCGGGAAGGTCGACCGGAATCGAAACTGTCAGCAGCGGCGCCGCGACCATGAAGATGATCAGCAACACCAGCATGACGTCGACCATCGGCGTCACGTTGATCTCGCTCATCACACCGCGACGGTGTTGACGCCGGCGTCTGCCCGATCCAGCGGCGGCGTTCGCCGCGCCCATTGCCATGGTCTACCCCTGGAGTGCATCCCGGTTCAATTGAACCGGGATGCACTCAAACTTCTTGCGTTGGCGCATGTCCTTCTCGGAAAACCGGTATCCACTTTTCCGGGACATGCGCTATGTCCATTCCGAAGTTCGTATCATCTTGCGGCACCCTCATTTACGAACTTCGGAATCGAAGGACACTAGCACTCTTTAAATCTAGTGTGGCTTTGGTTCAGAAGTCCGCATGTTGGACTCGCCGCGACAATGATGCGGACTTCTGAACCGCCACACTAGGCCCGCTCGTCGATCTGTCGCGACAGGATCGCGGAGAACTCGTCCGCAAAGCCCTCCAGCCGCTGGGCCTGCTTGTTCACCTCGGACGCGAATTTGTTGTAAAAAATCGTCGCCGGTATGGCGGCTATAAGGCCGATTGCCGTCGCGAACAGCGCCTCGGCGATGCCGGGCGCGACCACCGCCAGCGACGTGCTTTGCTGTCCCGCGATGGCACGGAAGCTCGTCATGATGCCCCACACGGTGCCGAGCAGCCCGATGAACGGGCCGGCGGAACCGACGGTCGCCAGCACCAGCAGCCGCCGTTCCAGGCGCTCGACTTCGCGGGCGATCGTCACGTCCATCACCTTCTCGATGCGCATCTGCAGTCCGGCGAACGAACGCGCCTGGCTTTCGAGGCTGCGCTTCCACTCGCGCATCGCTGCGACGAAAAGCGCAGCCATCGAATGGGTCGGACGCGCGGACAGCGACTTGTACAATTCCTCAAGCGACTGGCCCGACCAGAACGCCTGCTCGAAACGGTCCATCGCGCGGCGCATGCGCGCATACAGCAGGAGCTTGTCGATCACGATCGCCCAGACCCAGACCGACGCAACGATCAGCCCGATCATGACCAGTTTGACGATCAGGTCGGCGTTGTAGAACAGCGCCCAAAGCGAGAGATTGTTGGCTTCGGCGGGCGTCATGCGCGATCCTTTCGGCGCTCCGAGAATGTCAGGCGGGGCAATACGCCGTCGCAGGGACCGAATGGATGCGGCAAGCGGTCAGGCAGAGCGCGCCGCCGAAACCCCGAAATGCGCGATGAAATCGAGCCGTCCACCACCGGCACCGGTACGGATTCCCCGCGAAACGTGTCCAAACTAGGGCCTAAACTGGATACCCCGGTGCTTAGTGGCACTCATGCTGGTTAAGGAGACGTTACCGACATAGCAAGTCGATCAGCTTAGAATAGTTCGCAATTATTGGATGGTTTTCGCGCAGATGTTCCGCTCTGTCCGCACCCTTTCCGTCCTCATCGGCCTCATCGGAAATCTGATCCCGCTCTACGGGGTCCTGTATTGGCAATGGGACGCCTTCCAGCTGCTGATGCTCTACTGGACGGAAACCGTCATCATCGCGTTTTGGACGATCATCGGGATTAGGCGAATCCCCGTCGACCGGCTCGGGACCATCAACGTGGGCGGACGGGAGAAACCCGCGACCCACAATTTGCTGTGCGGATATTTCACGCTTGTCGCCGCCATGTTCATCCTGGGGCACCTCGGGTTCTTGTGGTTCATGTTCTCCGGCGAATGGCTCAAGAAGGTGCCTGCCTCTTCGAACATTCTGAGGGAATTGTTCGTCGCCGACGGGGTTTGGCTGGCGCTGATCTTCATGTTCGTCTCGGCGTGGATATCCTATCTGAGCAGTGGGCCGACGGATCACCCGCGCGCGATCGAGCGCCCGCTCGAGAAAGCGTCAGCACAGGCTGGTGAAGGTAGCGATGCCGTCGGCGAGCATGTCGGCGGACTCTTCGTCCGGATCGCCATCATGCAGATCGCCATCATCTTCGGCGGTATGCTCGCAAGGACCTACGGCTCGACCGCGCCGCTCCTGATCGTCATCGGCTGCAAGACCCTGATCGACATGGGCGTGGCAATCCGCGGGTCGCCGTCATTCCCAGACATGGAAACTCGGTGACGAGCTGACGGAACGCAGAACGCCGCCGACGTCTGGCGAGACATCGGCGGCGCGTAGCGTGAGGATTACTTGTTGACGCGAAACGTCGGCGATCAGGACTGAGGCTGCGGCGGATTCGACGAGCCAGGACGGTTTCTGCGCTCCGCCATGAACTGGTCGAACTCGGTCTTGTCCTTGGCGAACCGCAGCCGCTCCAAGAATTCCTTGAACTCGCGCTGCTCCTCTTCCAGACGCCGCAACGTTTCCGTGCGGTACTCGTCGAAAGCGTGATTGCCGCTCGACGGCCGGAACCAGCCGGCCGGATCGCGCATCGCATCGCGGCCGTAGCGGCCGACGTCACCACCTCGTCTCCAACAGCTCATGCGTCCGCTCCATATGACGTAGGCCAGGATCGCGAGACCCACTGGCCACCACAGGAAGAATCCGAGGACCATCAGCGCGATCCACGCGCCCATGCCCCACTGATCGAGTTTGACCTCAGCATTCGCGATCGTTGTCATTTGCACCCTCAGTCTTGAGCGTGTGAATGTTAATAACATTTACATAGCTAGTGGAGGTCGAGGCGGCTGTCAAGCCGGCCTTCGCGCCCGGATAGGTGGGGTCGCCGCGCCGGTTCGGAATGGTCCCGGCCTGAATTTTTTTCAGCGTTTGGGGGGCGGTGGGTCGTCCGGCAGGCCCAGCCCGCGCAGATAGATCAGCGTGGCCGCCTCGAGCAGTTCTTCGGGCGTCATCGGCAATGCCCGGCGCCCAGGGTCCCCGCGACCGAACAGCGATGCGATGCCGTGGGATGTCGCCCAGATGTGCAGCGCCATCATCAGCGCCGGCGGACGGCTGGACGCCGGCATGGTCGCGACCAGCCGCTCCGCCGCGGTGCGCAGCACGGCGAAGGCGCGATCGCCGCTCTCGCGCAATTCCGGATTGGTATCGAGCGGAATGCCGGCCTCAAACATCGCCGAGTAATACGCGGGCTCGGTGCGCGCGAAGGTGAGATAGGCCTTGCCGAGCCGATCAAGCGCCGTGATCGGATCGGGACGGCCGTCGTCCCAGGCTTTCGCCAGCACGGTCTCGAATAGCTGGAAGCCGCGCAGCGCAACATTCGACAGGAGCTCATCCCGGTCGCGAAAATGCCGGTAAGGCGCCGCCGGACTGACGCCCGCCCAGCGCGCCGCTTCCGCAAAGGTGAATCCGGCCGGGCCCTTTTTCGCAATCAGCTCCAGCGCCGCGCGCAGCAACGCCTCTTTCAGGTTGCCGTGGTGGTAGCCGCGCGGCCCGTGTCGGCCGCTGTCTTTGGACCAGCTCATGTGAATCGTCTTTACATGAGCCCTCCCCCCGCGTCGACAGCAACAAAACGGGACGACCGGCGGTCTGGTTAAGCTTTTTGGCGGGAGTCCTGGTCGGCGCGCATGGCGATGCGCAGCGGCTTGGGGATCGGGCGCGCACGGCCGCCGGACACAAAAGCCACCTTCACATGCGCGTCGATCACGACCTCACCGTCGCGCATGATCTGCTGGTGCAAGGTAACGGAAGCGCCCCGCACCTCTTCCGTTTCCGTCACCACCTCGAGCACGTCGTCCATGCGGCCGGGCTTCAGGAACTCGATCTGCATCGTGCGCACGACGAAGGCGAAGCCCGGCGCCTCGCGCTCGGTCTCCTCGAACAGGGCGCGCTGGTCGGCGCCGAGCAGCCGCAGATAGTTGGAGCGGCCGCGCTCCATGAAGCGCAGATAGCTCGCGTGATAGACCGCGCCGGAGAAATCGGTGTCCTCGTAGTACACCCGTACCTGCATGACGTGCCGGCCGGCACGGATCTCGCCATCGAGTGTGCTCACCGCCACGGCACCTTCTGCTCGATCGCGGTCTCCCAGTTCTTGCCGTCGAACTGCTTGATCGCAACCGTGGAGAGATCGACACCGTCGAGACAGCGCGCGTTGACATCGATCTTGTCCGGATCGGAACGCGGCACATAGAACGAATGGATGCCGCACACCTTGCAGAAGGTGTGCTTCGCCGTGCCGGTGTTGAACTGATAGGTCGCGAGGTCGTCCTTGCCGCTGATCAGTTCGAATTGCTCAGGTGGCACGATCAAATGCAGGAAGCCCTTCTTGTTGCAGATCGAGCAGTTGCATTCCGTGACGCCGTCGAGGTCGGCGGTGACCCGAAAACGCACCCGACCGCAATGACAGCCGCCTTCGAATGTCTTTGCCATGGCCGCCTTGTCTCTTGCCGGTCTCTTGCCGCTAGCGCCGTGTCACGCCGTCCGTGCGCCGGTGATGGACACCAGCACAATTTCGGGCGGCATGCCGAAGCGCACCGGCGCGATGCTGCATCCAAGGCCGCCCGACACGATCAAATCACATTGCTCGCGGACGTGGCCATAGGCGTAGCGGTTGCCATAGCGTGACGGAACGACCGGCGACCAGCCGAACAGCCGCACCTGCCCGCCGTGGGTATGACCGCTCAGCACCAGTGCGACCCGCTCCGGCACCCGCGGCAGGATGTCGGGCTCATGCGCGAGCAGGATGACGGGATCGCCGTCGGGCACCTTCTTCAAGGTCGCGGCCATATCGTCGACGCCGACCCGCCGGCC
Organism: uncultured Alphaproteobacteria bacterium; assembly: GCA_963850705.1. Taxonomy (GTDB): domain Bacteria; phylum Pseudomonadota; class Alphaproteobacteria; order Rhizobiales; family Xanthobacteraceae; genus VAZQ01. The sequence goes on along the minus strand of CAWKMR010000017.1, from coordinate 35,549 downwards.
CGGATAGCGGCGGATCGACGGCATGAACGCAATCTGGTCACCCAATCCCGCCAGCCAGAACGGCCGTCCCGACTTCGTCAGACGAACGGCATCGTTTTCATAGACGGGAATGCCGACGCGTTCGAGCGCGAGCCGGCCGAACGTGGGACCGTGGCCGTTCTCTTGCGCGGCCAGGTCGCTCCACCATTCGTGATTGCCGAGAATGGCATGGACGCCGAGCGGCGCCTTCAATCCCGAGAGCGCCTTCGACCATTCGTCGGAATGAACGGGCTCAGCGAAATGGCGCAACCCGGCGACGAAGTCTCCGAGCAGCACGATCACATCGGCCTTGAGATTGTTCGTCTGCTCGACGATGGAATGGACCCGGTCGATCGTCATCCACGGCTTGCACGTGTGCAGATCCGAAACAACCGCGATGGTGAGACGGAGGTCGTCGGGCCAGCGCCGCAGTTTCACGTCGTACCGGGTGACGCGCTGGCGCAGCAGCGGCTCGACGACGAAGGCATAGGCCGACGTCGCCGCACCAACGACGCCGAGCGACAGCAACCATTGCAGGAAGCGGCGGCGTGTGATCATGAGGTGATTTTTCGCATCGGCCGCGTCGTTGCAAAGGAAGACGTTTCAAATGAGGCAGCGCCGATGCACTCCAGACGTCACTCGTCGTCCTGCTCGAACAGGCCGAATTGCGAGGCGTCGCGTGTGGGCTCGGCGAGGCCGAGGTGGCGGAAAGCGTGTCCGGTCAGAAGCCGTCCGCGCGGCGTGCGTTGAATAAATCCCTTCTGGATCAGGAACGGCTCGATGATCTCTTCGATCGCGTCACGCGGTTCGGAGAGTGCCGCCGCGATGGTCTCGATCCCGACCGGGCCGCCGCCATAGTTCTCGGCAATCATGGTCAGGTAGCGCCGGTCCATGGCGTCGAGACCCGCAGCGTCGACCTCTAGCGCGCCAAGCGCGTGATCGGCGGCGGCGCGATCGATCGACGCGGCGCCCGCGACGGCCGCAAAGTCACGCACACGGCGCAGCAGGCGCCCCGCGATCCGAGGTGTGCCGCGCGCGCGCCGCGCGATCTCATTGGCGCCGTCGGCGGTCATGCCGATGCCGAGCACGCGCGCGCCACGATTGACGATGTGCTCGAGCTCGGCCTCGGAATAGAAATTGAGCCGGATCGGGATGCCGAACCGATCACGCAGCGGATTGGTGAGCAGGCCGGCGCGCGTGGTCGCGCCGACCAGCGTGAACGGCGCGAGATCGATCTTGACCGAGCGCGCCGCCGGTCCCTCGCCGATGATGAGGTCGAGCTGAAAATCCTCCATCGCCGGATAGAGGATCTCCTCCACCGCGGGATTGAGTCGGTGGATCTCGTCGATGAAGAGCACGTCGCGCTCTTCGAGATTGGTGAGCAGCGCCGCAAGGTCGCCGGCCTTGGCGATGACCGGCCCGGAGGTCGCCCGGAAGTTGACACCGAGCTCACGCGACACGATCTGCGCCAGTGTCGTCTTGCCGAGCCCGGGCGGGCCAACGAACAGCACATGGTCGAGCGCTTCGTTGCGCTTGCGCGCCGCCTCGATGAAGACGCCGAGGTTCGCGCGCGCCTGCTGCTGCCCGACGAATTCGGACAGCCGCTGCGGACGGAGCGAAGCGTCGGCAGCATCATCGTCGCGGTGTTCGGCGGTCACGAGCCGGGCTGGCGGGCTCATGCGACGGCTCCGTTCATCCATAAGCGACCAGATGATCAAGCGCCTTCGAGAGCTCAGAGAATTCCCTCTGCCTCAGGAGGCCGGGCGCGTGAATCGTCCCGTTCACGTATTCAACCATGCGCGCATGGTCCGCGATACACATTTCCAGCCGTTGCAACAACTCATTTGCATCGGCGGCGGCGAGCGATGGCAGGAACAGGCTGGACTGGGCGTAAGGCACGGCGCTGCTGCAGACCGGAACGATGCCGGACGAGAGGTAGTCGACGAGCTTGATGTCCGACTTCGCGTCGAAGTACCGCTGCGCCGACGGCGGCAGGCCCGACGGCAGCGGCGCAATCCCGATTGCGCCGGCGCAGGATTGCAGGAACGCGCGGTAGGAGACGAAATCGAGATAAGAAATCCGCCGGCAGCGGTCGAACTTCGCCGCGAGCTTGTCGTCGAAGCGGCCGATCAGAATGACCTCATAGCCGGCGCGATTCGCCAGTGCCGCAAAGTCCGGCATGAAGTTCGGATAGCCGTCGAGAAAGAACGGAACATCGCTGGACGTCCAGATGATTTGCCTTCGCGGCTCGCGCCGCGCGGGCGGTGCGGCGTTCACGCATCCATTGGGGAGCACGACGATGTCGCCCGTCAGCGATGGCACGTCCTCGCGCAGGCTCGAACCCAGCCGCTCGGTGGCGACCGTGACCGCCCTGGCGTGGTGCAGGCACCAACTGACCCGGGACTGGCTGCGCCGCTTCACTTTCATCACGAAATCGGGGATCGAGGTGATCAGATCGTCGATGTCGTAGATGATAGGAACGCGTGCGTGGCGCTTCAGGAAGGCGAACTGCGCCGTCGATACGCTGCGCTGACACCAGATGTGCGTGAACGCATACGATTTCAGCGGACCGGCCATCGCCATCGAGCGATCGACCACCTGATAGTCGGCGATCACGCCGCGCGCGAGCAATGCATTCAGAAACGGCCTGATCCGAACGTCGCCGATGAAATTGTCGGCATGCAGCGCCAGGATCGCCGGGCGACGCCCGTCGCGAACATACGAAAATGGATAGCTGCCAAAGAACACAGTCGGGCCCCGTTGGCTCGTGCCGTATCCTAGCTGCCTTTGGGTATCAAGGCTTTGCCGAACAGCCGCAAAATGGCTTGGGCGATGAGCCAGCAACCGATTCCGGCGCCGACATGCACGCCGGCGGAGATAAAGAACGCGACTGCATACGCCCTCGGATCGACGACCATCACAAATACGACGCCTGCGATGACGCTGGCGATGACAACCGCCAGGAACGACACACGATCGCTCCAGCGCAAGATTGTCGAGAGCAGCGCCACGACCGCCACGAACGTGGCTTGCAGGCTGCCAGCCAGGTAGGAGAGCTTCACGAAGAGAGGAATTGCCTTCTGAAACTCCTCCATTCCGCCCTGGAAGAATGGCCCGTCCGGCCCCAGCGACATCGCAATCATCGCGACGACGAGGGTGATCGCGCCACCTATAGCCGGGCCCAAAATCGTGAACACCAAGAACGTCGTTAGCGGCCGCGCGATACCGACCCGCCCCGTGGTCGCCTTGTCATTGCGAGACATCATGCGAACCTCAGCAGCCGCCGGGTCACCATCCGTCACGACCGCGCCAGCTCCTTCAATCCGAGCCGGATCAATTTCGCCGTGTCCGAACCTTCGCCCGCTTCGCGCGCCGCGGCGGCGATGGCGGCGGCCGCCTGCGGCTGGCCGTAGCCGAGATTGACCAGCGCAGAGACCGCATCGGAAACGGGTTGCGGCGCGCGCCGCTCGTCGACCTGCCCGGACAGCCGCACCACCGCCGGATCGAGATCGGCATAGGCCGGCGCCTTGTCCTTCAATTCGGTGACGATGCGCTCCGCGACCTTCGGGCCGACGCCGGGCGTGCGCGCCACCGTCGCCTTGTCGCGCAGGGCGATGGCGGACGCGAGCTCGTTGGGCTTGAGCGTCCCCAGCACCGACAGCGCGACCTTGGCGCCGACGCCCTGCACGGTCTGCAGCAGGCGGAACCATTCCCGCTCGACGTCGCTCCGAAAGCCGAACAGCCTGATCTGGTCCTCGCGCACATAGGTTTCGATCGAAAGCACGGCCGGCTGACCGCTGGCCGGCAGCTCCTGCAGCGTGCGCGCGGAGCACTGCACCTGATAGCCGACGCCGCCGACGTCGAGGATCACGAAGTCCTCGCCATAGGAGTCGACGATGCCTTTGAGCTTCCCGATCATCACGCTGTCCCGGTGCGGCGCTTGCGGATCGCGCCTGGAATTTGGCCTACTACGACCGCCGGCGCACGGCCGGCATGGTACGAGATTCGGCCGCCAGTGTCCCGATCCCGAAGTTCGTAAGGGGGAGTCAAGGTGACAGAAAACACACCCACGACGGAGAAGGTCCTCGCCCTATTCGCGGAGGCCTGGCGGCCGCTCGATCCGCAGGTCGCCTTCGTGCTGTCGGTCATCTATTCCCGGGCGATCGCCCAAGGCATCAAGCCGTTGAACGAAATGACGCCGGTCGAGGCGCGCCGCGTCACCGCAGCTGATGCAGTTCTACCTTGGCGCCGGCGCACCGGCGATCCCGCATATCGAAGAGCGGACCATCGACGCCGCGAGCGGCAAAATCCGCGTCCGGCTCTACGATCCCGGAACAGCCGGCTCCGGCGCCGGCGGTCGTCTTCCTGCATGGCGGCGGCTGGGTCTTGTGCGACATCGACATCTACGACGGCGTCGCGCGCCAGCTTGCGAAGCGCTCCGGGATGCGCCTCGTCAGTGTCGACTATGCACGCGCACCGGAGCATCCGTTTCCGATTCCGCTCGACGACTGCGCTGCGGCGGTGCGTTGGGTGCTCGGCAACGGCGCCGAATTCGGCATCGATCCCGCCCGCGTCGCCATCGCGGGCGACTCGTCGGGCGCCAATCTCGCATTGGCGACCTGCCTGAAGCTACGCCAGCCTGGAGCCATACCATTGCGCGGCGCCGCGCTGATCTACGGCTGCTACTCCCCCGACACCGACACGCCCACAAGCCGCGCCTATGGCGGCGGCGCGTATCTGATCTCGAAGCCCGAGATGGAATGGTACTGGCAGAACTATGCGCAGACCGACGCCGCGCGCCGCGATCCGCTTGCCGCGCCGCTGCTGGCCGATCTCACGGGCCTGCCGCCGCTCTATGTGGCCGCCAGCGAGTGCGACGTCCTGCGCGACGATTCCGAACAGCTTGCCGCACGCGCGAAGGCTGCCGGCGTCGAGACTGAGCTTCCGCGTGTGGAAGGGTATGATCCATGCCTGCGTCAATCTCATGGGCTGGATCGACGCCATGGGCCCCGAGGTCGACCGGATCGGCGCGTTCCTGCGGCGGGTGACCGAGCGCTAAGACATTTTAGCGCGCAGCTATCTTGAGCACGACGCTCTGCCGGTGATGCGCGTGACAGATCGCGATCGCCAGCGCATCGGCGGCGTCGTGGGTCTTCGGATCGGCCTTGGGCAGCAGCACGCCGATCATCATGCGGATCTGCGCCTTCTCGCCGTGGCCGGCGCCGACGATGGTCTTCTTCACCAGATTGGGCGCGTATTCCGCGACCGGCAGTCCGGCGATCGCCGGCACCAGCAGCGCGATGCCGCGCGCCTGCCCGAGCTTGAGCGTCGCGGCGGCATCCTTGTTGACGAAGGTCGCCTCGACCGCGGCCTCGTCGGGCGCCATTTCGGCGACCACGCGGCGCAGCCCGTCGTGGATCGTGACCAGCCGCTCCGCCAGTGACGCCTTGTCGTCGGTCGCCAGCGACCCGCAGGCGAGGAAAGTGAGCCGGTTGCCCTCGATCGCAATGACGCCCCAGCCGGTGCGGCGAAGCCCCGGATCGATCCCCAGGATGCGAATCGCTCGTGCCATGATGGGCCGTTGATAACCCCGGCGCCGGTTCAATCCTAGCGGGTCGCCGCACGCCGGGACGCCTGATAAGGAGTTATCGTCGAACTCCTCATCCGAAGCCGTCCGCACCCACCGTGATCGAACTGCCCGACAGCGCGACGTTCTCCGCCACCTTCGCGGACCCGCGCACCTATGCGGCAATGGCGGTGTCGATCCTCGCCGGCGCGGTGCGCGGCTTCTCCGGCTTCGGCTCGGCGCTGATCTTCGTGCCGCTGATGAGCGCGATCTACGATCCGCGCACCGCCGCCGGCACCTTCCTGCTGATCGATTTCGCGGTCGCGCTGGCGGTGCTTGCCGACGGTCGGGCGCGAGGCGCACTGGCGCGACGTGTTCCCGCTGGCGGCGGCCGCCGTCGATCGCGGCGCAGTTCGGCGCGCTGATCCTCATCTATACCGACGCCATCACGCTTGCGCTGGGGCATCGCGGTCGTGGTGCTGATCCTGCTCGCGGTGCTGATGTCGGGCTGGCGCTATCACGGGCGGCCGAAGCTGCCGGTCACGCTCGCCGTCGGCGCACTCGCGGGCGACGCTGGGCGGCGCGATCCAGATCGTCGGACCGCCGGTGATCGTCTACTGGCTCGGCAGTTCGTCGAGCGCCGCGATCGTGCGCGCGAATCTCAACGCCTTCTTCGGCGTGTTCGCCATGCGCGCTGTTCGTGACCTATGTCGTGCGCGGGCTGTTGCCTGCCGCATGTGATCGTGCTGGCGCTGCTGCTCGGGCCGCTGCAGGTGCTCGCGCTGCAGAGCGGCACGCGGCTGTTCCACGCGTCCTCCGCGGAGACCTACCGGCGCGTCGCCTATGCGATCGTCGCCACGGCGGCGCTGGTCAGCATGCCGATGTTGGACTGCGGCTGAATCCGCTCGTCGACCCGCTAGCCAGTTCCGCTCGTCCCGCGAAAGCGGGGACCCAGTCTGAAAGAAATTCGATTCCCGCTTTCGCGGGAATGAGCGGAGGATAGAGCCGATCCGAACCAAAATCTAGGCGCTCATCTTGGCGACCAGCGCGTCCGACACTTCGAAATTGGCATAGACGTTCTGCACGTCGTCATTGTCGTTGAGCGTGTCGATCATCTTCAAGAGCTTCTCGCCCTGCGCGTCGTCGACCGCCACCGTGTTCTGCGGCTTCCAGACCAGCGCCGCCTTGCGCGGCTCGCCGAATTTCCCTTCCAGCGCCTTGGCGACGTCGCGCAGCTGTCCTGCGCGGTGTAGACCTCGTGGCCGTTTTCGCCGGAGGCCACGTCCTCGGCGCCGGCCTCGATCGCCGCGTCGAGCATGGCGTCCGCGCTCGCCACCTTGGCGTCGAACTCGACGACGCCGACATGGTCGAACATGAACGAGACCGCGCCGGTCTCCGCGAGGTTGCCGCCGTGCTTGGTGAAGGTCGCGCGCACCTCGCCGGCGGTGCGGTTGCGGTTGTCGGTCAGCACCTCGACGATCACCGCGACGCCGCCGGGGCCGTAGCCCTCGTAGCGGATCTCGTCGTAGTTCTCGGCGTCGCCGCCGAGCGCCTTCTTGATCGCGCGCTCGATGGTGTCCTTGGTCATGTTCTCGGCGCGCGCCGCGATGATCGCCGCCCGCAGCCGCGGGTTCATCGCCGGGTCGGGCAGGCCGAGCTTCGCCGCCACCGTGATTTCGCGCGCAAGCTTGCCGAACAGCTTGGACCGGACGGCGTCCTGCCGCCCCTTGCGGTGCATGATGTTCTTGAACTGGGAATGACCGGCCATGGCCTCCGTACCCGACATGCCGCCTGCGCAAGTGCAGCGCGGACCGCTCGAATTGCGTTTGATGCCGCGCGTTATATGACGCGTCGGCGCGGAAATAAAGTTACCCCCAGAACGCCGGCTTGGCCTGCTCCAGCCGCCCGCCGAGCCGCACCGCGCCGATGCGGCGCGCCAGCCCGGTGGCATCGTCGGTCTCGACCGCGACGCCGCACAGCGTCGCCGCGCCGAGCGCCGGCTCGAACCGGCCGGCCGGGATCTTGCGCAGGAAGCGGTTGAGCGGCTCCTCCTTGGCCATGCCGATGATGGAGTCGTAGTCGCCGGTCATGCCGACGTCCGAAATGAAAGCGGTGCCGCCCGCGAGCACCTGATGGTCGGCGGTCGGCGCATGGGTATGGGTGCCGACCACGAGGCTGGCGCGACCGTCGCAGAAATGCCCCATGCCCTGCTTCTCGCTGGTCGCCTCGCAATGGATGTCGACGACGATCGCATCGGCGTCGCGCTTGAGCTTGCAGACATCGAGCTCGCGTTCGATCGCAGCAAAGGGATCGTCGAGCGCATCCATGAAGACACGGCCCATGACATTGACCACCAGCACGCGCGCGCCGTTCTTGGCGTCGACCATCGCGGCGCCGCGGCCGGGCGTGCCGGGCGGAAAATTGATCGGGCGCAGAAGCTTCGGCGCGCGCTCGATGAAGACCAGCGCCTCGCGCTGGTCCCAGGAATGGTTGCCGCCCGTGATCACGTCGGCGCCGGCATCGACGAACTCGTGATAGATCGCCTCGGTGATGCCGAAGCCGCCGGCCGCGTTCTCGCCGTTGACGGCGACGAAATCGAGCTTCCAGTCGCGGATCAGCCCGGGCAGACGCTCGAGCAGCACGGCGCGTCCGCTGCGGCCGACCATGTCGCCGATGAAGAGAATGCGCACTCATTTACTCCGGAAATCGATCGTCTCCCGCTCGGTTAGCACGAGATCGAGGCGCGCGTCGCGGGGGGTGATCGGGACCGCTTCGACTTCCTGCGCGGCATAGCCGATGCCGATGGCGACGATCGGCTTCTTCGCCCGCAGCGCCGTCAGCGTCATGTCGTAATAGCCGGCGCCGTAGCCGAGGCGATGGCCGCGGCGGTCGAAGGCGAGCAGCGGCACGATCAGGATATCGGGGTCGACCTCGGGCGCGTCGGGCATCGGCTCGCGGATGCCCCAGACGCCGGACGCGAGCGGCCCGCCGAACGCCCACGCGCGCATGATGAGCGGCTTGCCCTTGCCGGCGACGACCGGCAGCGCGAGCGTCGCGCCCGCCTCCGCGAGCTTGCGCATGCAGCGGCAGCGGATTGATCTCGCTCTTGAGCGGCATGAATCCCGACACGATGGCGCCGGGTGGAATCGCGATCGGAAACGGACGGCCGGCGATGGCCTCCGCGGCCTGCTGGCGCTCCGCCGCCGGCAGCGCGTCACGACGCGCGGTCGCTTCGCGGCGCAGGATTGATTTGGTCTCGTCGACGGACACGCCGGATTTCATCGTTCGTCATGCCCGGCCTTGTGCCGGGCATCCACGTCTTGCTTCATTCGACCCTAAAGACGTGGATGGCCGGGACAAGCCCGGCCATGACGAAATCAAAGTCTGCATCGCAAAACTAAGTGCGGAGCCGCAATGGCCGTTGGAGCGTCGATCCCGGGTTCCCTACGAAAGTAGGTGGGCACCATGTGCCCGGGCCCACGGGCCCGGCCAGGGACAGCTCCCTTAGAGATCGATAAGGCCCCGAGAATATTGCTCCTGACGAACCGTGCAGCCCCGCCCGGACAATGTAGTGCGGATAGCGGCCCGTCGCCACTCGCCTTCTCCCGCCCTCTCCGGAGCAGGAGAACGCCTCACCCCATCGCGACGACGCTTTCGACCGCGGTCTGGTTGAGCTGCCGGGTCAGGCCCTCGATGCGCTCCGCCGCCGCGTTGAGCGCGGCCGAGATCGCCGCCTGGGTCGCCTTGGCGTGTTCGGCGGACGCAACGCGCGCCTCCTGCAGCGAGGCCAGTTCCTCCTCGACCCGTTTGAGGCGGGTGTTGATGTCGGCCAGTTCGTCGGCGACCGTGAGCGCCGCCATGATGGTGAGCCGCGCGTCGCCGATCTCGCCGAAATTGCCGCGCAGCTTGTCGATGCGCTGGTCGAGGTCCTGCGCCAGCTTCATCAGGTGACCTTCCTGGCCGTCCTCGCAGGCCATGCGGAACTGCCGGCCATTGATGGTGACGGTCACCTGCGACATGGTCTGCCCCTGCCCCTTGGCCGCTGCCCGCTCAGCGGTCATTCGCTTCCAGCACGTTGCGCACCGACTCGATTGCCACGTCGAGCCGCCGCGCGATTTCGCGATTGGTGGTCTCCAGCATGCGGACGCGTGCGGCCGCGGTGTCGAGATCCGAGGCAAGCTGCGATCGGTCGGTCCCCAGCGCGTGAATCTGCTCGGAAAGGTCCGACTGTCCGCGGTCAGCCTCGCGACGCCGCTCCACGGCCGCCTCAAGCGCATCCATGGCAAGCCCAAGGCGCCTGCTGGCGGCGTCAATCGCACTCGTATCCGACATTGCCCCCTATCCCCTACACCCGCACTAGGCCCCGGATTCGGCATCTCTAAGGCAACGGAAAACGTCCGCAATGGCAAATGCTTAGAAAACAACGCTGACGTGACGCTGCCGCACCTCGACGACTTTGCCATTGTCCGCCCGACAGCCTGTGCTGGCAAACAGTTCAACCGCTCTTTTCCGGACCATCCACAGGCGGCTGCGCCACGGCACGCGGGCGTCTCGGCGTGGTGAAAGGCACCGGTCTCGGGTGCATTGCCATGCAGGAGGTCGCGGCCCGCCAGCAGACCGCCGGTGGTTTCCAGCGCGAAACGCTCGGCGTCGCGGCGGCGGATGTCCTCCGCGGTTTCCGCCGCCTCGTCGTCGGGGACGCCGAGCTCGCGCAGCGCCATTTCACCGAATTTCAGCGCGGATTCGAAGGTCTCGCGGATCTGCAAATCGACGCCGGCTTCGACCAGCTTGAGCGCGTGCCCGCGGTCGTAGGAGCGCACCAGGAGCTTCGCCTGCGGAAACTCCGCCTTGGCGAGCGCCACGGCGCGGTCGGCGGCGTCGCGCTTGTCGACGCAGACCAGGATCGCTCTCGCCTCGCCGGCGCCCGCGGCCCGCAGGACATCGAGGCGGCAGCCGTCGCCGTAATAGACCTTGAAGCCGAAGTCGCCGGCGACGCGAATCATCTCGGTATCGATATCGATGATCGAGACGTCGATCCCGCGCGCCAGCAGCGACTGGCTCGCCACCTGGCCGAAGCGGCCGAAGCCGATGACGAGCACGCTGCCGTGCAGATCCTCGGCGGCGTCGACGCCGTCCATGGACTGCTCCTCCTCGGGCAGCAGCCAGCGCAGCGCGAACACGCCGAGCGGCGTCAGCGCCATCGAGATGACCACCATGGCGGTCAGGATCGCGGTCTTGGTAGCGTCGAACAGGCCGACGGCCGCCGCCGCGGCATAAAGCACGAAGGCGAATTCGCCGCCCTGCTCCAGCAGCACGGCGCGGTAGAGCGCCTCGCGGTGACCGAGCCGGAACGAGCCGCGCGACGATGTAGACGCCCGTCGACTTGGCGACCATGTAGGCCGGCACGATGGCGACGATCAGCGGCCAGTTGCGCGCGATGACGCCGAGGTCGAGCGACATGCCGACGCCGAGAAAGAAGGCGCCGAGCAGGATGCCGCGGAACGGCTCGATGTCGATCTCGAGCTGATGGCGGAACGTCGATTCCGACAGCATCACGCCGGCGAGGAACGCGCCCATCGCCATCGACAGCCCGCTGAGCTGCATCACCAGCGCCGCGCCGAGCACCACCAGCAGCGCGGCCGCGGTCATCACCTCGCGCGCCTGCGCATCGGCGAGCACGCGGAACATCGGGTTGAGCAGCCATTTTCCCGCCGCCACCAGCGCCGCGATGGCGGCGAGCGCGATGCCGATCGCGAGCCAGCGCGCGCTGGCGCTGGCCTGCGGCGCCGACGGCGCCAGGAACGCGACCAGCGCCAGCAGCGGCACGATCGCGAGGTCTTCGAGCAGCAGCGTCGACACCAGCCGCTGACCCTGCGGGGTCGCGGCGTCGCCGCGCTCCTCGAGGATCTGCATCACGATGGCGGTCGACGAGAGCACGAAGCCCATGGCGGCGAGGAACGCCACCACCGGCGGAAATCCGAACAGGATGCCGACGCCGGTGATCAGCGCGCCGCAGGCGGCGACCTGCGCCACGCCGAGCCCGAAAATCTCCCGCCGCAGGCTCCACAGCCGCGACGGCTGCATCTCGAGTCCGATGATGAACAGGAACATCACCACGCCGAGCTCGGCGACATGCAGGATCGCCTGCGGGTCTGGTGAACAGCCTGAGCCCGAACGGACCGATCACGAGGCCGGCTGCCAGGTAGCCCAGCACCGAGCCCAGGCCCACGCGCTTGAACAGCGGAACGGTGATCACCGCCGCGCCCAAGAGCGCGACGACATGCACCAGATCGATTCCCTGCTCCGCCGCCGCCACCCTTCCCTGCGCTCTTTAGACCGATACTGGCTGGTTTATCCAAAGACCCCGTGCACAGCCAGTCTGGACACCAGTGTGGTGGATTTGACGTTCCTATTGTTCGTGCAGCAATCACCGGTAAGGAACGTCAAATCCAAAACCACACTGGACTCATAAGCTTGCCGGTGTCCCTGCGATTCCGACGTTCGTACACCGGATGCCGCGAGACTTACGAACGTCGGAATCGGGGACATCGGGCCCCTTCGCATTGACTCGAAGGGCTCACATGTTAAGCAATCCGCGCATTTTGAGGGGCAGGCCTTCAGAATCGGCGGGTTTGGGCCCGCAACGGCAGGTTCCGATGACACCGCCGAAATCTTCCCTCGCCGCGGTTGAACCGTCGGCCGATTTCCTCGACGAAGGCACGATGTCTGCAATGCCGCGCACCCAGCACGACCGCATGGCGAACGCGATCCGCGCGCTCGCCATGGACGCCGTCGAACAGGCGAAGTCCGGCCACCCCGGACTGCCGATGGGCGCGGCCGATGTCGCGACCGTGCTGTTCACGCGCTTCCTGAAATTCGATCCGGCCGATCCGGCCTGGCCCGACCGCGATCGCTTCGTGCTCTCGGCCGGCCACGGCTCGATGCTGATCTACGCGCTGCTGCATCTCCTCGGCTATGAGGCGATGACCATCGATCAGATCAAACGCTTCCGTCAGCTCGGCTCGATCACCGCGGGTCATCCGGAACACGGGCACACGCCCGGCGTCGAGACCACCACCGGTCCGCTCGGGCAAGGTCTCGCGAACGCCGTCGGCATGGCGATCGCCGAAGCGCACCTTGCGGCGACCTTCGGCAAGGATGTCGTCGACCATCGCACCTATGTGCTCGCCTCCGACGGCGACCTGATGGAGGGCATCAGCCAGGAGGCGATTGCGCTCGCCGGCCACCTCAGGCTGAACAAGCTCGTCGTCCTGTTCGACGACAACGGGATTTCGATCGACGGTCCGCTGTCGCTCGCCGACTCGGTCGACCAGGTGAAGCGCTTCGAATCCGCGGGATGGAATGCGAGCCGTATCGACGGGCACGATCCCGAGGCGATTGCGACAGCAATCGCAAATGCACAGTCATCCGATCGCCCCGTCATGATCGCGTGCCGCACCACCATCGGCTTCGGTGCGCCGACCAAGGCCGGCAAGGCGTCGTCGCACGGCTCGCCGCTCGGCGCCGAAGAGATCGCCGGTGCGCGCAAGGCGCTCGGCTGGTCGGAAGCCCCGTTCGAGGTGCCCGCCGACGTGCGCGAGTTCTGGCGCACCGCCGGCAAGCGCGGACAGACAGGCGCGCGCCGCCTGGTCGCAGCGCGTGCAGGCACTGGCTGCCGACAAGCGCCTCGATTTCGAACGCCGCATCGCCGGCATGCTGCCCGAGCAGCTCAAGGCCGCGGTGCTGTCGGTCAAGAAGACGCTCGCCGCGACGCCGCAGGAAATCGCAAGCCGCATCGCGTCGGAGCGCGCGCTTGACGCCATCACCGCCGTGGTCCCGGAGATGGTCGGCGGCTCGGCCGACCTCACCGGCTCGAACAACACCCGCACCAAGGCGATGACGGTGATGTCGGCGGCCGATTATTCCGGGCGCTTCATCCATTACGGCGTGCGCGAGCACGGCATGGCCGCCGCCATGAACGGCATGGCGCTGCACGGCGGCATCATCCCCTATTCCGGCACGTTCCTCGCGTTTGCCGATTACTGCCGGCCGGCGATCCGTCTTGCCGCGCTGATGGGGCTTCGCGTCATCCATGTGATGACGCACGACTCGATCGGCCTGGGCGAGGACGGCCCCACCCATCAACCCGTCGAGCACGTCGCGTCGCTGCGCGCCATCCCCAATCTCCTGGTGTTCCGGCCCTGCGACGCGGTCGAGACCGCGGAATGCTGGCAGCTCGCGCTGGAAGCGCGCGACCGGCCGAGCGTGCTGGCGCTGACGCGCCAGAACCTGCCGCAACTGCGCCGGGAACTGGACGAAGGGCAACCGCTGCGCCGGCGGCGCCTACGAGATCGTGCCGGCCGAGGGCAGCGCGCAGGTGTCGCTGTTCGCGACCGGCTCCGAGGTGTCGATCGCCGTAGAAGCGAGCAAGCTCCTGTCGGAAAAGGGCGTGCTGGCGCGCGTTGTCTCGGTGCCCTGTTTCGAATTGCTCCTGGAAGCGCCGGAGCGCACGCGCCGTGCGGTGATCGGCAGCGCGCCGGTCAATGTTGCCGTCGAAGCAGGCATCCGGCAGGGCTGGGACGCTATTATCGGGTCAGATGGCGCCTTTGTCGGCATGACCTCCTTTGGCGCCAGCGCGCCCTACAAGGACCTCTACAAGCATTTCGGAATCACGCCGCAGGCCGTTGCGGATGCGGCATTGAGCAAGCTCTGAAATCCGCTATATAACGGGCAGCGCTGGTCATTTTCGTCCGTCATGCCCGGCTTCAGGCCGGGCATCCACGTCTTAGGAATCCCCACGCAGACGTGGTTGGCCCGGAAGTTGCCCGGCCATGGCTATTGAGGGTTCAGGAGAACACATCCGATGTCCGTCCGTGTCGCCATCAATGGGTTCGGCCGTATCGGCCGCAACGTCCTGCGCGCCATCGTCGAGGCCAAGCGCAAAGACATCACCGTCGTCGCCATCAATGACCTCGGTCCGGTCGAAACCAATGCGCACCTGCTGCGCTACGACTCCGTGCACGGCCGCTTCCCCGGCGAGGTGACGGTCAAAGGCGACACCATCGATTGCGGCATCGGCCCGATCAAGGTACTCGCCGTCCGCGATCCCGCGCAGCTTCCCTGGAAGGATCTCGGCGTCGATATCGCGCTCGAATGCACCGGCCTCTTCACCTCCAAGGACAAGGCGTCCGCGCACCTGAAGGCCGGCGCCAAGCGCGTCCTCGTTTCGGCGCCCGCCGACGACGTCGACCTCACGGTGGTCTACGGCGTCAATCATGAGAAGCTGACCAAGGACCACATGGTGGTCTCCAATGCGTCCTGCACGACCAACTGCCTGGCGCCGGTGGTCAAGGTGCTCAACGACTCGATCGGCATCGACAAGGGCTTCATGACCACGATCCACTCCTACACGGGCGACCAGCCGACGCTCGACACCATGCACAAGGATCTCTATCGCGCGCGCGCCGCGGCGCTGAACATGATCCCGACCTCGACCGGCGCCGCGAAAGCGGTCGGCCTGGTTCTGCCGGAGCTCGCCGGCAAGCTCGACGGCGTCGCGATCCGCGTGCCGACGCCGAACGTCTCGGTGGTCGACCTGAAATTCGTCGCCAAGCGCGCGACCAGCAAGGACGAGATCAACGGCGCCATCAAGCGCGCCGCCGAGCAGCAGCTCAAGGGCATCCTCGGCTACACCGACGCGCCCAACGTCTCCGGCGACTTCAACCACGATCCGCACTCGTCGGTCTTCCACATGGACCAGACCAAGGTGATGGACGGCACGCTGGTGCGGATCATGTCCTGGTACGACAACGAATGGGGCTTCTCCAACCGCATGATCGACACCGCGGTGGCGATGGGGAAGCTGATCTGACGCGATGCCCTAACGAGCTAGGAGGGCAGCATGGACATCGCTGGATTGCCTCGGCGGTCTTCGGGCTCATCGGCGGGTTGGCGCTGCTGTTATCTGGATCGGCCGGAAGAACATGTAAATTGAAGCCCCACGATCCGGGGATCGTTAGGTATCCAGGCGCATTCGGGCTTGGCCGTCCGACCGACGAGAAATCCAAGAACGAAGGCCGCCCTCCGGAGTAATCAAGCTTGAGCACGTTTCCGAACACTCGATGGCGCCGACGTCGAGGAACAAGCGCGTCCTCATCCGCGTCGATCTCAACGTACCGACCGAAAGCGGCAAGGTCACAGACGCCACGCGCATCGAGCGCCAAGCCCCCACGATCAACGAGATCGCTGACAAGGGCGGCAAGGCGATCCTGCTCTCGCATTTCGGCCGGCCGAAGGGCATCGATCCCTCGCAGTCGCTCCGCCCGGTCGCGCAAGAAGTCGCGCGTGTGCTTGGGCGGCCGGTCGCGTTCGCCGAGGATTGCATCGGCGAGAAGGCAGCCGCCGCGGTCGCGGCGATGAAGCCCGGCGATATCCTGTGCCTGGAGAACACGCGCTTCCA
Source organism: uncultured Alphaproteobacteria bacterium (assembly GCA_963850705.1). Taxonomy (GTDB): domain Bacteria; phylum Pseudomonadota; class Alphaproteobacteria; order Rhizobiales; family Xanthobacteraceae; genus VAZQ01. Next base: position 19,506 of record CAWKMR010000017.1, on the reverse strand, counting down.
CAAAGGCGAGGAGAAGAACGACCAAGCCTTCGTCGCGGAGCTCGCCAAGCTCGGCGACCTCTGGGTCAACGACGCGTTCTCCGCCGCGCACCGCGCGCACGCCTCGACCGAGGGCCTCGGCCATGTGCTGCCGGCCTATGCCGGACGCAGCATGCAGGCCGAGCTCGACGCGCTCGGCAAAGCGCTCGACGCGCCGCAGCGGCCGGTGGCCGCGATCGTCGGCGGCGCCAAGGTCTCCAGCAAGCTCGATCTGCTCGGCAACCTGATCGCCAAGGTGAACGTGCTGATCATCGGCGGCGGCATGGCCAACACGTTCCTCGCCGCGCAGGGCAAGGCGGTCGGCAAGTCGCTCTGCGAGCACGACCTTGCGCCCACCGCCCGCGACATCCTCGCCAAGGCGAAAACGCAGGGCTGCGAGATCGTGCTGCCGATCGACGCGGTCGTCGCGAAGGAATTCAAGGCCAATGCGCCGTCGCGCGCCGTGTCGGTCGATGCGGTCGGCGCGGACGAGATGATCCTCGATATCGGCCCCAGGAGCATCGAGCATGCCGTGTCGGTGCTGGCGCGGGTCAAGACGCTGGTGTGGAACGGGCCGTTCGGCGCGTTCGAGATGGAACCCTTCGACACCGGAACCATCGAAGCCGCTGAAGCTGCGGCGGAACTGACCGCCGCCGGCAAGCTTGTCTCGGTAGCGGGCGGCGGCGACACCGTGGCGGCGCTGAACGCCGCGGGCGTCACCGAGCGGTTCACCTACGTCTCGACCGCGGGTGGCGCATTTCTTGAATGGATGGAGGGCAAGGCCCTTCCCGGTGTCGAGGTGCTGCGGGTTTAGGCTATTCCGCCCCCGCGTCTGGCCACCGGTGGCGCGGAGATCAGCATGGCACGCATAACTCTCAGGCAACTTCTCGACCACGCCGCCGAGCGCGGCTACGGCGTTCCGGCCTTCAACATCAACAATATGGAGCAGGGCCTGGCCGCCATGGCCGCCGCCGACGCCGTCGATGCGCCGGCGATCATCCAGGCGAGCCGCGGGGCGCGCCAATACGCCAACGACATCATGCTGGCGCACATGATCGACGCGCTGGTCGAAATCTATCCGCACATCCCGGTGTGCATGCATCTCGACCATGGCAACGGCCCGACCACCTGCCTCACCGCCATGCAGAGCGGCTTCACCTCGGTGATGATGGACGGCTCGCTCAAGTCGGACGGCAAGACGCCGGCGAGCTACGACTACAATGTGGACGTCACAGCCAAGGTCGCCGACATGGCGCATCTCGGCGGCGTATCGGTCGAAGGCGAGCTCGGCGTGCTCGGATCGCTCGAGCACGGCACCGGCGAGCAGGAGGACGGCCACGGCGCCGAAGGCGTGCTCTCGCACGATCAGTTGCTCACCGATCCCGACCAGGCGGTCGACTTCGTCGCCAAGACCAAGGTCGATGCGCTCGCCATCGCGATGGGCACCTCGCACGGCGCCTACAAATTCTCGCGCAAGCCGGACGGCAACATCCTGGCGATGGGCGTGATCGAGGAGATCCACCAGCGGCTGCCGAACACGCATCTGGTCATGCATGGGTCGTCGTCGGTGCCGCAGGACCTGCAGGACATCATCAACCGCTTCGGCGGCAAGATGCCGCAAACCTGGGGCGTCCCGGTCGAGGAAATCCAGCGCGGCATCCGCCACGGCGTGCGCAAGATCAACATCGACACCGACAACCGGATGGCGATGACCGGCGAAATCCGCCGCGTGCTCACCGAAAACCCGGGGGAATTCGATCCTCGCAAATACCTCAAGCCGGCCATGGAGGCGATGGTGAAGCTCTGCCGGGCGCGGTTCGAGGAGTTCGGGGCGGCCGGGCAGGCCTCCAAGATCAAGGTCGTCCCCCTGTCCGCCATGGCGCAGCGTTACGCCCGCGGTGACCTTGACCCCAAATTCCACACCCGCCGCGACGCTGCGGAGTAGACGGGCTACCGGCCGTCCGGCTAGAAAACGCCTCCATCCGGGGCCCTTTGCCCTGCCAGAAATCTGGAGGAAACGATGAACCTTGCGGAACTCAACAAGGTTGCGCGCGCCATGGTGGCCCCCGGCCGCGGCATCCTGGCTGCCGATGAGTTCCTCGGGAACCATCAAGAAGCGCTTCGACGCCATCGGCGCGGAATGCACGGAGGACAGCCGGCGCGACTATCGCGAGATGCTGTTCCGCGCCAATGACGCGATGTCGAAATGCATCTCCGGCGTCATCCTCTATGACGAGACCATCCGCCAGAAGGCGAAGGACGGCACGCCGCTGGTCAAGCTGATCGAGAAGGCCGGTTCGATCCCCGGCATCAAGGTCGACAAGGGCGTGCAGCCGCTGCCGAACTGCCCGGGCGAGGTCATCACCGAAGGCCTCGACGGCCTCGGCAAGCGGCTCGACGAGTACCGCGAGCTGGGCGCGAAATTCGCGAAGTGGCGCGCGGTCATCGACATCGGGCCCGGCATTCCGACCTACGCCTGCATCCGCACCAACACCCATGCGCTGGCGCGCTACGCCGCGCTCTGCCAGGAGCATGGCATCGTGCCGATCGTCGAGCCGGAAGTGCTGATGGATGGCGACCACAGCATCGACCGCTGCTACGAGGTCACCGAGTTCGTGCTCAAGGAGCAGTTCCAGGAGCTCTACTATCAGCGCGTCGCGCTCGAGGGCATGGTGCTCAAGCCCAACATGGCGATCTCCGGCAAGAAGGCCGCCAAGCGCGCCGGCGTCGAGGAAGTCGCCGAGAAGACCGTGAAGCTGCTCAAGGCCTGCGTGCCGGGCGCGGTGCCGGGCATCGCGTTCCTCTCCGGCGGCCAGTCGGACGAGGAAGCGACCGCGCATCTCGACGCCATGAACAAGATCGGCAACCTGCCCTGGGCGCTCACCTTCTCCTACGGCCGTGCGCTGCAGGCGGCGCCGCAGAAGGCGTGGAGTGGCAAGTCCGAGAACGTTGCCGCCGCGCAGCGCGCGTTCTCCCACCGCGCCGCGATGAACTCGCTCGCCGCACGCGGACAGTGGAAGCAGGACCTGGAGAAGAAGGCGGCGTAGCGCCTAAGCTCACTTGGAAGCAGCATGTCCCGGATGTCGCTCGCCATCCGGGACACGCTCACACTGGCAGCAGAAAGTGACGGCCGTAGCCGATCACTTGGGGATCTCGATGGGATCGTCCCCGTTCCAGAGGGTGCCGCCGCCGCATTTGAGGTCTAACTGGATCTTGATCAGGCCCATCTTGAATTCGACGACATGCTTCTGTTCGGCCGCGCCGGACACCGTATCCAGCTCGTCGATCGTCAGCTCGCGCAGTCCGTTGTTCGCCGTGCTCATCTCTAGCTCCCTTAATCGAGCGGAGGGACCATTCCCGCCGCGGATGTGACATGCGTATTTGAGAGGCTACGCGGCGGCTGTGATGGGCAGCACAAATTGGCTGAAGTCGATTGGCGAAAACCGTACCCCGCGCTAGCCGCCGTTCGCCGGCAGCGTCACGCGGAAACAGCTCGGCCGCGAGGGACGCGGCGCCACCGCGGCGTCGCCGCCGTGCAGCCGCGCGATCTGCCGCACCAGTGACAGCCCAAGCCCGGTCCCCGCGTTGTCTTCGCTGAGCCGGTGGAACGGCGTGAACACGCGCTCGCGCTCGGCCTCGGGAATGCCCGGCCCGGCATCGATGACCTTGAGAATGAACGCGTTGCGCTCGCGGCGCAGCTCGATCTCGATCGGCGGCACGCCATGCTTCTGCGCATTCTCCAGAAGGTTGCGGACGAGCCGCCGCAGCAGCCGCGCATCGCCCTGAATAATGGCCGGCGTCCCGTCGAGACTGCAGCCCTCAACGCGCGCGCATTCCTCGGCAGCGATCGCCAGCAGATCGACCTCCTCGACCGCCTGCAAAGCCGGATGGGCACTCAGCCGGCTCGACAGCAGGATTTCATCGACCAGCGCATCCAGCTCGACGATGTCGCGCTCGATCTGATCCTTGAATTTCGCATCCCCCGTTTTCGCGTACAGCTCGATGCCGAGCCGCAGGCGCGACAACGGGGTGCGCAACTCGTGGGAAGCATTCGCCAGCAGCAGGCGATGGGCATTCACCAGTTCCTCGATGCGCGCGGCGGAGCGGTTGAAGGCATCCGCCAATTGCGCGACCTCGTCGCGACCCTTGACCTTGACGCGCGTCGCGAGGTTGCCGGCGCCGAGCGTCTCGACGCCGGTTTGCAGGCGTTCAAGCCGGCGCGTCAGGCCGCGCACCACCGGATAGGCGCCGACCGCGACTGCGAGCGCAATGCTGCCCAGCACCAGCAGCAGCCCAACGAACGGTGCACGGTGGCGCGGCGGCGCCCGCACGACGAACCAGCGATCGTCCGGCAGTTGAAAGCTCCAGGCCGGCCCCTGCCGTGCGTGAACCCATCCGCCCGCATCGCCGAGCGGGCGCGGCAACTCCCGTCCCGCAGACGCAATCAGCTCGCGCGCCGGACTGAACAGCGCGATATCGGCGCGCAGCCGCGTGGCGAGGCGGTCGATCGCCGCCTGCTGTTCCGCCCGCGGCGCGCTCGCCGGCGGCAGCGCCACGGCGATGAGCTCACCCGCCAGTTCGAAGGCCTGCGCCGCCGGCGTATTCTCGGCGCCAAGCCGCCAGACCGCGCCCGCGACGATCACCACCAGCACAAGGCTTGCAACGATCGTGAGGTAGATCTTCTGATAGAGCCGGCGCATGTGATCGTCAGTCCTGCGCCTTGGCGAAGACATAGCCGGCGCCGCGCACGGTGATGACACGGCGCGGGTTCTTCGGATCGTCTTCGATGGCGGCGCGGATGCGCGAGATGTGCACGTCGATCGACCGGTCGAACGCCTCAAGCGGCTCGTTGCTCGAGCAGGTCCATGATCACGTCGCGCGACAGCACGCGGCCCGCATGCTGGGCGAGGACGAGCAGCAGCGCGAACTGATGGCTCGTCATTGGACAGAGCTTGCCGTCGAGCCGGACCACACGCGCGCCGAGGTCGATCTCCAGCCGACCGAAGCGCAGCAGGTCGGCGTCCTGGTCGCCCTTCGCGCGGCGCAGAACGGCGCGCAGGCGCGCCAGCAGCTCGCGCGGCTCGAAAGGCTTCGGCAGATAGTCGTCGGCGCCGAGCTCGAGGCCGATGATCCGATCCATTGCATCGCCGCGCGCCGTCAGCATGAGGATCGGCGTGCGGCCCCGCGCGCGGATACGGCGGCAGACCTCAAGCCCATCCATGTCGGGCAACATCAGGTCGAGAATGATCGAATCGAACGGCTCGCGCGCGTTCATGGCGATGCCGGTCTCGCCGCGTCCCGCCACGCTCACGGAAAATCCGGCGTCGCCGAGATAGCTCTTCACCATCTCGGCGAGTTCTGGATCGTCTTCGATCAGCAGGATGCGGTCGGTCACCGCGTCATTCTAGCCGCGATGCCAGCTAACCGCGATGCCAGCCGCGCCTGTAGGCATGCCACGCATCGATCCGCTCGGAGATTTTCCGGCGCTGCTCCGGGCGTCAGCACGCTGGCGGCGTCGGCGATCGCCTGCGCGACGCGGCGGCTGGCCTGGTCCGCGAGCGCCATCTGGTCGCCGCGCAGCGCTTCGATCGCGGCGCGATCGATCGTGGTCTGCGTCAGCAGCTCGCGGCCGCGCGCGCGCGAATTCATCGCCTTTTCGCGCAGCGGAAGAAGGTCGCGGACCGCCGAGCGGACGATGCCGCGCAGCCTGTCCTGCTGCTCGGCCGTCGCATCCACCTCGACCGCGAGATGGCGCACCATCCGGTCGGCGCGATCCTCGATCGCGGCCGGATCGAAGGTCTGACCCCAGAATGGCCGGTGCTGCCACGGCGGGCCGAAGCCTTGGCTGTACGCGCTGCTCGCGAACGCTCCCGCGAGCGCGGCCGCCACGGCGACCGCCGTGACAACAAGCACGCGACGCACGCGGCTGCGGCGGTCGCTCGGGCGGCAATATTTCGACGGTTGGGTTGGGCGTTGTCATGGTGGGGGCTGTCATGGCCTGTTCCTTCGATTGCATGGCCGGGCGCACGGCCCGACTGCGGCACCATGACCGAGCGCTGTTTCCGGGGCTTCTCCGCATTGTAAAGTTTTGTAAAGCCGCCGAATGTGCGTGCAACGGCCGGCCGGAGGCCGGCCAATAAAAAGGCCAACGGGGGGAGAAACGCATGGCTTGGACATCCGTCAGGGCTGTCAGCAATCGCGGCGGCCGCAGTCGCCGCCCTCGCGCAATCGTCAACCGCGCACGCGCAGCCCTATCCGTCGCGGCCGATCACCGTCGTGGTCGCGCTCGCCGCCGGCACCGGCATGGACATCATCGTGCGCACCTACTCCGAGAAGCTGTCGCAGACGCTCGGCCGGCCGATCATCATCGAGAACCGTCCGGGCAATGCCGGCCTGGCCGCGGTCGACGGCGCGCTCAAGGCGCCGCCCGACGGCTACACGCTGCTCGCCGCCACCAGTTCGGCAATGGCGATCCGGCCGATCATGTTCAAGAAGCCGCCCTACGATCCCAACACGGACTTCATTCCGATCTCGCACTATCTGAAATCGCCGTTCGTGCTGGTGGTGAATCCGGACCTTCCGATCAAGTCGGTTCCCGACCTCATCGCCTACGTCAAGGCGCGGCCCGGCAAGATCGCGTTCAGCTCCACGTCGATCGGCGGCGCGCCGCATCTCTCCGGCGAGTACATCAACCAGCGCTTCGGCGTGCAGATGACGCACGTGCCCTACAAGATCAGCCCGCAGGCGATCCAGGACGTCGCCGCCGGCCATGTGCAGCTCACCTTCGCCGAAGCCGCCGCGTCGCTGTCGCTGATCCGCGAGGCAAGCTGCGCGCGCTGGCGGTGACCTCGACCACCCGCCTCGGCACGCTGCCCGACGTGCCGCCGTTCTCGGAGGCCTCCGGCATCCCCGATTTCGAAGCGGTGTCCTGGCACATGCTGTTTGGCCGTACCGGGATGCCGAAGGAGATCGTGGACCGCCTGCACACGGAGATGACGCGCATCATCGCGACGCCGGAATTACAGACGCGCATGTCGAGCCTCGGCCTCATCCCCTACCCCCCGCCGCCGATCGCGGAATCGCAGCGCTATATCAAGTCCGAGATCGACAAGTGGGGCGGGCTGGTGAAGAACCTCGGCCTCGCCGGGACGATCTAGGTTACCGCAGCACGCCTTTACCCTCTTGTAGGGTTGCGGGTTTACAAACGCCCCCAAACCGCCCGATTGGGGGGGCATTCGACCAGCCATGGCGACACGACCCCAACCACCCGAGCCGCGGCGCCCCGCCCCACGCCTCTATCTTGTGGCGCCGCCGGCCACCGATCCGGCGCGGCTCGCGGACGGTATCGCCGACGCACTCCGCGCCGCCGACGTGGCCGCGGTGCTGCTGCCGCTCGCGGGCGACGACGAGCGCGCCCTCCTCAATGGCGTGAAGGCGCTGGCGGCGGCGGTACAGGGCGCGGGCGCAGCCCTGCTGCTCGACGGACGTACCGACCTCGTCGCGCGCGCCGGCGCCGACGGCGCCCATCTCACCGGGACCGATGAATTCAGCGCCGCGGTCGCGTCGCTCAAGCCGGACCGGATCGCAGGCTGCGGCGGCCTTGCCACGCGCCACGATGCGATGCTCGCCGCCGAGTCGGGCGCCGACTACGTGATGTTCGGCGAGCCGGACGACCGCGGACACCGGCCGTCCTTCGACGCCGTGCTCGAGCGCGTCGAGTGGTGGGCCGAGGTGTTCGAGATTCCTTGCGTGGGCTTCGCCATGCATCCGGACGAGATCGCCGCGCTGGTCACGGCCGGCGCCGATTTCGTCGCGGTCGGCGCATTCGTCTTTGACGATCCGCGCGGTCTTGCTGCCGCGATGAAGGATGCTCAAGCCCTCCTCGCCATTCCGGAGGCGGTGGAATGATGCGCCGTCCACACGCGGCTGTCCTGATGGCGGCGGCAATGAGCGTTGCGCTCGGCGCAGCCGCGGTCGCGCAAGCGCAGTCCGTTCCCGGCAGCGTGACTGGCGCGCCGCGGGAAGCCCCTCCGATACCTCCGCAGCCTATTCCCAACGCCGGTCCACCCAAGGAAGTGCCCAAGTCTTCCGGGGTCATTCCAGACAGCGTCGTCGGCGCCCCGCGGGAAGCTCCTTCCAAGTCCGAACCGTCGCCCAACCGCCCGCGGCCGAAGCCGGTGGCGCGGCCGGAGCGGCCGAAACCGACGCCGCCTGCGGCAGCTCAGCCCGCCGCACCGCCACCAGCCGCACCATCGGCGATCGCGGTGCCGGTCACGCCGGTTGCACCGCCGCCGGTTGCCGAGGTGCCGGCCGAGCCATTGCCGGCAGCGCGCAACGGAGAGGATCCTGCCTACGCCGCCTATCAGCGCGGCCACTACAAGACCGCGCTGACGATCGCGACCCAACGCGTCGAGCAGAACGACGACGTCAAGGCGATGGCGCTGCTCGGCGAACTCTATGCCGGCGGCCTGGGCGTGGTGCAGGACGACAGCAAAGCCGTCGAGTGGTACCGCCGCGCCGCCGACCGCGGCGACCGCGAAGCCATGTTCGCCCTCGCGATGATGCGCATGATGGGACGTCCCGGCCCGGTCAATCGCGACGAGGCCGCGAAGCTGATGGCCGCCGCCGCGCGGCTGAAGCATCCGATCGCGTCCTACAATCTCGCGATGCTCTATCTCGAAGGCCAACTGTTCCCGCGCGATTTCACGCGCGCCGCGGAGCTCTTCCGGATCGCCGCGGAAGCCGGCAGCCCGGAAGCGCAATACGCGCTCGCCACGCTCTACAAGGAAGGCCGCGGCGTGAAACAGGACGTGGTCGAAGCCACGCGGCTGCTTTATCTCGCGGCCATCGGCGACAGCACCGATGCGCAGGTCGAGTACGCGATTGCGCTTTTCAACGGCTCGGGCGTCGCCAAGGACGAGGAGGAGGCCGTCCGCTTCCTGCTCCGTGCGGCGCGCCGCGGCAGCGCGATCGCGCAGAACCGGCTTGCCCATGTGCTGGCGGCCGGGCGCGGCGTGCCCGCCGATGCTGTGGAAGCGATCAAGTGGCACCTGATCTCCAAGGAGGGCGGCGCCACCGACCAGAAACTCGACGCCTTCATGCGTAGCCAGAACGCCGACACCATCGCCGCCGCGATGAAAGCGGCGCACCCCTCGATCGAGGCGCTGAGGCAGGCCCGCGAGCCGCGCACTTGACGCAGCCCCCTGCGGCGGGCAGACCCACGCGCTCATAGCTGTCTCGCTCCTCCGGTCGCCATGCTCCGCTCTGCCCTCCTCAACGTCATGATCAAGGCCGCGCGCAAGGCGGCGCGCACGCTCAAGCGCGACTTCGGCGAGGTCGAGAACCTCCAGGTATCGCTCAAGGGGCCGGCCAATTTTGTCACAGCGGCCGACCGGAAGGCGGAAGAGATCCTGCGCGAAGAACTGGGCACCGCGCGCCCCGGCTACGGCTTCCTCGGCGAGGAAAGCGGCCGCCACGAGGGCACCGACAAGACACATACCTGGGTCGTCGATCCGCTCGACGGCACCTCGAACTTTATCCACGGCATTCCGCATTTCGCGATCTCGATCGCGCTCGAGCGCGAAGGCACGGTCGTGGCGGGGCTGATCTACAATCCCGCGAACGACGACCTGTTCACCGCCGAGCGCGGCAAGGGCGCCTTTCTCAACGACACACGCTTGCGCGTGGCGGCGCGCCGACGCCTCGCCGACGCCGTGATCGGGTGCGGGCTGCCGCACCTCGGCCGCGGCGACCTCGCGCTCGGCGCGCGCGAGATCGCGGCCGTGCAGCCCAAGGTCGCGGGCTTGCGGCGGTTCGGCGCCGCCGCAATCGATCTCGCCTGGGTCGCCGCCGGACGGCTCGATGCCTATTGGGAGCGCAACCTCTCGCCCTGGGACATTGCCGCCGGGCTGATCATGGTGCGCGAAGCTGGCGGCTTCGTCACCGACCTTGACGGCAAGGATACGACGCCGGCAACCGTCGACGTGCTCGCCGGCAACGAAACGATCCACGCTGAAATGCTGAAGGTGCTGAAAGCGGCGGGCGAAGGAATAGGCGAACGCGTCTTCCTCCGCAGTCATGGCCGGGCTTGTCCCGGCCATCCACGTCTTTGGCTGCTTTGTAAGACGTGGATGCCCGGCACAAGGCCGGGCATGACAGCACCGTGTTGCGACTTAGAGCTGCTTCAGCAGCGCGTCGCCGCCGGAAACCTCGACCTTGCCGGGCGCTTCCTCGACATTGAGGACCTTCACCGTGCCGTTGTCGACCAGCATGGCGTAGCGCTTCGAGCGCGTGCCGAGCCCGTTGCCGGAGCCGTCGAAAGTAAGCTCGATCGCCTTGGCGAAGTCGCCATTGCCGTCGGCGATGAAGTCGACGCCTTCGGCCGCCGTCGCCTTTTTCCACGCGTCCATCACGAAAACGTCGTTGACCGCCGTCACAGCGACGGTATCGACGCCCTTGGCCTTGATCGCGGCGAGGTTCTGCACGATCGAAGGGACGTGCATCTTGTGACAGGTGCCGGTGAAGGCGCCAGGCACCGCGAACAGCGCGACCTTCTTGCCCTTGAAAAGCTCGTCGGTGGTCTTCCATGCCGGGCCTTCGCCGGACATGACGCGAAATTTGGCGCTGGGCAGTGAGTCGCCGACCTTGATGGGCATGATGCTCGTCCTCTCATACTCGTTGGTTTTGATCTGCATACCGCCCGCGGCGGAAACCCCGCCAGCGGGACCTGCGGGGACCTCAAATTAGCGTGCTGGGCGAATTAGTCGAGACGGGTGGCGACCTCGATTGACCGCCCGGGCGTGACCGCGGTCAGCGTCAAGAGCGCGCCCCGATAGCTCTCACCGGTCGGGGCGCCGTCGAGCTCAAACACAAAGCGTTGGAGTCCGGGCGGCGCGCCGTCCACCGGCGTCGGCACCGGCAAAGCCCATTGCTGGTTCGGACCTTCCACGAACAGATCGACGCCGGATGGCCCTGCGACGTCGACCACGACGCGTTCCTTGTTGGCAGGGCCGCGCTCGCGCCGCACCGAACGGATCGACAGGTCACCACCCTCGCCCAGGTTCAGCCGCTTCGGCACGCGTCCCTCGGCGGATGTCAGTACCGCGTCCTGCGAAGCGCGGCCGCTGGTCAGCGTCAATTCGCTGCGGGCCTCGGCCGGCACGCAGAGCTTTTCGCAGATCGCATATTGCAGCCGCAGGCGCAGCGTCACCGGCTTGCCGGCCTCCTGCGGGACGACGCGCAGCGGGAAGACGACGCCGACCGAATATCCGATCGACGTGCCGCCGCTGTCGACCATGCGCTCGGGCGCCGGCCACAACACGTCGATGTGCTTGACGTTGCGCGAGCCGGCAAAATTGAATTGTGGCGGTACGCCCGCATCCCCGGGATAGCGCCAATAGGTGTGCCACCCCCGCATCAGCCTGATTTCGACTCCGGCCCGCAGATACGCAGCGCCGGCAGGTCGCGCGCCCGCAATCGTGCGCACGCCGCTGCGGGCATCGCCGTCCCAGAGCGTCGCATCTTCGTTTGCCGATGCATTTACCGCGCCAAACGCGACACCGGCGGTGCACAGTGCGGCGGCAATCCTTAACCGGTTAATCCAGGCCGTCATGCGCACCGCTTTAGCGGCCAATCCAGTGATCCGCTATTGAAATCGTCGTGAAGACGAGCGCGCCGCATCTGGAGAAAGACACATGAAAGACATACATACTGCCTTGAATTGGTTCGCTGGCCGGTTGCGGCGAAATGAACCAATCCATGTGTCTCGTCGTTTGCAATCGGCAGGCAATGAGGTAGCATTTCGCCATGAAATTCGGTCGCAAGACAGGCAAGGACGACGAAACCGCCGCGAACCCCGATCCTGAAGCGGGCAAGCCGGTTGTCGAGGTCAGTGTGACTCGGTCAGGCCGCGGCAAGGGCAAGACTCGCGGTGCCAGCCCCCGGCGCGGCTATCTTGACGGGCAGATGCTGATCGCCATGCCGTCCATGGGCGACGACCGCTTTTCCCGCAGCGTCATTTACATCTGCGCGCACTCGTCCGATGGTGCCATGGGCATCATTGTTAACCAGCCGGCAGCGAATATCAGCTTTGCCGATTTGCTGGTGAAGCTCGACGTGATCCCGGCGTCCGATTTGATCGAGCTTCCGTCGAGCGCGGGCGGCGTGAAGGTGCTCAAGGGCGGCCCGGTCGAAACCGAACGCGGCTTCGTGCTGCATTCGAACGATTTCTTCATCGAGAACTCGACCTTGCCGATTGACGACGGCATCTGCCTCACGGCGACGCTCGACATCCTCAAGGCGATCGCGCGCGGCAACGGCCCCGCCAACGCAGTGCTCGCGCTCGGCTACGCCGGCTGGGCACCGGGACAGCTCGAGAGCGAGATTCATCAGAACGGCTGGCTGCATTGCTCCGCCGACCCCGAACTGGTCTTCGGTCGGGACAACGAAGGCAAGTACCACAAGGCGCTGAAGAAGATCGGCGTCGAGATCGGCATGCTGTCCGGCGAAGCCGGGCACGCCTAGGCGCCATTCCGCTAACTCACGATCGGGCAGATGGCACGTGACGCGGGCAAGCCCCCGTCGCGCCCGCCATGTAGCGCGCGACGGGTCCATCCCGACTTGCGATGACAAGCCCGCCCACGCCGCGCTAGTGTTCCTTCAAGGCCGCCGCGAGAAGGCCATTTGCAGGGAGCACTTTCGCCATGAAACGCGCCATCGCCTCGTTGATTGCAACCGCGACTGTCCTATACGCAGCGCCCGGCTCCGCCGCCGAGATCAAGGTCATTTCCGCCGGCGCCGTGCGTTCGGTGATCGCGGGAATGATCGAGGACTACCGGAAGCGCAGCGGCGACACGTTCAATTTCACGGTCGGGACGACGGGTGAGCTGCGCGACGTCATCGCGTCCGGCAAGCCGGCCGACCTGCTCATCACCTCCGCGCCGCTGATGGCGGATCTCGAAAAGACCGGCAAGCTGACGGCCGGCAGCCGCGCCGACCTCGGCCGCGTCGGCATCGGCGTCGCGATCCGCGAGGGCACGACCGCCCCCGATTTCTCGACGCCCGAAGCGTTTCGCAAGATGCTGCTCGACGTCAAATCGGTCGCCTATACCGCGCCGGAACTGGGCGGCACGTCGGGCGTGCACTTGTTTGCACTGCTGAAGACGCTCGGCATCTACGACGCCGTGACCAAAAAGGGGATTCATGCCAAAGGCGGTATCGACATTTCGGAGAAGGTCGCGCGCGGCGAGGCCGAGATCGGCGTCACGCTGATCAGCGAGATCGTCCCGGTCAAAGGCGCGCGGATGGCGGGACCTTTGCCGGAAGAGCTGCAGCTTTGGACGGTCTATGCCTCCGCGATCCCGGCGAGCAGCACGCAGCCTGCCGCGGCGCGGGCGTTCGTCGAGGCGCTGACCTCGCCGGCGATGGCGGCGCGCTGGACGGCCGGCGGATTTCAGCCGCCGAAATAGAATATTGAACTAGCGGGCGAGTTCGAGCCGCTCGGACTGCAGCAACGCGCGCGCATCGTCGGCGCTCATCGGCTCGCCGAAGACGTAGCCCTGCGCGTATTCGCAACCGAGCTGATAAAGCTCGACGGCGTCGGAGTCGCTCTCAGCGCCCTCCGCCACCACCTCCATGCCGAGATCGTGCGCCATCGCGATGATCGAGCGCAGGATCACCGGCCGCTGGCCCTTGTTCGATGCTCGCACGAAGGACTGGTCGATCTTGATGGTGTCGAACGGGAACCGTTGCAGATAGGCGAGCGACGAATGGCCGGTGCCGAAGTCGTCGAGGGCGAGGCCGGCGCCGAGCTCGCGGATTCGGTGGAGCATCTGCGCCGCGTGCTCTGGGTTCTCCATCACCAGCGATTCCGTCAGCTCGATCTTGAGCGTCCCGCGCGCGAGGCCCGAGCGCGCGATCACGGTGCGCAGGTCATGCACCAGGTCCTGCCGCAGCAGCTGGCGCGAGGACACGTTGACGCTGCAGAATACCGGATCGCGCTGGCGGACCGTGCGCTGCCATTGGCCAAGCTGGCGCGCGGCACGTTCCAGCACGAACAGGCCGAGGTCGACGATCAACCCGATCTCCTCGGCGATGGTGATGAATTCGGCCGGTGACAAACGGCCCATCTTGGGATGGTCCCAGCGCGCCAAAGCCTCGAAGCCCGCCACCGACCGGTCCTCCAGCCGCACGATCGGCTGGTAGAGGATGGTGATCTCTTCGCGCTCGAGCGCGCGGCGAAGCTCGGATTCAAGCGTGAGGCGGTCGGTCTTGCGCGCGCGCATCGACGGCTTGAATACCTCGATGCGGTCGCCGCCGATGCGCTTGCAATGATACATCGCCAAGCTCGGCATCCTTGAGCACCTCTTCCGCGCGGTTCGGCTGTGCGTCGGCCAGCGCGATGCCCATCGACGCGGTGAGGAAGATCTCGCGGTCGTTGAACGTGATCGGGGCGCGCAGCGCACGCCGCAGCGTCTCGACGAAGGCGATGATGCGCTCGGATTCCTTTTCAGAGAGAAGGATCAAAGCGAACTGGTCGCCGGAGAGCCGCGCCAGCGTGTCCTGCGGCTTGAGCAGCCGTCCGAGCCGTCGCGCCAGCGTCAGCAGGATGGAATCGCCGACCGCGATCCCGACCGAGTCATTGACCTGCTTGAAGCGGTCGAGATCGACGACCACCACGGTCGGCTTGATCGTCGGATCGACCTTGGCGAGCGCCAGTATGGATTTAAGCCGGTCGACGAACAGCTCGCGATTGGGCAGGCCGGTGAGGTTGTCGTGCACGGCGTCGTGCAGGAGCCGTTCCTCGGCATTCTTGAATTCGGTGACGTCGGTAATGGTGCCGACCAGACGGACGACTTCGCCGTCCGAACCGACCACCGGCCGCGCCTTGAGCGCGAACCACATGTAATGACCGTCGGGCGTGCGCAGGCGGAAGTCCTGCAACAGCCGGCCGCGGCGCTGCTCCAGCACGCTGTCGAGCGCAGCACGGAAACGGTCGCGGTCGAGCGGATGCAGCACTTCGAGCCAGCGCGCCGCCGGCCCTTCGAGCGCGCCGCGCTTGAGACCGAGCAGGCCTTCGGTTTCCGGGCTGGTGAAAATCTTGTCGGCCGACACGTCCCAATCCCAGATCATGTCGCCGGCGCCGGTCAACGCGAGCGCGCGGCGTTCGACGTCGGAGACGATGCCGTGGGTGACACCGCCGGCAAAGGCGTGCTGCATCACCGTAAAGCCGATCAGCATCACGATCAGGACCAGGCCGCCGAGCAGCGCCGGGCCGACGATGTCGTTGGTGACGACGCCGGTCACCGCCGCGCCGGCGGCGACCGTCCACACCAGCATCAAGAGCCAGGTCGGGATCAGCAGCACTGCGCGGTCGAAGCCGTGCGTGGCGAGATAGATGACCAAACAGAAGCCGAACAGCGACACCGCCAGCAAGGATAGCCGCGCGATGCCGGAGGCGATCGACGGATCGACCAATGCCAGTGCGATCAGCAGCCCGAGGATCACGAGCCAGCCGATGGTGATGTGGGAATAGCGGACGTGCCAGCGGTTGAGGTTGAGATAGGCGAACAGGAACACCAGCAGTGTTCCCGCCAGCACCGCTTCACCGGACGCGCGCCAGACCTGCTCGGCGCCCGCCGACATGTCGAACACCTTGCCCCAGAAACCGAAATCGATGCCGATATAGACCAGCACCGCCCAGCTCAGCGCGGCGGCGGCCGGGAACATCACGCTGCCTTTCACCACGAACAGGATGGTGAGGAAGAGCGCCAGCAGGCCCGAGATGCCGATGACGATGCCGTAGTAGAGCGTGATTGAGTTGATCTTGTCCTTGTAGGCGTCGGGCTCCCACAAATAGATCTGCGTGAGCTTGCTGGTGCGCAGCTCCACGACGTAGGTCATGACCGCGCCGGGATCGAGCGTAATGCGGTAGACGTCGGCGCCGGTGGCGACCTGGCGCTCGGGACGGTCGCCGCTCGAGGTGATGGTCACCACGCGTGAGAGACCGAGATCCGGCCACAGCAGGCCCGAGCCGACCAGCCGGTAGTGCGGAACGACAATCAGCCGGTCGATCTGCTCGTTGCCAGAATTGGCGAGCGCAAACACCGCCCAGTTGAGGTTGCCCTCGCGGGCGCGCACGTCCATGCGCTGCACGATGCCGTCCGGTCCGGGGGCCGTCGACACCAGGATGCGGTCGGCCTCGGTGCGGTGGCGCTCGACCGCCGCGGTCAGGTCGATGGCCGCGGCGTCCAGCCGCACGCCGATGGCCTCCACGGCCGCAGCCGGCATGAGGCCGCCCAGCAGGATCGCCAAGGCCGCAACCAAGACCGCCAGAACGCCGGCGACGCGGGTAGCAATCAAGCGGCGACCTCCGGGCCTTCGAAGCCATGCGGTAATTGCGGGAAGCCAGTTGGGGTCGGCTAACAATGCGTCGATTTCGCGGCCTTTTGCGCGCCTCGCCTGGACTGCCGGGACCGCTGGGCTCGTCATCACGGCCGTATCATAGCTCAAACGGTCAGGACGATCTTGCCGATATGGCTGCTGGCCTCCATGCGGGCATGGGCGGCCGAGGCCTGCGCCAGGGGGAACGTCGAGTCCATGACCGGCCTCACCTTTGCCGAAGCGATGAGCGGCAGCACATCCTGCTCGACGCCGCGCGCGATCGCGCCCTTGTCCGCGACCGGCCGTGAGCGCAGCACGGAGCCGGTATGGGTGAGGCGCTTCAGCATGATGCGGCGGAAATCCACCGTTGCCTTGGGCGAGCCTTGGAAGGCGATCTGCACGATGCGCCCTTCGACGGCAGCCGCCTCGTAGTTGCGCTCGATGTAGTCGCCACCCACCATGTCGAGGATAACATCGGCGCCCTTGCCGCCGGTCGCAGCCTTGGTCGCGGCGACGAAGTCTTCGGTCTTATAGTTAATGGCGAGGTCGGCGCCGAGCGTACGGCAGGCTTCGCACTTCTCCGCCGATCCGGCGGTGGTGATCACGCGCGCGCCGGTCTCGTGCGCGAGCTGGATCGCGGCAGTGCCGATGCCGGACGAACCGCCGTGCACCAGCAGCGTCTCGCCGGATTTGAGCCGGCCGCGCTCGAACAGATTGTGGTAGACGGTGAAGAAGGTCTCGGGGATCGCTGCCGCTTCGGTCATCGACAGGCCGGGCGGAATCGGCAGGCAGTGGCTCTCATGTGCGGGGCAGTATTGGGCGTAGCCGCCGCCGACCACGAGCGCCATCACCTGGTCGCCGATTTTCCAGCGCGTGACGCCCGCACCGAGCGCGACCACCTCGCCGGCAATCTCGAGACCGGGAATGTCGGTCGCTCCTTTGGGCGGCGGATAGAGTCCCTGCCGCTGCATGACGTCCGGACGATTGACGCCGGCGGCCGCAACCTTGACCAGCACTTCGCCCTCGCCCGGCTGTGGAACGGGACGCTGCTCGGGCACCAGCACATCGGGCGCGCCGGGTGCGCGGATGACGATCGCGGTCATGGTCGAGGGGACTGATCATTCGCTCTCCGTAGGGGCGGCAAACAGACGGCTAGCCCGTCGTAGTATCTCATTAGACGAGGTTACGAGACCAATTTCGTTGATGCGGCGTAGCAGAATGTCAGCTAACGAGCATTTGTCAGGCAACCCGGCGCCTTCTGGGGGCCCGCGTTGTCGCTGCCGGACGCGCCGAAAGTGTCAGGCCCATCGCGCGCAGCACACGCATGATCGTGCTGAATTCGGGATTGCCCGCCTCCCCAAGCGCCTTGTACAGGCTTTCACGATTTAACCCGGCACCCTTGGCAATCTCGGCCATGCCGCGCGCGCGCGCCACGATACCGAGCGCGTCGCGCACGAAGTCCGCATCGCCGACTCAAGAGCCGCCGTGATGTAGGCGATCTGCCGTTCCTCGTTATCGAGATAATCCGCGGCGTCAAAACGGGTCGTCTTTGCCTTCATTGTCTCTCCGCCAACTCCTGAGCCCGCTTGATATCGCGCGCCTGTGTCCGTTTATCGCCGGCGCACAGCAAGACCACGACCGTCACACCCCGATGTATGTAGTAGATGCGGTAGCCGGGACCGTAGTCTACCCGCATCTCCATGACGCCCTTGCCGATGCTTTTGACGTCCCCCGGGTTTTCCATCTCCATGCGGCGGATGCGAGCAACGATCCGAGCGACGGCGTTGGGATCTTTCAGGCGGCGCAGCCATTCCGAGAACACTGCCGTTTGACGCACCTCGATCATTCGCCAGACGTGTAGTCCATAGGCTACAGATGGTCAAGTAGTACAACCGTCGGCGCACCCATGCTAGCTTACCGACCCCAAGACTTGAAATGTTCCAGGACGCTTGAACGATGGTCGACTCTACCTCTCCCGAACGTGCCGCGATGTACAGTTCCAACCGGTTGCAGATCGGCCTGTTCGGGCCGAACTGCTCCTCCGGCCGCGCGGTGACCATGGTCCCGGAGCGCTGGTCGGGAAGCTGGCCGGACAATCTCAAGCTCGCGCGCATGGCGGACGAGGCCGGCATCGACTTCCTGCTGCCCATTGCACGGTGGAAAGGCTATGGCGGCGACACCGACTACCAGGGCGCAACGCTCGAAACGCTGACGTGGGCGTCCGGCTTGCTCGCCTCGACCAAACGCATCACCGTGTTCGGAACCGTGCATGCGCCGCTGTTCAATCCCGTGATCGCAGCCAAGGAATGCGTGACCGCCGACCACATCGGCAACGGACGCTTCGGCCTCAATCTCGTCGTCGGCTGGAACGAAGGCGAGTTCGAGATGTTCGGCGTCGAGCAGCGCGACCACGAGAAGCGCTATGAATTCGCGCAGGAATGGATCGACGCGGTCAAGCTCAGCTGGTCGCCGAAGTCGGATTTCGACTTCGAAGGCCAATATCTCAAGCTCAAGGGCATCCGCGCCAAGCCCAAGCCCGTCGGCGGATCGCGGCCGCTGATCATGAACGCCGGCGCCTCGCCAACCGGCCGCGCCTTCGCCGTACGCAACTGCGACGCCTTCTTCCTGCAGGCCTCGCGCACGTCGAGCGACGAAACCGCCGCCAGCATCAAGAAGGCGAAGGACCTCGCGCGCGAGCACGGCCGCGAGATCGGCTGCTATTCGGTCGGCGTCGTCACCTGCCGCCACAGCAAGAAGGAAGCGGAGGAATATTATCAGCACGTCATCATCGAGAACGCCGACTTCTCCGCAATCGACAAGATCCTCGCAATGAAGGACATCACGCCCCAAACCAAGGGTCAGGAGGAGTTCGAGCGCCAGCGCCGCTTCTATGCCAACGGCATGGGTGGCCTGCCGATCATCGGCGATCCTGACCATGTCGCCAAGACGATGGCTGAGCTCAGCCATGCCGGGCTCACCGGCATGGGCATCTCGCTCGTCAACTATGTCGACGAGCTTCCGTTCTTCTGTGACGAAGTGTTGCCACGGCTCGAACGCCTGGGGCTGCGTGAGAAGCGCCGAGCGAGCCAGGCGCTGTCGGCGTGATGG
>CAWKMR010000016.1:0-81944 GCA_963850705.1 uncultured Alphaproteobacteria bacterium | reverse complement strand
CTTGAGATATTGCAGCCGGAACTCGACCGGATCGGCGTTGGTGGCAGCCGCCAATTCGTCGATGAAGGACTTGCTGCCGAACAGGATCGGCGGACCGTAGGGATCGCGCAGATGCGTCGTGCGCAACGGCGACGCGCGCTCCATCAGCGGCGGGATGGTCTCCCAGCCGAGCCGACCATGATCGAAGGTGTAGGACGCGACCGGGATTTCGAAACCCTCGGCCCGGTTGAGCGGCAGCCCGAGCAATTGCCCGGCCAGCACGTCGGCGGCACGGGTCTCGCGGGTGTTGTTGTCGAGCCGCGAGAACGCCTTGCTGATGTTCTCGTAGGCGATCACCTTGCCGTTGGCATCGAGCCCGGCGCGGCTGCGGTTGATCGAGGCCGTGCCCTTCGGATCCCAGGCGAGGCCTTCGTGCCGCATGTATTGCACGCGCACCGGCCGGCCGAGATGCTTTGACAGCACCGCGGCATCGGCGGTCGCGTCGCCCTGCTCGTTGCGGCCATAGGAGCCGGTGCCGAACATCCAGATCGCGCGCACTTTCTCCTTCGGCAGGCCCAGCAGTTCGGCGACGCAATACGCGGAGTCGTAGGGCTTCTGCGTCGAGGTCCAGATCGTCGCCTCGCCGTCGCGCACGTCGGCGACGGCGCAGGCCGGCCCATGCTGGCATGCGACTGGGTCGGGAATTCGTAGTCGCCCTCGACGATGCGGACCGCCTGTTTGATGCCTTCCTCGAAATTGCCGTTCTGACGCTGGAACTCGCGCTTGACGATCGGCGCCTTGCGGATGTGCTCGAACAGCCGTTCGTGGCCGGGGAAGTTCGGCTTCGATTCCGACCAGGTCACCTTGAGCGCGCGCGCGGCCTTGACCGCGTTCCATTCCTTCTCGGCGACGACCGCGAGCAGGTCCTTGATCCAGACCACCTGGGCGCCGGCAATATGCTTGATCGAGGCCTCGTCGACCGCGACCGGCACCGCGCCGGCAACCGTCGGGCGGATCATGCGCGCGTGCAGCATGCCGGGCAGCCGCACGTCGTTGACCATTTCGAGCGTGCCGAAGACCTTGCCGGGCAAATCCTTGCGCGGCAGCGACTGGCCGATGATCTTGAAGTCGGCGGGCTTCTTCAGCGGCGCCGGGACTTCGACCTGCAAGCCGTTGCTCAGCCGGCCGTTCCATTTCACGGTGCGGTCGAGATAGCGGCCGCCGATCAGCTCGGCATAGGTCACGCGCTTGGCTTGTCCGCGACGGCATGGACGACGCCGTCGGTTACGGTGAGCTGCTCGACCGGAACGCCGAGCTTCTCGCTCGCCATCTCGATCAGGAGCCGCCGGGTTTCGGCGGCGGTGCGGCGGAGCATGGTGCCGCCATGCGACACGCCGATCGCGGCGCTGGCGCCGCCCATGTCGAGGGTCAGCGCGCTGTCGCCCATCACCACGCGCACGCGCTCGTAGGCGACGTCGATCTCTTCCGCCACCATCTGCGCGATCGAGGTTCCGAGCCCCTGCCCGCCGTCGATCTTGCCGTAATAGGCGACGACCGAGCCGTCGGCATCGATGCTGATGTAGGAGGAAAGCTGGTCGCCCTTGAGCGGCGGCCGCGCGGCGACACCGTTGGTGGAGGCCTCGGCCCAATCCGCCGACGCGGCGAGCGTGACGACCAGCGCGCCGGTCGAGCTAAGGAACGCGCGGCGGTTCAGTGTCGTATCGGTCATGATGCGCCCCCTCACGCCTGCTGCGCGGCGCGGTGGACCGCCTTGAGCGCCGCGCCATGGGTGCCGCAGCGGCAGATCAGGTCGTTGAACGCTTCCTTGATCTGCGCATCGGTCGGCTTCGGATTGCGGTCGAGCAACTCGACGGCGGTGAGTATCCAGCCGCTGATGCAGTAGCCGCACTGGTTGACCTGCTCCTCGATCCAGGCGGCCTGCACCGGATGCGGCTTCTCCGGCGTGCCGATCCCGGCCAGCGTCGTGATCTTGCGGCCGGCGACGGACGACACCGGCGTCACGCAGGAGCGGACCGCGCGGCCGTCGATCTGCACCGTGCAGGCGCCGCACTGGCCGAGGCCGCAGCCGAAGCGCGGATTGTTGAAGCCGAGCTCGTCGCGCAGCGCGTAGAGCAGCGGCATGTCGGGATCGTCGATGTCGAGCGTGCGCGCCGTGCCGTCGACCACCAGCGTGACCTGCGCCATGGATACCTCCCGAACGTTGTTTCTTGTGCGGCCGAGCATAGCACGCCCGATGCCGGCGGCATCAGGCGGCGCGAGGTGTCGGAACGCGAAGGCTAGACCAGCCGGCTCTGCTCGACCGCCGCCTCGATGAACGAGGCAAACAGCGGATGCGGCTCGAACGGCCGCGACTTCAGCTCCGGATGGAACTGGACGCCGACGAACCAGGGATGATCCTCGTATTCGATCATCTCCGGCAGCAGCCCGTCCGGCGACATGCCGGAGAAGCGCATGCCGTGCTGCTCGAGCCGGCCGCGATAGTTGGTGTTGACCTCGTAGCGGTGGCGGTGCCGCTCGGAGATTTCCGTCGTGCCGTAGATCTCGGCGACGCGGCTGCCGCGCTGGAGCACCGCGGGATAGGCGCCGAGCCGCATGGTGCCGCCGAGATCGCCGTCCGCGCCGCGCTTCTGCAGCTCGTTGCCCTTCATCCATTCGGTCATCAGGCCGACCACCGGGTTCGCGGTCTGCGCCGAACTCGGTCGAATTGGCGTCGTCGATGCCGCACAGGTTCCGCGCCGCCTCGATCACCGCCATCTGCATGCCGAAGCAGATGCCGAAATACGGCACGCGATGCTCGCGCGCGAACTGCGCCGCCTTGATCTTGCCCTCGGCGCCGCGCTGGCCGAAGCCGCCGGGCACCAGGATGCCGTTGACGTGCTCGAGGAACGGCACCGGGTCCTCGCGCTCGAACACCTCGGACTCGATCCAGTCGAGCTTGACCGCGACCTTGTTGGCGATGCCGCCGTGCGAGAGCGCCTCGATCAGCGATTTGTAGGCGTCCTTCATGCCGGTGTACTTGCCGACGACCGCGATGGTGACCTCGCCTTCCGGATTGCGGATGCGCTCGTTGATGGTGCGCCAGACCGACAGGTCGGGCTCGGCCTTCGGCTCGATGCCGAACGCGGCCAGCACCTCGCTGTCGAGCCCGGCGGCGTGATAGGCCTCCGGCACGGCATAGATGTTGTCGGCGTCGCGCGCCTCGATCACCGCGTCTCGGACGCACGTTGCAGAACAGGCCGAGCTTGCGGCGCTCTTCGGCCGGGATCGGCCGGTCGCAGCGGCACAGCAGGATGTCGGGCTGGATGCCGATCGAGCGCAGCTCCTTCACCGAGTGCTGGGTCGGCTTGGTCTTCAGTTCGCCGGCGCCGGTGATGAACGGCAGCAGCGTGAGGTGGATGTAGATCGCGTGGTCGCGCGGCAGGTCGTTGCCGAGCTGGCGGATCGCCTCGAAGAACGGCAGGCCCTCGATGTCGCCGACGGTGCCGCCGATCTCGCACAGCACGAAGTCGTAGCCGTCGTTGCCGTCGCGGATGAATTCCTTGATGGCGTTGGTGACGTGCGGGACCACCTGGATGGTGGCGCCGAGATAGTCGCCGCGCCGTTCCTTGGCGAGGATCTCCTGGTAGATGCGGCCGGTGGTGATGTTGTCCTGCTCGGCTCGCCGGGCCGGCCGGTGAAGCGCTCGTAGTGGCCGAGGTCGAGATCGGTCTCGGCGCCGTCGTCGGTCACGAACACCTCGCCGTGCTGGTACGGCGACATCGTGCCGGGATCGACGTTGAGATAGGGGTCGAGCTTGCGCAGCCGAACGCTGTAGCCGCGCGCCTGCAGCAATGCGCCGAGCGCCGCCGAAGCGAGACCCTTGCCAAGGGAGGAGACCACGCCGCCGGTGATGAAGATGTACCGCGCCATGGGGCCTAACCTTTAGCCCCCGAGGGTCGATTCGACGAGCGACTTCATGGCCCTGTGGATTGGCCGCGAAGCGGTCATCTCTGGCCCTGTTTCTCCTGTCCGCACAGACCTTGGCCTCGATTTCATCAGGCATTTTCGAACTCGGCATTCCACTCCTGCATGGCAGCTCCACAAAGCCGAAGGGCCGGTCGCCCGGCCCTTTGAAGGTCTCTTACTTCGACTGCGGCACCTGCGGCCCGGAGGGCGCTTGCTCCGCCTTTGAGCTGATCGAGCAGGTCGCCGCCGGGCGCCTTGGGTGCCGGCGCACCCGGCGGTCGCCGGGGCGACCCGGCGTCCGCAGGATCGAGGCCGGATTGCGGTTCCAGCCGGCGATCACCGACAGCAGCAGGCTGGTGGCGAAGAAGCAGGCCGCCAGGATGGCGGTGCTGCGGGTCAGCACGTTGGTGGTGCCGCGGCTGTCATGAAGCCGCCGCCGCGACCCGATCCCGAGCCCGCCGCCTTCCGATTTCTGCAGCAACACCAGCCCGCACATGGCGAGCACGATCATCAAGTGAATGACGATAATGAACGTCTGCATCGAACCTGTCCGTTCGGACCCGGGGGGCCGCCGCTGCCCATATAGGAAGCCGCCGGGGTCCTACACAATCCCGGGCCGGTTTTCCATCATTTATCCGCCGTACCCGGCCCGACGGCCCAGCCTGCGACTCCGGATTACCGCCGGAACCTACCGCCAGGCTCGGCCTACCGCATGCGCGCATTGCCGTTCTCTCGATCTTGCCGCGGTCCTGCATCCGCGTGCTAGGCTTGCCGAGGCAAAGGCAAGCCAGCTCATCACAGAAGGACGGCGCTCATGCAAATCAATGACCGCAGGGACTTCATCCAGAAAGGTCTCTTCCTCGCCGGAACCGCAGGCCTGCTCGCGTCCGGTCTCGCGCCAGCCGCGCAGCTATGCCCAGACGCTCGGCAAGATGCGGCGCTCCAACCGCTACGACGACACGTTCATCCATGAGCGCAAGCCGTTCTCCTGGCCGGGCAGCAAGTCGCTCGCGGTCTGGATCGCGCCCAATGTGGAGGTCTGGCACTACGATTCGCCAGTCGGCACCGGCATCTCGCCCAATCCCGACCAATCGCGTGCCCGACGTCATCAACTATGCCTGGCGCGAATACGGCATGCGGGTCGGGCTCTGGCGCATGGCCGACGTGCTCGACGGCGCCGGCGTCAAGGCGACGGTCGCGCTGAACTCGCAGGTCTGCGACGACGCATCCCAAGGCCATCGAGGAGATGAAGAAGCGCGGCTGGGAGTTCATGGGCCACGGCACCACCAACAGCGAAAGCCTCGCCGGCCTCCGCTCGGAAAAGGAGAAGGAGGTCATCGCGCCACGTGCTCAAGACCATCGGCGACGCCACCGGCAAGCGGCCGCGCGGCTGGCTCGGCACCGGGCTCACGCAGACCCACAACACGCTCGACATCCTGGCCGAAGAAGGCGTGACCTATTGCGGCGACTGGAACAACGACGACCAGCCCTACCCGATGAAGGTCAAGAGCGGGAAGATGATCGGCGATCCCCTATTGCATGGAGATCAACGACATCCCGCTCTTCATCCGCAAGGGCTACACCGGCGAGCAGTATTACCGCTCGGTGATGGACCAGTTCGAGGCACTGCTCGCCGACAGCGACAAGCAGCCGCGCGTCATGGGCATCCCGCTGCATCCGATGATCATCGGGCCAGCCGCTGCGCACCAAATATCTGCAGCGCGCGCTGGCCGAGATGAAGAAGCACGACAAGGTCTGGTTCGCGACCGGCGGCGAGATCATCGACGCCTATGAGCGGGCGAACCCGGTCGGCTGACGGCATCCTAAAACAAATCGGCCCGGAGCGATCGCTCCGGGCCCATTCATTGCAGACGAGCGCGTTGTCCGGCGCTATTTCTGCTGCCTTGATCACGATGCCTTCGAGAGCCTTCTGTCGGTCGGCAGCTCCTTGTCGCCCGCCGGGATCTCGCTGACGGCGAACATGTACGCGATCGCGTCGATCGCTTGCTGATCCGTAAGCGTGCCCGGATTGTCGGTCGGCATCATCTTGCGCACATAGGTGAAGAGCTCGGCCACCGTCTTCCCGTCCCATTTGCGCAGAAACCCCGCGCGCGCAATCGCGGGCGATGGCGGCTGGTCGGACTGGGCGGCGCCGTTCAGCCGCGGCCCGTGACATTGCGAGCAGGCGCCCGAATAGAGCTCCTGGCCGCGCTTGCTCTGGGCCTCGGTATAGACGCCGCTCCAGATCGACACCTGAGCCGCAGCCGGCTCAGTGAGAACTGCCATCGTCGCCATGGCGGCCGCGAGCGCGGCGCCAACTGTCATCAACCTCGGACCATACTGTCCATCTACTGGATTTCATCAACACTGACCTTCCCACTCGACTTTATTGTCTCTAAACTCCCGGATCCTCCTCCGGAGACACCCAGGGCGAATCCCCGTCCAGTTCCGCCCGGGTGATCATGTCGGCCGTCACGTCCGCACTGGTGGCGATCGAAACATATTTGGCCGCCGATACGAAGATGTCGTAATGGCCCTTGGTCACCTTGACCCGAGCGATGCCGTTTTCGTCGGTCGTCGCCCGGTACGGATGCATGACCACGCGCGCGCCCTTGATCGGCGTTTGCTTCTCCCTGTCGAAGGCCTCGATCGTAACCTCGTAGTCGGGAGCGCGCGACGACGCGAAGCGACACCGCCGCCGCGCCGGCTTCATGGGGCAGCGCGCAATCCCACGCAGCGGTCCGGACTTCCCATTGATGGGCTCCCGCAGACGACGGGGCTTCCGCTTCAACCTCGGCCACATAAAGCGCGTCGGTCTCCGGCCAGATCTCGCTGCCGAGTTTGGCGGCGCCGATTTGCTATGCCCTTGCTGGTCGAAGACGCCCAGTCCCTGCCCGGCGAGACAGCAGCCGGCCGAGCATCGGACGCCGACCATGAACTTGAAGCGCGAGCCCGCCACGATCGCGGACGGCGTGTCCCAGACGTTCAGCGCCGCCTCATGCGCCTTGACGACAATGCGGACGTCGGACGACAGCCAGTTCCTGCAAGGCGCCGTCCTTGTCGGGCGCAAGGACGACGGCGCGATAGATGTACTCGCCCGCGCTGCGCGGCGCCGCCACGACGATGTCTTCCGATGACGTAGGCGTCGTCGTCCTCGGCCTCGGTGAGTTCGGCCTGCGCCAGCTCGGCGCCTTCGCCATCGCGGATCGAAACCCGCGGCGCGCGCAGAGCCATCCTTGCCGGAATACGCGACCTGGACCTTCAGCGTGATGTCGGTGCCTGCATCCGCTTCGTCGGGTGAGACCTCGACGGTGCAGGTGCATTGCGCGCTATTCGTTCTGCTTTCCGACAACGAAGTACTCATTCACTAGAAACGCATGCGCCGGTGGGGTCGGACCCCACCGGCTGTTCATGCGACCTTCGGCATCTAGCCGCGCGCCTGCGCAATGGTGGTGCCGGCCATGAAGCCGTGGACCAGGCACCGGCCCAGGCCGTGTTGGCCGCAACCGCCACTCGCCTCGCCGCCACTGTAGAGGCCCGGGATCACCGCGCCCTGCGTGTCGAGAACCTCTGTCTTGCCGTTGATCCGCAGGCCGCCATAGCAGTCGTGCCAGACCGGGCAGATCGCCGCGGCGTAGAACGGCGGCTTGGAGATCTTGTGCATCGGCGCGTCCTTGCCGCGTCCGAAATCGGGATCGCCGCCTTCGTCGACGTAGGTGTTCCATTTGCTCACGGTGTCCTTGAGGTGCTTGAGCGGCACCCGCTGGAATTCGTGGCGCGCATAGATCTTCTTCGCCAGCTCGTCGATGGTGTCGGCGCTGAAGAAGTAGCCATTCTCCATGGAGGTGAACGGCGGCTTGATGTCCCAGCTGTCGCGTTCGACGGTGGCGCTGTCGAAGATCGCCCACAGCGGTCCCGAGAAGAAGTTCGGCGCCTGCGATCCCTCGTTGATCGCAACCGCGGCGTCGAGAACCGGCTGATAGGCGTACATCTACTTGACATGCGCCGGGCGAACAGTTGCGCCAGTCGTTCTGGACATGCTGCATCGAATGCTTGGGTGCGCCGACGCGCGGCCCGCCCGGCCAGACCGGCGTATCGTGACGCCGCGCGAGAGCGAGCTCGTTGTAGAAGCGCTTGCCGACCTGGTTCACCGCGATCAGATGCTCGTACGAGCTCGTCCCGAGCGTGATGCCGGTCGAACGCCGGAACGGGAAGGTCGGATGACCCGGGTACATGTCGGTGTAGGAGTCGCGCGTCGCCAGCCGCGGCGGAATGTGGAAGGTCTGGCTGGTCAGCTGGTTCTGCTGCATCCCCGCCAGATTGGCGCCGATCCGCATGCCGGCGATGATGCCGCTGCCATCCTGGCCCTGCGGCCCCATCATGGCCCATGCGCTCGACACGAACGCCGGTTCGTTGAACGCGGGATAGAACATGCTGCGGAAATTCGTATTGGCACTGTGACCGCCGGTGCCGACGAACACCGCCACCTTGGCGCGGATGTTGACGCTCTCGCGGCGTTCATCGATGTTGCCGTTGTCCATATAGCTTTTCAGTTGCGCGCCGGTGTCCGGGTCGAACCGCGGCGTATAGCTGGTCTTGATGCCGAGGACGCGGCCGGAGAACTGCTGCTCGCGAACGAGCTCGGTCATGCGCCGGTTGAGCATGAACTTGATGCCCTTCTCGCGCGCGCTGAACTCCAGACAGCGGGTGAGCGCGGCGCCGTTCCACACCATGCCCGGGCCGGCGATCTTGCTCGCATCGCCCATGACGCGTGGCGTGAAATGGCTGGAGCTCTTGCCCTCGACGCCCGCGTCCTGCTGCGTGACGGTTCCTGCCTTCATGTCGGTCTTGTTGCCGATCTTGAGGATGGTGAATGCCCGCCGGGCGCGTGAAATACCGCCGGCCGGATGCGTGCCGCTGACGCGCGAAAAGCGCACATAGTTGTCCATCAGGAATTGCCGGGTGCCGTAGCAATTTTCGGCCCAGGCCCGCTGCACGTCGCGGTCGTTGTAGCGGTAAGACGCCTGCGCCGCGACGTCGAGCACACGTCCAGTCGGTCATGTCCCTGAACAGGAAGTCGACGTCTTCCCGCATTTCCTCGGGCTTGTGCAGCGGCGGAACCTTGATGAAGCCTTCCTTGTCGGCTTCGCCGGCGATGTCGCGCAGCTGGCAGGGGTCGCCGCCGCCGAGCGAGACCTGGCCGCCGCTGTGCGCCATTTTACCGCCGACGTCGAAGTTCTGGTCGACGATGAGCACGCGCAGGCCGGCGTCGCGCGCCCGGATGGCGCATGGCAGGCCGGAAGCGCCCGAGCCGATAACGACAAGGTCTACCTCATAGTCCCACTTGATGCCGTCGGCGGCGGTCGTCTGCGCGGGCGCCTCGCCCACGCTGGCGCCCAGCGCGGCCGCGCTGACGCCGGCAACGGCACCTTGGGTGAGGAAATTACGGCGGCTGACGGACTTCTCGGGGGTCTTTTGTTCCGGCTTGCTGTCGCGCTTCTTGGCCATGCGTTCTTCTCCCTAGTGCACGTGTGCTTATTTGTTCGATGAGCCGAGACCCGATCCCGGAACGGCTTTGACGCCAAGCCTAACGCTTCGAATGACCGTCGGAAAGTGGGTGGCCGCGCAATGCAGCCAGCTTGTGAGGACACGCCTCAGCCGACGGAAACGCGCGCCTCAACCGGCCCAGTTCGGCGTCTCGTGCACGATGCGGCCGCCGACCATGGTCATCAGCGACGTCAGATCCTTCGATGCGGTCCTCCGTCGACGGTCAGCGGATCGGCGCTGAGCACCGCGAGGTCGGCGTATTTTCCGGCCTGCAAGCGTGCCGCGCTTGTCTTCGTCGAACGTGAGATAGGCGCCGTCGGCGGTGGCGCAGCGCAGCGCCTCCATGCGCGTCAGCGCCTGCGTCGGGCGCGATCCGCTGCTTGGTCACGTAGCTGGTGCGCAGGATCGTCTGCGCGACCGGCAGGAAGTTCGAGATCGGCACGTTGTCGGTCGCGAGCGACACCTTCACGCCGGCATCGAGCAGGCTGCGCAGCGGCACGATCTCGTCGTGGCGCTCCGGCGGCAGCCGCTTGGCGTGAACGTGCAGCCCTTTGTAGAGATAGTTGTTGGTGTGGGTGGTGAGCACCAGGCCCATGCGCACGATGCGCTCGACGTCCTTCGGCGAGAAGTCGTTGATGTGCGCGATCACCCAGCGCTTGCCCTTCAGCGGCACCTCGCGATCGACCTCGTCATAGAGATCGAGCACCGGCGGGCCGTTCATGACCACGCGGATGTCGTTCGCCGCGCAGCGCACCAGCACCTCCTTGAGCTGCGCGCGCGGCAGTCCCGAGGTGTAGTTGAACCCGGCCCAGCCGGTGTAGGAGCCCGCCGCGGCGGTCCGCACGCTCGCCGGCCGGCTCCTGTCCGAGGCTCAGATAGACGCCGCTCATCCTGCAGCCGATCGTCGCCGATCGCGGGCTCGCCGAGCCACGCCGCCCAGGCAGTCGACGAACGGACCGAGCGGCGCCTTGCCGGCGGCGAGCCAGTCCGGGCTGAAGGCGAGCGTCGTGCGCATGGAGAGCGCGCCGTCCCGATGCGTCTCCTTGTAGACGCGGATCAGTTCGCCGGCCGCGCCATGGCCTTCGAAAATGCCGGTGGTGCCGACCGCGTGATAGAGGCGCTGCGATTCCTGCAGCGCCTTCATCCGGTCGTGCGTGCGAGAAGCGCGTCGCCTCGCGGAACCAGATCAGCTCCGTGATCGGCTGCATCTCCTGCTCGACGAAGACGCCGGTCGGATCGCCGTTGCCATCCTTCTCGATGGTCAGCGACTTGACCGGCGAGGCGGTGTCGCGCGTGATGCCGGCGCGCTTGAGCGCCTCGGTGTTGGCGCAGGAGACGATCGGAAACGTGCCGCGCCAGAAGCCCCAGATCGAGCGGATATAGACCGGATTGTTCGGCGCCGCCTGCGTCGAGCTCCTGCCGCGTCGGCCAGCGCTTCTCGGCGAGGATGTCGGGCACGTCGAAATAATACGGCGGATCGCCGATCGGCATGGTGACGATCCACTCGCCGGGCTTCTTGCCGCGCGCGAGCTCGGCGATCCGGTCCTGGATGTCGCGGATCGAGCGCACGCGCCCGAGCGACGGAAACACGTTGCGCAGCCCCTCGCGGTCCATATGCGCGTGGCCGTCGGTGATGCCGGGGATGACCGCCTTGCCCTTGAGGTCGACGACGCGCGTGGCCGGGCCGGTATGCGGCGCCATCGCTTCGTTCGGGCCGACCGCGATGATCTTGTCGTTCGCAATGGCGATCGCCTCGGTGACGCGTCGATGCCGCGTCGATGGTGATGACCTTGCCGTTGCGGAGGACGAGATCGGCGGCAGCCGTGGCCGGTGCTGCCGGAGCGCGCGCGCCCTCGCCTTGCGCTGGTTTGGCATCGCAGCTGCGCCAGCGCGGCACTGCAGTCGCCTGCCCCGGACAGAAAATGTCGCCGCTGGATCGTTCGCTTGGCCATGGTCGCACTCCCCTCACGGATCGTTGTTGCTGCACTGGATCGCTAGAGATACGCCCGCGCAATGCCGAGGAAATCCTCGGCCTTGAGGCTCGCGCCGCCGACCAGCGCGCCGTCGACATTCGGCACGTGCATCAGCTCGCCGGCGTTCGACGGCTTGACCGAGCCGCCATAGAGGATGCGGATCTGCCTGCCCGGCCGCGCCGTAGCGCGTCTCGAGATGCTCGCCGGATGAAGCCATGCACCGCCGCGACGTCGGCGGGCGTCGGCGTCAAGCCGGTGCCGATCGCCCAGACCGGCTCGTAGGCCACCACCAGGTTTTCCGGCGGTCGCGCCGTCCGGCAGCGACGTCTGGGTCTGCACGTGCACCACGTCGAGCGTCTTGCCGCCGACGCGCTCGTCCTTGGTTTCGCCGACGCAGACGATGGCGGTCAGCCCGGCGCGCCATGCGGCGCGCGCCTTGGCGTTCACCTCGGTGTCGGTTTCCCGATGATACATCCGCCGTTCCGAATGCCCGACGATGACCGCGACCGCGCCGGCATCGCGCAGCATCTCCGCCGACAGGTCGCCGGTAAAGGCGCCGGACGGCTCGGCGTGACAATCCTGCGCGCCGATCGTGACCGGCGTGCCCTGCACCAGTGTCGCGAAGCGTCGCGAGCAGCGTCGCCGGCGGACAGACCATCAGATCGGTCCGCGCCGCCACCTCGCCGGCGCCGTGCATGATCTTGGCCAGCTCGGCCGATGAGCCGCGCAATCCGTTCATTTTCCAGTTGCCGGCCACGAGGGGACGCGGAGTTTCGGCCATGATGGTTCCTGTCGGGATTAGTCGATCTGGGTCGTCAGGCGGGGCGGTTTGACGCGGTCCGTCAATGCTGCACCGATGCTAACACGGTGCCACATCCGTACCATTGACCCGCCTCCGCTGGAACACCTAAATCCTTCGTGGATTCCGCTGGTTAGGCTCTTCCTGCGGCTGCGTCGGCGCAACTTCGTGACCGAGGGCGAAATCTAACCTAGGATGACCGTAACGCCTTGCCGGCGCAGGAGCAAAACGCCCGCAGCACCGGCGCATTCAATCACCCGGAACCGGCTACATGCTTCGAGGTATTCGCACCGCCTCCGCCAATTGGCTCGGCAGAATCGTCATGGGCGTCGTGCTCGGCCTGATCGCGATCAGCTTCGCGATCTGGGGCATCGGCGACATTTTCCGCGGTTTTGGCCGTTCGCACCTGGCGCGGATCGGCGGAACCGAGATCTCCATCGAGCAATTCCGCCAGCTCTATAACGAACGGCTGCAGCAGCTTGGCCGTCAGCTGGGCCGGCCGATCACGCTCGATCAGGCGCGCAGCATGGGCCTCGATCAGCAGCTGGTGGGGCAGCTCATCGGCGAAGCCACGATCGACGAGCGCGTGAAGGCGCTGCGGCTCGGCATCTCCGATGCCGAGATGGCGCGCCGGATCATGACCAATCCGGAATTGCTCGGCCCGACCGGCCAGTTCGACCGCCAGCGCTTCGAGATGATGCTGCGCCAGAACCAGGTCACCGAGCAGCGCTTCATGAACGAACAACGCCGCCTGGTGTTGCGGCGACAGCTCGCCGGCACCGTCCTGAACGGAACGGTGTTGCCGAAGGCCGCGCTGGAAGCCGCCGAGCGCTATCAGAACGAGCAGCGCGCGATCGAATACATCCTGCTGGACCGGGCGCAGGCCGGCGAAATCCCCGAACCGACGCCCGAGGCGCTCGCGAAATATTTCGAGGAGCGCAAGGTTCTGTTCCGCGCTCCCGAGTACCGCAAGATCGTGGTGCTGCCGCTGTTGCCCGGCGAACAGGCGACGTGGATCGAGCTCTCCGACGCCGACATCGAGCGCGCCTACGAGCAGCGCCGCTCCCGCTACCTCACCCCTGAACGACGGACGCTCCAGCAGATCGTGTTCGACAATCCGCAGGACGCTCAGGCGGCAGCCGACCGGATCGCCAAGGGCGAGGCGTTCCTCGATATCGCAAAGGAACGCAAGCTCACCGAAAAGGAAATCGATCTCGGGACGCTGACCAGGGCCGCGATGGTTGACCAGGCCGTCGCGACTGCCGCGTTCGCGCTCAAGGATGATGAAGTGAGTGCGCCCGTCAAAGGACGGTTTGGCACCGTGCTGGTGCGCGTGCTGAAGATCGAACCGGAGCATGTGCAGCCGCTCGATGAGGTGCGCGACGAGGTCCGGCGCGATCTTGCAAACGAGCGCGCCCGGGCCGAGATCCTCCCGCTCTACGACAAGATCGAGGACGAACGCTCGATCGGCCGGACGTTGTCGGAGGCCGCCGCCAATCTGAAGCTTGCGGTGCGCACCTTCGAGGTGAACCGCCAGGGCGTCAGCGTGACGGGCGAGCCGGTGAGCGGGCTTCCGGATGTGCAGCGCATCCTGACGTCCGCATTCGCCACCGAAGCCGGCGTCGAGAACGATCCGCTGCAGGTCGCCGGAGGTTATATCTGGTACGAGGTGGCGGGCATCACGCCGGAGCGAGACCGCACGCTCGACGAGGTGCGCGAGCAGGTCGAGACACGCTGGCGCGACGATCAGGTAACAGGCCTGCTGCGCGCCAAGGCTGCCGAGATGCTCGAGAAGCTGAAGGCCGGCACGTCCTTCGCCGAAGTAGCCGCGGCTGCGGGCCTGAAGGTCGAGACCAAGGCCGACATCAAGCGCGGCAACGCGCTGCCGCCGCTGTCGGTCCTCACCATCGACTCGATCTTCAGGACCGCCCAGGACGGCTACGGCAGCGCGAACGCAACGACGCCCGCCGAGCAGGTGGTGTTCCGCGTCGTCGGGATCACGATGCCGACGGTCGACGAAAAGTCGGAAGAGGCCACGCGCTTCCGCGAGGCGCTCAATCGCAGCTTCAGCGAGGACGTGTTCGGCGGCTATCTCGGCTACCTCCAACGGCAGGTCGGCGTGTCGATCAACGAGAACGCGCTCAAGCAGGTCGTCACCGGGCAGAATCCCAATACGAATTGAGCTAGTGCCGCCGATTTGAAGTTCCTACAGCGGTTGCAACAAACTCGGCTAGGAACTTCAAATCGAAAAGCGGCACTAGAATTATAAAGTGCTAGTGCCCCTTTGTTTCCGAAGTTCGTATAAGAGGCCGCCGCGAAATCGTACGAACTTCGGAAACGGGGCACTAGTATGCAGATCGAGCCGCAGGCATCGGCCTTTGCCAAGCGCTATGCGGGAGGCGAGGCGCAGGTGGTCTGGACCACGCTCGTCGCCGACCTCGAAACGCCGGTCTCGGCATTCCTCAAGATCGCCGGCAGCCGGCCGCTGAGCTTCCTGCTCGAATCCGTCGAAGGCGGCGCGGTGCGCGGCCGCTACTCGATCATCGGGCTTGAGCCCGACGTCATCTGGCGCTCGGTCGCGGGCAAGGCGGAAATCGATCGCGCCGCGCGCGGCAAGAAGAGCCGCTTCACGCCGTGCAAGGAGCCGCCGCTCGAGTCGCTGCGCGCGCTCGTTGCCGAAAGCGCCATCGACCTGCCCGAGGTCCTGCCGCCGATGGCCGCCGGCATCTTCGGCTATCTCGGCTACGACATGGTGCGGCTGATGGAGAAGCTGCCGTCGCCCAATCCGGATCCGATCGGCTTGCCGGACGCTGTCCTGGTGCGGCCGACCATCATCGTCGTGTTCGATGCGGTCAAAGACACCATCACGGTGGTGACGCCGGTGCGTCCGGAAAAAGGCGTGTCGGCCAAGACCGCGCTGGCGCGCGCGAGCGACCGGCTCTCCATCGTCGTCGATGCGCTCGACCAGCCGCTCGATCATGCCGCCGCAAACGCAAAGACCGGCTCGCTGACGGTGCTGCCGGCCTCCAACACCACGCCCGCCGAATACGAGCGCATGGTGAAGGCCGCCAAGGAGTACATCGCCGCCGGCGACATCTTCCAGGTGGTGCTGTCGCAACGCTTCGAAGCGCCGTTCGAACTGCCGCCGTTCTCGCTCTACCGCGCGCTGCGCCGCGTGAACCCCTCCCCTTATCTCTACTTCCTCGACCTCGGCGAATTCGCCATCGCCGGATCGAGTCCGGAAATCCTGGTGAAGGTCAGCGGCGGCACGGTCACCGTCCGCCCGATCGCCGGCACCCGCCCGCGCGGCGCCACGCCGCACGAAGACAAGGAACTCGAAGTCGAACTGCTCGCCGACCCGAAAGAGCGCGCCGAGCACCTGATGCTGCTCGACCTCGGCCGCAACGACGCCGGGCGCGTCTCCGAGATCGGCACCGTCAAGGTCACCGACCAGTTCTTCATCGAGCGCTACAGCCAGGTGATGCACATCGTCTCCAATGTCGAGGGCACGCTGTCCAGCAAATACGATTCAATCGACGCGCTGGCCGCCGGCTTCCCGGCCGGGACCGTCTCGGGCGCGCCGAAAGTGCGCGCGATGGAGATCATCGACGAATTGGAGAAAGAGAAGCGCGGGCTCTATGCCGGCGCGGTCGGCTATTTCTCCGCCGCCGGCGAGATGGATACCGCGATCGTGCTGCGCACCGCGCTGGTGAAGGACGGCATGATGTATGTGCAGGCCGGCGCCGGCATCGTCGCCGATTCAAATCCGAAGTCCGAGCAGCAGGAATGCGTCAACAAGGCCAAGGCGCTGTTCCGCGCCGCCGAGGAAGCCAAGCGCTTCGCCAGCGCCGCCAAGCGGGGGCAGTAACTTTCCGCAGGAGTGGCCTGCTGTTAGGTTAACTTGGCTTGTCCTCCGCTCGTCCCCGCGCAAGCGGGGACCCAGGAGTTAAAATACTGGATGCCCGCTTTCGCGGGCATGAGCGGAGGAGAGAGCCAGCCCAAGTCGGAAATACTTCCGAGACCGCATCATGCTTCCCACCCCAGGCTTCCATCACCTGCATCTCAATTCCGTCGATCCCGACGCCGCGATCGATTTCTACGTGCGGCAGTTTCCGAGCACCTCGAAGACAAGCTGGGCCGGCATCCCGGCGCTGAAGTCGCCGACCAATGTGCTGATCCTGTTCAGCAAGGTCGACACGCCGCCACCGACCTCGCCGCAGACCGCGATCTGGCATTTCGGCTGGCATGTGCAGGACTCCCGCAAGAGCCTCGAAACCTACAAGGCGCGGCCGGACGTCACGCATTTCCCGCTCTACACCTCGGATGAAGGCGGCACCGTCCTGATCAGCAGCGACACCTGGCCGGCAGGCGCGGCGCTCGGCTTGACGCGCGCCGAGATCGCCGACGCCAAGGCGAAAGGCGTTGAGCCGGCGCGCGAGCGCGGCTTCGCCTATCTGCGCGCGCCTGATGGCGCGATCGTCGAGTATCTCGGCAACTTTCCCGGCGAGCGCATGAACCACGTCCACATGTTCCAGGACCATCCGTTCTGCGCGCAGCTCTGGTACCAGAAGCACCTCAATGCGCCGCTGGTCGCGGGCCGCACGCCGCCGCCGGGCATGACGGAAGCGAACTGCCAGGTGCCGCGCGGAGGCGAGCCGTCCTGGCCGGCGATGGAGCGCCAGGGCCTCTACCGGACGCCGCGGGCGGCGGTCGAGTACGATGACGTGATGCTGACCTGGTACGCCCGGCAGGACGATGCGCCGCTCGTCGGCACCCGCGGCCAGCTCTACGACCACATTGCGCTGAGCGTCACCGACCTCGACGCCTGGGTCGCGAAACTGCGCGGCGAAGGCGTTACGTTCCTGGAGCAGCCCTATCGGCTGGGCGACACCCGCGCCGTGATGATCGAGGGCCCGAGCCGCGAGGCGATCGAGCTCGTCGAGATCAAGTGAGGCCACCATGAGCGAACCGAAATGGAAGCATGACGGCGTTCGCGTCATCCCGGGCCATTCGCTCGACGGCAACACCGCGCAGACGCCGGGCATGGACCGCAAGGCGGCGATCAACTTCGCGCGCGCCGGCGCGCAGAAGCTATGGGCCGGCACCGTCGCCATCCATCCCAATGCGAAGACCGGCGCGCATCACCACGGCGAGCTCGAAAGCGTGATCTATGTCGTGCGCGGCCGGGCGCGCATGCGCTGGGGCGAGCGGCTGGAATTTACCGCGGAGGCCGGTCCGGGCGATTTCATCTTCGTCCCGCCCTTCGTCCCGCACCAGGAAATGAACGCCAGCGCGGACGAGCCGCTCGAATGCGTGCTTGTCCGCAGCGACAACGAGGCGGTGGTGGTCAATCTCGACATCGACGGTGTCGAGAAGCCCGAGACCGTCGCCTGGATCGATCCGATCCACAAAGGCTGATTTGCGAATTCTCGCCCGTATGGCCGCTAGTGGATTCGATTTGACATTCGCGACCCATTGCGCAGCGGGTTCGACTAAACGAATGTCAAATCCAAAACGCCACTAGCACTTAATGCTAGCCGCTAGTGGGTCGTTTCATTATGACAGTCGCAAATGCGACCCGCGGAAACGGGATGCGAATGTCAAAATCGGGATCCGCTAGGCATGCGACTTCCAGCCATCACGTATCAATGTGAGCAAGCTAACAGCAAGGCCCACGAAACAGAAAACGGCTGCGACCCAAGCCCATTTCCCGCCATAGTCCCTGAATTCGACGCAGGCGCCGGAAAGCAGGAAACTCCAGCCGCCAAGTATGAAGGCGAACACGGCCACAGCGAGGACTTGTGATATTTTGGCAATAGCTGGATTCATGGCAGGCCCTTTCCTAGCCCGCTGACTATGCCAACGCCGGGTCCATCCGACTACCCCGCAGAATTTCAAACTGAAACACTAACCCCCCTGCCTCGCGAGCACGATTGCGCTTGTGCGATTCCGATCCACAAACGCTGAGCTTGTGCCATTCCGGCCAACGGGTGTCCGCTTTCGACGCACATCGAAACACCTAAGCACATCGACGGCGCTTCGGAGCGATGCGGGGCCTCCGACACTAACGTTAAAGCCGACAAACGCTGTACAGCGAGTCAGTCCCGGACGAGGATCGCCGGCAAGCACTCCGGGCCAATCATTTTGTGGGCTATTGGCGATGCTCTGGGCAAAGCTCTTCCTGTACCTCTACGTCGCGCAGGCTGCGGTCGGCGCCGCCATCGGCTTCGCGCTTCCCTTCATTCAGTTGATGCAGGGATGACGTGACGGACCAACGTGCCTAGACCATGATCCGCTTCGGTGAGCGACGGATCATGGTCTAGGCATGACGTTGCGACAACCAATGCGTCACAACGGGCTGACCCTCGGCCTGGAAGCGGCGGATCGAAGCCTCAACGACCTTGTCGGCATTGGTAATCCGGTCGTGCTGACGAAGATGCTCCATCCAGGAGTTCGACGAGGTAGGTTTCGACAAAGCGCCCGGGATCCGCTGCATCCTCATAGACGTCCCAATCGTAAGCGCCGTCGCGCCGGCGGATACCGGCCATCCCGGTGACGGCATCGAGGAAGTCGGAACGGTGCGCGAGGGGAACCCGGTATTCGATGGTGATCAACACGGGACCCCGATCGCCTTCCAGTTCGGGCGATAGCACCGGTACCGGCCAGTGCATCGATGGTGTCAGATCAACGCTCGCGCCGGTCTGGAGCTTCCAGCGGCGCAGCGCCGGAATTGCAACGATCATGGCCGCGGCCGCAAGATAGTGCGCCACCGGGAGGCCGGTCAGCGCCGCGACGTGGCCCCACAAGATGCTGCCGAAGGCGAGCGCGCCGAACTGAACCGTCACGAACACTGCGAGTCCGCGGCCGCGGACCCATTCCGGCAACGCGACCTGTGCGGACACGTTGATCGTTGCGAGCACCGCGATCCAGGACATGCCCGCGATCACGCTCGCGGCAATGGCTGTCCAGGGGTTTCGTGACAAACCGTAAAGCGTCATCGCCACGGCGGTGCCGATCGTTCCTGCGACCACCACGCCGTCCGCGCCGAGCCGGCGCTTGAGGCTTGGCAGCAGCAAGGCGCCGCCGACGGCAGCAGCGCCGATGACGCCGAGAAGGACGCCGTAGAGCGCCGGCCCACCCTTGACCTGGTCGCGCGCCACAAGCGGAAGCAACGCCCAGTATGCGCTCGCAACGAAGAAGAACGAGGAGCCGCGGATCAGCGTGGCGCGCAGATGAGGATTGAAACGCGCATGACGCAGGCCGGCACGGATAGCGCCGAAAAATCTCTCCGGCGGCAGATGAGCGTGAGGCGCCGCCACCGGGCGCCACCAGATCAGGGCCGCAATCACACCGGCGGTGCTGAGCGCATTGATCCAGAAAGGCGCCGCAAGACTCCAGCCGCCGATGATCAGCCCGGCCAAGGCCGGGCCGACCGCGCGACTGATATTGAAGCCGACGCTGTTCAGCGCGACCGCGGGCTGGAGATCGTGCCTCGGCACGAGCTGCGGCACGATCGACTGCCACGTGGGAGCGATCAGCGCCGCACACGCGCCAATCAGAAAGATCAGCATGAGAAGGAGACCCGGCGTCACGCGGTCGAGCCAGACCAGCATGCCAAGGGCTGCGGCGAGCACCACCGTGGCCGCCTGTGTGCCGATAAGCAGTTTGCGCCGATTGATGATGTCGGCGAGCGCTCCGGCAGGCAGAGCGAAGATGAACATGGGCAGAGTGGCCGCGACCTGCACCAGCGCCACGCTCAGCGGATGCGGATCGAGGATGGTCATCAACCACGCGGCCGCCGCACTTTGCATCCACGTTCCGACGTTCGAGACGACCGTCGCGATCCAGAGCACCGTGAACGCTGGATGCCGGAACGGGCTCAGCGAGGATGCTTCCGTGGGTGGTCCCGAGGGCTTGCTGTCGCCTGAGGGGTGATCTGTCGACATGCAAATCTCGTGGGTCACCCGGTCGACTAGTGGTCCGATTTTAACATTCGCATCCCATTTCCGCGGGCGATTTTGCGAATGTTAGAATTGAAGGACCACTAGCAAGTATAAGCTGCTAGTGGAGTTTGGATTTGACATTCGCGTCGCGCGTTGCTGCCAGGTGGATCGCGAATGTCAAATCCACTCCACTAGCGACCGCCTTCCTGCGCGACAGACATGGCTTTCGCGCGGGTGATACCGAGACCATAAGCGCGGTCGAATGTCATGGCGAGACCGGACGTGGCGGGCGACCAGGGGACCTGTTGGCGCACGGGCGTCCGTTCATCAACGCGCGCACCACGCTCGATCTGGCGGCAGGGGGCGGCTGAAAAAACGCGCGAGGTCGGCAATGGCCGGCGCCCGATCTTTCCTACCCGTCGAAAGGTTGTAGCGGCCGAATTCGTGAGGGTGCTTGGTCTACGCCGCCAAGGCGGCGCTGTCGCTCAACAGCGCCGCCTTCGACCAGCGCAGTGATGAATTGCGGTCGATATCCACACCGCCGCTAACGGCGATCCAAAGCGACCGTTGAAGACACGTCCGAAATTGGAATTTTCTGATGCGGACTATTTTTAGTTCTGCTGTCCTTGCATGCACTTGATCACGAAGGCTCTCGCCGCTGCTTGCGCGGCACCGCCGTCGAGATCGGAGGTCGAAAAGCCGCGTTCCATCGCAAGCTTGACGCACCTGTTGAACGCTTGCTGGAACGTCTCGCCTTGGGCTTGGGCAAAGCTCGATGTTGAAGCGACCAGGCTAACCGCAACGGCCGCGACGGCGAGGGACATGATACGCATGACAATTATCTCCCTGGTTGATTGTGATTGCATTCCAAGCATTCCAAAAAGCAATTAAACGCCGCGAACTGACCTTCTTGCTATTGAGCGATGGTTCATCGCGCCCATACATTGGTTCATCCGCGCGTTGCGCGGCACGCCGGTAGCCCGGTAGCCCGGTTTGAGCGCAAGCCGGGCGCGGGCTTTGGTTCCGTGGTTTGTTCGCCCGAACTAGAGACGCTTTAGAGACGGCTTTTCCGACTGCTCGCCCACCTGGCTGGTGACGGCGCAGGGAACGCTGCCAATCGAAGGGATGACGGCACTACATTTCTGTGGATGCACATCGCCTCGATTTCATCGCGCTTATTCCGGTTTTCAGCGTGCGCACATCAACAGCTTACCCACCGTCCGCCGTGGATAGCCGTCGCTTTCGTTTGACGGGTCGTTGACGGCGGCTAACGTCGCCGCGTCCCGTTCGCTTAAGGGTGTCGTCGCGAGGCATTGCGAAGGCAGAGCGGGATGCGGCGTCCCGCGCGTTGCCTTGCACGCAACTCCCGGGAGGCTCCGGAACCCCGCCCTCCGCCACTACGAGCGGACGCGAGGAGCTTCGCAGCTGTGAAGCCCGATTGCTTCATCCCGCGCGGGACCGAGCCAAAATCGCCGCGGTGGAGCGCCGAGAGGCGAGCGTCTCCGCTGAGACGCAAGGCGCCTCGCAAGCGCCTGCGGGC
Source organism: uncultured Alphaproteobacteria bacterium (assembly GCA_963850705.1). Classification (GTDB taxonomy): domain Bacteria; phylum Pseudomonadota; class Alphaproteobacteria; order Rhizobiales; family Xanthobacteraceae; genus VAZQ01. The sequence continues at coordinate 60,197 of CAWKMR010000016.1, read as the reverse complement.
CTACGTCACTGGCCCGCCGAAGGGTGCCGCTGCACCCGAGCGCCTGTCGGCGCTCCGCCCCCCTCGTCGAGTGATGAGGGAAACAGCAAACCTCGGAGGAGCCCGTGCCTCGCGAGCATGATTTCGCCTGCGCGATGCGATCGATAAACGCTGATTTGCCATGCTTTGGCGGCTGCCTTGACCCCCTCAGGGTCGGGGGACTAAGACCCTGAACGGGCGCGAGAACCATGATCGTCCTGATCGACAACTATGACAGCTTCACCTTCAACCTGTTCCACTACCTTGGCGGGTTGGGGGCGGACGTCGTCGTGCATCGCAACGACAAGATCTCGACCGCCGACGTGATCGCGGCGGCGCCGGACGCGATCGTGCTGTCGCCCGGACCGTGTACGCCGAACGAGGCCGGCATCTGCCTCGACCTCATCGCCAAGGCGTCGCCAACCATTCCGGTTCTCGGCGTGTGCCTCGGACACCAGGCGATCGGCCAGGCGTTCGGCGGCAAGGTGGTGCGTGCGCCGGTGCTGGTGCATGGCAAGCTGTCGTCCATCAAGCACCGGGGCGAAGGCGTGTTTCGCGGCATCAACGGGCCGTTCCAGGCGACGCGCTACCACTCGCTGGTGGTCGATCGCGCGACCATGCCGTCGGAGCTCAGCGTCGTTGCCGAAACCGACGACCGCCTGGTGATGGGCGTCGCCCACACGCGCCTGCCGGTGCACGGCGTGCAATTCCATCCCGAAAGCATCGCCTCCGAGCACGGCCATCTCATTCTGAAGAATTTTCTCGACATCGCGGCGGCGTGGAACGCCGAGACCGGCCGCAGCTCCGCGCGCAGAGCGCCGCGCGGCGCGAGAAGGGGTTGACGGTGACCGACGATTTCAAGGCGCTCATTGCCAAGGCCGCCTCCGGCGCGACGTTGACGCGCGAAGAAGCCGCGCGCGGCTTCGACCGCATGATGTCGGGCGAAGCGACGCCGTCGCAGATGGGCGGCCTCCTGATGGCGATGCGTGTGCGCGGCGAAACCGTCGACGAGATCACCGGCGCGGTGTTTGCGATGCGCGAGAAGATGCTGCGCGTGAACGCGCCGCCCGAGGCCATCGACATTGTCGGAACCGGCGGCGATGCGTCCGGCTCCTACAACATCTCGACCTGCGCCGCCTTCATCGTGGCGGGCGCCGGCGTGCCGGTCGCCAAGCACGGCAACCGCGCCCTCTCCTCGCGCTCCGGCGCCGCCGATGTGCTGAGCGCACTTGGCGTGAAAATCGAGCTGACGCCGGACGGCGTCGCATCCTGCATCCAGGAAGCCGGCATCGGCTTCATGTTCGCGCCCGCGCATCATCCGGCAATGAAGAACGTCGGGCCGACCCGGGTCGAGCTCGGCACCCGCACGATCTTCAATCTGCTCGGGCCGCTCTCCAATCCCGCCGGCGTCCGCCGCCAGATGGTCGGCGTGTTCTCGCGCCAATGGGTCGAGCCGCTGGCGCAGGTGCTCAAGAACCTGGGCTCGGAAAGCGTCTGGGTCGTGCACGGCTCCGACGGCCTCGACGAGATCACGCTGTCCGGACCGACCTTCGTCGCCGCGCTGGAGAAAGGGGCGGTGCGCACGTTCGAGATTGCTCCCGAGGACGTAGGCTTCCAGCGCCAGAAGCCGGAGGCGCTGCGCGGCGGCGATGCCGAGCAAAACGCCGCCGCGCTCGTTGCCGTGCTCAAAGGCACGAAAGGCGCCTTCCGCGACGTCGCGATCCTGAACGCCGCGGCCGGGCTGGTGGTCGCCGGTCAGGCGAGCGACTTGAAGCAGGGCGTCGTGCAGGCCGCCAAGTCGATCGATTCCGGCGCCGCCAAGGCGCGCCTTGACCGTCTCGTGCAAGTGTCCAACGCCTGAGGGCAGCCATGGCCGACATCCTTGCCAAGATCGAGGCCTACAAACGCGAAGAGATCGCGGCCGCCCAGCGCGCGCTCCCTCCAGCCGCCGTCGTAGCCGCCGCCAAGGCGGCGCCTCCGCCGCGCGGCTTCCTCGCCGCTATCGAACGCCGGCTTTTGGCCGGCCGCTACGCGCTGATCGCCGAGGTGAAGAAGGCGAGCCCGTCGAAGGGACTGATCCGCGCCGATTTCGATCCGCCGTCGCTGGCGCATGCCTATGAGGCCGGCGGTGCGGCTTGCCTGTCGGTGCTCACCGATACGCCGTCGTTCCAGGGTAGCCCCGAGCATCTGACCGCCGCACGCAACGCCACCGCCCTCCCCGTGCTGCGCAAGGACTTCATGTACGATCGCTACCAGGTCGTGGAGGCCCGCGCCTGGGGCGCCGACTGCATCCTGATCATCATGGCCGGCGTCGACGATGCGACCGCCAAGGCGCTTGAGGACACCGCCTTCGTGCTCGGCATGGACGTGCTGCTCGAGGTTCATAACGCCGACGAGCTCAACCGTGCGCTCAAGCTGAAATCGCGCCTGATCGGCATCAACAACCGCGACCTCAAGACCTTCGACACCACGCTCGCCACCAGCGAGCGGCTTGCGCCGAAAGTGCCGCTCAACCGGATCATCGTTGGCGAGAGCGGTATCTCGACGCCCGACGACCTCGCACGGCTGGCGCGCGTCGGCATCCGGGCGTTCCTGGTCGGCGAGAGCCTGATGCGCCAGGACGACGTCGAACAGGCGACGCGCGCGCTGATCGCCCATCCGCCGCGTCGCGCCAGCGCCGCCGGGTGAGCCGATGGCGCGCAAGTCCAAAAAACCGGCGACCAAACTCACCCATCTCGGCCAGGGCGGCGATGCCCGCATGGTCGACGTCTCTTCCAAGCCGACGACGGAGCGGGAGGCCGTGGCCGAGGGACGGGTCGTGATGACGGTGAAGACGCTCGACATCGTGCTCGAGGGCAATTCCAAAAAAGGCGACGTGCTCGGCGCGGGGCGCATTGCCGGCATCATGGCGGCGAAACAGACGCACAAGCTGATCCCGCTCTGCCATCCGCTCCCCATCACCAAGGTTGCGGTCGACATCCAACCTGACCACCGGCTGCCGGGCCTTGTGGTGCGCGCAACGGTGAAAGTCACGGGCCAGACCGGGGTCGAGATGGAGGCGTTGACCGCCGTGTCGGTCGCCTGCCTGACGATCTACGACATGGTGAAGGCGGTCGAACGCGGTATGCGCATCGAGGGCATCCGCCTGATCGAGAAGTCGGGCGGCCAATCCGGCCGCTATCGGGCGAAGGAGTGACGCCGTGGCGGCGCTGATGCCGGTCGCAGAGGCGCTCAGACGGGTGCTGGAGGGCGCCACAGCCCTGCCCGCCGAGGCCGCGTCGTTGCACGACGCGCACGGCCGCGTGCTCGCTGCCGACCTCGCCGCCAGGCGTACGCAGCCCCCTGACGATGTGTCCGCCATGGACGGCTATGCCGCCCGCGCCGAGGACGTCGCGAAGCTGCCGGCCAAGCTCAAGGTGATCGGCGAAGTGGCCGCCGGGCATCCGTTTGACGGTCGGGTGGGACCCGGTCAGGCCGCACGGATCTTCACCGGCGGCGTGCTGCCACCGGGCGCCGATACCATCGTGATCCAGGAGAACACCACCCGTGACGGCGACACGGTGGTGGTGACCACCGGCAGCGCCCCCAAGGGTCGCCACATCCGCGTCGCCGGCCTCGACTTCAAGCCGGGAGCCGTCCTGCTGAGCAAGGGCACGCGCCTCACCGCCCGCGACCTCGCGCTGGCGGCCGCCATGAACCACCCGACCCTCCCGGTTCACCGCCTGCCCAAGGTCGCGGTCCTGGCGACCGGCGACGAACTGGTCATGCCGGGCACGGAGCCGGGCTTCGGCGAGATCGTCTACTCCAACGGCTACGCCACCATGGCGCTGGCGCGCGGCGAGGGCTGCGAGGTCGTCGACCTCGGCATCGTGCCGGACCGTCTCGATGACACGATTGCCGCCGTCCGCCGCGCCCGGGACGCCGGCGCCGACCTGCTGGTGACGTCGGGCGGAGCCTCGGTCGGCGACTACGACCTCGTCCAGAAGGCGCTGGCGGCCGAAGGCCTCGCGCTGTCGTTCTGGAAGGTCGCGCTACGGCCCGGGCGGCCGATGATGCACGGGCGGCTGGGCGCCATGCACGTGCTGGGGATGCCGGGCAATCCGGTGTCGGCCTTCGTCTGCTCGGTGCTGTTTCTCGTCCCCCTGATCCGCCGGCTGGCCGGCCGGTCGGACGTCGAGCCCCGAATCAAGCAGGCCGTGCTCGGCTGCGACCTGCCCGCGAACGACGAGCGGGCAGATTATTTGCGCGCCACCCTGACGCCGGGACCCGACGGCCCGGTGGCGACGCCGTTCGCCCAGCAGGACAGTTCCATGCTGGTTCCGCTCGCAAAAGCGGGCTGTTTGCTGGTGCGCGAGCCGCATGAGCCGGCCGCCCGCGCCGGCGACCGGTGCAGCATCCTGAAGCTCGGCCTGTAGCGATTCCTCGACTTGTTCACGTGAAATTAAATGGTTGCGGAACACATATGGAACAGATAGTGTATGTTCATGATTTGTTTCGACGTGCCGACAAGGCACGCCGCAGCCGGGGGAAACGAGACAAGATGCTGACCCGCAAGCAAGCCGAGCTTCTGCGCTTCATCCACGAACGGCTCAAGGAGGCCGGCGTACCGCCCTCCTTTGACGAGATGAAGGACGCTCTCGACCTGCGCTCAAAATCCGGAATTCACCGGCTGATCACCGCGCTCGAAGAGCGCGGCTTCATCCGCCGCCTGCCGAATCGCGCGCGCGCGATCGAGGTCATCAAGCTTCCGGAATCGGTCGCGCATGGCATGGTCGCCGGACGCAGCCGCGGATTCACGCCGAGCGTCATTGAAGGCAATCTTGGCCGCGTGCGGCCCACGGCCTCCGAGGACGACAGTGGACGGCCGGTCGCCGTGCCGATCATGGGGCGCATCGCGGCCGGTACGCCGATCGAAGCGATCCAGACCAAGAGCTCGGTCATCAACATGCCACCCGACCTGCTGTCCTCCGGCGAGCATTTTGCGCTCGAAGTGCGCGGCAACTCCATGATCGAGGCCGGCATTCTGGATGGCGACATGGCCGTGATCAAACGCACCGACGTGGCCGATACCGGCGACATCGTGGTGGCCTTGATCGACGAAGAGGAAGCGACCCTGAAACGTTTCCGCCGGCGTGGCGCCTCGATTGCGCTCGAACCGGCGAACACCGCCTACGAGGTGCGCATCCTGCCGCCCAACCGCGTGCGGATCCAGGGCAAGCTCATCAGCTTATTCCGGCGTTACTGATCGCCGGGTTCGAGATCTTCCGGCCGCGGCGTGGCGTCGGGAGGCTGTGTGCGAGTTGAGGGCACGGCGGCTGTGTCGTTCACAACTGGTCGCGCCTGTGCCCACGGCCGGTCATAGCCCTGCGGCCTGACAGCCGACATCGCGAAGCCGTCACCAGTGCGCCGCAGCGCCAGGGTCCCGGTCCTTCGCAAGACGCCCCGGTCGATCACCAGCGCCGCGCAATGTCCTGGCGCATCTCGTGGCGACGCCACCACCGCGGCGCGGCGGCAATCCTCCTCGAAGGCCTCGATCGAGCGGGCGAGCGCAATCATCCTGCCGTCCGCGAGGCGCCCGATGCAGCCGGCCTGGTCGCACCGTATCCCCTCACCCAGGCTCGGGTCGGTGTGCGGACGCGCATCGGCATCGGCGGCGAGCCATTGTTTTGCAGCAAACGTGTCGCTGCCGCTCCGGGCGATGGCGAGCCGTCCATCGGAGCCGCGCACGGCGAGTGTCAATCCGTCGGCTGCGATCAGGACGTCGGGCTGCGGCGTCCGCGCCGCCCACAGGCTTGCGATGGCGAGCATCGCCACTCCCGTCACACGCAGCGGCGATTTGAGCAGACACAACACGACAAGCCCGGCGCTGCCGAACAACAACGGTCCAACGCCAAATGATGCCATGCGGCCGACGGCGCCCGGCAGGCTCGCGACCCACGTCGCGATGGCGGTCATCCAGTCGATGCCGAAGCCCATCAGGTACCAAGCCAAGCCGTCCAATCCGAACGGCATCAAGACGACCCCGAGAATGCCCATGGGCATCGTCCAAGCCGATACCACCGGCATCGCGATCAGATTTGCGATGACCCCATAGGGCGCCAATCGATTGAAATGGTAGGCGGCGAACAGGGTGGTCGCGAGACCGGCGAGCAGCGACACGATGACGAGCCCGAGCAGCGCACGTCCGCCCCAGAGTGCAATTCGTACGCTGCGGGGTGTGTCCGCAGCCGAACTCATCCATGAAAGCCCGCGCTCGTAACCGGCGACCATCGCCAGCGTCGCCGCAAATGACATCTGGAAGCTCGGATGGACGATCGCTTCGGGTGCGATCAGCAGCACGACGATGGCCGCGACCGTCAACGTGCGCAGCGTGATCGCGGGACGATCGACCATCACCCCCACGAGCACGATCGCGATCATGATGAACGATCGCTGGGTGGCGACTTCCGCGCCCGACAGCACGAGATAGAACGCCGCGGCCGCAAGCGCGGCCACCGCGGCCCATTTCTTGACCGGAAAGCTGCCGGCCGACGCCGGCATCAACGCGAACAGCGCTCTGAGCACGAAGAAGATCAGCCCCGCGACCACCGCCATGTGATAGCCGGAGATCGACAGCACGTGGCCGAGCCCCGAGATGAACATCGCGTCGTTCACCGACGTCGATATCGCGTCGCGCTTGCCGGTGATCAGCGCCGAGGCGATCGAGCCGCGGTCGCCGGTCAGAACCGAGCGGATGCGCCGGTCGAGGGCGTCGCGCATGGCGTCGATGGTGGCCGCCGCACGCAACCGAAGCCCCGGCACGAGTGGTGCCTCCGTGACGCGGATACGTCCCAGCGCAAAGCCCGACGCGCCGATGCCCTGGAAGTACAAGTTGCGCGCAAAGTCATAGCCGCCGGGCCGCAGCGGCTCGAGTGGCGGCGACAGCCGCGCCTTGAATTCCACGAACGCCGCGACCGGCGGTGCCGTGCCTTTGCGGACCGAGACGCGAACGCGCTCCGGCGGCTGGTCGAGCCGCGTGCCCGAAATGCGGTGAACGCGAACCACGATGCGGTCGGAGCGCTCACGCTCTTCTCGCGTCTCAACAAAGCCCGCGATCTCGACGTTCCACGCCGCCGCCTGCAGCACCGGATGCGCAATGAGCGCGCGCTTGGCAGTCGCGGTGAGGAAGCCCGCCGATGCGGCCGCAAGCGCCAGCATGAGCGGGAACGCGATCGCCCGATTGCGGGCGAGGACCGTGCCGACAACAGCCGCCACGAACAGCGAAGCCGCCGCCCATGGCTCGGGCTCTCGATCGGCGGTGAAGTAGAAAATGATCCCGACGCCGAAGGCGATGGCAATCCAAGGCACCAGCCGCCCGGGACCGACGTCGGCCAGCGCCCATGCGCGCAGCCGCTCGCCAATCGGCCGGGCAATGCCACGGAGGCCATCCGGCCACGTCCATGCGGGCCTGCCGGCTGGTGCCGGACGCCACGTCGCTTCCCGTCCGCGCGCGATACTCTGATCGACCATTGCGCGGTTCCCCCGAAACGCGCGCTACTCCACTGGTCGCAATGTTACACCGGCCGCGCCCGGTTTACAGGTGCGTTCCACGCAATTCACACGCGGAGGTATAGCTGCGGGCTCAGGGCGCCTTGGCGCCGGAAACCTTGGCCCAGGTATCGCGAAGCCCGACCGTTCGGTTGAACACCAGCTTGCCCGGCCGCGAGTCCTGGTCGGGGCAGAAGTAGCCCTGCCGCTCGAACTGGACCGGCTCCGGCGAATTGCCAGGTACGGCAAGGGCCGGTTCGAGGCGCGCATCGGAGAGCACCTCAAGCGAATTCGGATTGAGGTCGACCGCGAAATTCGCCGCATCGGGATTAGGACTCAGGAACAACGAATTGTAGAGCCGCACCTCGGCCGGAACGGAATCCTTCGCCGAGACCCAATGCAATGTCGCCTGCACCTTGCGCCCGTCGGGCGCGTTGCCGCCGCGGGTCGCCGGATCATAGGTACAGCGCAATTCCACCACCTCGCCGGCGGCGTCCTTCACCACCTCGCGGCAGGTCACGAAATAGGCGTAACGCAACCGCACTTCCTTGCCCGGGGACAGCCGGAAGAATTTCTTCGGCGGATTTTCCATGAAATCGTCGCGCTCGACATAGAGCTCGCGGCCGAAGCGAATCTTGCTCGATCCCGCGTTCGGATCGTCGGGGTGGTTGACGGCGTCCAGCTCTTCGCTCTGACCTTCGGGATAGTTCTCGATCACGATCTTGAGCGGGCGCAGCACAGCCATCCGCCGCTGCGCGCTCTTGTTGAGCACCTCGCGGACCGCATGGTCGAACATCGCAATGTCGACGACGCTGTTGGCCTTGGCGACACCGATCCGCTTGACGAATTCCCGCAACGCCTCGGGCGGCACGCCGCGGCGCCGCAGTCCGGCAAGCGTCGGCATCCGGGGATCGTCCCAGCCGCTGACGTGGCCGCCGCGCACCAGCTCGGTCAGCACGCGCTTGGACAGGATCGTATAGGTCAGGTTGAGCCGCGCGAACTCGTACTGGTGCGGGTGCGATGGCACCTTGATGTTGTCGAGGAACCAGTCGTAGAGCGGACGGTGATCCTCGAACTCCAGCGTGCAGATCGAATGCGTGATGCCCTCGATCGCGTCCGACTGGCCGTGGGCGTAGTCATAGCTCGGATAGATCGACCAAGCCGTGCCGGTGCGCGGATGGGTGGCGTGGAGGATGCGGTAGAGCACCGGATCGCGCAGGTTGATGTTGCCCGAAGTCATGTCGATCTTGGCGCGCAGGACCCGCGCGCCGTTCGGGAACTCGCCGGCGCGCATGCGACGGAAGAGGTCGAGATTTTCTTCCACGGCGCGATCCCGGAACGGGCTGTTCTTGCCCGGCTCGGTCAGCGTGCCGCGGTTGGCGCGCATCGCGTCCTGTGACTGATCGTCGATATAGGCCTTGCCGTTGCGGATCAGGTCTTCAGCCCACTGGTAGAGCTGCTCGAAATAATCCGACGCGTGATAGAGATGCTTGCCCCAATCGAAGCCGAGCCAGCGCACGTCGCGCTCGATCGCGTCGATGTATTCCTGCTCCTCCTTGGTCGGGTTGGTGTCGTCGAAGCGCAGGTGGCAGCGGCCGCCGAATTCCTCCGCCAAGCCAAAATTCAGGGCGATCGACTTGGCATGCCCGATGTGGAGGTAGCCATTGGGCTCCGGCGGAAACCGGGTGACGATGGTTTTATGGCGCTTCGCATCCAGGTCGGCCTGGACGATGTCGCGGATGAAATCGCGCCCGGGTGTGGTCGCCTCGGCAACTGACATGTCGACTCAAGTCCTTGTTCCGGGCCTATGTGCCAAATCCGGGTGGGTGCGCCAAGTCGATAGCAGAAGCCGTTTACAATGAGGCGCCGTCCATGAGATAGGCCGCGGCCGCCCGCTATGCTACATGGGCGCGCCCATTCCGCCGGCCCATTGCACCCATCAGATGACCGAAATCGTCACCCGCTTCGCCCCCTCGCCCACCGGGTTCCTCCACATCGGGGGCGCGCGGACCGCTCTGTTCAACTGGCTCTACGCGCGCGGACGTGGCGGAAAGATGCTGCTGCGGATCGAGGACACCGACCGCGAACGCTCCACCAAGGAGGCGATCGACGCCATTCTGGACGGCCTCAACTGGCTCGGGATCGCCTGGGACGGGAATGCCATCTATCAATTCCCCCGTGCGGCTCGCCACCGTGAGATCGCCGAACAGATGCTCGCGGCTGGCGCCGCCTATCGCTGCTACGCGACGCCCGAGGAGCTCACCGAGATGCGCGAGCAGGCGCGCCGGGAGGGTCGCAAGCGGCTCTACGACGGGCGCTGGCGCGACCGCGACCCGAGCGAGGCTCCGCCGGGCTTGAAGCCGACCATCCGCCTCAAGGCGCCGCTCACCGGCGAGACAGTGATCGAGGATCAGGTCCAGGGCCGCGTAGTCTTCCAGAACGAGAACCTCGACGATTTCGTGCTGCTGCGCTCTGATGGAAATCCGACCTACATGCTCGCGGTCGTGGTCGATGATCACGACATGGGCGTCACCCACGTCATCCGCGGCGACGACCATCTCGCCAATGCGCCGCGCCAGAAACAGATCTACGACGCGATGGGCTGGACGGTCCCGCAGATGGCGCACATTCCGCTGATCCATGGACCCGACGGCGCCAAGCTGTCCAAACGGCACGGGGCACTCGGCATCGAGGCCTATCGGGCGATGGGATACCTGCCCGCGACCATGCGCAACTACCTCGCACGGCTGGGCTGGAGCCACGGCGACCAGGAAATCTTCTCGACCGAGGAATTGATCGCGGCGTTCGATCTCCCGCAGGTTGGGCGTTCGCCGGCGCGGCTCGATCTGGCGCGGCTCGACAATCTCAACGGCCACTACATCCGCAAGTGCTCTGACGCCGAGCTGCTGGTTGAGATCGAGCGCATCCTGCCGCACATCGCCGGCGGCCCGGAGCTCGCCGCCAAGCTCACGCCGGAGCTACGGCAAAGGCTGTGCGCGGCCATGCCGGGGCTCAAGGAGCGCGCCAAGACGCTGGTCGAGCTGGTCGAGGGCGCTCGTTATTTGTGGTCCGAGCGGCCGCTCCAGCTGGACGAGAAGGCCGCCGGAATCCTGACGGCCGAGGCACGCGCACTGTTGCGAGAACTCGTCAACGATCTCGGCGCCCTGACCACCTGGGATCCCGGCGCCACGGAGCAGGCCGTCCGCGCCTTTGCGGAGCGCAAGGAGACGAAGCTCGCCAACGTGGCCCAGCCGCTGCGCGCCGCGTTGACCGGCCGGACCACCTCTCCGCCGATCTTCGACGTGCTGGCGGTACTCGGCAAGGATGAAAGCCTTGCCCGGCTGCGCGACTGGTTGTGAGACCGGCCCCAAGGCGGTCCTACCGGTGCGATATGAGCCTGCCGCAGGGCTCCATCTTGCAGCGCACACTTGAATAAGCTACGCAATTTGGGAACCTCCCCCGCGGCCCGGCCGGAGTTCCATCCCGCAGAATCGCATTCTGGGGGCAAGTCCGCGGGGCCATCCAACCGAGGGCCCGAACATGGACGCAAAGACCGACGCCAGCACCAAGCAAGGGCAGCTGACCATCGGCAATCAGAATTGGTCGTTTCCGATCTACGACGGAACGATCGGTCCGTCGGTGATGGACATTTCGAAGCTCTACAATCAGGCCGGCATCTTCACCTACGATCCGGGCTTCACCTCGACCGGGAGCTGCGAGTCCAAGATCACCTACATCGATGGTGACGAAGGCATCCTGCTTTACCGCGGCTATCCGATCGAGGAGGTGGCCGAGCACGGCGATTTCCTCGAAACCTGCTACCTCCTGCTCTATGGCGAGCTGCCAACGCCCTCCCAGAAGACCGATTTCGACAATCGCGTGACCAATCACACGATGGTCCACGAGCAGATGAGCCGCTTCTATCAGGGCTTCCGCCGCGACGCGCATCCGATGGCGATCATGACCGGCTGCGTCGGCGCACTGTCGGCCTTCTATCACGACTCGACCGACATTTCCGATCCGCACCAGCGCATGGTCGCCTCGATCCGCATGATCGCGAAAATGCCGACCATGGCATCGATGGCCTACAAGTATTCGATCGGCCAGCCGTTCATCTATCCGAAGAACGAGCTCGACTACGCGACCAACTTCCTGCGCATGTGCTTTGCCGTGCCGTGCGAAGAATACAGAGCCAACGCGGTGCTGGCGCGCGCCATGGACCGCATCTTCATCCTGCACGCCGACCACGAGCAGAATGCGTCGACGTCGACGGTACGCCTGGCCGGCTCCTCGGGCGCCAATCCGTTTGCCTGCATCGCAGCCGGCTGCGCCTCGCTGTGGGGACCCGCGCATGGCGGCGCCAACGAAGCCGCGCTCAAGATGCTGGGCGAGATCGGCCGCGTCGAGCGCATTCCCGAATACATCAAGCGTGCCAAGGACAAGAACGACTCGTTCCGGCTGATGGGCTTCGGCCACCGGGTCTACAAGAACTACGATCCGCGCGCGAAGATCATGCAGAAGACCTGTCACGAGGTCCTCAACGAGATGGGGATCAAGGACGATCCCCTCCTCGACGTCGCGCTGGAGCTCGAGCGCATCGCATTGTCGGACGACTATTTCATCGAAAAGAAGCTCTATCCGAACATCGACTTCTATTCGGGCATCACGCTCAAGGCGATGGGCTTCCCGACCGCCATGTTCACGGTGCTGTTCGCGGTCGCGCGCACGGTCGGCTGGATCGCGCAGTGGAAGGAAATGATCGAGGATCCGGACCAGAAGATCGGCCGTCCGCGCCAGCTCTACACCGGAGCCCCGCGGCGGGACTATCAGCCGATCTCACGGCGCAAGTAACGCGTCAGCTCCGCGATTTCGCCGCATACGAAAGCACGATCTCCGACGCGCGGGCGCTCGGAGATGTGGCGCCAACTTCCATGATCGAGTCGAGCCGGGCGAAGCCCGCGACCTGACGCCGGCGTTCGGGGCTGTCGGTCAATAGCGGCGCAAATGCATCGGCCAGGCTTTTTGCCGTGCACTCGCGTTGAATGAATTCCGGTACGACATTTTCTCCGATGATCAGATTGGTGAGAATGATGGACGGCACGTTGATCGCGATCCGTGCGACCAGCTCGTCGAAGAGCGGTACCCTGTAGGCGCCCACCATCGGTACGCCGGATAGCGCCAGTTCGAGCGTGACCGTACCGGACTTCGCAAGCGCCGCCCGGGCGATACGGAACGCCGCCCATTTCTCCGCCGGATCGACAACGATGCGCGGCTGCACGCTCCAGTGTGCCGTGGCCGCCTGCACGCTGTCCTTCAGCTGCGGAACCGTCGGCACGACGACTTCGAATGCGTTGATCCGATCGCTGAGCAGAGCAATCGCGTCGCCAAAAACCGCCGTCATCCGCCGAATCTCACCTGGTCGGCTGCCGGGCAGGACCAGCAACACCGGCGGATCGGCTTGTCTCCGGGCCGCCTCCTCGGCATTGGGGCGAAGCTCATTCAGTTGCTCGATCAACGGATGCCCGACATAGCTGCACGGTGGCCCGCCAAGCCGCGCATGCACCTGCGGCTCGAACGGCAACAGTGCGAGAACATGATCGACATAGCTCCGCATGGCGCGCGCGCGGCCGGGCCGCCACGCCCACACCGACGGCGAGACGTAGTCGACGATCGGTATGGATGGCGCCTGCTTGCGGACCCGTCGTGCGATCCGATGGGTCAGTTCCGGACTGTCGATGATGACGAGGACATCCGGTCGCGCCGCGACGACCGCTTCGGAGATATCGCGGATATAGCGAAAGATCGCCGGCAAATGCGTGATCAGCCCCAAACCGATGAACGCAAAGTGCTGCACCGGCACCAGGGATTGCAGTCCCTCGCCCGCCATTTCGTCGCCGCCGATCCCGATCAAGCGTGTCGGCTGCCGGGATTTCAGCGCGCGCATCAGCGCCGCGCCAAGCCGATCGCCGGACGCCTCTGACGCAATGATGCAAATGGTAGGCTCATCGCGGCCGTCGCGTGCGCCGGGAGCCGCCGTCATTGCGCGGCTCCGGGACGCCGCCTTCCCACGACGAACAGGCCGGCGCGGTCCGCCGCCTCGGCGACGCGCAGCGGTTCGGCGATGACCACCTCGCCTGCGGCGACGGCGATCCCGGCAAGCTTGGCCTGCGCAGCTTTTTCAACGGTTCGAGGCCCAAGCGAAGGAAGGTCGATCCGCCGGTCCTGGGGAGGCTTCGGCGACTTGATCAGAACACCGGAGTTGTCGGGAATCCTGAGCCGGCCTTCAGCGCGCAGCGCGGCGATGCGGTCCAGCATGTGATCGGTGCCTTCGGCTGCCTCGACCGCCAGCACCCGGTCATTCGCGACGACGGCGGCCTGTCCGACATCGAAAGGCGCTATCGCAGCGATGAGCTCAAATCCGCGCTCGATGTCATGGGCATGGGCGTCAGACGGCTTGACGAGGCCCAGTGGTCCCTCGCCGACCAGAATTTCCGGAGCCACCTCGTGGGCGCCAATCAGACGAAATCCGTGATCTTCAATGATCTTTGCAACCCCCGACAACAGCTTGTCGTCGCCGCCCTTGAAAATACGGATGAGCCGCGGCAGCAACCGCAATGTGAGCCAATCCAATCGCAGTTCATGGATTGCGGGACGGATGGTGTTTCCAATCACGACGACGTCGCGGCATCCTTCCATGCGGGCGAGACGACGAAATCGCCCGGCGCTGCCCAGATGCATCCAATGATGGCGGTAGCGGGCGATGGCCGATGGGTCCGCCCATCCATGGATGGGAAACAGCACGACGTCGCGGCCGCTCCGCTGAACCGCATCGGCGACCGTCAGAGGAAGGCTGCCGCCTCCGCAAATGATGGCAACCGGACCGTCATCGCTTTCCGTCGATGCGGGCAACGAGTTCATCAGACCGTTTCGGCGGCTTCGGCGGATTTGCCGGAATGTTCCGGCATCATCAGCGGCCGCTTCCTCGGCGAGCGCATGAAGTCGACGATCTTTCCGAGGTATGGATGCGCGCCGAACTCTCGCTCGAACACAGTTCGTCGCTCGCCAAACGTTGCGTCCCCGTGAAACAGCGAACGATAGGCGTTCCACACCTTCCTGATGTCATCGCGCGAGCAGCCCCTGCGCTTCAAGCCGACGACGTTGATGCCTTGCAGAAAAGCGCGCTGTCCGATCGCCAGCCCAAACGGAATGATGTCGGCGGCCACCCCGCTCACGCCGGACACCATGGCGCCTTCCCCGATATGCACGAACTGAAGCACGGCCACCTGGCCTCCCAGGACTGTGAAGTCGCCGACCGAGACGTGCCCGCCCAAAGCCGGTGTTGTTGGCAAACGTCACGTCGTTGCCGACGTGACAATCGTGCCCGACGTGGGACCCGACCATGAGCATGCAGCGGTCGCCGACAGTCGTCGTGCCGCCACCATCCTCGGTCCCGGTATTCATGGTCACGTTCTCGCGGATATCGCAATCCGCCCCGATCACCAGCGTCGTCGCGCCGCCCCGATAGCGCGTGGATTGAGGCGGCCCACCCAGCGATGTGAAGGGTGCAATGCGGGTGCGCGGACCAACAGTGGTATGGCCGTCGATGTGGACGTGCGACTGCGAGTCTGCAGCCGTCGCCAATCACGACGTTGCTCCCGATCACGCAGTATGGGCCGATGAATGCCCCGTTTCCGATAACGGCTCCCGAATGCACGCGCGCAGTTGGGTCGATATTCGCACTGGTCATCGCGGACTCAGCATCGCGCCGACTTCCGCTTCGGCGACGATTTGACCGTCGACCTTGGCTTCACCGCGGTACCACCACATGTTCCTTTTGTGAGCGATTTTCGTGACGTGATACTCGAGGGTGTCGCCCGGCGTCACGGGCTTGCGGAATTTCGCTTTGTCGATGGTCATGAAGTAGACCATCTTCGGTCCGTCCATCTTGTGCGCCAGCGAGCACAAAGCACCCGCGGTCTGCGCGATGCCCTCAATGATCAGCACGCCCGGAAAAACCGGGTTCTCGGGAAAATGGCCGAGAAACTGCGGCTCGTTGACGGTCACGTTCTTGATGCCGACTGCCGAGTTGTCGCCCTGCATGTTGATGATGCGATCGATCATCAGGAACGGATAGCGGTGCGGCAGGGCTTTCATGATTGCCATGATGTCCGCCGCATCGAGCGTTGTGACCGCCTCATTCATCGGACGGCTCCTCGCTCCGGCCAGTCCGCCACGCCGGGCTTTGCCCTGGCGCGCGAAGCCGCGACCTCACGCCAATAGTCCCGGCTGCGCCTTGCCGGGTATCCGAACCATGTTTCCCCAGGAGGGATATTGGACATGATCCCGCTCTGCGCGCCAACTCTGGCGCCTTCGCCGATGGTCAAGTTGTCGGCAACGCCGACCTGTCCACCCAGCACGACGTAATCCTCAAGAACGACGCTGCCCGCAATTCCGACCTGGGCAACCAGCACGCAATGACGCCCAATGACCACATTGTGGCCGACCTGCACCTGGTTGTCGATCTTGGTGCCCTCGCCGATGACGGTGTCGCGCAGCCCGCCGCGATCGATCGACGTACCCGCACCGATCTCGACGTCATCCTGAATGATCACTCGGCCGATCTGCGGAATCTTGCGATGTCCTCCCGGACCCATCACGTAGCCAAAGCCGTCCTGGCCGATCCGGCAGCCCGCGTGCACGATCACGCGGTCACCGATGAGCGCGTGAGCGACCGAGACATTCGGCCCGATCGCACAGTCCCGGCCGATGCGAACATTGGCGCCGATGACGGCGTTGGCGCCGATCACGGATCCGGATCCGATCTCCGCACCCGCCCCGACCACCGCGCCGGGATCGACGGTCACGCTGCTTTCCAGCCGCGCGCTCGGATGCATGATCGCACCAGGGGCCACGCCAGGCGCGGCGCCGTCGCCGGCAAAAAGCGACGAGGGGCGCAGCGCTGTGGGAAACAGTGCGCGGGCAACACTAACGAACGCGTGGAACGGCTTTTCCACGATCAGCAATGCGACGTTTGGCGGGACGCAGTCACGCCAATCGCTGACTGGTCAGGCATGCGCCCGCGGCGCTCGCGCGGGCCTGATCCGAGAACTTGGCGTGATCCAGGAAAACCAGGTCCGACGGCCCGCCGCGATCGAGCGTCGCAACACCCGAAATCGTGCCGCGCCGCATCGGAATCCCGGCGCAGTTCCGCTCCGGTGAGTTTCGCAATCTCGCCGACCGTGATCCGCTTGTCACTTTGAAAAAAGGATCGCGCGCTCATGCAACTCCGACCGTGCCGCGACCACCCGCTCGGCTTAGAATACTGTCCCGCCGCTGAAACGGAAGATCTGGGTACGATCGAAAGACTGCTTTGTGACCGGGTACGCAAGATCGAAGCGCAACGGTCCGAACGGGGACGCCCACAGCAGGCCCACACCGACCGACGAATTCACGAACATGCCGTTGTTCGACAGCGCGAGAGTTTCGCCTGTCGCGCCGGGCAATGGCGGCAGCCACGATGTCGGGCCGACATAGTTCCAAACCGAGCCGGCATCCGCAAAGACGGCAAACTTGATGCCGACTTCCTTGGGCGCGAAGAACAGCGGCGTCTGGAACTCGACGCTCGTGCCCCAGTACATCGAGCCGCCAAGTGCATCCTGCGTGCTGCCAACCGTCAGGTCGCGGGGGCCGATGCCCGCCGGCGCAAAGCCGCGGACCAGATTCGGCCCCATCTGGAAGTGATCCAGCATCCGCAGTCCATTGGAGCCCCAACCATGGATGTAACCGCCTTGCAGACGCAGCACGCCGATGACGTCCTGCATCGGCTCATAGTAGCTGCGCACATCGCCGGTGGTGCGGATGTACTGCACGTCGCCGCCGACGCCGGCGAAATCCTGCTTCAGGATCGCGAGGATGCCGCTCGTCGGATTTCGGTTGTTGTCGAGCGTGTTGTAGTTGAGGTCGTAGCCGATCAGCGACGTTATGACTGCGCCCTGCGCGAGTTCGCGTCGAACCGCGAGAGACGCTTCGCCGTCCTGGAAGCAATTCTGCGTGAAGGGCAGGCCGGTATTGGGATCAATGAAGCCCAAGCCCGTGCTCGTCGGATAGGTCGGGTAGCCGGTCGGCGATTGCGGCCCCGTGCTTGGAGCAATGTTGTTACAGTTCCGCAAGACGTCCGGGATCTTGATCTCCTGACTGAAGATCGAATAGCGAAGTTGCAGCGCCAAATCCTCGCGCAACGTAAAGCCGAGCCGCAAGCCGCCGCCGGTCGTTCGCGTCTCATAGGAAACGAAGTTGGTCGGCTTCTGCAGCCGCGAGAACAGGTCGACGCCGAGCGCCAGACGATAGCCGAGCAGGTAAGGCTCGACGAAGGACAGCGAGTAGCCGTTCGAATACTGGCCGTATTGCACGGACGCCTTCGCATACAGGCCGTGACCGAGAAGATTGCGCTCGCCGATGCTCACTTCCCCCAGGAACCCGTCGGAGGTCGAGTAACCGCCGCCGATCGAGAACTCGCCTGTCGATTGCTCCTCGACCAACACATTGATGATGATGCGGTCCGGCGACGAGCCAGGGTCGGTGGTGATCTTGACTTCCTTGAAGTAGCCAAGGTTGCGCAACCGCCGCTCAGCGCGATTGATCAGCGCGCGATTGTACGGATCGCCTTCGGCGACGTCGAATTCGCGCCGGATGACATAGTCGCGGGTCCGCGTATTGCCGCGAACATTGATCTGCTCGATGTAGAGGCGTTGGCCGTCGTCGACTGTGTAGATGAGGTTGACGCGCTTGGCTTCGTAGTCGCGGTCCGCGCGCGGGCGCACCAGCGCAAACGCATACCCCTGGCGCGAGGCCTCGATCGTCATGTCTTCGACGGACTTCTCAAGCGCCTCGGCGTTGTAGACGTCGCCGGGCGCCGTCCGGATCTTCGAACGCATCAGACCGGGATCGATGGCGCGCACGTTCGAGCGAACGTCGACCGTTCCCACGCGATACTGATCACCTTCCTCGATCGTGAACCTGACGACGAAGCCATTTCGTGCCGGATCGAATTCCGCTCCCGCGCTGACGATGCGGACGTCGATGAAGCCGTTCTTGAGGTAGAATCGGCGCAGCAATTCGCGGTCGGCCTCGAGCCGGTCCTGATCGTAGATGTTCGTGCTTTGAATGAAGGACAGAATGTTGGTCTGCGTCGTCCGGACGACGTCTTTGAGCCGCCATGACGAATAGGCGCGGTTGCCGACGAAATCGATGCGTCAGGATGGTGGTCTTCCCGCCTTCCTTGATTTCATAGACCAGATCGACGCGGCTGTTCGGCAGCTCGATGATCTTCGGGACCACGGTGACGTCGTAGCGGCCGCTCCGGCGATAGACTTCGACGATGCGCTGCACATCCGATTGAACGACCGCGCGCGACAGGGTGCCGCGTTCTTTCGACTGGATCTCGAGCTTGAGCTGCTCGTCCTTGACCCGGGTGTTGCCCTCGAACGCGATCCGGTTGATGACCGGATTTTCCACGACCGAGACAATGATTCGCCCACCCGCTTGCCGAATGTTGACCTCCTGGAACAGCCCGGTCCCGAAGAGCGTCTTGTAGGCTTCGTCGATCTCGTAGGCGCCCAGCCGGCCGCCCGGGCCGGGCCGGAAATAGGAGCGGATGGTGGCGGATTCGACCCGCCGATTCCCCTGGACATCGATATTGGCGGCAGTCTGCGCATAGGCGCCCGACGTCGTCAGGACGACGGGGGCCGCCCCGAACACACTGCAGAGGACCAGCCCGACCGCGCCTAGCCCCCGAATAAGCCTCAGACCCAACCTCACGCCCTTTTCCCCTCCGAACCCGCCATTCCCCAGGGTCGTCGAAACCGACTGATCCCCGCTTCTACAGGGATTCAATCGCGTCGCAAACCAACCAATCCGAGCTTCGGTCCTTTACCCCCAAACCGTTGCCCATACACAACAATCTCGGCCTAAATCATGCCGCAATCATGACTTCGGCCAAAGCGATGCGAGCCTCCCGATATCGTTGTAGGTGGCAAAAACCATCAGCATCAGGACCAAGGCCATTCCGATCCGGAAGCCGTATTCCTGCGCCCGTTCAGACAGCGGACGCCCCCTCACCGCCTCGATTCCATAGAACAAAAGGTGACCGCCATCGAGCAGCGGGACCGGAAACAGATTCAGCAGGCCGATCGACACCGATATCATCGCGACGAATTGGACCAGCAACGAGAAGCTGACGCTCGCCACCTGGCCGGACATCTGCGCAATCATGATCGGGCCGCCAAGTTGGTCGGCGGACGCCCGTCCGGCGAATATCCGCCAGATGTAGGTCATCGTCTGCTCGACCAACGCCCAGGTCTCGGTGAAGCCGATGCCAATGGCCGTCAGAAACCCAACTCGTTCGAATCGGACCTCGTCGGCAGCCAGCGATCGGGTAATTCCCAGCACACCCATGCGATGGGTGTTGCCGAAATTGTCTTTCACATCCTGCAGCGCCGGCGTTGCCTTGAGCGTGACTTGCTTGCCGTCGCGTTCCACAACGACAGCAAGCGGTTCACCGGCGCTGAAGCTGACGATGCGCTGCATGTCAGAAAAGCTCCGGATGGATCGACCATTGATCGACTGGACGATGTCACCGGGCTGGAATCCGGCCGCGGCGGCGGCGCTGTTGGGCTGAACCGTGTCGACCCGGGGCAGCGTGCTTTGCCGGCCGTAAATCATTGCCGCAATAGCGAAAATCACGATCGCCAGAATGAAATTGGCCAATGGGCCGGCAACGACGACGGCGGCGCGCGGTCCGACTTTCTGGTGGACAAAGCTGACCTTGCGATCGGCTTCGGACATGGCCGCGATCGCGGCCTGATCCGGAACGCTGGCAGCGTTTTCGTCACCGAAGAATTTGACATAGCCGCCGAGCGGAATCGCGGAAACTTTCCAGCGCGTGCCGTAGCGATCGTTGAATCCGAAAAGCTCGGGACCGAAGCCGATGGAGAAAACCAGGACCTTAATGCCATACCAGCGCGCGACCAGAAAATGGCCGAGCTCGTGGAAGAACACCACGACGGTCAGAACGAACAAAAAACCCAAGAGCGCGTACAGGATCCCGGAACCCCACGCGCCTATTCCTGCCAGAATATCAATTCCCATGATGCGGCTGTTCCCGGCCCGTCGCCTACGTGTCCCCGAACCCGACTTCTAGGATGCCTTTACGGCAATTTCGGGCAAGAGCTCACGCGTTAACAATCTAGAATCATGGTCAATGGCAAGTGCGTCATCGACGCTTGTGGGTTCCCGTGTCAGGCCGCGCTCGGCGGCTGCCGCCAAGGTCGCCTCCACAACCGCTGATATGCCCACGAAATCCGAGCTTTTTCGGCCAAAAACTCGCTGACTGCGACCTCGTTGGCAGCATTGAGTACCGTCGGAGCGCCGCCGCCCGCCTCGAGGGCGCGGCGCGCCAGCCCGAGCGCCGGGAATCGCACCAGATCGGGACGTTCGAACGACAGCGTCGCAATCTCTGCGAGATCGAGCCGCGGCGCCGGACCATTGATGCGCTCCGGCCACGCCAGACAATGCGCGATGGGAATTCGCATGTCGGGGCTCCCGAGTTGCGCGATGAAGGAGCCATCGCGGAACTCGACCAGACCGTGGATCACTGACTGCGCATGGACCACGACGTCAATTTCGTCGGGCTTGAGCGCAAACAGGTGGTACGCCTCGATCACTTCGAGACCCTTGTTCATCAGGGTCGCGGAATTGATCGTCACCTTCGGGCCCATCGACCAGTTCGGATGCTTGAGCGCCTGCTCCAGCGTCGCCGCGCGAATTTGCGCGGCGGTCCAGGTCCGGAACGGACCGCCCGATGCGGTCAGGATCACGCGTCGCACATCCTCGCGCCGCCCGGCCCCCATCGCCTGGAACAGCGCGTTGTGCTCGGAATCGACCGGCAGCACCGTCGCACCGGCTGCCGCAGCGCGCCGCATGAACAAGCCGCCGGCGCAAACCAGGCTTTCCTTGTTGGCAAGCGCGACGATGGCGCCGCGCTCGGCGGCTGCCAATGTCGGCCGCAACCCGGCGGCGCCGGTGATGGCGCCGATCACCCATTGCGCCGGACGCTGAGCCGCTTCGACCACCGCGGCCTCGCCCGCCCCGGCCTCGATTCCGGTGCCGGCTAGTTCATTCTTGAGTTCGCGATAGGCCGACTGGTCGCCGACCGCGGCGAAGCGCGCGCCGACCTCGCGCGCCAGCGCGGCCAAGGCGGCAGCGTTGGTGTTCGCGCTGACGGCCTCGACACGATAGCGTCCGCGCTCGCGCTTGATCAGATCGATGGTGCTCGCGCCGATCGAGCCGGTGGCACCCAGCAATGTGACGCTGCGCTCGCTGTCCGCAGCTTTCCGCCCGGGCTTCAATGCCGTCTTCACCGTCATCAGGTCACCATATCAGCAAGCCGCGCGCAGGTGCATCGATACCGCCATGCGCGAGACCGATCAGGCAGGCAAGCACGGCCGCCGCGACAAAGCCATCCAGCCGGTCCATCAGCCCGCCATGGCCGGGAATCAAGGAGCCGGCGTCCTTGGCGCCGAACCGGCGCTTCACCGCGGATTTCGAAGAGATCGCCCACCTGGGCGACGATCGACAGGGCGATTGCAATCAGCGATCGCCGCCAGCGTGCCACCGACGCCGCTGAACTTTACGACCAGCACCGCCGCCAGCACCGCGCCCACGAGACCGCCGAGGGAGCCGGACCAGGTCTTGTTCGGGCTGAGACGCGGCGCGAGCTTCGGGTCCACCGACGGCGCGGCCTACGAAGTAGGCCGCGATATCGGTCGTCCAGACGACGACGAACAGAAATATCATCGCGACAAAACCGAACTCGGCGTCGGAGCGCAGCACGATCGGCGCGAGCCCCATCGCGCCGGCATAGGGCACTCCGGCCGCAACCCAGGATGCCGCGCGTGCGCGACGCGACGGCGGCGCATGCGAGCATCCCCATGACCAGGACGAGCGGCGCCGCGGCGAAACGCAGATCGCGCATGTCGTCGCTGGCGCCGGCACTGCTCGCAGCCAGCGCGACCGCCAATGCGACCGCAACGATGCCGGTTATCAGCACAGAGCGCCGCTCGGCGCCGGATACCAGGGTGATCCATTCCCACATGACAACGATGGCGGCGATCCCCCAGAAGACCGCGAAGGTCCATCCGCCGAGATACGCAACGCCGATCGCGAGTGGCGCGAGCACAAGCGCCGACGCGACACGCAGCAACAAGTCGCTGCCGGGGCGGCCGACCGGCACGGGACGCGCGGGATCCGCGTCGGACATGATCATGAACCGGTTTGCGCGATCAGTCCGCCAAACCGTCGTTCGCGACGGCGATATTCGGCGATGGCGCCTTCGAGCGTGGAACGATCGAAGTCGGGCCAATAGGTCGGAACGAAAACAAGTTCGCTGTAGGCAGCCTGCCAAAGCAAAAAGTTCGAAAGCCGCTGCTCGCCGCTGGTGCGAATGATGAGATCGGGATCGGGCAGATCAGGCGCGTCGAGATGCGCCGTGATCGCTTCCGCGGTGATCGCTTCCGCGGGAATGCGCCCCTCGGCGACCTCGATCGCCAGGCGCTGCGCCGCGCGCGCGATCTCCTGCCGCGCACCATAGTTGAAGGCGACCACCAATGTGAGTTTGTCGTTGTTGAGCGTGAGCTGCTCGGCCTCTTCGAGCAGCGACCGGATGTCGGGCGAGAGATCGCGGCGCTCGCCGATCACGCGCACATGCACGCCGTTTTGGTTCAGCTCGGCAAGATCGTTGCGGATGAATCGGCGGAGCAGCCCCATCAGCTCACGAACCTCGGCCGGAGGACGCGCCCAATTCTCGGAACTGAAAGAGAAGATCGTCAGGATTTGGATGCCAAGATCGCCGGCCGCGCGCACCGTGCGCCGCAGCGCCTCGACCCCGCGGCGGTGGCCTTCGCTGCGCGGCAGGCCCCGGGCCGAGGCCCAGCGCCCGTTGCCGTCCATGATGATCGCGACGTGCCGTGGCACGGCGAACTCGGGAGTGCGGACATTGAGCGCCTCGGGCATCGACATTCCACCAATCCTCACACCGTGAGGATTTCCTTTTCTTTGGCCGCAAGCATCTTGTCGATTTCGACAATGATGTCGTCGGTCGTCTTTTGCACCTGTTCGGACGACCGCTTACCCTCGTCTTCGCTGATCTGGTGGTCCTTTTCGAGCTTCTTGAGCACGTCAAGACCGTCGCGCCGCACATGCCGTACCGCAACCTTGGCGGCCTCGGCATATTTGTGCGCAACCTTGACCAAATCCCTGCGGCGATCTTCGTTCAACTCCGGAATCCGCAGCCGCAGCACCTGGCCATCCGTCGACGGCGACAGCCCGAGATTGGACGCATGGATCGCCTTTTCCACGGCATGGACCATGGACTTGTCCCAGACCTGCACCGAAATCAGCCGCGGCTCCGGGCACGCTCACCGTGGCGACCTGATTGAGCGGCATATGCGTGCCGTAGGCTTCGACCTGGATCGGCTCGAGCAGGTTGGCCGAGGCGCGGCCGGTGCGCAGGCCGCCAAGCTCCTGCTTCAAAACCTGGATCGCGCCGTGCATGCGGCGCTTGAGTTCATTCATGTCATGTGTCGAAGTTGCCATGATGACCCCCTGAAAGCACGCGGTGGAAACTAAACGACCGCCTCGTCCTGTCCTGTCTGTCCGGCGCGGCCGACCGGCTCTCTTTGGTTCCTAGGAATTGACGACCGTGGCGCGTCCCTGACCGCGCAAAACCGTCTCGATCGCCCGCGACTCCCGGATCGAGAATACGATGATAGGCATCCGGTTCTCGCGGGCAAGCGCGAAGGCGGTCGCGTCCATCACCTTCAGATCACGCTCGATCGCCTCCTGATGGGTCAGGCGTTCGTAGCGGACGGCCTTTGCGTTCTTCTTGGGGTCGGCGCTGTAGACGCCGTCCACGTCGGTGGCCTTCAGCACCGCCCCGGCGCCGATTTCCGCCGCCCGCAGAACCGCCGTGGTGTCGGTGGTGAAGAACGGATTGCCGGTGCCGCCGGCGAGCAGCACCATCCGGTTCTTGTCGAGATGCCGCAGCGCGCGGCGCCGTTCGTAGGTTTCGCAAATCTCCGGCATCGCTACCGCCGACATCGTCCGCGCCGCGCCGCCGGCCGCCTCGATGGCGGCTTCGAGCGCGAGCGCGTTCATGACCGTGGCGAGGATTCCCATCAGATCGCCGGTCAGCCGCGGGATGCCCTTCTCGGAGACCTGAACGCCGCGAAAGATGTTGCCGCCACCGACGACGATGCCAATGCTGACGCCCAGCTTCTGGGTGGCAACGAGATCGGCGGCGATGCGCTCGAGGGTCGGCTGGTGGATGCCGGCGCCGTCCGTGCCCGCCAAGGCCTCACCGGAGACCTTGACGACCACGCGTCGGTAAATCGGCTCAGCCATGGCGTGTCCGCCTGCCCGTTTGCGCCGCCCTCAACCGGACAGCCGAGGATGCCCGCGCTCAACCCTTCGCCGTAGCCGCTACTTCGGCAGCGAAGTCAGTGTCCGGCGCGCTCGATACCTTCGCCACGGTCAAATCGCACGAAGCCGGTGACCTTGATCGGCCCCCCAACCTTGCCCTCGGCTTCCTTCAGCGCCTGCGCCACGCTCTTCTTGTCGTCGTGGATAAACGGCTGATCGAGCAGGCAGACCTCCTTGTAGAAGGTCTTGAGCCCGGATTCGACGATCTTGTCGACGACATTCGCAGGTTTTCCCTGCGCCTTGGCCTTGTCGGCAAGCACGTCCTTCTCGCGGCGCACCGCCGCCGGATCGAGCCCGGACGGATCGATCGCCTGCGGATTGGAGGCCGCGACATGCATCGCGACCTGGCGGCCGATGCGCGCCAGCTCTTCCGCGTCGCCGGTCGACTCGAGCGCGACGATGACGCTCATCTTGCCGAGGCCGTCGGTCACGGCGCCGTGCACATAGCTCGCGACCACGCCCTGACCGACCGACAGCGACGCCGCGCGGCGCAGCGTCATGTTCTCGCCGATCTTGGCGACGGTGTCCGCGATCGCGTCCGCGATCGTGATGCCGCCGACCTTCGCCTTCTTGATCGCCTCGACGTCGGTGCCGACGTCGAGCGCGACATCGGCGATCATCTTCACCAGACCCTGGAACAGATCGTTGCGCGCGACGAAGTCGGTCTCGGAATTGACCTCGACGACGACGCCCTTCTTGCCCTTGACGGCGGCGCCGGTCAGACCTTCGGCGGCGACACGGCCGGCCTTCTTGGCGGCCTTCGACAAACCTTTCTTGCGCAGCCAGTCGACGGCCGCATCCATGTTGCCGTCGTTCTCGCCGAGCGCGGCCTTGCAATCCATCATGCCCGCGCCGGTCGCCTCGCGCAGCTCCTTGACCATTTGTGCGGAGATGTTGGCCATCGAGGTTGTCCTCTTGTTCAGTGCGGCCGGGCATAGCCGGGCCCGTCATTAATTTGCAGATGTCGACGGTCGACGCCGCAAAGGCGCCCGCAAGCGCGCGAAGCCTTGTCATTCGGCTTCGGCGGTGAGTTCCTTCGACTTCGCGATCCAGCTATCCACGCGGCCCGGCAATCCGACCTCTTCGCCGATCTTGTGCGCGGCGTCGGGACCAAGGCCCGGCGATCTGCCAGTAGTGGAAAATGCCGAGGTCGTTGAGCTTCTTCTCGATCGCCGGCGAGACGTGCCCGAGCTTCTTGAGATCGTCGGCGACGCCGCGCGGTCCCGACAGGACTTCGTAGCCGCTCGGCGGCCGCTGCCGGGACTTCTTCGGCGATCGGCTGGCCGCCGCGCCGACGTCAACGCCCCGTTCGCCCTGGCCGCGCGCGATACCGTCGATCGCGGCCTTGGCGATGAGATCGCAATAGAGCGAAATCGCGCGGCTGGCGTCGTCGTTGCCGGGAACGACAAAGGTGATGCCGTCGGGGTCGCAATTGGTGTCGACGATCGCCGCCACCGGAACGTTGAGGCGGCGCGCCTCCTTGATCGCGATGTCTTCCTTGTTCGTGTCGATGACGAACACGAGGTCGGGCAAGCCGCCCATGTCCTTGATGCCGCCAAGCGCGCGGTCGAGCTTGTCGCGCTCGCGCTGCAGGTCGAGGCGCTCCTTCTTGGTGTAGCCGCCGGCCTCGTTCGACGCGAGCATCTCGTCGAGCTTGCGCAGCCGCGAGATCGAGCCCGAGATCGTCTTCCAGTTGGTCAGCGTGCCGCCGAGCCAGCGCGAGTTGACGTAGTACTGCGCGCATTTCTTGGCCGCCTCGGCGACCGGGTCCTGCGCCTGCCGCTTGGTGCCGACGAACAGGATGCGGCCGCCATTGGCGACGGTGTCGCTCACCGCCTGCAGCGCACGGTGCAGCATCGGCACCGACTGCGCGAGATCGACGATGTGGATGTTGTTGCGGGTGCCGAAGATGTACGAAGCCATCTTCGGATTCCAACGGTGGGCCTGATGGCCGAAGTGCACGCCAGCTTCCAAAAGCTGGCGCATCGAGAAGTCAGGAAGCGCCATAGTCATTCTCCGGTTGATCCGCCGCGGACCAGTGAGCTCTCCCGAGGATTCGGACAGAGCCACCGGACGGCTTTTAAGCCAAGGTCCGCGTGTGAGATGGCGGCTATATAAGGGCGCGGCCCCCGTCGAAGCAAGCGAAATGGCCGAAAAACGCGCGTTTGGGCCGCATTCCCGGCCGGCGCCAAATCCCGTAGCCTGCCCGCCATAACAGGCGAATAACGGAGGAACGAATGCTGCGCAGGACCTGTCTGGCCGTCCTCGGCCTTGGCCTTCTTGGTCACCCCTGCGACAGCGCAAGGCGACTATCCCAGCCGGACCGTCCGGATCATCGTTCCCGCCACCCCGGGCGGCGGCAGCGACACCTTCGCGCGGCTGGTCGCCCAGCACCTGGCCAAGGAGCTCAACCAGCAATTCGTGGTCGAGAACCGGCCCGGCGGCGGCACCCTGCCCGCCATGGAGTACGTCGCCAGCCAGCCGGCGGACGGCTACACGCTCTACCTCTCGCCTTCGACGACGACCTCCATGCATCTCGTCCGCAAGTCGATGCCCTGGGACGTGCGCAAGGCGTTCACCGGCGCTCACCCAGCTCGCCGTGGTGCCGCAGTCGCTGGTGATCAATCCCAAAGTGCCGGCCACGACGGTCAAGGAATTCATCGCGCTCGCAAAACGCGACGCCGGACAAGCTCACCTACGGCTCCGCCGGGCCCGGCACCGGCCCGCACATGGCCATGGAGCTGTTCAATCTGATGGCCGGCATCAAGATCCAGCACGTCCCCTACCGCGGCGTGTCGCAGTCGGTGACCGACATCCTCGGCGGCAACATCTCCGGGATGATGCTCAACCTGCTGACGGCCAAGCCGCATGTCGAGGCCGGCCAGCTTCGCATCCTCGGCGTCACCAGCCTGAAGCGCTCCAGCGCGATGCCGGAGGTCCCGACCATCGCCGAAGCCGGCGTCCCCGACTATGAAGCGCTGCAATGGTTCGGGCTGATGGCGCACAGGCGGCACGCCGCCCGCGATCCTCAACCGGCTGCAGAAGCTGATCGCCGACGGAATGCGGACGCCCGAGATGCAGGAGCGGCTCAAGACCGAAGGCGCCGACGCCGTGGTCAACACGCCCGAGGTGTTCCAGAAGCTGATCAACGACGAGATCGAGCGCTGGACCAAGCTCGCCAAGGCGATCAACCTGAAGCCGGAATGAGACCGCCTGCTAGTTCGCCGAGAAAATCGCCTGGGCGCGGCTGACGACATTGGCGGGCGAACGATAGAGCCGCTCCACCATCGACTGCACCTCCGCGCCGCTGACGAATTCCAGCTCCAGCCCGATCTTCGCTCCCTCGGCGATGAACTGCGGATCGCGCATGGTGTCGGCGAGCGCCTTGCGCAGCACGTCCACCACGCGCGGATCGAGGCCGGGCGGCGCCACCACCGGCCGGCCCATGGACTGCCGCGAGAAGATCATCTCCAGCACCTGACGATCCTCGGGATTTTTCACGAAGTCGGTCACCAGCGGAACGTCAGGCAGTTCCTTGTGCTTGCCGAGCGCGAGCTGGAGGATGATCTTGAGCGAGCCGTCGTCGAGCTGCTGCTTGTTGCCGGAGCGTCGCGACGCCCCACGAATAGCCGACGATGCCGTCGAGCTCGCCGCGCTCGACCGCCAGCATGATCTCCTGCGTGCCGGGATAGCCGGCAGATCGGCTTGAGCTTGGTGCCGAGGAGCGCGTTGAGCGCGGCGGTGAAGGCATGCTGGTCGCCGCCGATGCCGGTCGAGCCGACCTGCAGGCTCACGCCCTTCATCGCTTCGCTCAGCGTTTTGACCGGGCCGGGCTGCCGGATGAAGAAGCCGGACACCTCGTTGTTCATGCTGCCGAGCCAGGCGAATTTCGTGGAATCGAATTTGGCCTGCGACGCGGCGCCGCCGAGCAGCGGCTCCATCGCGACGCCGCGGCCGACCAGCGCGATCTCGGTGCCGTCGCGCGGCGCGGCGTTGAAGATGTAGTTCGCGAGATTGAGCGAGCCGGCGCCCGGCCGGTTCTGCGGAACGATCGACGGGTTGCCGGGCAGATATTTGCCCAGATGCCGCGCCAGCAGCCGGCCATAGGTGTCGTAGCCGAAACCGGTCGGCGAATAGCCGATCGAGATCTTGATCTGCTTGCCGGCAAAACTGACCGGCGCCGTCTCCGACCGCGCCGCCGATGCCGCCGCGCAGACCATCGCCGCGCACAGCAGAGCCTTCGTCAGCGCATGCGATCGCATGGCGGATCACTCCGCCGCGCGCGCCATGTGCATGCCGTCGAGATGGGCGACCACCTCGTCGAGATGCATCACGTCGGCATATTTGTGATGCAGGTCGAACAGATTGACCTTGTGGGTCAGCTCGGCGCGATCGTAGGTGCATTCCTCGACCACGGTGACGTGGAAGCCGCTCGAATGGGCGTCGACCGCGCTCGCGCGCACGCAGCCCGACGTGCTCTCGCCGCAGATGATCAGGCTCGACACGTCGAGGATCGTCAGGTGCGAGACCAGCGGCGTGCCCTGGAACACGCTGGCGCGCTGCTTGCGTGATCACGATGTCGTTCGGCTCGACCGGGAACTCGTGATAGATCTCGAACGCGTCCGGCGTCGGCGTCGGCCGCGAGCTCTTGGTCGACACCGCGCCGCGCGGACGGTTGTTCGGCCGCGTCTCCTGCGTGCAGAAGAAGATCGGGATGCCGGCGCGGCGCGCGGCGGCGAACAGCTGCTTGGTCGGCGCGATCGCCTGATGCGCGAAGATCCCGCAGGTGTTGGGATAGCGCTCGTTGATCTCGACCGGCGGCAGCGGCCCGCCGCGATAGACGAGGTCGTAGAGGTCGATCGCCAAGCAGCGCCGGACGCGGCCCGACGAAGGTCTCGCGCCGCCAGCCTTTGTAGAGTTCGAGGTCGGACGCCGGGATGACGTCCTTCCAGCAGTGGTCGTTGAATTTCTCGATCGAAGCCATGCCCGTCTCCGTTCTCGCTTGCTTGCCGGCCGGCTGGTCTTGCGAACGATATCCTAGTTCGGCGTGTCGAGCCTGCGGAATTTTTGTACGCGCTGCCCGGTATTCACCTCGGCGGTGTAGATATTGCCCTGGCGGTCGACCGTGATGTTGTGGACGGCGATGAACTGGCCGGCCTGCCGCCCGATGCGCCCGAAATGCCCGAGCACCTGGAGCGTCTTGCGCTCGACGATGCGGATCTCGCCGTTCGAGCCGTCCACCATGTAGATGAAGCGCTGCTCCGCGTCCGGCGAGAACGCGATCTCATACACGGTGCCGTTGAGCCGGGTCTGCCGCTCGAAGAAATGCTCCGACACGAAGGTGCCGTCCTTGCGGAAGATCTGCAGCCGATTGTTGGTGCGGTCGCAGACGTAGACGAGGCCGTCGTTGGAGATGCGGATGCAATGCACCGGATTGCCGAATTGCTGCGACGGCGCGGCTCGCCGGATCGTAGGGCGGCGTCTTGGCGTCGCTCGGCCTGTTGCCGTAGGCGCCCCAGTGGCGCTTGTAGGCGCCGGTTTCGGAATCGAACACGACCACGCGGCGGTTGCCGTAGCCATCGGCGGCATAGACCTCCTTGGCCGCGGTATCGACCGCGATGTCGGCCGGCGAGCCGAGCCGCTCGGTCGAGTTGCTGTCGGGGCCCTGGATCGGCTTGCCGATCTGCAGGACGAACTTGCCGTCCATGGTGAACTTGAGGAGCTGGCCGTCGGTCTTGTCGTTGCCGGCGAGCCAGACGAACTCGTTGCCGTCGATGTGGATGCCGTGCTCGCTCTTGGGCCATTGATAGCCCTCGCCCGGGCCGCCCCAGTGGCGGATGAGATTGCCGGCCTGATCGAACACCAGCACCGGCGGCGCGGCCGCGCAGCATTTGGCGATCGGCGGCTTCTGCTCGGAGGCGCGTTCGCGCGCGCGTGAGCGACTCCGGGCGATGCACGACCCAGATGCGGTCCTGCCGGTCGGTCGCGATGCCGGAAACCTGGCCGAGCAGCCAGTTGTTCGGCAACGCTTTCGGCCAGAACGGCTCGACCTGGAACTGCGGCGCGGCCGACTTGCCGCCGCTCGCATCCTGCGCCGGCGCCGGATGCACGACCAACAACAGTTGCGGCTACGTTGAGCCAAAGGGTCATTGCCCTCATCGTTTCCTCCCGAGCTTGTTGCAGATTGCTGCTTATGCCGGCTGCAACCTCCGGTTCCTTGGTGCGCGTCGTAGGTGAAGATCCAGGTGCGGTCCAGGAACGGCGGCGGCGGCACCTTGCGATTGTTGGCGAACTGCTGGCGCGACTGCAGCGTGACGCGCGCCGTGCGCGGCTGCCGCTCGGCGACATAGCCTTTCAGCGCGGCATGGATGTCGTCGCGGTGGCGGTCGAGATTGCGCGCCGAGCACATAGCCGTCCTCGATCGCCATGTTGCCGCCCTGCGCCAGCGTCGGCATGGTCGGATGCGCGGCGTCGCCGAGCAGCGTCACGCGGCCCTTGGTCCATTGCGGGATCGGATCGCGGTCGTAGATGCCCCACTTGTAGACGTGCTGGACGTTGCGGAACATGTCGAGCAGCGCCTCGTTCCAGCCCTCATAGGCGGCGAGCAGTTCCTCCTGCGAGCTCGGCGCCGACCAGGATTCCTCGACCCACTGGTCGGTGACGTGGCCGGCAAAGATGTTGAGCACCGAGCCGTCGCCGATCGGATAGCAGATCACGTGGCCGTTCGGCCCGATCCAGCCGTGGTACTCGCCGTGCGGCAGCTCGACCGACAGTCCCGGCCCGATCCGCGTCGGCACCCGCTCCATCGGCACCATGCAGCGCCAGCACATCTGCTCGGTGAAGCGCGGATTGTCGGCGCCGAACAGCTGCGCGCGGATGGCGGAGCGGATGCCGTCGGCGCCGATCACGGCGTCGGCCTCGACCTCGCGGCCGTCGGCAAAGCGCGCCACCGCGCCGTCGATCGGTCGATGTCGCGCCGACGCAGTTGGCGTTGAGATGGACCACGCCGTCCGGCAGCGCGTCGCGCAACAGCCCGTGCAGGTGGGCGCGGTGCAGCGTCGTGTAGGGCGCGCCGTATTCCTGCTCCGCCGTCGCCTTCGAGCGGCATGCGATGACGCAGGCTGGCGTCGTCCCACTTGATCGAGACCTGGTTGACCGGCTGGAAGGCGATCTTGTCGCAGTTTGTCCCAGAGCCCGAGCGCGCGGATGACCTTGACGCCGTTGGGGCCGACCTGGAGCCCTGCCCCGACCTCTTCGAGCTTGGCGGAGCGCTCGTAGACCTCGACCTCGAAGCCGCGCTGGTGCAGCGCAACGGCGGCGGTCAGCCCGCCGATGCCTCCGCCCACGATGACCACGCGGAATGGACGGTCTTTTGCGACCTTTTGCATGCGATAGGCGTAGCGGCCGACCGCGACGCTGTAAAGTTCGCGCCCGCATGGCGGCGATGACCGCGCAAGCAACTGCGCGGACTACAGCGCCTGCACCTCGACCACGCCGGGGATCGCCTTGATGGCGCCGGCGATCTGCGGCGACACCTTGAAGCGGCCGGGAAGCTTCACCTCGACCTCGGTCCCCTCGCCCAGGATCAGCACCATCGACACCTCGCCGTCGGACTTTTCCGCGCCCGGCGCGTTGCGGCGCCGCGCGTTCCCTGCAGCCGCTTGGCGACGCTCTCGAGCGGCTTCTCGTCGCGCAGGAACACGCGCAGGCCCTTCTGCATGCTTGGCCGCCGCCTCGTCGAGCGGCTCGACGTTCTGGATGCGGGCGCGCACCTCGTCGCCCTGCAGCTCCGCCGACAGCGCGAGCAGCACCGCCTTGCCGGGCTCGAGCTGGTCGCGGAACTGCGCGAGCCCTTCGGAGAACAGCACCGCCTCGTAGTGGCCGGACGGATCGGACAGCCCGATGATGCCCATCTTGCTGCCGGTGCGGGTGCGCCGCTCCTGGCGCGACACCACCGAGCCGGCGACGCGGCCGGCGCTGGCGCCCGCCTTCACGCTGCGGGCGAATTCCGCCCACGACTGCACGCGCATGCGCTGCAGCGCCGCCGCGTAGTCGTCGAGCGGATGGCCCGACAGGAAGAAGCCGATGGCGTCGAACTCCTTCTGCAGGCGCTCGGCCGGCGGCCACGGCTCGACCGACGGCAGCATCAGCGGCGTGCGCGCCGCCGGACCGCCGAACAGTTCGGACTGGCCCGACCTCCGCCGACGTCGTGCGCGCGCTGCGCCGACGCCAGGATCGAATCGACCGCCGCGAAGGCGCGCGCGCGGTTGCCGTCGAGCGCGTCGAACGCGCCGGCGGCGGCGAGGCTTTCCAGCACGCGCTTGTTGACGGCGCGCGGATTGATGCGGCCCGCGAAATCGGACAGATCGGCGAACGGCTTGCTCGCCGCGCGCCGCGACGATCGCCTCGACCGCCTGCGCGCCGACGCCCTTCAGCGCCGCCAGCGAATAGTGGATCGCGTTGCCCGTCGACCTCGAACTCGACGCCCGAGCGGTTGACCGACGGCGGCACCACCTTGATGCCGAGCCGCTCGGCCTCGGCGCGGAATTCGGAGAGCTTGTCGGTATTGCCCATGTCGAGCGTCATCGACGCCGCCAGGAACTCGACCGGATAGTTCGCCTTCATATAGGCGGTCTGGTAGGTGAGCAGCGCATACGGCGCCGAATGCGATTTGTTGAAGCCGTATTCGGCGAATTTCGCGCAGGCGTCGAAGATGACCACCGCGTCGGACCGGTCGATGCCGCGCTCGACCGCGCCGGCGATGAAGTCGCCGCGCTGCGACGCCATCTCCTTCTTGTCTTTCTTGCCCATGGCGCGGCGCAGGATGTCGGCCTTGCCGAGACTGTAGCCGGCGAGATCGCGCGCGATCTGCTGCACCTGTTCCTGATAGGTGATGATGCCGTAGGTCGGCGCGAGGATCGGCTCGAGCTTCGGATGCAGGTATTCGATCGGCTCGTGCCCGAGCTTGCGCGCGCAATAGGTCGGGATGTTCGCCATCGGACCCGGCCGGTAGAGCGCGACCAGCACGATCAGGTCCTCGAACCGGTCCGGCCGCATGTCGACCAGCGCGCGCCGCATGCCCTGACTTTCCACCTGGAACACGCCGACCGTTTCGCCGCGCGCCAGCATCTCGTAGGTCTTGGCGTCGTCGAGCGGGATGCGCGACAGGTCGAGCTCGATGCCGCGCTTGCCGACGAAGCGCACCGCCGTTTCCAGCACGGTCAGCGTCTTGAGGCCGAGGAAGTCGAATTTGACCAGGCCCGCCGGCTCCACCCATTTCATGTTGAACTGGGTCACCGGCATGTTGGATTTCGGATCGCGATAGAGCGGCACCAGCTCGTTCAGCGGCCGCTCGCCGATCACGATGCCGGCGGCGTGGGTCGAGGCGTGGCGGTGCAGGCCTTCGAGCTTCTGCGCGATGTCGAAGGCGCGCCGCACCACCGGATCGCGGTCGCGCTCGGCCTGCAGGCGCGGCTCGTCGTCGATGGCGCGCTTGAGCGTCACCGGATTGGCCGGGTTCTGCGGCACCAGCTTGCAGAGCTTGTCGACCTGCCCGTAGGGCATCTGCAGCACGCGGCCGACGTCGCGCAGCACGCCGCGGGCCTGCAAGCGTGCCGAAGGTGATGATCTGCGCGACCCGGTCGTGGCCGTACTTGCCCTGCACGTAGCGGATCACCTCGTCGCGCCGGTCCTGGCAGAAGTCGATATCGAAGTCCGGCATCGACATGCGCTCGGGATTGAGGAAGCGCTCGAAGATGAGCCCGAAGCGGATCGGATCGAGATCGGTGATGGTCAGCGCATAGGCGACCAGCGAGCCGGCGCCGGAGCCGCGCCCCGGCCCGACCGGAATGCGCTGCGACTTCGCCCACTGGATGAAGTCCGCGACGATCAGGAAGTAGCCGGGATACTTCATCCGCTCGATGACGCCGAGCTCGAAGTCGAGCCGCTCGCGGTACTCCTCGGCGGTGCGCCCGGGCGCGAGCCCGTGCACGGCCAGCCGACGGTCGAGCCCGTCGGCCGCCTGCCGGCGCAGCTCCGCCGCCTCGTCCACGGCCGCGTGGTTCTCGCCGACCGAAAAGCGCGGCAGGATCGGCGCCAGCGTCCGCGGACGGTAGGCGCAGCGCCGCGCAATCTCGACGGTGGACGCGACCGCTTCCGGCACGTCGGCGAACACGCGCCGCCATCTCGGCGCGGGTCTTGAATCGGTGCTCGGCGCGTGAGCTGCCGGCGGTCGGTGTCGGCGACCAGCCGGCCTTCGGCAATCGAAATCAGCGCGTCATGCGCCTCGTAGTCCTCGCGGGTCGCGAAATACGGCTCGTTGGTGCCGACCAGCGGGATGCCCTTGGCGTAGGCCAATTCAACCAGCACCGGCTCGGCGAGCCGCTCGCTCTCGAGACCATGGCGCTGGAGCTCGATATAGAGCCGGTCGCCGAACAGTCTCGTCAGCGCGTCGCAGCGGGCTGCGGCGAGCGCGCCGTTCCCGGCCACGATGGCGGCATCGAGCGGCCCGCCCGGACCGCCGGTGAGCGCAATCAGGCCCTCCGCCTCGCCTTCGAGCCAGGCGAGCTTGATATGCGGCGATTCGTTCGGCGGCGTTTCGAGAAAGGCGCGGGAATTGAGCCGCATCAGGCTGCGGTAGCCGGCCTCCCGTGCGGCCAGGAGAACGATGCGCTGGCGGACCGGCGCCGCGGCCACGTTGTGGCGCGCTCCGCTGTCCTGATCGCCAAAATCGACCGCGAGCGCGCAGCCGACGATCGGCTGGACGCCGGAGCCTGCCAGCTTCTCAGAGAATTCCAGTGCACCGAACATGTTGTCGGTGTCGGTGAGCGCCAGCGCCGGCTGGTGGTCGGCCTTGGCGAGTTCCGCCAGCCGCGCAATGGTCAGCGCACCCTCGAGCAGCGAATACGACGAATGGACATGCAGATGCACGAAGCCGGGGCCGGCCATCAGGTCCTCACGAATCTCTACGCAACAATCGTGAGGATCAGCGGCGCCGCTGTCCACCGTCGACGCCACGGCCGAGGGAACCGTGCGCCTTATCCCCAGGCCCTTGAGCCCCAAGTCCCTGGGGGCGGGAGCGGGACAGCTCCCGATCACAAGGGGCGATCAGAGCGTCGCGATGACCTGAGCCCAGATCACGACCATTCCGATGAACAGCGCCAGCGAGGTCAGCGCGGCGGCCTCTTCGACAAGCGAGCGGATCATGTGCTTCCTCCCAAAAGAACGAAGGAAGAACATAGTTCACTTTCTGTTCTAAAGTCAAGTCGGGATATTGGATTTCCCGTACTCCGAGCCGGCAACCCTAGATTTCGCAGATCGAACTTCGCGCTATGCCGCCAGCGCGCGCTTGCGACGGCGCCTCGCCCACACGATCAGTCCGCCGAACCCAAGAGCGATCCCGGGCAGACCTGCCCCGACCATGGGGCCGGGCACGGCGGCCGCGTTTAAGAGGCTGTAATCATAGGCGGCGAGAATCGCCTGGCCAGCCGCGGAAAAATGCTGATCGTCGGAATATAAGCTGGTCTGCTGCGCGGTAGGGGACCGGAGATAGGCGCGATTATTGGGATTACCTGGCGCGGTGAGCCCACAGAATTGGCCCCATCCGACTGCGGCAGGCGGTCCCTCCCAAACGCAGGCTGAAGCGGTGCCCGTGCCAGGTACACCTAACGCAGTTGTCGTCAGCCCATACGCAGCGGGATTGAGTTCGATCGCGTCGACAAGAGATCTGACGTCCGCGCCAATAAAATTGACTCCTAGCGCCGACAGGTCGGTGAAAAGCTGCTGCGTAAAGTACTGCGCGAGTGTCCCATCGCCCCTTAGCCCGTGGACAAGTATGTGCTGGGCACCCGTGACTTGAAGATTGAGAATTGCATTCGCGAGGGTTGCAGCCTGATCGGCCAAGTAAGCCTGTCGGGCCGCGAAGTTGGGGAAATTACCAGGCGTCGTAGCGAATGTGATATCATTCCCTCCCGAGCCGATCAGGTAGAGCGCCTGAGAATTTGCCGCGCCTCCGTGCCCAGCCAGATAGTTTGCCATCTGCTGAACCGTCGACGGGAGCGTCGTGTTCATATTCAAGTTTCCAATATTTCCGTTGGCCGCCGACGCGGCGGTCACCGCTCCCGAAATCGCATAATTCGTTCCGCCCGGCTGATTGGCCGGCTTTACGGTCAAACCGTAGTACCCTGCTAATACTTCCGGATTTATCAAACCGACGCCAACCGGCGCGCCAGTTCCGCCATTAGCGATGGCGTTGGCAATTCGCGGGTCCTTGTTCGGATTCCCGGTGGTGCAAGGTGAAGGCGCGCTGCCACATTGGCCTTGCAGGGCACCCTTCCACCAGCCGCTGTCGACGGTGCTGTCGCCAAAAACGACCAGTTCATTGAATTGGGCGGCGGCCGGTTGAGCGGCACAAAAAACGGCAAGAGCGAGCACGAGTTTGAGTTTCATCGGCCCATCCTCCCGAAATCACACAAAATCACACGACGCCCCAGCATGATCTTCCGCGAGAATGGTTCGGTCAACCGTGCGCTGCCCCCATTTTTTGGACAATCCGCTGAACGGCACGAGACTAAGCAAGGGCCTCATCGGTCGCGCCGCGTTGGGGGTAATCACCCACCACCCAAGCCCTATTCCAGTTCCACTACCGCCCCGTCCTTCAATGTCACACGGCGGTCCATGCGGGCAGCAATATCCATATTGTGGGTGGCGCAAATCATGGCGAGGCCGGACGCCCGCACCAATTGGGTAAGCGCGCCGAAGACGCGCTCGGACGTGCGTGGATCGAGGTTCCCGGTCGGTTCGTCGGCGAGCAGAATCCGCGGCGCATTGGCGACCGCGCGCGCGATCGCGACCCGCTGCTGCTCGCCGCCGGACAATTCCGCCGGCCGGTGCGTCAGGCGATCCTTCAGTCCGAGATAGCTCAGGAGTTCGGTGCCCCGGCTGCTCGCTTCCTTGCGCGACAAGCCGCGGATCATCTGCGGCAGCATCACGTTCTCGAGCGCCGAGAATTCCGGCAGCAGATGATGGAACTGGTAGACGAAGCCGACCTCGGTCCGGCGCAACCGCGTACGCTGGCCGTCGGAAAGCGTGGAGGTCGCAAGCCGGTCGATATAGACCTCGCCGGCATCGGGATGTTCCAGCAGACCGGCGACATGGAGCAGCGTGGATTTGCCCGCGCCGGACGGCGCCACCAGCGCGACCGACTGCCCCGGCCAGACCGCAAGCTCGGCGCCCTTCAGGATCTCCAGGACGCCGTCGCCTTGACGGTAGTGGCGCTCCGATCCCGCTGAGGAACAGGACCGGCGCGTCTTCCCGCGGCAACGCCACTTCGTCGCCGCCGCCGGCATCGGGCGAGATACCACCCTGCGCATGCGACGCCGCCTCCTTGCCGGGCAGCGGGCCCGAGCGCGGCGTGTCGGTGATGGCGGCAGCCTCACTCATAGCGAAGCGCCTCAACCGGATCGAGCCGCGCCGCACGGAACGACGGATAGAGCGTCGCCGCGATCGACAACGTCATCGCCATCACGACCACCGCCGTGGTTTCGCGCACATCCATCACCGCCGGAAGCCGCGAAAGGAAATACAGTTCGGGCGGGAACAGGTTGGTCTGGGTCAGCCAGGACAGGAACTGCCGGATCGATTCGATGTTGAGGCACACCACGGTGCCAAGCAGGAATCCTGCAATCGTCCCGACAACGCCGATCGAAGCGCCGGTGATGAAGAAGATGCGCATCACCGAGCCCTGCGAGGCCCCCATGGTGCGCAGGATCGCGATGTCAGAGCCCTTATCCTTCACCAGCATGATCATGCCGGAAATGATGTTGAACGCCGCGACCAGCACGATCAGCGTCAGGATCAGGAACATCACGTTGCGCTCGACCTGAAGCGCGCTGAAAAACGTCACATTGCGCTGGCGCCAGTCGATCATGAAAATCGGCCTGCCGGCAGCCTCCGTGATGAGCCGGCGGAATCGATCCATCCGGTCCGGATTGTTGGTATAGACCTCGATCGACGTCACATCGCCGGCGCGGTTGAAATAGGCCTGCGCCTCAGTGATCGGCATGAAGACGAAGGCGGCATCGTATTCCGACATGCCGACCTCGAATACGGCGACGATCTTGTACGGCTTAATGCGCGGCATGGTGCCGAGCGGCGTAGGAGCGCCCTTCGGATGCACCAGTGTCACGTTGTCACCGACCCGCAACGACAATTGGTCGGCCAAGCCGGCGTCCAATCGCGACGCCCTCGACAGTGTCAAAGCCTTCGAGCGTACCCTGGATGATGTTGTTGCCGATGGAAGGAAGCCTGGCGAGATCGTTGCCGCGCACGCCACGTACCAGAACGCCGGTCGAGTTGAACGGCGAAGAAGCGAGCGCCTGGCCCTCGACCACGGGCGACACCAGCACGACGCCGTCGATCTTCGCGACCCGATCCGCGACTTCCTTCCAGTCGGTGAGCGGCGATTCCAGCGGCTGGATCAGCAGGTGGCCGTTGAGACCGAGGATTTTGTCGAGCAGCTCTTTGCGGAAGCCGTTCATCACCGCCATGACGATAATGAGCGTCATTACGCCCAGCGTGATACCCAGGAAAGAAAATCCGGCGATGACGGAAATAAATCCTTCCTTGCGCCGCGCTCGCAGGTAGCGCAGCGACAGCATCCATTCAAAGGCGGAGAAAGCGCGTGTCCCGGTCGGTTCGGCCATGACTGTTTTCCCGCCCTTCGTTGTCACATGATTCTGGCTGATTCACGCCATTGTCATGTGTCAAAACGCACAGATTATGCGGTCAAGCGTTCGATAACGTCGGCCGGCGTCATCTGCTCCCGGGAACCGTCCGAGCGCCGTTTGACCTCGATTTTGCCTTCCGCAAGCCCGCGCGGCCCGACCAGCACCTGCCATGGCAGGCCGATGAGATCGGCTGCTGCAAATTTCGCACCCGGCCGCTCATCGAGGTCGTTGTAGAGCACGTCGACACCCTTGGCCGATAGCGCCCGGTAGAGTTGCTCGCATGCGGCATCGGTATCGGCGCCGCCCTGCTTGAGATTGAGGAGCGCGACCTTGAACGGCGCCACCGCCTCCGGCCATTTGATGCCGGCCTCGTCGTGGAACGCCTCGATGATCGCGCCGACCAGACGCGACACGCCGACGCCGTAGGACCCGCCGTGAATCGGGTGGTCGGCTCCGTCCGGGCCGGTCACGACGGCCTTCATCGGAACCGAATATTTTGTGCCGAAATAGAAAATCTGCCCCACCTCGATTCCGCGTGTGTTCAGCCGCTTGTCCGCCGCCACCTCGCGCTCGAAGCGCTGCGCGTCGTGCACGTCTTCAGTAGCTGC
Source organism: uncultured Alphaproteobacteria bacterium (assembly GCA_963850705.1). Lineage (GTDB taxonomy): Bacteria > Pseudomonadota > Alphaproteobacteria > Rhizobiales > Xanthobacteraceae > VAZQ01. The sequence continues at coordinate 19,783 of CAWKMR010000016.1, read as the reverse complement.
ATAGAGACTGGTCCATTGCCGGATGATCGGAGCGAGGTCGCCGTTGTAGTCGACGTCCTCGCCGGGCACCGGCAGCTCCAGGACGTCCTTGTTGCAGAACACGCCGGATTCGCCGGTCTCCGCCAGGATGATGAATTCGTGCGAGAGATCGCCGCCGATCGGACCGGTCTCGGCGCGCATCGGGATCGCCTTGAGCCCCATGCGTGCGAATGTCCGCAGATAGGCGACGAACATCTTGTTGTAGGATACCCGCGCAGCCGCCTCGTCGATATCGAACGAATAGGCGTCCTTCATCAGGAACTCGCGACCGCGCATGACGCCAAAACGCGGACGTTGCTCGTCGCGGAATTTCCATTGGATGTGATAGAGATTCTTGGGCAGATCGCGGTAGGAACGGACATAGGCCCGAAAGATTTCCGTGATCATGTCCTCGTTGGTCGGTCCGTAGAGCAGCTCGCGCTCATGGCGGTCCTTGATGCGCAGCATTTCGGGACCGTAGGCATCGTAGCGTCCACTCTCCCGCCATAGATCGGCCAGTTGCAGAGTCGGCATCAGCAGTTCAACCGCGCCCGCACGATCCTGCTCTTCGCGCACGATCTGTTCGATCTTCTTGAGCACGCGAAAACCGAGCGGCAGCCACGCATAGATGCCCGCCGCCTCCTGCCGCACCATGCCGGCGCGCAGCATCAGGCGGTGGGACGCGATCTCCGCCTCTTTCGGCGTTTCGCGCAGGATGGGCAAGAAATAGTGGGACAGGCGCATGGCTTTTGGTGGGAATCGATGGCGGTTTGGGCTGGCCGAGTGAAACCGGAACGGTCGATAAAACACAAGACCTTTCAAGTATTTCGGGGCGGATTTGCGACCGTTTTGGGTGGCCCTGCAAGGCGCGCTGGAACCGGCCAGCCGCGAAAAAAGGCGGTACCGGCCTGCAATTTGGGCTGATGACAAGCCCGAGGGCAATGAGTAGGCTTGGTCATTGGCAGGGGCGACGATCCCGGCCAAACGGGTCAGACCAGGGCCCGTCGCGGTCCAAGTCTCGGGAGGACATCAGCCCCTCGGCGCATAAAGCCACAGCCGCCAAGTTGAGTTCAATTTGGCGGACATGATGGGCATCAATGATCGAGCAGGGCTTGAACCCTGCTCTTTTTTTTGGAGACGTCATCGGCGCCGCGATTACCAGCCGGCACCCTCCCCGTTGGCTGCGCGCTACATTTTCCCACTAGCGCTTGCCAATCGCTGCGATCACCTGTGGAACGAGATGCGCCGCCACCGCCGCATGACCGCGCGCATCGAAATGCTGTCCGTCGGGATCGCGGCTCGCCGACGGCACCAGAGAAAGAATGCGCTCAAGCAAGATAACCCTGATGCCGCGAGCCTGGAGACGGCGTTGCATTTCGGAAATGTTCGCCGAGCGCTGGCCGGCGTCGGTGCCGCGCCGTGCGTCGTTGCCGCCGGGCTGGAGAATGACGATCTGCGTTCCGTTCGGGACCGCAGAAGCGAGCCGCGCAAGCATACCGCCCGTCGTGTCGCCCGGCACGCCTGCATTCCGCACGCGCGCATCGTAGCCCTTTGCCTTCAGCATCGCCTGGAGTTGTGCGGGATAAGCGCGACCCGGGTCGACGCCGCCGGGAGTTTGGCCGCGGCCCTTGCCGTAGGTGTTGCTGGCGCCCAAGGCGACAATGCTGACCTGTTGCGCATCGGCGTGCGATGCAGGCAGTGCGAGCACCCCGAAGACGATCAACGCGGCGGTCATCCAGCGGAACATGCGCTCCTCCCATCCTTCTGCTGCACCAAACGTTGCCCGCGAGAACCGCGAGGTGTCAACGCGCCGTGACGCCTTTGAGACGATGATCGAACGTCATGGCTGCATCCCGAACAGCTTGATCAGGCCGTCGAGCGTCACCAGCCGATTGACGTAGACGACGACGCATAGCGCGAACACGACGCACGAGATCGCCGTCGTCCAGATCAGCTTCCACCACAACCGCGGAATAACGGGCGCACCTGGGTCGCTGCCGCTGACAACGTCGCCCCCCTCCTCCTGGCTGCGAACGCCCCACGGCAAGACCATGAACAGCACCACCCACCAGATGATGAAGTAGATCGCGATGGCGGTTGCGAGCGACATGTATGGTTACCGGGGTTAATCGAAGGCGGTGGATTAAGGTAAAGATCAGAACAAATCCCGCTGCGCGTATGCCGCGAGATGGCGCGATGTTACACACGTGGACATTCCACAAGGAGTCCATGGGCATGGCCATTCGCATGTCATTGCATTACCTGGCGGCCGCTCTCGTTGCCGGCCTTGCATTGAGCTTTGTGCCGTCGGCGCCTGTCTTCGCCGACGAATATCCGGGCGTTCGTGCGCCGCGCGTTCGGATGCCCCCGCCGCGCGTCCGCACGGTGGTGCGCACCGTGGAGCGTGTGCGCTACGTACCCGTCCAATACAGCTGCGGCGGCTGCGCCCAGCCCGTCGTCTGGCAAGCGCCGCGCTACTACGCGCCGCGCTACTATGCCGCTGGTTGTGGCGGCTGTGCCCAGCCGGTTGCTGCGCCATATTACTGGGCGGTCCGGTACGCGCGATATCATTACGGGTATCGCTACCATTACTAAAGGAAAGTCAACGGCCAGTGCCCCGTGCGCCGGATTGAAATCCCCGACCCCCCGTCCAATCCGACGACACAATAAACAACATTGGCGTTGAGGTGTGCGGCTCGCGGCTTTGTCCGTCGAGCCGCCACTTTTTTGTGACACTACTTTCAATCGCTGTCATTGCCTTCCTGTTCTGCGATTTGCAGTCATATCCGCGCCCGATATTATCGTTCTTCAGGGTGTTGGCGGGATCAACCGCGCCCACGGCAGAAGAAACGAAATGCACGACGGGCCAAGAACAACAATCCATGCCGGCCAGTCCTCCGCGGTACGCGCCGCGATCATCGGCATGGGCAGCTGGGGCCAAAACCTCGTCAACAGCGTGCAGGGCAAGAGCGAACTGATCCAGTTCGTTGCCGGCGCCACGCGTACGCCGGCCCGGGCCGAGGAATTCAGCCGCAAGCACGGCATTCCAATTCAGGCCAGCTTCGAGGCCGTGCTGGCGGATCCGTCGATCGATGCGGTGGTGCTGGCCACGCCGCACTCCATGCACACGGAGCAGATCGTCGCCGCCGCGCGCGCCGGCAAGCATGTCTTCACCGAGAAGCCGCTCGGCCTCACGACGGAGCATTCGGCCGCCGCGGTCGCGGCCTGCGCCGAGCACAAAGTGACGCTGGCCGTCGGCTACAACTGGCGCTTCCAGCCCGCGCTGCAGGAGATCGCGCGCATGTTCGCCGACGGCCGGCTCGGCAAGCTCCTGCACATCGAAGGCAATTTCTGCGGACCCAGCGTCTACCGCTTCGGCCGCGACCACTGGCGGCAGGACCGCGACGAAGCGCCCGGCGGGGGAATGACCGGCCGCGGCGTGCATGTGGTCGATGCGATGCTCTATCTCGCGGGCGCGATCGAGCAGGTCTACGCGCAAAGCTTCCGGCTGGCGCAGGATTTTGGCGCCGACGACACCACCTCGATGCTGTTCCGCTTCAAGAACGGCGCCACCGGCTATCTGGGCACGGTCATTGCATCGGCCGAAACCTGGCGCATGCAGGTGTTCGGCTCCAAGGGCTGGGTGGAAGTGGGCGACGTGGAACACCTCACCACCTGGCAGATGAAGGTCTGCTTCCTCGATACCGCGAACATTTTCGTCAAGCAGAAGCCGAGGCTGATGACATTCGAAACCATCAGCACGGAGCGCGCGGAGCTCGAGCATTTCGCGCGCGCCATAAAGGCCGGCCACGCTCTCGCAGTGCCCGGCGGCGACGAGGTGCATAATGTCGCCGTGCTGGACGCCATCGTGGAGTCGGCACGCAAGGGCGTCCCCGTCTCCATCCCAACCTGAAGAATTCATTCCATGAGCTTGATCCGTCGCAGTCTCGGCTTCGTCACGGCAGCAGCTGCTGGTCGCAGGCGCAGCGTTGTCCGCGCAGGCGCAGCCGACGTCCGGCTATCCCAACAAGCTGGTGCGTATCATCGTGCCCTCGCCGCCGGGCGGGCCGCCCGACCAGATCGCGCGCATCATTGCGAACAAGCTGCAGATCGCTTTCGGGCAGACGGTGATCGTCGAGAACCGCGCCGGCGTCGGCGGCATGGTCGGCACCGGCTATGTCGCCAAGCTGCCGCCGGACGGCTACACCATCCTGATCACCACGGCATCGCACACCGCCATTCCGGCGTTCACGCCCAACACGCCTTACGATGCGGTGAGGGACTTCACCCACGTCACCCTGCTCGCCGAGAACTTCGGCCAGGTGCTGGTCGCGCGCCCCACGCTGCCGGTGAAGACGTGCAAGAGCTGGTGGCGCTGGCGCGCAAGCAGCCGGGCAAGCTCAGCTACGGCCAGGCCGGGCTCGGAACGGCCAGCCACATCCCGGCGGAAGTAATGCTCGGCGCCGCCAACATCGACATGTTGCAAGTGCCCTACAAGGGCACGCCGTCCGCCATCACCGACTTGCTGGGCGGCCACATCGACATCTTCTTCATCGGCACCCAGATCGCCCTGCCCCTGGTGCAGGAGGGCAAGCTGCGCGCGCTCGCGGTCACCGGCAAGGAGCGCTGGAGCGGCATGCCCGACGTGCCGACCATGCAGGAGCAGGGCTTCAAGGACTACAACATCGTGAACTGGTTCGGCGCCTGGCTGCCGGCGGGCGCGCCGCCGGAGATCGTGGCGCGGCTCAACACCGAGATCGCGCGGGTTCTGAAGGAGCCCGACGTGCAGAAGGAATTCGATACGCTGGGCCTGCGTGGCGTAGGATCAAGCCCGGAAGACTTCGCGCGCTTCGTGGCCAAGGATGCAGCGACCATCCAGGAGGTCGCGCGCCGGATCGAAGGACGCCAGAAATGAGCGGCACCCCCGCGAAGGAGCCCTGGCAGTGGGACGAGGCGCACTGGCGCGGCATCGTCAATCATGTGCGGGCCGGCCGGACGCTGAAGCCCAAGACCTGGAAGGGCGGCGCGCGGTGCGCGGTCGGCTTCTCGTTTGACTCCGACCACGAGACCAACGAGCTGCGTGACGGCGGCGGCTCCATCAGCAAGCTGTCGCAGGGCCAGTACGGCAACCGCCGGGGCGTGCCCCGCATCCTCGACATCCTCGACCGGCATGGCGTGCCGGCGAGCTTCTATGTGCCCGCCGTCGTCGCGCTGCTGCATCCCGACGAGCAGCGCCGCGTGGTCGCCGAAGGGCACGAGGTCGGCATCCACGGCTGGATCCACGAGCGCAACGCGGTGCTGCCGCTCGGACGCCGAGCGCGACCTGCAGATGCGCTCGGCCGACACGCTGGAGAAGATCACCGGCGTGCGTCCGGTCGGCATCCGCACGCCGTCGTGGGACTTCAGCCCGAACACGCTCGCCATCACCCGCGACATGGGCCTCGAATACGACTCCTCCATGATGGCCGACGACGACTGCTACGAACTGCTACTCGATGGCAAGCCGACCGGCGTCGTCGAGCTGCCGGTGGAGTGGATCCGCGACGACGCGGTCTATTACAACATGAACCGCTTCGCCGGGTTGCGGCCCAATGTGCCGCCGTCGGATGTGTTCGATATCTGGCGCCGCGAATTCGACATGGCCTGGGAGGAAGGCGGCGTGTTCCAGCTCACCATGCACCCGCACCACTCCGGCTACCGCTCGCGGGTCTGGGTCCTGGACGAGCTGATCCGCCACGCCAAGGCCCGCGGCAGCGTCTGGTTCGCCACCCACGCCGACATCGCCCGCTTCGCGCGCGACAACGCGCAATAGCTTCCTGCGGCTGGTGCCGTGCTTCCGGGTTCCCCCGGAGCCAATCCACGAAATTTTGAAGCCTGTCCGTCTGAGAGGGGGTGTGGGCCGCGATGGCGCCCATGGCCCCGGCGGCGGCATTCGCAGCCGGCAGTTCTCGATTGATCAACTAGCACCGGGTCATCAGGTCTAGTCAAAGCCAACACTGAAGGAACAATCCCATGACATATCCGGTCAAGCTGACACGCCGCCGGTTCCTGCAAGGGAGCGTGGCGGGTCTCACCCTGGCAGGATTTGGGTACGCCTACGCGCAAGCCGCCAGGCCCGCCAGGACCTTCGCGCCAGGCGAAGACGCCATGCTGTGGTCGGTGGCGTTCTCGCCTGATGGCCGCACCATTGTTTCCGGTAGCTCCAATGGGAATGTCATCTTCTGGGACGTTGCGACCGGCAAGCGGCTGCGAACGGCCGAGTACAGGTCGTCATTGACGACGAATTCGGTCGCGTTCTCACCCGATGGCAAAACCGCCTTGTCCGGGGGTCAGCGGGGCACCGTCGATCTTTGGGATGTGGTCAACGGCAGACGTCTCCGCTCATTCAATGACAGCGATCTGGGAGATCGAGATTATGAACTGTCTCATCGTGGGCACATCAACTCGGTCGCGTTCTCGCCGGATGGGCAGACCGTCCTCTCCGCGGCCGAAGACATCAAGCTATGGGACGTCGCGACCGGCAGGCTGATCCATACCTTCGGAGGCCGTTCGGGCGTCGTCTTTTCCATCGCGTTTTCTCCGGATGGCCGCACCGCCCTTTCGGGCAGCGCCAACAACACGCTCGAGCTATGGGACCTTACGACTGGAAAAGAGCTCCGCACCTTCCGAGCGTCCTCGTTCCGTGTGTTGTCGGTTGCGTTCTCGCCGGATGGCCGCACTGCTCTCTCGGGCGGCTACAATGGCAGGCTCGCGCTGTGGGACATCGCGACCGGTGACCTCATTCGCAACTTCACAGGACATTCAAGCGTCGTCAATTCCGTTGCCTTTTCGCCGGATGGCCGTACTGCCCTCTCGGGCGGTGGCGGTGGCGGCGATATTTCCAGGCGTGACCCGGTGCTGAGACTGTGGGAAGTGGCGACAGGCAAAGTCCTGCGGACCTTCGCCGGCCACCCCGGCTCCATCAATTCCGTCGCGTTCTCACCCGATGGCCGGACCGCGCTGTCCGCAACCAGCGGCCAGATCTGGCTATGGGACTTGTAACGCCGGTAACATGCGTAGGAGTATAGACGCACTCCGCATGGACAACTTTTCCCGTTCGCAAGTCATCCGCAAAACCGTCGTCCCGACCCGCGGCGGCGTGGTCGCTGCCGCGCATCGTCGCGCGGCCGAAGTCGGCGCGAGCGTGCTGGACGCCGGCGGTGATGCGGTCGACGCCGCCGTCGCGGTCTCCTTCGCCATCGGCGTGGTCGAGCCCTGGATGAGCGGGCCTGCCGCCGGCGGCGCCATGGTGCTGTGGCGCACCGGCGAAGGCCGCGCCCGCGTGGTCGACTACGGCATGCGCTCGCCGATGGCGCTCGACCCGGCCGACTACCCGCTCACCGGCGGCGAGTCGCCGAAGGAGTTGTTCACCTGGCCCGCGGTGCTTAACGACCGCAACGTGGAAGGCGCCACCGCGGTCGCGGTACCGGGCGTGGTCTCCGGCATGGGTCTCGCCCACGCGGAATACGGCCGCATGCCGTGGCGCGATCTCGTCGCGCCCGCCGTGACGCTCGCGAAGGAAGGCCTGCTGGTCGACTGGTTCTCCACGCTGCTCACGACGTCGGTGGCGCGTTCGCTCGCGTCCGACCCCGACGCCGCGCGCATGTTCCTCGACGACGGCACCTGGCCGATCAGCGGCGGCTGGTCGGCGGTCTGCGACCGCCATCTCGACCAGAGCGCGATGGCGGTCACGCTTGAGCGGTTGGCGCAGAACGGCCCGCGCGAATTCTACGAGGGCGAGGTGGCGCGCGCGCTGGTGCGCGACCTGCAAGCCAAGGGCAGCCGCATGGCCGAGGCCGACCTCGCCGGCTATCAGGCGCGCATCGTCGACGCGCAGACCGTGCCTTACCGTGACGGGCGCATCTATGTCGCGCCGGGCCTCACCGGCGGGCCGACGCTGGCGCACGCGCTGAACATTCTGGAAGCCGGCTTGAAGCCCGCGCGCGGCACGCCCGGCGCCGCGAGCTACGTCGCCTACGCGCACGCGCTCGACCAGGCGTTCAACACGCGGCTTGCCGGCATGGGCGAGTGGGCACGCCGCCGGCCTCGCCGAAGCCGCACAGGCGCCGTCCTGCACCACGCATTTCAGCATCGTGGATCGCCACGGCAACATGTGCTCGGTCACGCAGACGCTGCTGTCGATTTTCGGCTCACGCGTGGTGTCGCCTTCGACCGGCCTGCTGCTGAACAACGGCATCATGTGGTTCGACCCGGAGCCGGGGAAGCCCAACTCGCTCGGGCCGGGCAAGCGCTGCTTGGGCAATTTCTGTCCGATCATCGGCGAAGGCGGACGGCCGTCGCTTCGCGCTCGGCGCCTCGGGCGGGCGCAAGATCATCGGCGCGGTAATGCAGATCGCCTCGTTCCTGCTGGATCACGGGCTGACGCTGGAAGAGGCCTTCCACCAACAGCGCATCGACATGAGCGGCGGCGGGAAAGCCACCGCCGACCGCACGCTGCCGCAGCCTGTTATCGACGCCCTTGCGGCGACCTTCCCCACCACGACGGCCGTGCGCACCAACTTCCCCTATGCCTTTGCTTGCCCGGCGGCGGTGCTGCGCGACGGCGAACTGAACATGGGCTGCACCGAGATCATGTCGCCCTGGGGTGATGCGGTGGCCGAAGGGGCATCTTCGTAAACTGAGTGAGCGGCGCGCGGACAGTCCGGCACAGAACCTATTCGATCAGCGGAAGCGCGGCCGCCTTCATGCTTTCCCGGTTGATGATCCGCGACTGTTCGATGGCCTTCTCGAATTCCTCTCTGGTGGTGCCGAACGGCAAGATTGCGAGTTGATTGAGGCGATCGACGATCGCCGGCTCTTTCGCAGCGGCGATAATAAGTTTCTCGATCGTCTCCAGGATCGGCGTTGGAGTCCCCGCTGGAGCAAGAAAGCCGTTCCACGATGACGTATCGAATCCCGGAAAGGTCTCCGCGACCGTGGGCACGTCAGGCAGCTGTGCAATCCGCTGTTGCGTGGAGATGGCGAGAATCTTGATCGATTTGGTTTCAGTATGCAGCATGAGCTCGGAGGCGTTGCCAAAATACATTTCAACTTCGCCAGCCACGAGACCTGCCATGGCCGGCGCGCCGCTCTTGTAGGGGATCGCCGTCATGTTGAGCCCGGCGCGCGAGAGGAACAGCGCGGTGTTGAGATGAACATTGCCGCCGACGCCGGCCGTTCCATAGTTGAGCTCGCCCGGACGGGCTTTCACATACTCAATGAATTCCTGCAGCGTCTTAACCGGAAGCGATGATTTGATGCCAAGCAGATACGGGCCGGCGCCGAAGATGCTGATCGGCGTGAAATCCTTGTGGGAGTAGACAACCTTTTGCAGCATCGGAATGTTCACGAGCTGCGTCGAAGCGCCGAACAGAAGTGTGTAGCCGTCGGGACGCGCCTTGGACACCGCGATGGCGCCGACTGCGCCTCCGCCGCCGCCTCTGTTCTCGATCACGAAGGGTTGGCCGAGCTTGTTCGCGAGATACTGCGACGAAAGCCGCGCCATCATGTCGGTGTTGCCGCCGGCGGCGTAAGGAACGACAACCGTCACCGGGCGGGTCGGCCATTCAGTGGCGGCGCTTGCCCTTCCGGCAACGACCGAGAGCGTCGTAGCGCCAAGTCCGAGACAGACGGCACGGCGGCTGAAGGCTTGGCGCGTCAAGGCCTGGCGGGAAAGGCGATTGGAGATCTTGGTGGTCATGATGCGATCCGTTGCTGGCGCCAGCGGACCTCAAACGTTTCCCACCAAAAATCGCTGGCCATTCACAGCGGCCAGCTGCTGTATCGATATCAAATCCGTCCGGTGGGCGGTTGCTGAAAGGTTCGCCAACCGCGTCCAAAAATGCAGCGAAAGTGCTGATCAATAGGCAGTTCTCGGCGCTTAGGCCTGCTCGATCTCGATCAGCGTGCCGCAAAAGTCCTTCGGGTGCAGGAACAGCACCGGCTTGCCGTGCGCGCCGATCTTCGGCTCGCCGTCGCCCAGCACGCGCGCGCCCTGGCTGCGCAACGCATCGCGCGCGGCCACGATATCGTCGACCTCATAGCAGATGTGATGGATGCCGCCGTCCGGCATTGCGCTCGAGGAATTTGGCGATCGGCGAATCCGTGCCCAGCGGTGCAATAAGCTCGATCTTGGTGTTGGGCAGCGTGATGAACACCGTGGTCACGCCGTGCTCGGGCTGGGCCACCGGCTCCGACACGTCGGCGCCGAGCATGTCGCGGTAGATACCGGATGCTTTGGCAAGGTCGCGCACGGCGATCGCGACGTGATTGAGACGACCGATCATCTGTAGCCTCGCTTGCAGCGCTCCAGACCGAACGACCTTACACCGTCAGCACGTGCACATGGCACATCGGCTTCTTGTTCCAGGCGGCGCCGACGGCGGAACGCACCGCGCGGCGCGCTGCTTCTGCGACCGCCTCCGGATCGCGCCGGCGCGCCCGCGGCATCGAGTTCGAGGGCATCAAGCACCGCCTCCAAGGCCCGCTCGGCGATCAGATTGCCGTCGGCGTCCTTGTCCGGGATGCCGGTGATCTCGATCTCGGGTTCGCCGACGAGCTCGCCGCGCTCGGTCATCGCCAGCGCCACCGAAACGATGCCGGCGAAGCCGAGCCGGCGCCGGTCCGGCACGGTCCGCTCCGCAGCGTCGACCAGCAGCGAGCCGTCCTTGTAGAGCCGGCCGGCCGGCACCTCGTCGATGATCGCCGGGCCGTCCGGCGCGATTCTTCACGAGATCGCCGTTGCGGCAGGTCAAGACCTTGCCGACGCCCGCGCGGCGCGCAAGGCCGGCGTGCTCGGCCATGTGCAGCGGCTCGCCATGCACCGGAATGAGGATTTGCGGCCGCACCCAGGAAATCATCTCTTCCAGCTCGGCGCGGCGCGGATGCCCGGAGACGTGGACGAGGTGCGTGCGGTCGGTGATGACCTCGACCCCCTGGCTGACCAGGCCGTTGATGACCCGCATCACCGACTTCTCGTTGCCGGGGATGGCGCGCGAGGAGAAGATCACGCGGTCGCCCTTGGAGAACGTGACCAGCGGATGCTGGTCCTCGGCGATCCGCGCCAGCGCGGCGCGCGGCTCGCCCTGGCTGCCGGTGCAGAGCGCCACGACCTTGTCGGGCGGCAGATAGCCGTAGGTGTCGAGCGACCGGAATTCGCGGATATCGTCGAGATAGCCGGTCTCGCGCGCGACCTGCGCGACGCGCTCCATGGCGCGTCCGACCAGCACGACCTCGCGGCCGCAGGCGGCGGCCGCCTCCGCGACGGCGCGGATGCGCGCCACGTTGGAGGCGAAGGTGGTGACGCCGACGCGGCCGGGCGCGTTGCGGATCAGCTCCGCCAGCACCTTGGCGACATCGGTCTCCGACGGCGAGCGGCCCTCGCGCACGGCATTGGTGGAGTCGCCGAGCAGCGCGAGGCAGCCCTCCTCGCCGAGCGCGCGCAGCCGCGCCTCGTCGGTCGGTGGGCCGATCACCGGCGTCGGATCGATCTTCCAGTCGCCGGTATGCAGCACGGTGCCGTGCCGCGTCTTGATGATCAGGCCGTTCGACTCCGGGATCGAATGCGCCATCGAGACGTATTCGATATCGAACGGACCGAGCGAGATGCGGCCGCCGAGCGGGATCACCTTGATCGGCACGTCGGGGGCGCCGGGCTCGCCCCGTGCGCTTCGCCTCGAACAGCGCGGCCGTGAACGGCGTCGCATAGACCGGCACCCGCAGCCGCGGCCAGAGATCGATGAGCGCGCCGAAATGGTCCTCGTGCGCGTGGGTCAGCACGATGCCGAGGAGATTGCGGCGCTCTTCGATGAGAAAGCGGATATCCGGCAGGATGAGATCGATGCCGGGAAGCTCCTCCCCGGCAAAGGCGACGCCGATATCGACCGCGATCCACTGCCGGCGGCGCTCGGTGCCGAGACCGTAGAGCCCGAGATTCATCCCGATCTCGCCGACCCCGCCCAGCGGCGCAAAGACGAGTTCGTCGCCAGGATCCGCCATCAGCGGCCACCGCCGATTTGTCCCGGCCCCGCGAGTTCAACGACGTCGCCGGCGGCGATCGTCTTGCGCCCGCCTTCCGGCAGCGACAGCACCAGGCGGCCCGCGTCGTCGACATCCTCGAACCGCCCGACCAGTTCCTGGTCCGCGAGACGGACGCGGATCAGATCGCCGCGCCCGGCGGCACGCGCGAGCCAGTCCGCGCGGATGGTGGAGAAATGCTCGCCCGCATTCCATTGCGCGAGACGCCCCAGCATCTTCGCCGACAGCCCCGTGAACAACGCTTCGGCGGTGACGGCGGCTCCGGCGGCCGCCAGATCGGTGGCGGGATAATCGGTATCGGCCGGATGACTGACGCAGTTGACGCCGATGCCGACGACGACCGCGCCCTGTCCGCCTTCGCCTTCGATCAGGATGCCGGAAAATTTCTTTCCGGCGAGCAGGAGATCGTTCGGCCACTTGATGAAGAGCTGCGGGCGCAACGCCGGCGCGGCTTCCGCGACCGCGTCATGGATTGCGAGCGCCGCGACGAAGGCGAGTTCCGGCCAATGCTCGGCCGGCTGCGACGTCGGTCAGCAGCAAACTCGCAAACAGATTGCCGGGCTCCGACACCCAGGTCCGCCCGCGCCGGCCGCGTCCCCCGCTCTGCCGTCCGGCGGTGATCCACAGCGGGCCGCGCTCGCCACGGCCGGCGAGCGACAGCGCCTCGGCGTTGGTCGAAACCAACACCTCATGCGCAATCAGCCGCACACCCGCCGCTGACGCCCTGGGATCGAGCTGCATTTTCCTCAGAACAGTGACTTCGCGGCCGCGTTCGCCGCCTCAACCAGAGGGCCGGGATAGACGAAGAACAGGAGATTGAACAGCCCCGAGACGGCCAGCACGGCCGTGAGCTGATAGGGCATCGGCTCGAACGGCTTGGCCGGTTCGTCGAAATACATGATCTTGATGATCGCGAGGTAGTAGTAAGCGCCCACGACGCTCGCAAGCACGCCGATCACGGCCAGCGTGAACAGCCCGGCCTTGATGGCGGCGAGGAAGACATAGAACTTCGCGAAGAAGCCGGCGAGCGGCGGAATGCCGGCGAGCGAGAACAACAGCATCGCCAGGAAGAACGCCATGGCCGGCTTGGTCCGCGCCAGCCCCGCGAGGTCGCCGATGTCCTCGACCATCTGGCCGTCACGGCGCATCGAAAGGATGCAGGCGAAGGTGCCAAGCGTCATGGCCACATAGATCGCCATGTAGACGAGCACGCCCTGAATGCCTTCGGGCGTGCCGGCGGCGAGCCCGACCAGCGCAAAGCCCATGTGGCCGATCGAGGAATAGGCCATCAGCCGCTTGATGTTGCGCTGGCCGATGGCCGCGAACGCGCCGAGCACCATGGACGCGATCGACACGAACACGACGATCTGCTGCCATTGCGGCACGATGTCGGGAAACGCGTCGATGGCGACGCGCATGAACATCGCGATGCCGGCGACCTTTGGCGCGGCCGCAAAGAACGCCGTGATCGGCGTCGGCGCGCCTTCGTAGACGTCCGGCGTCCACATGTGGAACGGCACCGCCGAGACCTTGAAGCAGAAGCCGGCGAACAGGAACACCAGCCCGAAAATGAGGCCGATGCCGCCGTTCGCAGACGCCTTGGCGATGCCGGCAAAGCTGACCGTGCCGGTGAAGCCGTAGACCAGCGACGCGCCGTAGAGCAGCATTCCCGACGACAATGCGCCGAGCACGAAATATTTCAGGCCGGCCTCGGTCGAGCGCACGGAGTCGCGGTTGATCGCCGCGACGACGTAAAGCGACAGGCTCATCAGTTCGAGTCCGAGATAGAGCGCGATCAGGTCGGCCGCCGAGATCAGCATCAGCATGCCGGCGGTCGAGAGCAGGATCAGGATCGGATATTCGAACCGGTTCTGCTGCTCGCGCTCGAGATAGTCGAGCGACATCAGGATCGCGGTCGCGGAGCCCAGCAGCGCCAGGAGCTTGAGGAAGCGGGCATAGGGCTCCAGCACGAAGCTGCCGCCGAAGGCCTCCAGCCGCTCCGCCGGCAGCCAGACGATCACGGCGCCGGCCACGATCAGCAGCAGGATCGCGAGCCAGTTGACCGTCGTGGCGGCGCGCTCGCCGCGGAAAGCGCCGAGCATGAGCAGGACCATCGCGCCCACGGCCAGCACGATCTCCGGCAGCACCGGGTAGAGATCGCGAACGATGAAGGTCTCGTTCATGGGTGTCTCACTTCACCAGCATCGCCGCGGCGCGGCTGCGTTTTGGCCGCGCCGATCGCGGCTGGTACTGGGTGATGAGTTGCGCGACCGAGACGGCGGACATATCGAGGATCGGCTTCGGGAAGATGCCGAACAGGATGGTCAGCGCCGCCAGCGGGCCGAGCGTGATGATCTCGCGGTAGTCGAGGTCCTTGATGGCGGCGAGCTTGGGCTTGTCGAGCGCCCCGAAGATCACCTTGCGATAGAGCCACAGCGCATAGCCGGCGGAAAGGATGACGCCGAGCGTCGCCAGCGTCGCGGTCCAGATGTTCACCCTGAAGGTGCCGATCAGGGTCAGGAATTCGCCGACGAAGCCGGACGTCCCCGGCAGGCCGACATTGGCCAGCGTGAACACCATGAAGGCCGCGGCGTAGAGCGGCATGCGGTTGACCAGCCCGCCATAGGCCGCGATCTCGCGGGTGTGGAGGCGGTCGTAGACCACGCCGACGGAGAGGAACAGCGCGCCCGAGACGATGCCGTGCGACACCATCTGGAAGATGCCGCCGGCGATACCCTGCGTGGTCGCCGCGAAGATGCCCATGGTGACGAAGCCCATATGCGCCACCGACGAATAGGCGATGAGCTTCTTCATGTCCTCCTGCACCAGCGCGACCAGCGAGGTGTAGACGATCGCGATCACCGAGAGCGTGAAGATCAGCGGCGCGAAGTCCTGCGAGGCGAGCGGGAACATCGGCAGCGAGAAGCGCAGGAAGCCGTAGCCGCCCATCTTCAGGAGGATGGCGGCGAGGATCACCGAGCCGGCGGTCGGCGCCTCGACGTGGGCGTCGGGCAGCCAGGTGTGCACCGGCCACATCGGCATCTTCACCGCGAACGAGGCGAAGAAGGCGAGCCACGCCCAGGTCTGCAGGCTTGCCGGGAAGCCGTGCTTGAGCAGCGTCGGGATGTCGGTGGTGCCGGCGCTCCAGTACATCGCCATGATGGCGAGCAGCATCAGCACCGAGCCGAGCAGCGTGTAGAGGAAGAACTTGAAGCTCGCATAGACCCGGCGCGGCCCGCCCCAGACCCCGATGATCAGGAACATCGGAATCAGGCCGCCCTCGAAGAACAGGTAGAACAGCACGAGGTCGAGCGCGCAGAAGGTGCCGACCATCAGGGTCTCGAGCACCAGGAACGCGATCATGTATTCCTTCACGCGGGTCTGGATCGCGCCCCAGCTCGCGATGATGCAGAGCGGCATCAGCGCGGTGGTCAGGATCACGAACGGCAGCGAAATGCCGTCGACGCCCATGTGATAGTTGATCGTGCCGGCGAGCCAGGGCCGCCGCTCGATGAACTGGAATTCCGCCGAGCCGGCGTCGAAGCGCCAGACCAGCACCAGCGAGACCGCGAAGGTGATCAGCGTCGTCCACAGCGCGACCCAGCGCGCATTGCGCTTCTCGGCCTCGCCTTCGCTGCCCAGCATCATGATGAACAGCGCGCCGGCGAGCGGCAGGAACGTCGTGACGGAGAGGATCGGCCAGCTCAGCATCAGCCCGCCCCCGTCCGGACGATGAACCAGGTGATGAGCGCGGCGACCCCGATCAGCATCGCGAAGGCGTAGTGATAGAGATAGCCGGTCTGCAGCCGCACCACGTTACGGGTGACGTCGAGCACGCGCGCCGACACGCCGTCCGGCCCAAGGCCGTCGATGATGCGGCCGTCACCGTACTTCCACAGCACGCGTCCGAGCCACAGCGTCGGCCGCACGAAGATGACGTCGTAGAGCTCGTCGATGTACCACTTGTTGAGCAGGAACTTGTAGAGCGGCTCGTGCTGGCGCGCGAGCTCGGCCGGCAGCGCGGGCTTGCGGATGTAGAAGTGCCAGGAGACCAGGAAGCCGAGCGCCATCATCACGGTCGGCAGCATCGCGACGCTGTAGGGCACCTCGTGCATGTCGTGGAGGATGTGGTTGTTGGGCCCGAACTTCAGCGAGTCGCGGAAGAACGCCTCGACGCCGTGGCCCACGAACAATTCCTTGAACGGATAGCCCGACAGGATCGCGCCCGCCGCCAGGAAGGCGAGCGGGATCAGGATCACCGGCGGGCTCTCGTGCGCGGCGTCGTAGTGATGCCGGTCGTGCGGCCGGCCGTGGAAGGTCACGAAGATCAGCCGCCAGGAATAGAACGAGGTGAGCGCCGCCGCCGCGACCGTCAGCGTGAAGGCATAGAGCGCCATCGGATTGTGACTGGCGTAGGCGGCCTCGATGATCGCGTCCTTGGAGAAGTAGCCGGCGGTGAGCGGGAAGCCGGTCAGCGCCAGCGTGCCGATCACCATCATCGCATAGGTGAACGGGATCTTGTCCTTGAGCCCGCCCATCTTCTGGATGTCCTGCTCGTGATGCATCGCCATGATCACGGAGCCGGAGCCGAGGAACAGCAGCGCCTTGAAGAAGGCGTGGGTGAACAGGTGGAACATGCCGACCGAATAGGCGCCCACGCCCATCGCCACGAACATGTAGCCGAGCTGCGAGCAGGTCGAATAGGCGACGATGCGCTTGATGTCGTTCTGAACGAGACCGACGGTCGCGGCGAACAACGCGGTGGTGGCGCCGAAGAACACCACGACGTTCTGCGCGGTCGGCGCAAGCTCGAACAGCGGCGACAGCCGCGCCACCATGAACACGCCGGCGGTCACCATGGTGGCGGCATGGATCAGCGCCGACACCGGCGTCGGGCCTTCCATGGCGTCCGGCAACCAGGTGTGCAGCAGGAACTGCGCCGACTTGCCCATCGCGCCGATGAACAACAGGATGCAGATCAGCGTCAGCGCGTCGACGTCCCAGAGCGAGGAAATGGATGGTCTTGCCGACGAGCGACGGCGCCTGCGCGAAGATGGTGCCGAAGTCGACCGCCTTGGTCATCATGAAAACGGCGAAGATGCCGAGCGCGAAGCCGAAGTCGCCGACGCGGTTGACGATGAAGGCCTTGATCGCGGCCGCGTTCGCTTCCGGCTTTTGATACCAGTAGCCGATGAGCAGGTAGCTCATCAGGCCGACGCCCTCCCAGCCGAAGAACAGCTGCACGAGGTTGTCGGAGGTCACCAGCATCAGCATCGCGAAGGTGAACAGCGACAGGTAGCAGAAGAAGCGCGGCCGGTACGGCTCCTCCACCATGTAGCCGATCGAATAGAGGTGCACGAAGGCGGAGATCGAGGTGACCACCACCAGCATCACCGCCGTGAGCGTATCGACCCGCAACGCCCAGTCGACCTTGAGATCGCCGGCGGTGAACCAGTTGATCAGGGTGACATGCACGTCCTGCCCGAAGCCGACGGTGACGAAGGCGATCCAGGACAGGATCATCGAAATGAACAGGAACGACGTCGTGATCAGCTCGGCCGCGCGCGAGCCCGCGGCCGCCGGCTCGGTCGGATGATGGGCGTCGTCATGTCCGCGTCGTGCCGTGGTCATGCGCCGCATGCTCATGCGCGGCGTGATGCTCCGCGGCATGATCATGGCCTTCGGCTGCGGGCGAGCCGCCGGGATAGCGCGCACGCGCGCCGGCCAGCGTGATCAGACCCGCCAGGATCGCGCCGACCAGCGGCAAGAAGACGATCGCCTGATACATGATGGGGGTCAGCCCTTCATGAGGTTGATGTCCTCGACCGCGATCGAGCCGCGGTTCCGGAAATAGGCGACGAGGATGGCGAGCCCGATCGCGGCCTCGGCGGCCGCGACCGTCAGCACCAGGAGCGCGAACACCTGCCCGACCAGATCGCCGAGGAAGGTCGAGAACGCGACGAAATTGATGTTCACGGCGAGCAGGATCAGCTCGATCGACATCAGGATGACGATCACGTTCTTCCGGTTGAGGAAGATGCCGAAGATCCCGATCGTGAACAGGATCGCCGCGACGGTGAGGTAGTGGCCGAGGCCGATGGTCATGACAGCCCCTGCCCCGGCCGGACCTTCACGACCTCGATCGCATCCTCGCGGGTGCGCGCGACCTGTTGCGAGATGTCCTGCCGCTTGACGTTGGGCTTGTGGCGCAGCGTCAGCACGATGGCGCCGATCATCGCCACCAGCAGGATCACGCCGGCGGCCTGGAAGAAATAGACGTAGCGGGTGTAGAGCACCTGCCCGAGCGCCTCGGTGTTGGTCACCGAGTAGAACGGCGGGATCGGCGCCGCGACGCTTTCGGTGATGGCCGGCGCGATCGTCCAGGCGCCGACGACCAGCGAGCAGCTCGGCCAGGAACACGATGCCGACCAGCGCGCCGATCGGCAGATATTGGATGAAGCCCTGGCGCAGCTCGGCGAAATCGACGTCGAGCATCATCACCACGAACAGGAACAGCACCGCCACCGCGCCGACATAGACCACCACCAGGATCATCGCGAGGAATTCGGCGCCCATCAGCACGAACAGGCCGGACGCGTTGACGAAGGCGAGGATCAGGAACAGCACCGAGTGCACGGGATTCTTCGACGCCACCACCATCACCGCGGAGGCGATGCACACGCCGGCGAACAGATAGAAGAACAGCGCGTAGACGATCATGCGCGATCCACGCGCAGACCTCTGCACCGCTCATGCCCGTGAGGCGGGGGCCGATGCCCACCCCGGGCCCCCTTTCCCGGCGACGAGCGAGATGTGCGATCCAAAGTCATCATCATCACCGGTACGGCGCGTCGAGTTCGATGGCCTTCGCGATCTCGCGCTCCCAGCGGTCGCCGTTCGCGAGCAGCCGCTCCTTGTCGTAGTAGAGCTCCTCGCGCGTCTCGGTGGCGAATTCGAAGTTCGGGCCCTCCACGATGGCGTCGACCGGGCAGGCCTCCTGGCACAGCCCGCAATAGATGCACTTGACCATGTCGATGTCGTAGCGCGTGGTCCGGCGGGTGCCGTCGTTCCGGCGCGGACCGGCCTCGATGGTGATCGCCTGCGCCGGGCAGATCGCCTCGCAGAGCTTGCAGGCGATGCAGCGCTCCTCGCCGTTCGGATAGCGGCGCAGCGCATGCTCGCCGCGGAAGCGCGGCGAGATCGGCCCCTTCTCGAACGGATAGTTGAGCGTCGGCTTCGCCTTGAAGAAATAGCGCATGGCGAGGAAGAACGCCGAAACGAACTCCCAGAGGAATATCGCGCGGGCCGTCTGATCGAGTCTCATGGGCGCGCTCCTTCGGTGCCTGCAAGGCACATTGCCACGTCTCGCCCGCCTAGCCGCCAAAACGTCTTCCCGATCCAGTATCCGAGCGCCGCGAACACGAACAGATCGGCGGTCAACACAAAGCGCCGCATCAGCGACAGCTTGGCGTCCATCGTGTCCCGCTCCT
Organism: uncultured Alphaproteobacteria bacterium; assembly: GCA_963850705.1. Lineage (GTDB taxonomy): Bacteria > Pseudomonadota > Alphaproteobacteria > Rhizobiales > Xanthobacteraceae > VAZQ01. Next base: position 200 of record CAWKMR010000016.1, on the reverse strand, counting down.
CGGCGGTCTGCGTCTGCGCGCGCTCGCGCATCGAGCGTTCCAGCACGCCGATGAACAGATGATAGTTCACGCCCGCGACAACCGTGCCGCGATCGCTCCGATCAGCCCCGCAAGAGAGATATCGAGCATTGCACACCCCCGTCATCGCGGCGCCAATCCCGTGTATTGCAGGACGCCCGCAACGATCACGACCATCGCCA
>CAWKMR010000015.1:0-156194 GCA_963850705.1 uncultured Alphaproteobacteria bacterium | reverse complement strand
GCCAGAGCATCGGCGTCGGGCTGCAGCCACTCTTCACTTGCCGCCGAGGTTTTATTATCTGGCGCGCTCGGCCTGCCGGACGCGGTCGCGCAATGGTGGCGCGGCCTCGCGATGGGCCGGGCCGCCGGCAGTCTATCTGAACAATCGCGGCCTGATCATGCCGCGGGCGATGTTCGGCGAGGGCGCGGGATCGTGGCGGCCGCGTTCGTGGTCGCGATCCTGGCCGCCATCGGCCTGCGCGTCTGGGCGCGCCGCCGCCAGGATGCGACCGGCCAGCCGTTTCCGGTGCTGTGGACGTCGCTCGGCGCTGATCGTCGGCGCTGCCGCTCGTGGCCTTGCTCGCGCTCGGCTTCGCCGGTCAGCTCGAGCGCCGAGCTGCGCGGCTTCAATTTCGTCGGCGGCATGCGGCTGATCCCGGAATTCGCCGCGCTGCTGATCGCGCTGACGACCTATACGGCGGCCTTCATCGCCGAGATCGTGCGCGCCGGCATTCTCGCGGTGCCGCGCGGGCAGACCGAGGCGGCGCATGGCGCTCGGCCTGCGGCGCGGACCGATGCTGCGGCTGATCGTGGTGCCGCAGGCGCTGCGGGTGATCATCCCGCCGCTGACCAACCAGTATCTCAACCTGACCAAGAACTCGTCGCTCGCGGTCGCCATCGGCTATCCCGACCTGGTCGCGGTGTTCGCCGGCACGACGCTCAACCAGACCCACCAGGCGATCGAGATCATCGCCATCACCATGGCGGTCTATCTCGCTGATCTCGCTGGTCACGAGCCTCGCGATGAATCTCTACAACGCCCGCATGCGGCTGGCGGAGCGGTGAGCGGCGATGAGCGCAGCCTTCGTCCGCCAGCAACTGATCGCGCCGCTGGAGCCGCCGCGGTCCGAGCGTCGGCGCGCTCGGCCTGGCTGCGGCAGCGGCTGTTCGGCAGCGTGCTCAACACGATCGCTGACGCTGCTCAGCGCGCTGGTGCTCGCCGCGCTGATCTGGCCGGCGATCCGGTTCCTGCTGATCGACGCGGTCTGGGACGGATCGAGCCGCGACGACTGCCTGGCGGAGACGGTCGGCCGCCCGGTCGGCGCCTGCTGGCCGTTCATCGCCGCCAAGTTCGCGCAGTTCATGTACGGCTTCTACCCGGCCGATCAGGTCTGGCGGGTCAACCTGACCTACGCGATCGGCGCTCGTCCTGCTGGTGCCGCTGCTGATCCCGCGCGTGCCCTACAAGGCGCTCAACGCGCATCCTGTTCTTCGGCGTGTTTCCGGTGCGTGGCGTTCTTCCTGCTGGTCGGCGGCGTGTTCGGCCTGCCGCATGTCGAGACGCGGCTGTGGGGCGGGCTGCTGGTGACGCTGGTGATCGCCTTCACCGGCATCATCGGCTCGCTGCCGCTCGGCATCCTGCTGGCGCTCGGGCGGCGCTCGTCGCTGCCGCTGGTGCGCATGGTTCTGCGTCATCTTCATCGAGTTCTGGCGCGGCGTGCCGCTGATCACGGTGCTGTTCTTCGCGACCTACATGCTGCCGTTCTTCCTGCCGGAGAGCTGGAAGCTCGATCCGCTCGCCGCGCGTGCTGATCGGCGTCGTGCTGTTCGCCGCCGCCTATATGGCGGAGGTGGTGCGCGGCGGCCTGCAGGCGATCCCGCGCGGCCAGTACGAGGCGCGCGATGGCGCTCGGCCTCGGCTACTGGCGGATGATGGGCTTCGTCATCCTGCCGCAGGCGCTCAAGCTCGTGATCCCCGGCATCGTCAATTCCTTCATCGCGCTGTTCAAGGACACCACGCTGGTGCTGATCGTCGCGATCTTCGACCTGCTCGGGCAGTTGCGGGCGGCCTTTGCCGATCCCAACTGGGCGACGCCGGTGACGCTGTTCACCGGCTTTGCCTTCGCCGGGATGATCTATTTCGCGATCTCCTTCGCGATGTCGCGCTATGCGCTCTACATGGAGCGGCGGCTTGAGCACGGGTGTAGCGCGTTGAGCGCCATGGATCAACGACGCCGCCGAAAGCCGCCGCGCCGGCGCGCGACATCCGCACCACGCGGAACGAGATCGCGGTCGACATGACCGGCGTGAACAAGTGGTTCGGCGCGTTTCATGTGCTGCGCGACGTCAACCTGCAGGTCATGCGCGGCGAGCGCATCGTGATCTGCGGGCCGTCGGGCGGCGGCAAGTCGACGCTGCTGCGCTGCATCAACCGGATCGAGGACTGGCAGCAGGGCCGCGTCGTCGTCGACGGCGTCGAGCTGACCGAGGACCTCAAGACGATCGACGAGGTGCGGCGCGAGGTCGGCATGGTGTTCCAGCAGTTCAACCTGTTCCCGCATCTGACCGTGCTGGAGAACTGCACGCTGGCGCCGATCTGGGTGCGCGGCATGCCGCGCAAGGAGGCCGAGGCGATCGCGCGGCACTATCTCGAGCGCGTGCGCATCCCCGAGCAGGCCGACGAAATATCCGGCGCAGCTCTCCGGCGGCCAGCAGCAGCGCGTCGCGATCGCGCGCGCGCTGTGCATGCAGCCCAAGATCATGCTGTTCGACGAGCCGACCTCGGCGCTCGATCCCGGAGATGGTCAAGGAGGTGCTCGACACCATGGTGGAGCTCGCCATGGACGGCATGACCATGCTGGTGGTGAGCCACGAGATGGGCTTCGCGCGCCAGGTCGGCGACCCGCATGGTGCTGATGGATGCCGGCCAGATCGTCGAGGTCAACGAGCCGGAGCCGTTCTTCACCAATCCCGCAGCACGAGCGGACCAAGGTGTTCCTGAGCCAGATCCTGCACTGAGCGGACGACGCGCAATGGCCAGCATCGTGTTCGCCGATTCCACGCTGCATTATGACGGCAGGGACCTTGAACGGCGTCCGCTTGGCGGCACCGAGACCAGCGTGATCCGGTGCTCGCGGGAGCTCGCGCGCCGCGGCCATCAGGTCACCTGTTTCACCAATTGCGACGGCCCGGTCGAACATGAAGGCGTGTCGTGGCGGCCGTTGTCGAGCACGCCGCCGCAGCAATGCGATCTGTACATCGCCTGTCAGCAACCGTATCTGCTGCCGTTCGTGTCGCGGCCGAAACGCCGCGCGATCTGGGTGGTGTGGCCGGTGAGCCAGCTGCGCCACTACAAGAAGATATGGAGGATGTGGCTCTATCGGCCGATTCCGATCCTCACCAGCTTCTATGAAGCAACAGGCCTATTCGCCGCTCTTGCCGCGGTGGAAGCCGCAGATCGTGCTGCCGCACGGCTTGCCGGACGATGTGAGGGGCCACGCGCCGCTGAGTGCTCCGCCGCAACCGCGTGCGATCTTTGCGTCGAACCCTCAGCGCAATCTGCGCCGACTGGTGGAGATCTGGGCGACCTCGATCCTCCCGCGTGTGCCGAATGCGACCCTCGAGGTGTACGGCGTCCATGGCATGACCGCCGGCGCCGACGCCTGGAAATTCTGGGAGGGCGACGTACTCCCGAAGGGCGTGAGCGAAGCGGTCAAGGCGTCCGTCCGGGTGCATCCGTCCGCCAGCCGTGCAGGAGTTGATCGCAGCGATGCGCGGATCGCGGGTCATGCTCTATCTCGGCCACAAGGCGGAGGCGTTCTGCCTCGCGGCGGCGGAGGCGCAGGCGTTGGGCGTGCCGGCCGTGTTCGCCCCGGTGACCGTGCTCCCCGAGCGTGTGATCGACGGCGTCACCGGATTTGTGCGGGGCGACGAGAGCGAATTCGCCGAGCGCGCCGTGGCGCTCATGACCGACGATAATCTGTGGCGAAGGCAGCACGAAGCCGCGTTGCAATATCAGCAAGGGATCAGCTGGTCGGAACACGCGGGGCGCCTCGAGGCCGCGCTGCTGTCCGACATGATCCCGATCTATCGCTCGGTATTGGCAGCGCCGCCGCGCTGACCGCTCTTGCCGTTCGCGCTACTGCGCCAGCGCGCCGTCGGCCTTCTTCCAGGCGTCGATGCCGCCGTGGATATGGCAGGCGCGCGCCGATGCCGGAATCCTGCGCGGCCTGCACCGCCATCGCCGAGCGCTCGCCGAAGGCGCAATAGAACAGGATGCGCTTGCCGGTCGCCGACGCGAGCTCGTGCAGCATGCCGCCCGGCCGGATGTTGTCCTGCAGGTCGGGGTAGGGCGCATGCAGCGAGCCCGGGATGACGCCGTGCTTCTCGCGCTCCGACTTTTCGCGCAGATCGATCAGCGCGACGTCGGGCCGTCCGACCAGCTTGATCGCGTCCGCGGCGCTCACCGCCCAGCCGCGCTGCGCGATCGCCTCCTGCGCGAAGCCGACCCGCATGTTGGCCGGCACCGCGACGTCCATCATCTTGGGATTGGGCAGGTTGAGGCCGTTCATCAGGTCGACGTACTGGTCGAGCGACTTCACCTGCAGGCGCGGATTGAACGCCTTCTCCTCGCCGATGGTGGAGACGGTCTCGCCCTTGTAGTCGTGGGCCGGGAAAACCATCGTCTCGTCCGGCAGCTTCAGGAGCTTGTTGAAGATCGAGTCGATATTGCGCGCGCGGATCGCCGTTCTGGAAGTCGGTGCGGCCGGTGCCGCGGATCAGCAGCGTGTCGCCGGTGAAGACGCGGTCGTTCATCAGGAACGAATAGGAGTCGTCGGTGTGCCCGGGCGTGTAGAGCACGTCGAGCGCGACGCCCTCGATGGTGAGCTTGTCGCCTTCGGCTAGCCGCATCGACACCACGTCGACCTTGCTCTTGTCGCCCATCACGGTGATGCAGTGGGTGCGGTCGCGCAGCGCGCCGAGCCCGGTGATGTGGTCGGCATGCAGATGGGTATCGACGGCCTTGACCAGCTTCAGGTCGAGCTCGTTGACGAGCTGGATGTAGCGGTCGACCTTCTCCAGCACCGGATCGATGATCAGCGCCTCGCCGCCGCGCCGGCTGGCCAGCAGGTAGGTGTAGGTGCCGGAGACGCTGTCGAAGAGCTGGCGGAAGATCATGAACGTCCTCAACGATTGGAAGAATCTGCTACGCCACCGGCAGGAAGATAAGTCTTCTCTTATTCGTCCGAAAGGGCGGAAAAATGTCTATTCCTCGTAGATCATTTTCCGGGTCATGCCGCCGTCCACCATGACATTTGCGCCGGTGACGAAGCCCGAACGGGACATCTGGTGGGCCGTAGGGACGGCGCTCCATCGGCCAGAGGTTGCCTATGCGCCACCACTGACGTTGGATAAGATGGCGACGATCCTGCGATTGGCCAACAACCAACTTGAAGAGGGTCATTTCCGTGCAAAAAATAATTCGTTCGTGTCTCGTCGCGCTGGTGGCGGGTGTGCTGCCTGCTGCCGCGCTCGCCCAGTCCTGCAACAACGCCGATCGTTCGGTCCTGCTGATCCTCGATGCGTCGGGCAGCATGAACGCCAAGCTGCCGAACGGCGAAACGCGCATGGCGGTCGCGCAACGCGCGGTCAAGGGCGTGGCCGGATTCATTCCCCCGCAGGCGCAGCTCTCCTTGCGGCTATACGGCGCGCAGTCGGCCGCAAGCCGGAAAAACTGCGAGGACACGCATGTCGGCGTTCCCTTTGGCCCGGCCGGCGCCAGCAGCGCTGCGATCGCGGCAACAGTCGACGGCGCGAAGGCCCAAGGCTACACGCCGATCGCCTATTCGCTCGAACAGGGCGCGAACGATTTCCCGGCCGACGCCAAGGAACGCGTGATCGTCCTGGTCAGCGACGGCAAGGAGACTTGCCGAGGCGATCCGGTGGTCGCGGCCAAGGCGCTCGCCGCCAAACGCATCACCGTTCACACCGTGGGCTTCGTCGTCGATACCGCGGCGCGCGGGCAGCTCCAGGCCATCGCGCGCGTGACCGGCGGCACCTATTTCGACGCGCCGGTGGGACCGGAGCTGCCGGACACGCTCAAGAAGGCGCTCAATGCGTGCACGCAGCGCGTGGCCGCGCTGCCGGCGAAGCCGCAGCCCGGGAAGCTACGGACGACGTCCACGACCTGGTTGACGTCTCACGCCGTGTTCAACGCGGAGACCGGCCAGCAGGTCGGGACGCTCGACAGCGCCAAAAGGGAGTTAACTCTCCCAGCGGGCATCTATGAGGTGAGGTTCGGACCGGCGAGTTGGAGGGGGATCGAGGTCCGCCCCGGCGAGACGACCACGATCGATCCAGGGGTGCTGAGCATCCAAATACCCGCACCCAAAATGGAAGTACGAGCGGCTGTCGTCGATTCCGAAACCGGCGAAAGGCATGGAAGTTTCGACGCCGTGTCGAGGTCGGTGACCTTGATGCCCGGCGTCTATGACCTGCATTTCTGGAAAAGCCAGTGGCGCTTCGTCAAGGTCGACGGCGGCCAGACCGTCACGCTGCGGCCGGCCGCAGTTATCCTCGCTCGCGACCTGAAATGGAAGGCGGCGCGGGTCACGACGCAGGATGGAACGGAGGTCTTCCGCTTCGATGCGGTCGACTGGCGGGCGCCTCTGCCGCCTGGCGATTACATCGTCGAAGTGGACGGCAACAAGATTCCCTTCGCCGCCACCGAGGGCGAAGTGCTTGAGGTAAAGCCGCAATAGCAGGAAGCATACGGAAGGCTTGCCGTGCGAAAGCGTGCACGACCCGGATCGGCGCCGCCTGCCTGCTACTTCGGTCCGGTTGCGACGGGCAGATCGTTGCGCGATCCCCATTCCGACCACGAGCCGTCGTAGAGCGCCGCAGGCTTCTTGCCGAGCGCTTCGAGCGCGAGCCACATCGTCGCCGCCGAAATGCCCGAGCCGCAGCTCGTGATGATCGGCCGCTGAATGTCGACGCCGCCGGCCGCAAAAGCTTTACGCAGCTCATCGGCGGGCAGGAGCTTCCCGTCCTTCACAAGCTCCGTGTAGGGCACGTTGAGCGAGCCGGGGATGTGGCCCGGCCGCACGCCGGGCCGCGGCTCCGGCGCATCGCCGCGGAAGCGGTCGGCCGGGCGCGCGTCGACTACCTGCGCGGTGTGGTCGGCGAGCACGGATCGGATCTCCGGCAGCGTCGCGACGATATCGGGCCTCATGCGCGCGGTGAACTTGCGCGGCCGATGGGTTGCCAGACCAGCTTCGATCGGGCGGCGTTCGGCCTGCCATTTCGGCATGCCGCCTTCGAGGATGAACACCTTCTCCGCGCCGAACAGCCGGAACGTCCACCACACCCGCGGCGACGAGAACATGCCGAGGCCGTCATAGACCACGATGGTGTCGCCATCGCCGATGCCCATGCGCGCCGACCTTCGCGAGCAAAGACTTCGGCTGACGGCAGCATGTGCGGCAGGTTCTGCGCATGATCGGAGACGTCGTCGACGTCGAAGCGCACCGCACCGGGGATGTGGCCGGTGATGTAGTCTGAGGCCGCGTCGCGCTTATGCGCGGGCAGATAATAGGAGCCGTCGACCACGACGACGTCGGGCGCGCCCAGACGGGATGCGAGCCATTCGGTGGTGACGAGCCAGCGGCTCGTAGCGGATGCCTGCTCAGACATAGGGCACCTCCAGCTTCGATTTGCGCTCCAGCCAGGCCGGCACCGGCAGGTTCTTGGAGCGCAGGAATTCCGGATTGAACAGCTTCGACTGATAGCGCGTGCCGTAGTCGCAAAGCACGGTGACGATGGTGTGGCCGGGGCCGAGCTCCTTGGCGAGACGGATCGCGCCCGCGATATTGATCGCGGTCGAGCCGCCCATGCACAGGCCTTCGTGCTCCAGCAGATCGAAGATCAGCGGGATCGCTTCCTCGTCGGGGATCAGATAGGCCTTGTCGACCTTGATGTCCTGGATGATGGGCGTGACGCGGCCGAGCCCGATGCCTTCCGACACCGAGCCGCCTTCGCTCGCCTTCGCTTCGCCATGCGCGAACAGATTGTACATCGCGGCGCCCTTCGGGTCGGCGACGCCGATCACGATGTCCTTCTTCTTTTCGCGCAGGAAGGTTGAGACGCCGGCGATCGTGCCGCCGGTGCCGATCGAGCAGATGAAGCCGTCGACCTTGCCTTGGGTGTCCGCCCAGATTTCCGGGCCGGTCGAGACGTAGTGCGCCTTGCGGTTGTCGAGATTGTTCCACTGGTCGGCGAACAGCACGCCGTTCGGTCTCGCTCTTGCGCAGCTCGTCGGCGAGCCGGCGTCCGATATGCTGGTAGTTGTTCGGGTTGGCGTAGGGCAGCGCCGGCACCTCGACCAGCTCGGCGCCGAACAATCGTCAGCGCATCCTTCTTTTCCTGGCTCTGCGTATTCGGGATCACGATCACGCGTGCGATAGCCGCGCGCATTCGCGACCAGCGCAAGGCCGATGCCGGTGTTGCCGGCGGTGGCTTCGACCACGAGCCCGCCGGGCTTGAGCTCGCCGCGCTTCTCCGCTTCCAGGATCATCTGCCGCGCCGGCCGGTCCTTGACCGACTGGCCGGGATTCATGAACTCGGCCTTGCCCAGGATGGTGCAGCCGGTCGCCTCCGACGCCCGCCTGAGCTTGATCAGCGGCGTGTTGCCGATGGCGTCGACGATATCGTTGCGGATGGGCATGCGATCTTGATCCGGCTGCTAGGGGCCGGCGAAACTAGATGACCGCCCGCGATGCGACAAGATCGCGCGCAGCCGCTATTATTGCAGCAATTCCATGGTCTTGCGCACGACCGCAGGCGGGCGTCGCGTAGATCTCCTGCACCAGCTCCTGGATCGCCGACGCCGGTCACCGGCCTGATCTCGAACTTGGCCTTGGCGGCGTCGGCCAGGAACTCCTTGTCCTGCATCGTCTCCGTGAAGGCCTTGCGCAGCGCATCGACGCGATCCTGCGGCACGCCGGGCGGCGCCAGGAAGGGCCAAGCCATCACCTGACGGCCGAAGATCAGCTTGAAGATCGCGCGCTCCTCGTCGGTCCTGGCGAGGTCCATGATCAGCGGCACATCCGGCAGCTCGGGATGCTTGGACAGTCCCATCTGGAACAGCGTGTTGAACTTCTTCTCCGGCAGCCAGGTCGGGTGCGTCGCCTTCACGCTCGACCATGACCAGCCGCAGCGGCCCTGCACCTCCTGGCGCTCCATGGCGAGGTCGATGTCGTTGCCGCCGGGATAGCCGGTGACGATCTTGAACTTGGTGCCGAGCACGCCGTTGGCGATCTTGGGAAACTGGTAGGTGTCGGCGCCGATGCCGGACGCGCCGACCACCAGCTCGCTGCTCCAGCACCTGCTGGTAGCGCTCGACGCCGGTCGTGTGCCAGGCGACGCAGATCGCGACCTCGTCGTTGGTGCTGCCGATCCAGTTGAACCTGGTCGCGTCGAACTGCGCCGCCTTGTTGCCGAGCAGCGGCTCGAAGCGGGATGCCGCGGTTGAAGGTGCCGAACACCAGCCCGTCCTTGGGCGCGGCGTTGTAGAGGAAATTGGCGAGCCGGATGCCGCCGCCGCCGGCCATGTTCTTCGGCACCAGCACCGGATTGCCGGGGATGTACTTGCCCATGTGGCGCGACAGGATGCGCGTATAGGCGTCGTAGCCGCCGCCGACGCTGGTGCCGATATACACCTCGATGGTCTTGCCCTTGTAGAACTCGGCGGGCGATTGGGCGTGCGCATGCGCGCTCGCGACAAGGGCAGCAAGCACGACGACGCGACCCGTCAGGCGAAGCGAAGGCATGGCGTGCTCCCGACTCAAGCTACGCGACCTGCGCGAGCTTTTCCGCGCCAAGCTTGAGATTGAACAGGCGATTGGCGTTGCCGCCGAGGATGTTGCGCTTCGCGGTCTCGCTCAGGAACGGCAGGTCGTAGATCGTCGACGGCAGGTCGAAGTCCCAGTGCGGATAGTCGGACGAATAGACAAGCTGCGTCTCCGCATTGATCACGCGCATGGTCTCCTGCAGCAGGCCCATGTCGGTGACCTCCATCGGCTGCGAGGCCCAGATACATGTCGCGCATGTAGTCGGACGGCAGCTTCTTGAGGGCAGGGGCCTCCGACGTGCGCATCATGTATTCGTTGTCGAAGCGCTGCATCATGAACGGAATCCAGGCGAGCCCGCTTTCGAGCCAGACCACCTTGAGCTTGGGAAAGCGCTCGGGGAGGCCGTTGATGATCCAGTTGGCGAGATGGATCATGTTGTACCAGACGAAGCCGAGCGCATGCACCGAGATGAAGCGGTTGAGCATGCCCTGCGCCTGGTCGTGCCAGTGGTAGGAGCCGTGGAAGGCGATCGGCATCCCCATCTCTTCGAGCAGCGCGTAGGTCTTCATGTACTGGTTGGCGTGCACCGGGCGGTAGCGCGTCGAGGTGATCAGGAAGCCGACCACGCCCTTCTTGTCGCCGAACTCCTTGACGAACTCATAGGTCGCGTCGGGATCGTTGAACGGCAGATAGAGCATCGAGACCAGCCGCTTCTCGTGCGCGAGCACGCGCTCGCAGAGCCAGCGGTTGTAGGCGCGCGACAGCGCGATCTCGACCTCGACCTGCGGATGCACGCCGAGCGCCAGCATCGGCGTCGGGAACAGCACCGCGACGTCGACGCCGACCGCGTCCATCCAGCGCTTGGTCAGCGCGGCGTCGCGCTGGTCCTCCCCGGGCGGGGTCTTCTCGAAGCTGCGCAGGCCGTAGCGCGGGATGCGGCCGCCCATGTCCTGGTAGCCGACCATGGTGTTCATGATGCGCGCGTTCTTGGCGTTCGGCCGCGACGTCGCGGTCGCGAGCTGCTTGAGCACCGGATCGTCGAGATATTCGAGGATTTCCGGCATCGACTCGTTCTCGTAGTGGTGCGAGTCGACGTCGACGATCGGGAAGCGTTCGTAGCCGCGCTCCTTTGCCTGCCTGGCGGCGTGCGCGAGCAGCTTGGTGGTGTCGAATTCCTCGACCGACATGCGGCGGAAGTCGTTGGGCTGGATTTCCATGGCGTTTCCTTCTGACCTAGCCGGCGACGACGTAGAGTTCGTCGCCGCGGCGCAGGACCTCGAACGATTTGAGCCGGAGCTTGCGGTTGCCGACGCATTCGCCGGTGCGGATGTCGTATTCGTAGCCGTGCCAGGGGCAGACGAAATGCGCTTCGTCGGCGGAGAATTTCTGGCCGAGCCAGGTCTTGTCGGGCGCCAGCACGTCCTCGACCTTGTGCATGATGACGCCCTCGCAGCAGGGGCCGCCCTGGTGCAGGCAGAGGTTCTCATAGGCGTAGTAGTTGCCCTGCCAGTGGAACACGCCGATCTCCAGCCCGCCGTGGAATACGATGCGGCGGTCGCCTTCGGCGAAATCGTCGATCTTGGAAACGAACACTTCCGGCATTTCGTCGCTCCCGTCACTTCAGCATGTCGATGGTCTTCGTGCACGATCTCGCGCAGGCGTTGCGTGGAGCTCGATGATGAGCCGCTCGATGTCCTCGCCCGCGACCGGCATGATTTCGAGTTTCGCCTTTTCGGCCTCGGCCAGATAGGCCTTGTCCTGCATGGTCGCGTTGAACGCCGCCCGCAGGGCCTCGGCGCGGTCCTTCGGCACGCCGGGCGGCGCGACGAACGGCCAGGCGAATTGCTGGCGCGCGAACACGAGCCTCGCGATGTCGCGCTCGTCCGCAGTCTTGGCGAGGTCGACGACCAGCGGCACATGCGGCAGGTCGGGATGCTTGCTGAGCCCAAGCTGCACGAAAATGTGCACCTGCTTCTGCTCGACCCAGGAGATGCGCGTCGCCTTCACCGCCGACCATGACCAGGCGCAGCGGCCGCCGAGCTCGCCGCGCTCGAGCGCCAGCGAGATTTCGTTGCCGCCCGGATAGCCGGTGACGATCTTCATCCGGGTGCCGAACACGCCGTTGATGACCTTGGCGAAGATACTGGTGTCCGCGTTGGTGCCGGTCGAGCCGACCACGATCTCTTTCGTGCGCAAGTCGTCGATCGAGGTCACGCCGGTGGTGTGCCAGGCGACGCAGATCGAGACTTCGTTGCTGGTGCTGCCGATCCAGGTGAATTTGGTCGCGTCGAATTGGGCGGCCTTGTTGCCGAGCAGCGGATCGAACGGGATGCTGCGGAATACGATGCCGAATGACGTGCCGTCGCGCGGCGCGGAGTTGTAGAGAATGTTCGCCAGCCGCAAGCCGCCGGCGCCCTCGATGTTTCTTGGCACGACCGTCGGATTGCCGGGGATGTGTTTTCCGATGTGGCGGGCCAGGAGCCGGCCGTGGATGTCGTAGCCGCCGCCGACGCTCGAGCCGATATCCAGATTGATGGTCTTGCCGCGGTAGAATTCGGCAGGCGTCTGGGCGCGGGCAGGGGACACCAAAGCGAGAGCAGCCGCGATGATGCCGGCAGATGCGATCGGTCGCATACCTCTCCCCGCGCCCGCGGCAGTTCAGTCGCCAGAGCTTATCCAGCTATTTGAGCATTTCCGACGCCCTTTCGACAACCGGCGCAGGCGTGGCATAAAGCTCCGCGACGAGCTTTTGCACCTCGCCGCCGGACGCCGGGAGGATTTCCAGCCGCGCCTTGGCGGCGTCGGCCAGGAGCTCGGGATCGGCCATGGCCTTGAGGAACGCCGCGCGCAGCACCGTCGACGCGATCCGCCGGCACGCCGGGCGGCGCCAGGAACGGATAGGCGATCTGCTGGCGCGCGAACACGAGCCGGAGGATGTTGCGCTGCTCGTCGGTCTTCGCGAGATCCACGACCAGCGGCACGTCCGGCAGCTCGGGATGCTTGCTCAGCGCGAGCTGCGATCAGCAGGTTGACCTGCTTGCGCTCGATCCATTCCCGGCGCGTCGCCTGCACGCTCGACCACGACCAGCCGCAGCGGCCGCCGACCTCGCCGCGCTCCATCGCCAGCAGCATTTCGTTGCCGCCGCGATAGCCGCCGATGAGCCGCATGCGGGTGCCGAGCACGCCATTGATGATCCGGCTGAACTGATAGGCGTCGGCGCCGGCGCCGGAATGGGCGACCACCAGCTCCTTCGTCAGCATGTCATCGAAGGTCGCGATGCCGCTCGCGTGCCACGACACGCAGAGGCTGACCTCGCTGCTGGCGCTGCCGATCCAGGTGAATTGGGTCGCGTCGAATTGCGCGGCCTTGTTGCCGAACAGCGGCTCGAAGGCGGTCGCGCGATAGATGGTCCCGAAGCTCGTCCCGTCGCGCGGCGCCGTGTTGTAGAGCAGGTTGGCGAGCCGCAAGCCGCCGGCGCCCTCGATGTTCTTCGGCACGATCGTCGGATTGCCCGGAATGTACTTGCCCATGTGACGGGCGAGCATGCGCGCATGGGCGTCGTAGCCGCCGCCGACGGTCGAGCTGATGCCGATCTCGATCGTCCTGCCCTTGTAGAATTCAGCCGGCGTCTGCGCCTGCGCCGGCGTTGCGGAGATCGGCAAGGCAAGCGCTGCCGCCAGCGCGGCCAGATTGGATCAGACGTCGCACGCATGCCCCTCACGTCCGCGGAGCCGAAATCCCAGCAGCCGGCGAGCGTGCACGTCATCTGTGCGTTGCGCAATCGCGACCCAGCAGCGCACCCGGCTTCAGTCGATCATTCGAATTTTACGGAAAGAGGAACGGTTGTCGAAACCATCGTGCTGCAATGCGCCATGAATCCGATGGTCATAGACAGCGTTGTCTCAGTGGATTCACCTATTTTTACCGCCAACGCGCCTAGTTGTCGTGATGGGACATCAGAGTTCCTGATTCCAGTTCGGTGCGGTTGGCGCGGCGTGATGACATCTCGACCTCAACACTCTCTTCCTCGTCACGATCTATGTCGAGGCGATCCTCGGATTGCTGCTGCTGTTCGCCTGGATCCAGAACTCGCAGATCCGCGCCGTGGCCTGGTGGGGATGCGCGCATCTGATGCGGGCCGGCTCGGTCGTGCTGTTCGGCATGTTCGGCGTCGGTGTCGCAGATCGATCTCGATCGACCTCGCCAATGCGCTGCTGTTCCTCGTCCTTTGCCGTCACCTGGACCGGCGCGCGCGTGTTCGACGGCCGCAAGCCGCTGCCGCTGGCGATCATCGCCGGACCGCTGGTCTGGCTGGTCGTCTGTCAGCTGCCGGGCATCGGCGGTGCAGCACGAACTCCGCTTCCTGCTCGCGTCCGGCATCATCACGACCTACACTTGGCTCACGGCCTACGAATTCTGGCGCGGACGCGAGCGAGCCGCTGGTGTCGCGCTGGCCGGCGATCTTCATGCTGTTCGCGCACGGCTCGCTGTTCCTGCTGCGCACGCCGCTCGCCGCCATGCTGCCGTGGCCGCCGATCAGCCAGGTGTTCGAGAGCGTGTGGCTGACCGTGCTCAGCTTCGAGGCGCTGCTGTTCACGATCTCGATCGCCTTCATCCTGCTGGCGATGGCGAAGGAGCGCACCGAATTCCGTCACCGGACCGCCGCGATGGTCGATCCGCTGACCGGCATCGCCAACCGCCGCTCGTTCCTCAAGACGCGACGGAGCTGACGACCGGCAGCGCAGTCCGCTCGGCCCGACGGCGGTGCTGCTGATGGACCTCGATCATTTCAAGTCGATCAACGACCGTTTCGGTCATGCCATCGGCGATCGCGTGCTGCAGGTCTTCGCCGAAAGCACGCGGGAGACGATCCGCGCCGCCGATCTGTTCGGGCGGCTGGGCGGCGAGGAATTCGCGGCCGTGCTCCGCAATGTCAGGCGCGAGGACGCGATTGCGCTTGCAGAGAGCATCCACCGGCACTTCGTCGAGGCGGCGGCCTATGTCGACGGCTATGCGGTCGGGGCGACCGTCAGCATCGGCGTCGTGCTCAGCCAGGACAACGACGCTCGACATGCCGGAACTTCTGGCGCAGGCCGACCAGGCGCTCTATTACGCCAAGGAGCGCGGCCGCAACCGGGTCGAGGTCGCGACCTTCGACCTCATTCACAAGCGCAAGGGACCTGATCCCGTCACAGCTCGTCGCCGCGCAGAGCGCCGCGTAGCCTATCGGTCAGTCCTGCTTGACCTGGGTGCTGGTCGCCGGGCCCATGCCGGTGATCAGCACCATCACTTCCTCATCCTTGGCGCCGTCGTAGTGGATGCCTTTGCCGAAATGGGTCACGAACGTGCCCGCCGGCATCGGCACGGTGTTGTTGGTGTCGAATTTCGGCCCGGTGCCGACCCACCAGGTCCTTTCAGCACCGTGATGAAGCGGTCGTTGGGATGGAAGTGCGGGCGGCTGAATGATCCCGGCGAGAACCGGTTGATCACCATATAGGGGCCTTCCTTCGCCGGGTCGCCGTAGAGGACCACCTGGTTGGTCGGCGACTTGTTGAAGGGATCGCGCCATTTGAACTGCTCCGGCGTCAGATACGTCACCGCCGACGAATTGAGCGTGCTGAATGTGCCCTGCGTCTGCGTCGCCTGCGTGCTGGCGGCGGGGCCGACGCCGGCGATCACCAGGACGGCGTCCTCTTCGTCCTTGGCGCCGTCCCAATGGATGCCCTTGGCGTGATGGGTGACGAAGGTGCCGGCGCGCATCGGGATCGTGTTGGGAGGATCGAACGACGTGCCGGTGCCGTTCCACCAGGTGCCGCCCAGCACATAGATCATCCGGTCGTTGGCGTGGGAATGCGGGCGGCTGAAATTGCCGCCCTTGTTCCACTTGGTGAGGCTCACATAGAAGCCGTTCACGCCGTCGCCATGCGAGCGCCACCGCGTTGCTCGGCGACTTGTTGAACGGATCGCGCCACTTGAACTGGCTCGGCGTCTGGAAGACGACGGCCTTCGGGATCGAGTTCGACGGCATATCCAGTGTTCGCCGACGCCCAGGCGAGAATTGCAACAAGCAGGCCAAGCCGAAATAGTCCCAAGTATTGTGTCATTCGTCTCTCCCTAGGCGCCGGTCAGGCGTCGTGTTCGTTGCTTGCCGGAAAGCCTATCCGTCTCCGGCCAAGGCGGAAAGACGCGTGAATGCCGTCTCCATCGGCCGCCGCCGTTGCTATGATCCACGAGACACAAGCGAGACGCGCGGGAGGGAGATCATGCGACGCATTGCGCCTGTTGCTCTGGCCGCTGTGCTGGTCGGTGACGATGCCGTATTCCGCGCACGCCATCACCGGCGAGAAGGCCGAGTTCAAGAAGGTCGCCGACGACGTCTATGCCTTCATCGGCAAGCTCAACGACGCCAATGCGCTGGTGGTGGTGACCTCGCAGGGCGTCGTGGTGGTCGACACCGGCAACAACCCGCCGGAGACGCGCACGCTGCAGAAATTCATCCGCTCGGTGACGGACCAGCCGGTGCGCTACGTCATCATCACCCAGAACCACGGCGACCACACCGGCGGCACGCCGCTGTTCGCGCCGCCGGCGACCGTGATCGTGCATGACCGGGTCGCCAAGGACTGGGCGGCTGGAAGCCGCATCAGATCAAGTCGTGGCGCACTGCGCTTCCGCGAACGCGCCGACGCCCTGAAGAACGTCCACCCGCTCGACAATGTCGTGACCTTCAGCGACCGCATGACGCTCAAGCTCGGCGGCAAGACCATCGAGCTCCTCTACGTGGACGATCCCTACAATCCGGGCGACATCGCGGTGTGGCTGCCGGAGAGCGGCGTCATGCATGCGGGCTTCGTCGGCTATATCGACCGCCATCCCGATATCCGGCCCGACTACAGCCACGGCACGACCTGGGGCATGCTGCGGCAGCTCGAGGTGTTCAGCGCGCTCAAGCCGCGGGTGATGATCCCGGCGCACGGCCCGCTCGGCGACGTCAAGGACCTGCACGCGCTGACCGACTACCTGTTGCTGGCGCGCAAGAAGGTCCTCGCCATGATGCAGCAGGGCCTGCCGCTGGACGACATCGTCAAGCAGTTCCACATGAACGAATACAAGGGCTGGGATCGCGAAGTCGCATTTCGCCTGGCTTGCCGAAACGCTGCATCGCGAGTTGCAGGGGCAGGGGCCCGCAGATCGTTCCGTTGGTCGAGCAGCGCCTGACCGGCACCATCCTGCAGGTGGGGCAGGAGGGCCGGCGGCTGACGGTCAGGACCGACGCGGGGCAGGAGGTGCGGTTGCGGATCACCTCCGACACCGACATCGAGGGCGCCGCCGACCGCTCCCAGCTCAAGGCCGGCATGAAGGCGGCGGCGCTCTACGTGGTGCCGCAGGGCGCCAATGCGGCGCTCGGCTTCGACGTCTACGAGCTGACCGTGACGCCCTAGCTGCCTCACAACACGGCGAGCATCGAGGTCACGACCGGTTTGACCTCAAGGCTGCCGCGGATGCACATCTCGACCGCCACATAGAGGATGACCGCGAGGCCGACATAGGCGATCCAGCGGTGCTTCTGGAGCAGGCGCGCGATGAAGCTCGCGGCGACGCCCATCAGCGCGATCGACAGCACGAGACCGAAGACCAGCACGTAGGGATGGTCGCGCGCCGCGCCAGCGACCGCCAGCACGTTGTCGAGCGACATCGACACGTCGGCGATGACGATCTGCCAGGCCGCCTGCGACAGCGTCTTGCGCGGCGCGACGGCGGCGATCGTGCCGTCGGCATTGATGTCGAAATTGGTGAGGGCCTCGTTGGCGGCGTTCTCGGCCTCGTGCGTGGCGCGCAGCTCGCGCCACATCTTCCAGCAGACCCACAGCAGCAGCAGGCCGCCGGCGAGCAGCAGGCCGACGATCTGCAGCAGTTGCGTGGTGACGCCCGCGAAGCCGATGCGCAGCGCCGTCGCGGCGCCGATCCCGATCAGGATCGCCTTGGCGCGCTGCTGTTCCGGCAGCCCGGCGGCGGCCAGGCCGATGACGATGGCGTTGTCGCCGGCGAGCACCAGGTCGATCAGGATGACTTTGAGCAAGGCCGACAATGCGTCGGCGTTGAAGATGGCTTCCAACATGGTGCGACTACCCTCCATCGCTGCGATGTGAGGAGGGCCCGCATCGATCCGCGCCCATCGGAACGCGCACTCGCGCCCGGCGAAGCCAAGCGACGACGTTTCGATGGATGAGGAGATCAGCGCGCGATGCGCGTTGCGGTGACAGTGCCACGCGGGCCACTCCGACTGTGGAGTCCAGTCCGACATCGCAGTCCGTGAGGACTGCCAGAGGGGCCCGGCCTGGAGGCTTCTACGCCCAACAACTAGCGTGGGCGCATGAGCGGCGGCAGTCGTATCAGCGGGGCCGTAGTTCTACGGTGCTGGTCGGTCGCGCCGCGCTTAGTTGCGAGTGCGATAGGGCCTCTCTAAAGTCAAAAAAGGTCGTCGGGGAGGGATTCGTGGCGCAGCTTCCATGGCTTACTCGGGCATCGCGTCGCCCTTTTCTCGCAATTGTTGCGCTGTGCGCTGACGCTTGCGGTGCTGGCGTCCCCCGCGTTCGCTGCGGCGGCGGAAGGGGTGGTGGTGAAGCCGGTCTATCTCTTCGGGATCCCGGTCGACTTCATCCTGTTCGGGTTGACGCTGCTCGGCGTCGCCGTGTTCCACCATCGCACGCTGCAGGTGGCGCTCACCGGGCTCGTCACGATCGCGCTCTACAAGCTGATTTTCACGGGCTTCAGGTTCGGCACAGGCCTTACCGGTCTGGCGCTCCAGCTCCACCACGAATGGGTGATCCTGGCGAACTTGTTCCTGCTGTTGATGGGATTTGCGCTGCTCTCGCGGCATTTCGAGAAGAGCTGCGTTCCCGATGCCATGCCGTCCTATTTGCCGGACGACTGGAAGGGCGGCGTTGCGCTGCTGATGATCGTGTTCATAATGTCGAGCTTCCTCGACAACATCGCCGCCGCGCTGATCGGTGGCACGATGGCGCGTCACGTCTTCCGCGGCAAAGTTCATATCGGCTATCTCGCCGCGATCGTGGCAGCCTCGAATGCAGGTGGTTCCGGCAGCGTCGTCGGCGACACCACGACCACGATGATGTGGATCGACGGCATCAGCCCGCTTGCAGTGGTCGAGGCGTATGTGGCAGCCGGCGTTGCCCTGGCGGTATTCGCTGTTCCGGCGGCGCTGCAACAACACCGTTATTCGCCGATCGTCCGTGATGCACCGTCCGGACTGCGGATTGAGTGGGTGCGAGTTTGGATCGTCGCGGCGATCCTTGTCATCGCCATTCTGGCAAACGTTATTGCCAACTTGCGGTTCCCGGCCTTGCTAGACGCAATTCCCGTGATCGGCCTGGCCGTCTGGGTCGTCATTCTTGCAGCCGCGCCGTTGCGACGTCCCGACTGGGAGATCATGCCCGAAACGTTCAAAGGCACGATATTCCTCCTGGCGCTGGTTACCTCCGCCTCGCTGATGCCGGTCGAGGAACTGCCGTTGGCGTCGTGGCAAACCGCGCTCGGTCTCGGATTCTTGTCGGCAGTGTTCGACAACATCCCGCTCACGGCGCTGGCGCTCAAGCAAGGTGGATACGACTGGGGTTATCTCGCCTATGCGGTCGGGTTCGGCGGCTCGATGATCTGGTTCGGCTCATCGGCCGGCGTTGCGCTCTCCAACATGTATCCGGAAGCGAAGTCGGTCGGGCTTTGGCTGCGCCACGGCTGGCACGTCGCGGTGGCTTACGTCATCGGGTTCTTCGTGATGCTGATGATCCTCGGCTGGAAAGCCGATGCCGACCACCGCAAGCGCGTGGACATGCCGAAGGCCGACGCGCCGATCGTAGCGATGATGGGGGCGGACGGCGGTTATCGGTAAGCGGTGTGTCCGACTTCCGGTTACGGATACACCAGCACGGGAATCTTAGCGTGGGTGACGACCCGCTGCGTCTCGCTGCCAAGCAAGACGCCGCTGATGCCGCGGCGGCCATGCGTCGCCATCACGATGAGATCGCATTTCTTCTTCTGTGCGGTCGCGAGGATGGTGTCAGCCGGATAGTCGCTGGTCACCGTGATGACCTCGCAGGGGACGCCGGCCTTCTTTGCCGCCTGCTCGATGATCGTCGAGGTAGCGGGCCGCGCTTTCCTCGATCATCCGCTTGTGATCCGCCATCGTCGTGAACCCGGCAGGCAAGTGGTTGCGATAGACGATCGGCGTCGCGGGCGGGGCGGCAAAGACCCCGGTCACCTTGGCGCCGATCGCCTTAGCGAGCGCGATGCCGCCGGCAATGGCCTTGCGGGACTGCGGTGAGCCATCCGTTGGAATGAGGATGTGCTTGTACATGGTCAGCTCCCAAAAAAGCGTCCTGTATCCTGATGAATATTGTCGACCGACTGGCATTGGCTTAGCAGGAGGCGGCGAATCGCGCCGCCGCCTCCGCCGTGCACTCACTTCGCGTACGGCAACACCCAGATCAGCATGCCGAACACGTAGCAGATCGACGACGCGACCATCGTGAACGGCACGCTCCAGGACAGGAACTCGCGGAGCGAGACCTTGCGGTCCTCCTCCTTCTCGGCGAGGCGCAGCGCCACGTAGAGCGCAGGCGCGCCGGCGATGGTGAGGTTGCTGCCCAGCGTGCCCGACCACAGGATCATCCACCACAGCGGCCAGGGATTGATGCCCGCCGACGTGCCGAGTTCCTTGATCGTGTGCAGGAAGGTCAGGATGTAGGCGTCGTGCTCCACCAGCCCGACGATCGGGATGGTGATCCAGAACAGGACGGTGGCGCCGAGCGCGTAGTTGGCGATGAACATCGGCTTCATGGCGTTGGCAAGCATCTCGAGCATGTGCGCCTTCTCGAGCCCGCCGACCAGCGCGAACAGTGCGATGTAGAAGAACACCGCGCGCCAGTCGACCTCCTGGATGATCTCCTCGAAGCTCGGCGCATGCGTCAGTCGCTTGACGAAGACTTCGAGCATCAGCACCAGCGACACCGCGCCGGTCATCGCGATGAAGCCGAGCTTGACGCCGAAGACCTCGCGGAACGCCATCGCCAGCACCGTCAGCAGGAATACGCCGACCGTCAGGAATGCGAACAGCGGGTCGGGAATTTTCGCCTCGATCTTGCACCTCGCTCAGCGCGACCCGCTTGCCGATGCGGCGGAAGCCATAGAAGTACATGAAGGCGAGCGTGAGGATGAACGTCGCCATCAGGATCGGGAACGACGACGGCCGGCCGTGCTGCCAGATGAAGTCGAAGAACTCGGCGCCAGCGACGCTATGCAGCATCTGCGGCGGCAGGTCGCCGAGCAGCAGCGCGGTGCCCATGAAGTTGGCGCTGAAGCCGATCATCAGCACCAGTGGCGTCGCCGGGATGCCGAAGGCGCGCGCCAGCGGCAGCGCCACCGGCGCCATCATCAGGATGGTCACGACGTTGTCGACGAACATCGAGATGACGCCGGCAAGCATCGACAGCACGATGACCAGCGGACCCGGTCTCCCGCCGGATAACTTCATCGATTGAACGGACAGCCAGCTTGGTACGCCGGTCTTGCCGAAATAGCCGGCGATCACCCAGATGCTGACCAGGATCGCCATCACGTTCCAGTCGACCAGCAGGAACGCGGCCTCCTCGGACATGGTCCCGATCCAGATCATGACCGTGACGCCGATCAGCGCCGCCGCCGTGCTGTCGAGCTTGTTGATGACGACGAACAGGATCGTGATCGCGAACACCGCGAGGTGAGCCACTGAATCAGTTCCATGACGTTCTCCCCCTGGTTATGACGTCAAGCCGGTGAGCTGCGCTTGTGCAGCGCCGGCTTGATGTGGCGGTCGGTCTGGTTCGGAGTGGGGACGGCTGGAACGTCGCGCCGCACCGCACGGTGCGCCGCCATTGCCTGTGCATGATCGAAAGCGCGACGAGATGCCGCGTATCCACAGGTCCAACGGGCCACTCCAGTCATTTCCAGTCCGACATCGCAGCTTGTGGCTGCCAGAGGGGCCCGGCCTGGTCGTTTATTCACGCACCTTCAGAGTCGTTACATCGTCGGCGAGGTGGATCACGTGCTCCGGATTGCTCAGGATTCCGGCGCGCAAGCGATGAACGCCAGCGCGCCGGCGACATCCCATGCCGTGACGCGCTGCGAGGTCGAATCGCTGCGCGTCGCTCTCCATGCGAGCAGCGATGCCGCGACGCCCGCACCGGCGATCGGCGATGAGGCAGAGCACCGGAAGCACCAACGGGCGCGGACAGCAGCGAGGCCAGCAGCAACAGCGGCACCGCGGCGATCGCGACCATCGCTGCGAGATTGATGGCGTGGGCTGCGCAGAGGCTCGGGCATCGCGCCATCGCGATGGCAATCCGGCCGGCGTTGCGGCGCTGCATGCGTGTTTCCACCCGGGGACATCATGTCCCGCTGGAAACAAGGCTAGTGAGCCCGCGCGTGCTGCGGCAGCCGTAACGATTGGTCGGTAATTCTACGGAGTAATCCGCCCGAGCCGGATCGCCTGCCGGACCAGCACGGCGACGCTTTCCGCCTGCATCTTTTCCATGATCTGCGCGCGGTAGCTCTCGACGGTGCGGATGCTGATGTCGAGCTTGGAGGCGATCGCCTGGCTGGTGAAGCCGTTGGCCACCAGATCGAAGATCTCGACCTGCCGGGGGGTCAGTCGCGAAAAGCTTTCGCCCAGCGCGTCCTGCGATTGCTTGGCCACTTGCTGGTCGAATGTGCGCGCCAGACCGCGGTTGATCGCCGCGACCAGCAGCCGGTCGTCGATCGGCTTCTCGATGAAATCCTCGGCGCCGGCTTTGATGCCGGCAACCGCCATCGGAACGTCGGCATGGCCGGAAATCAGCACGACCGGCAGCGCGATCTTGCGGCGGGCCAATTCGCGCACGAGCTCGATGCCGTCCATGCCCGGCATGCGGACGTCCGCGACCACGCAGCCGGCGCGTCCGGGCACGGCGGTCTGCAGAAACCGGTCCGCGGATTCGAACACCTCGACGGTAAAGCCGAACACCCGCAGCATCTCGCCGAGAGCGTGGCGGACCGAGTCCTGATCGTCGATGACAAAGACGGCAGTCATGTCGGGGTTGCCTGTTGGAGAGGGAGCCAGAATCGGAATTCGGTTGCACCGGGTGCGCCTGATTGTAGCCAGAGCCGGCCGTGATGCGACTGCACGATTGTCGCGCAGATCGAAAGGCCGAGGCCGAGCCCGTCGCGCTTGGAGGTTGTGAGCGGCTCGAACAGCCGCTCCGCCAGCGCCGGTGCGATGCCGGCGCCGTTGTCGGATACGGCAATTTCCACCCGCGGCGGATTGTCCAGCAGGGCGGCCGCCACGCGGATGCGCCCTTCGCTGCGGCCCGACGTGGCAATGGCGTCGATCGAATTCTGCACGAGATTGAGAACGACCTGCTGCAATTGCACGCGGTCCGCGTGCACCGGCGGCAGGTCGGGTGCCACGTCGACCTCGATCCGGATCGGCACGCCGGACGCTTCCGTGCCGACCAGGATCAGCGCGTCGTCGATCAGCGTCCTGATGTTGATGGTGCTGATATGCGGCTCGCCGCGGCGCAGGAACTCGCGCATGCGTTTCACGACGCTCGGCGGCATGGTCGATCTGGGCGATCATGGTGGAGAGATTGTCGTCGACGCGGGCATGGCTGGCGCTGTCGCCGTGCAGAAGGTGCTGCGCGGCGCGGCCGAGCGCGCGGGCGGCCGTGATCGGCTGGTTGATCTCGTGTGCGAGCGCGGAAGCCATGCTGCTGACGAGATTGAAACGGGCCGCCTGTTCCGCCTCCGCCTCCTTGGTGCGGAGCAGCGCCTCGACTTCGCGGACCTCGCGATGGGCCTGCTGGCGCTCGTCGACGGTTACGCCCACGGTCAGTCCGGTGGCGGTCAGGACCAGCATCAGGATCTGGAATTCGGTGAACACGTTGGCGTCGTAGCCATGCAGGTGCAGCAGCGCGACAAGGCCGAACTGGGTGAGGGCGAGGCCGAGGCAGGCGCCGTCGAGCCCATAGCGGATGGCCGCGATCACGACGGGCAGGAAGAACAGATAGAACAGCTTGAATCCATTCTCGTTCTCGGTGAGGCCGATGAACCACAGGAACAGCAGAACCACCGCGACATAGAGCGCAACCTCCGGCGCAAACGCCCGCAGCGTATGAAGCGACAGATGCGGGATGTGGAGGATGAGCCGCAAGACCAGCGGCGTCATCACCGCAATGCCGATCGCGTCGCCGACGAGGAGCGGTCCCGACGCCACGAAGACGTCGGCGAGGTTGAGTTGCTCGTCGGCAACCAGGAGCAGCGACAGGAACGACGCGACCAGGACGGCTCCGACCGCTCCGGCCGCCAGCAGCACCAGCACATCGCGCAGGCGATTGAGTCCGACGTCAAATCTGCGGCGGGCGAAGAACGCCACCGCGCCGTAGCCAATGGCGATGATCGTGGCGATGCCGATGATGAACGGCCACGGCAGGTTGGTGCGAAGCACCGCAATCTCGGCGACCAGCACGCCGACGAACAGGACGACGCCGTAGTGCGCGCCGGCGTAAAGCATCAGCGCGAAGACGACCCCGAGGCCCGGGTTCCATGGCGTGACCGGCAAGCCTTTGTACTCGTGGATGAAGCTGATCCATTCGAGCACCACGTAAGCGAGCAGAAAGGCCGCCCCGGTCAGGACGGCGTGCAACCACGCCGGTGAGGACCCGGAGGGCCGCAAAACGGTGTCCGGATGGGCAAGTTGGTTCTGCACCCGCGGACATATGCCCCAAAATCGCGCCTTCAGCCACGGTTCCCGGCCGCGACAATGGGATGCTGGCAAACCCGCCTTCGCTCCTCTAAAAATACCGTGGTATAAATACTGTTCTTCCGGACAAGATCGCTCGCGAACGGGCGAGGGGAAAAGGAAAGGGTACGTCAGGTGGGCCATCTCTGGGCGGATATGACGCAATGGGCGTTCTGGGTCGCGGTCGGCCAGATCATCTGGATCAACATTTTGCTTTCTGGCGACAACGCGGTGGTCATCGCGCTCGCCTGCCGTTCGCTTCCGCCGAAGCAACGCTTCTGGGGCATCCTGCTTGGCGCGGGCGCCGCGGTCGTGCTCCGCATCTTCTTCACGATCGTGATCGCGCAGATCATGCAGGTTGCGTTCCTCAAGCTGATCGGTGGCCTCCTGCTGCTCTGGATCGCGGTCAAGCTGATCGTTCCGACCGACGAGCACGGCGAGGACAGCGTCAAGGCTGGTGACACGCTCTGGCGCGCGGTCTGGCTGGTGACAGTCGCCGACATCGTCATGAGCCTGGACAATGTCATCGCGATCGCCGCGGCGGCGGAGACCGCTTCGATGCGCGTCGACATGGCGAACGCGCTCATGATCAAGACCATCTTGATCGTGTTCGGTCTTGCGACCAGCGTTCCGCTGATCATCGCGGGCAGCGCGATCCTGATGAAGGTGATGGAGAAGTTTCCGATCCTGGTCTGGGCCGGCGCCGCACTGCTCGGCTGGGTGGCCGGCGAGATCATCGTCAAGGACGCTGCCGTCGTCAGCTATCTGGGCGAGGACTTCGTCGACAAGATCCACCTCTGGGCGGCTGCCTTCGGCGCGATCTTGGTAGTCGCGGTGGGATGGTTCATCCGCCGCGCGAAACACAAGGGTGTGTTTGAGCAGCCGCTGATCATCGATCCGCCGGGTCCGGAGGAATTTCCACCGCGGGCGCGTTAGCCGGCTTCAACAGGAGAAGGCCATGCATACCTACGTCTATCTGGCAGCTGCTGGCGCGTTCCTCTCCCTCCTGTTGGCGTGGCGGATCGGTCAGCTCATGAGACTGCACGCCGGAACCGCGATCGATCCGGCGCCGGAAATACTCGGACCCAAGGAGGTCCATCGCCACCGGCTGTGACGGGCAGCCGCCCACGCTGAGAACTTTTCCCAACGGCGCACCGCTTGGTGCGCCGTTGCTGTTTGGAGGCTGGGTTGTCGCCACGTGTGACCGCCTGCTACAAGCCCGCCGGCGCGCCGTGAAATCTCGCCGGCGCAAACCATCCGCGGGACCGCATGCAACGCAGCACTGAGCGCATTCTCACCACCCATGTCGGCAGCTTGGTCCGGCCGCCCGAATTGCAGGAGTTCCTGCGCGCGCGGCAGAAGGGCAACGGCTTCGACGAAGCCGCCTACGACCGCTGCCTGACGGATTCGGTCGCTGCCGTCGTGCGCCACCAGGCCGACGCGGGCGTCGACGTGGTGAGCGACGGCGAGTTCGGCAAATCGATCAGCTGGTCGCAATATGTGCTCGAACGCATGAGCGGCTTCGAGCGCCGGCCGTTCAAGCCCGGCGTCAACACCTTCCAGCGCGGCGCCGATCGCGAGAAATTCGCCGAATTCTATGCCGAGCTCGATGCGCGCGAAGGCGTCTCGACGACGCTGGATTCTGTCTGCGTCGGCCCGATCAGCTACACCGGACAGGCGCAGCTCCAGCGCGACATCGACAACTTCAAGGCGGCGTTGAAGGGCGCCAAGGTCACCGAGGCGTTCATGCCGGTGGCCGCGCCGGCGAGCGTGATCCCGGATCGCAAGAACGAATACTACAAGAGCGAGGAAGACATCCTCGAGGCGATCGCCAACGCCATGCGCACTGAATACCGCATGATCGTCGACGCCGGCTTCCTGGTGCAGCTCGACGACGCGCGCAACGCCGTCACCTATGACCGCATGGTGCCGCCCGGAACCTTTGCCGACTACCGGCACTGGCTGGAGC
This sequence comes from uncultured Alphaproteobacteria bacterium, assembly GCA_963850705.1. GTDB lineage: Bacteria > Pseudomonadota > Alphaproteobacteria > Rhizobiales > Xanthobacteraceae > VAZQ01. The sequence continues at coordinate 129,787 of CAWKMR010000015.1, read as the reverse complement.
GGCAGGTCGACGTGATCAACCATGCGATCGAAGGTCTGCCGCAAGACCGCATCCGCTATCACGTCTGCTGGGGAAGCTGGCCCGGCCCGCACACCACCGACGTGCCGTTGAAGGACATCGTCGATCTGATCCTGAAGATTCGCGTGGGCGCTTATGTCATCGAGGGCGCCAATCCGCGGCACGAGCACGAATGGAAGGTGTGGAAGGACGCGAAGCTGCCAGACGGACGCGTGCTGATCCCCGGGGTCATCAGTCACGCCACCAACGTGGTGGAGCACCCCGAGCTCGTCGCCGAGCGGGTGGTGCGTCTCGCCAAGCTCGTCGGCCGTGAGAACGTGATCGCCGGAACCGACTGCGGCTTCGCGCAGGGCCCGTTCCATCGCCGCGTCCATCCCTCGATCATGTGGGCGAAGCTCGAGGCGCTCGCGGCCGGCGCGCGGCTCGCGAGTAAAGAACTGTGGCACTGACCCGAAGCCATCGTGCTCCGACCAGGCCGGAATGACCGCCGCATGCGGGGGTTCGTCCCGTGGTCGGTGCGAAGCTCTGCCGCATTGAACCACCACGCCGGGCGGTATATCACCACTCCCACAAATACTTCCGGGAGGATGTTCATGACCGCTGTGATGCGCGCTCTGGTCCTGCTTGCGATCGGTTGGATGGCGGCGGGAACCGATGCCTTGGCACAAAGCTATCCGACCAAGCCGGTGCGGATGATCGTGCCGTTCGGCGCCGGCGGTCCTGCGGACGTGTTTGCGCGCGTGCTGGCGCAACACCTTACCGAGGTGCTCAAACAGAATTTCGTGGTCGAGAACCGGCCCGGCGCCGGCGCCATCATCGGCACCGTCGAAGTCGCGAAAGCGGCGCCCGACGGCTACACGCTGCTGGTGATGTCGAACACCCACACGGTCAACGAGTCGCTGAGCCCGAAGCGAAATTATGAGTTGATGCGCGATTTCGTGCCGGTGTCGCCGATCAACGAGTCCGACGTGATGATGGTGGTCAATCCGTCGCTCGGCGTGAAGAACCTTAAGGAGTTCATCGCGCTCGCCAAGTCGAAGCCCGGCCAGCTCAACTACGCATCGTCCGGCCCCGGCACGCCGTATCACATGGCGGCCGAGCTGTTCAAAGCCATGACCGGCACCGACATCGTGCACGTCCCGCACAAGACCTCCGGCGACATGCGCACCAGCGTGCTTGGCGGCCATGTGCAGATGATGTTCGACGCGATCACGGTGCTGGCGCCGAATGTGAAGGAAGGGAAGTTCGTCGCGCTCGGCACCAGCGGCAAGAAGCGCTCGTCGGTGATGCCTGAGGTGCCGACCATCGACGAGGCCGGCGTGCCCGGCTACGAGTTCGACCATCTGGCTCGGCGTGATGGCGCCGGCGAAGACGCCGCAGCCGATCGTCGATCTGCTCAACGCGGAGATCCGCAAGATCATGGCGCGGCCCGAGATCAAGGAAGCGTGGGGGAGGCAGGGCGCCGTTCCGATGACGATGACGCCGCCGGAATTCGAGAAGTACCTGCGCGGCGACATCGCGAAGTGGGCGAAGGTCGTGAGCATGGCGGGGCTGGTGACGGAGAAGTGAGCCAGACAGCGCCGCGGTTGCGATCGTTGTTATACGTCGGCCGGCATCATGACAGGTCCTATGACCACTGTCGGGCACATGATGGTTCCGAAGGAGGGTGTGACAAACATCGGGCAATGCCTGGGCGACGAGAATTGGGAAAAGCATTTTGATTTCTTGCCGGTCGAACGGGATGCATGGCGTCAGCTCGACAATGCCGGAGTGCTCGATGAGCTTCAGCGGATTGCGGACGGCATCGTGAGTGAGCACGAAGAAGCCTGGTTCAATCGTCCGGACCTCCTGGGGGTCGTTTGCCAAGAGGCGCGCAATCGCGTCCCCAGCGAAGCGAGCGCACTTCTGGCTGAAATTATTCAGATTGCGCAGATCGCCAGATCACGCGGAAGCGTAGTGATTTTTGCTTCGTAAGCCGGGGCGAGGGCGCTGCAATGAGCAACCCGGCGCGGCATCACCGCCACGCGTCGACCGACACCGTCTTGCGGTACTTCGCGCCCATGATGCGCCAATAGGCGTTGGCTTCGCCGCCAACCACGACGACGTTGATGTCCTTCTCCGGGAAGATCCGGATCGGCTCATCCTCCTTGGCCTTCAGCCAGGACGCCATCGGCTCCTGGCCGAACGTCGCCCACGGATAGACGTAGTTCTGGACGAGCTGGAGGTCCCAGTAGCGGCCCGCAGGCATTTCCGCGGTCTCGTGGATGAAGCGGATCAGCTTCGCCTTGGTGTCGAAGCCGCCGCGGTCGATGAATTGCTGCGCGGTGAGCGGATCGAGCAGCAGGCACGGCGTTGAATTGCCGTCGATGCCGGCGAGCATGTCGCGCACGTGCTCGCGCCAGTATTTCTCGCGCAGGCCGAGGCAGAAGGTGGTCGAGCGGCAGCCGTAGAAGATGCTGACCGCGCTGTCTTCCGGCTTGAAGCCCTTCTGCACGTGCAGCGGCTCCCAGGGACTGTCCTCTTCGTTCTCGGCGAAGGTGACGTTGTTATATGTGTAGCTGTTGCCCTGCGACCCCATGAAGCTGACGCCCGGCTCCGAGCCGCCCTGCAGGTTCTGCGAGAGCAGCCCGTAGGCGCGGCCGATGGTGGCGTTGGCGTGATTGTAGGGACCCATCGCGCCGATGCCCTGAGTTCATCTTGAGCTCGTTGCGGATCGGGCCGTTCACCACCACCATCGCCGCCGATGACGAGGTGGTCGAGCCGCGCGCGGAAACCCCCGACGCCGCCAGCGCCAGGATGACCGGGAAGTATTCCGGCCGCGCGCCGGCCATCACCGCGTTCACCGCGACCTTCTCGACGGTGTATTCCCAGGCGACGCGGAACTCGGTCGCCGCCATGTGGCCGACGACCTCGTCCGGCTTGTGGCTGGTGTAGGCCAGCATCTCCTGCACGCGCTTCTCGGTCGGAAGCACGATCGGGAGATAGTCGGTCCAGCCGTTGTCGTGGAATTGGCGCTGGAGGTTTTCTTCGGTGTCGGGCTCGACGAGACGCGGAGTGGTACGCTCGAACTCTGCCGTACTCGACGCGCTCGGACATGCGCTTAGGCGTTCAGCGCGGTGGTGAGCCCCGCGATGACCTCCTGCATGACCGGCTTACCGGTGATCGGGTCCTTGCCGTAGACGTATTCGCGCAACTCCGCGGCGGTCTTGCCCATCACCGGCATCGGCACGAAGGCGCGCTGCGCTTCCGGCAGGCCGGCCATCTTGGTCACCGACTGCACGACGCGGTCGAACTTGTCGGTGTGCAGCGCGACCGTCGGCACGCCGTATTTGGTCTCGATCGTGATGGCGTGCGTGGCGACCGCGGGCGCGCAATTGCTGCAATGGCCGACGCCGACGATGGCGGCATCGCCGTTCGCCTTGATCTCTTCCCAGGTCTTCTTGTCGTCGTGCTGGTAGGTCGCCGACAGCGAGATCATCTTGGTCTTCACGGCCGGCATGTGGTCCGCGAACCAGGCCTGGATCTGCTTGAGCAGATCGATCGAGTCATCGAAGCGGCAGTCGACCAGATAGATGGTCTTGCCGTCGAGGCTCTCGGGCCGCGGCGAGAGCGCCTTCTTGTTGACCTTGGGCGGAAAGCCGACCGGATTGAGCACCGTGATCTTGTCGTCAAAGGCGGCGCTGTTCGACAGGTCGTGCGGCGTGGTCGGCTTGTTCATGGTGCGAATCCTCGGAGTTTCTGGTGGATTTGGCGCGAATTATAGGTCTGCGGCCGGGTCAAGCCAAGGACGGGGCCGCATTGCTGCCTCTCACTCAGGCGCGTTCCTTGAGATAGCGCCAGGCGGCGATGGCGGCGGTTGCGCCGTCGCCGGCCACCGCCGCCAGTTGGGCGACCGAATGGACCCGGATGTCGCCGGCGGCGAAAATGCCGGGAACCGAGGTCCGCATCATGATGTCGGTATCGATATGCCCGGCGGAGTCCAGCGCCACCACGCCGCGTAGGAACGCGGTATTGGGCTCGAGCCCAACATAGACGAACACGCCGTTGACCGCGCGGTCGTGCACCTTCCGCGATATGAGGTCGCGCAGCCGCACGCCCGACACGCTCGCCTCACCAAAGATTTCCTCAACGGCGGTCGATGGGACGATCTCGATCTTGCCGTTGGCGGTGGCACGGTCGATCAGCACGCGTTGCGCGTCGAACGTCGCGCCGCGATGGATGATGGCCACCCGCGCCGCGTGCTCGGTCAGCACCAGCGCCTCGTCGAGCGCGCTAGTCGCCGCCGCCGATCACGCACACGTCCTGGCCGGCGAAGAAATGGCCGTCGCAGGAGGCGCAATGCGAGACGCCGCGGCCGAGGAATGCCTCCTCGCCGGGCACGCCCAGCGACTTGAGCGCGGAGCCGGCGGCGACGATCACGGCGCGCGCCTTGAGAGGCTCCGATGCGCCGTTGACGACGCGCCAGTCGCCGTCGACGGCGATGCCCTCGACGGTGTCGAGCACGAATTCCGCGCCGGCGGCCTCGGCCTGCTCGTGCAGCAGCGGGCCGAGCTCGGCGCCGGACAGGCCTTGCGGAAATCCAGGAAAGTTCTCGATGCGCTCGGCGGCCGCGATCTGGCCGCCGACGCCCATGCGCTCGACCACCGCCACGCTCAAGCCGTAGCGGGCGGCGTGCATCGCCGCCGTCAGCCCGGCGACACCCGCGCCGATCACGACAAGGTCGAAGTCCCGCATTCTGCCGCCCCCGGGTTGTGCGAATTGTGCGAAGCGCATCATCCACTATACGCTAGATGGCGATAGCTCCGGCAGGACTTCACCGGTTTGCAGGAGACAAGAAGGAAAACAAAAATGAATAGGAGAGGGACCTCGCCCGTTTCCGTGTCGATCCCGCTCTCGTTCGTGCTCATGGCGCTGGCCGCCGCCGGCAACCCTGCGCGGGCGGACGATGAGGTGGCGGCGTTCTACGCCGGCAAGACCGTGCAAATGATGGTGGGGACCTCGCCGGGCGGTGGCGTCGATCTGATCGGCCGTCTGGTTGCGCGCCATCTGCAAAATCACATTCCCGGCAAGCCCACCATCGTGGTGCAGAACGTGCCGGGCGCGGGCGGCAATCAGATGGCCAACCACCTGTTCGCTTCCGGCGCCCGCGATGGAACGGTGATCGGCGCGCCGCTCAACGGGATGCCGACCGGGCCGTTGCTGACGCCGAAGGTGTCGCGGTTCGATCCGACGCAATTCACCTGGATCGGCAGCATGTACCGGTCGAACAATGTTGCCTACGTCTGGCACAAGTCGCCGGTGCAGAGCCTGGAGGAGTTGAAAACCAAGGAGGCGATCGTCGGCACCTCGGGGCCGGGCTCCGGCTCGAACGACCTGTCGATCCTGGCGCGCGACGTGCTCGGACTGAAATATCGGATCGTGCGCGGCTACAAGAGCGGCACCGAAATCAATATCGCCATGGAGCGCGGCGAGGTTCATGCCCAGATCGTCGGCTGGGATTCGCTCAAGGCGCAGCGGCCGGAATGGGTCCGCGACAAGACCATCACCATCATCGGGCATTTCAGCCTTGAAGATCCGCCGGACCTGCGTCCGTTCGCCCGGATCGTCGATCTCGCCCGGACCGAAGCCGACCGCCAGGCGCTGCGCCTGGTCCTGGCCCGGCAAGCCCACGGCCGCCCTTACTTCCTGCCGCCGGGCGTACCGGCTGCTCGGGCTGCGGCGTTGCGCCGCGCCTTCGACGCGACCATGCGCGACCCTGCTTTCATTGCGGAAGCGGCGGCGATGAAGGTCGATATCGATCCGATGACAGGGGAGGCGGTGCAGGCGCTGGTCGAGCAGGTGCATCGAACAACGCCCGCCGACGTGGTCGAACGGGTGCGAACGATGATGGCGACGCCGTGAGACGTCGGCAGTGAGGCCGTAGAACTACACTGCGGCGAGCTGCAAGCCTGTCGTTCGCGAAATAATTTACGAAAAAGTTACGCGGCGGCGTCAGCGCGCGTTTAACTTGCCAACCGCGCAATCTTGCGATGAATTGAAACTGCGGAGTCAAAAACGGCAGGAAAAACGATTCTGCGCTCGCCTTCTCTCCTGCGCGGTTGATTCGGACGCAAAGCGGGCATGCGGTCCGGCGAGGGGGAGTTCGGCGCATGATCAACCTCGTGCGGTTGTCGCTGCGGCGTCCCTACACGATGGCGGTCGCTGCGATGCTCATCATGCTGATGGGCGCGATTTCCGTCACGCGCATGGTTGTCGACATCTTCCCGAACATCGACATTCCCGTCGTCTACGTCGCCTGGAGCTACAACGGCCTCAACGCCGAGGACATGGAACGCCGCGTGGTGCTGGTCGCCGAGCGCGCCTATTCCACGACGGTGAACGGCATCGAGCGCATCGAGTCGCTGTCGATCCCGGGCCAGGGCATCCTCAAGATCTATTTCCAGCAGGGCGCCAATATCGGCGGCGCGATCGCGCAGATTTCGGCGCAGAGCAACGCGGTGCTGCGCATCGCGCCGCCGGGCATGCAGCCGCCCAACATCATCCAGTTCAACGCGTCGAACGTTCCGGTGGTGCAGGTCACGCTCAACAGCCGGACGCTGCCGGAGCAGATGCTGTCCGACTACGCCAACCAGTTCCTGCGCCTGCGCCTGTTCACGATCCCGGGATTGTCGATTCCGGGCGCGTTCGGCGGCAAGCAGCGCCAGATCATCGTCGAGGTCGACACCGCCAAAGCGAGCTCCAAGGGGCTCTCGCAGATGGACGTCGTCAACGCCATGGGCACGACCAACGTGATCGTGCCGGCGGGCATCGCGCGGCTCGGAACCAACGAATACAACATCCAGCTCAATTCCAGCCCGCGCGTGGTCGAGCAGTTCAACTATCTGCCGGTCGGCGTGCGCGACGGCATCCCGGTGCTGCTCGGCGACATCGCCAAGGTCAGCGACAGCTTCGCGCAGCAGACCAACATCGTTCGCATCAACGGCCAGCGCGCGAGCTTCCTGCCGATCCTCAAGAACAGCACCGCCTCGACCCTGGCGGTCGTCGATGCCGTCAAGAACATGTTGCCGGAGCTGCAGGCGATCGCGCCGGAGGGCATGGAACTGGCGATGGACTTCGACCAGTCGGTGTTCGTGCGCTCGGCGGTCGAGAACGTGATCAAGGAGGCGGCTCTCGCCTCGATCCTGGTCTCGCTGATGATCCTGGTGTTCCTCGGCAGCTGGCGGAACACCGTGGTCGTGGCGATCTCGATCCCGCTGTCGATCTTCGCGGGCGTTGCCGGCCTCTACATGACCGGCCAGACCATCAACCTGATGACGCTCGGCGGACTGGCGCTGGCGATCGGCATGCTGGTCGACAACGCCACCGTCGTCATGGAGAACATCCACCGCAACCAGACGCTGGGCAAGCCGGTGACGGTTGCCATCCTGGACGGCTCGATCGAAGTGATCCAGCCGCTGACGGTCGCGACGTTGTGCATCTGCATCGTGTTCTTCCCGGTCGTGTTCCTGGAAGGCCCGGCGCGCTTCCTGTTCATTCCGCTCGCCATCACCGTCGTGCTGGCGATGCTGGCGTCCTACGTCCTGTCGTTCACGGTGGTGCCGGCGCTGGCGCGCCAGCTGCTCAAGGACGAGCATCACCACGCCGAGGGACGAAAAGCTCGGCTGGGGCCGGCGGCTGGCCGACGCGTTCGATCGTCAGTTTCGATCGGTTCCGCAACGCCTATGGCATCGTTGCTGGCGGGCCTGCTGGTCCGCAGGAAGTTCGTGCTGGGCTGCTTTGCCGTCTTCTTCGCGGCGACGGGCGCGCTGGTCCCGGTCGTGGGCACCGACTTCTTCCCGCAAGCCGACGTCGGCATCCTCAAGCTGCATGTGCGTGCGCCGAAGGGCTATCGCCTCGAGGGCACCGAGCAGATCATGATCAAGGTCGAGGATCGCATCCGCGAAATCATCCCGGCGACGGAACTGCGGACCGTCAACCACACGATCGGCGTGCCGGGCGCGCTCAATCTCGCCTTCGTGCCGAGCGACAACGTCAGCGGCGCCGACGGCGAGATGCTGATCTCGCTGAACAAGCCGCACCGTCCGTCCGAGTACTATCGCAAGCAGCTTCGCGAGCGGCTCGAGTACGACTTCCCCGGCGTCACCTTCTATTTCCAGACCGCCGATATCGTGAGCCAGGTGCTCAATTTCGGCCTGCCGGCGCCGATCGACATCCAGATCCAGGACCAGAATTTTGCCCGCTCCTACGAGGTGGGCCAGCGGCTGCTGCAGATGGTCCGGCGCATCCCGGGCGTGGTCGATCCGCGCATCACGCAAATTCTGGACTTCCCGACGCTTCAGATCGACGTCGACCGGCAGCGCGCGGCACGGCTCGGCGTTGCGCAGCGCGACGTCGCGAACAACATGCTGGCGTCGCTGTCGGGCAGCTCTCTGATCAGCCCGACCTACTACCTCAATCCGCAGAACGGCGTGAACTACACCGTCGCCGTGGTGACATCGGCCGACGCGCCTGCAAACCGTGGGAGACATCCTGAACTTCCCGGCCAATCCGCCGACCAACAACATCAATCCGATCATCGCGCAGGCCCTGCCGACGACGCTGCCCGAGCGCGCCGGTCACGCGGCTGAGCGATATCGCGAGCGTGCGGCCCGGCTCGACGATGAATTCGATCAATCACTACACCATCCAGCGCGTGATCGACGTCGCCGCCAATGTCGAGGGGCGCGATCTCGGCTCGGTGGCGGCCGAGATCAACAAGGCGATCGCCGAAGTGCAGAAGGACCTGCCGTCGACTCGACCAAGATCATCGTTGCGCGGCCAGAACGAGGTCATGGAGAACTCGTTCCGCATGCTGGGCTTCGGCCTGATCCTGGCGATCATCCTGGTCTATGCGGTGCTGGTCATCCTGTTCCAGTCCTGGATCGATCCCTTCATCATCATGATGGCGGTGCCGGCCGCGTTGCTCGGCATCATCTGGACGCTGGCGCTCACCGGCACGACCATCAACGTGATGTCGCTGATGGGCGCCATCATGGCGGTCGGCATTTCGGTGTCGAACTCGATCCTGGTGGTGGCCTTCGCCAACGATCTGCGCTCGCGCAACGAATCGCTGACGCCGTTCGAGGCGGTGATCGAATCCGGCAAGACCCGGTTGCGGCCGGTGCTGATGACGGCGCTCGCGATGATCATGGGCATGATTCCGATGGCGCTGGGACTTGGCGATGCCGGCGAGCAGAACGCGCCGCTCGGCCGCGCCGTCATCGGCGGGCTGGTGTTCGCGACGTTCGCGACCCTGCTGCTGGTTCCGATCTTCTACACGCTGCTGCGCAAGAGCGCGCCGGCGCTCCATACGCTCGATCAACGTTTTGCCGCCGAAGCTGCCGGCGCATCGAAGGAGGCCTTGGGCCATGGCTAAAACAAAAGAAGGCCGTTCGTCGAAGTTCTACGTGTTCGGCGTCGGTGCGCTGGTCATCGCGGTCGGCGCGGTGGTCTATTTCCACGTGACCCGCAATCAGAACGTCGCCTCGGCGCGCGAGGCGAGGGCGGTGGTGGCGGATCGCGGCCCGCGGGTCGAGTTCGTCACGGCGACGGCGGGGCCGACCGAGCGGACGATCAAGCTCCTCGGCGACGTGCGCTCGGGCGCGATGGCGGTGCTGTATGCGAAGGTTGCCGGCTACATCAAGGAGGTCCAGGTCGACAAGGGCGACAAGGTCGAGGCCGGACAGATCCTGGCGGAGATCGAGTCGCCGGAAGTCGATCAGCAGTTCGCGGCGGCGTCGGCGGATCTCGCGCACAAGCGGCGAAATCTGGCGCGCATCAAGGAGCTGTATCTCGAAGGGCAACACCACCCAGGTGGCGCTGTACAAGGCAGAAACCGAAGTCACCGTTGCCGAGAACAATGTCGGCGTGCTGGCGACCTCGGTATCCTACAAGACCGTGCGCGCGCCGTTCGCCGGCCGCGTGACGGCTCGCTTCGTCGATCCGGGTGCGCTGGTCACGAATTCGCAGACCAACATCACCAGCGCCATGCCGATGATGACGCTGTCGGACGACAGCAGGGTGCGGGTCTTCACCTATGTGCAGCAGATGGACGTGCCATTTGTGCAAGTCGGCAACCGCGCCGTGGTCAGCGACGCCGCCAATCCGGAGCGCAGCAAGGTCGGCACGGTGACCCGGATGACCGGCGAGCTCGAGCCGCGCACGCGCACCATGCTGATCGAGGTGCATCTCGACAATGCGGACGGCTTCTTCACGCCCGGCAGCTTCGCCTATGTGACGCTGCACGTGCCGATCAAGAGCTATATCCAGATTCCGGTCGCGGGCCTGATCACGCGCGGCGAGGACAACATCGTCGGCGTGCTGGAGAACGACGTGGTGCGCTTCCGGACCGTCACGGTCGCATCGACCGACGGCGCGACCGTCAGCCTGACCGACGGCCTGAAGGCCGGTGAGCGGGTCGTCATCAACCTGCCGAACGAAGTCACCAATGGCAGCCGCGTTCAGCCGGTGACGGTTGCCCGCAACCGTTGAACCGGCCGTTCTGCCGCGGTCTCGCAAGCGCCGAGAACCTACCGCTCGCCAAATCCGTCGAGTATTGTCCTGTGGCCGGGCTCGCACGATCGTACGTGCCACGGCGTATGGGATGAACGACCGAGGCTGGCATGGGTGGAGCACTTGACGGCATTCGCGTGGTCGAGCTCGCGAATTATGTGAGCGGACCCTATGCCGGCATGATGCTCGCCGATTTCGGCGCCGAGGTCATCAAGATCGAGGTTCCGGGCACCGGCGATCCGTTCCGCGGCTGGGGCACGGTCGATTACAGCCCGACCTTCGGCTCGGTGAACCGCAGCAAGAAGAGCGTCGCCCTCGACCTCAAGACCGCGCCGGCAAGGCGGCGGCGGCCAAGCTGATCGCCGGCGCCGACGTGGTGATCGAGAATTTCCGGCCCGGCACGCTGGAGCGGCTCGGGCTTGGCTATGACGAACTGCGTGCCGGACAATCCGCGGCTGATCTGGTGCTCGATCACGGGCTTCGGCAATCTCGGGCCGCTGGCCGACCGGCCGGGCTACGACACCGTCGGGCAGGCGATGGGCGGCCTGCTGAGCGTGCTCACCGACATGGACGACGCCCAAGCCGATGGGCATTTCGTTTTCCGATCATCTCGCCGGGATGGTTGCCTGCAACGGCATCCTGGCCGCGCTGCAGGCGCGCCATCGCACCGGCAAGGGCCAGCGCGTCGACACGTCGCTGCTGGAAGCGACGGTGTCGTTCATCGGCGAGAACGCCGCGCGCTATTTCGAGAACGGCAAGGTGCCGGACCGCGCCACCCGCACGCACACCGCGCAGGTCTATGCCTTCGTGGCCGGCGACGGCAAGCCGTTCGTCATTCACCTGTCGTCGCCGGAGAAATTCTGGAAGGGCCTGGCCCGCGTCGCCGGGCACCCCGAATGGCTGGAGGACCCGCGCTTCAATCCGCGCAGGGCCAGGCAGAAGAACTACGACGTGTTGCACGGCAGCGCTGAGCGCGGTGTTCGCGACGCAGGGACCGCGAGCACTGGCTGCGACGGCTGATCGAGGAGGATGTGCCGTCCGGGCCGCTCTACGATTTTGCCGAGGTGTTTGAGGATCCGCAGGTGCAGGCGCTGGGCATGCGCGTGCGCGTGCCGCATCCGAAGCTGGGCGAAGTCGACCTGGTGCGCAACGGCGTGCGGCTTTCGGACACGCCGGTTCGGATCGAGCGGCGCTTCGCCGGAGCTCGGCGAGCACAATCGATGAGATACTGGGCGAATAAGACGATGGCGAACAGAACGACAATGAGCGGATGGTAACCGCGCCGGTTCGGCGCTGTGCTGGTAGCGGGCCTCGTGCTCGCGGCCGCGGTGCCGCGTGCAGGCGCAGACGCCTGCCGAATTCTACCGCGGCAAGCGGATGACGCTGATCACCTCGGCCTCGGTCGGCGGCGGCTACGACCAGTATGCGCGGCTTCTCGCCAAGCACATGCCGCGCTTCATCCCGGGCAATCCGACGATCGTGGTGCAGAACATGGTCGGCGCCGACGGCATCCGGGCGGCGAATTATCCTCTACAACGTCGCGGCGCAGGACGGCTCGGTGATCGGCGGGCTCTCCCGCAACAACGGGCTGGCGCAGTTCTACGATCCGTCAACAATGCCTCGGTTCAGTTCGACGCCCGCAAATTCCATTGGCTCGGCTCGCCGCAGCAGGAGATCGGGCTGTTCGTCCTGCGCACCGAGAAGGGCGCCAAATCGATCGACGATCTCAAGAGCATCGAAGTCGACGGTCGAGCTCGACGGCGCGCAACGCGCCGACCTCGATCTATCCGCGCATGCTCAATGCGCTCTACGGCACCAAGATCAAGGTGGTCGAGGGCTATGGCGGCTCGCAGGAGAGCCTGCTGGCGGTCGAGCGCAACGAGGTGGACGGCCATGTCTCCGGCGGCTCGTCGGCGGCGTTCCGCGCGCGCATCGCGCCGCTGGCTCAAGAAGGCTACGCCAAGGTGATCCTGCAGATGGGCATGACGCGCGATGCCGCGTATCCCGATATCCCGACCGCGATCGAGATCATGCCGACCGCCGAGGGCAAGCAGTTGTTCGAGATCGCCTTCGCCGAGCAGGTGATGGGCCGGCCGTTCGTGCTGCCGCCCGGCGTGCCGGCCGACCGCGTGAAGGTGCTTGCGCGACGCCTTCGATGCCGCGGTGAAGGACCCGGCGCTGCTGGAGGACGCCAAGGCGCAGAACATGGAAATCGACCCGGTCACCGGCGCGGCCATCAACGCGCTGCTCGACCGCGTCTATGCGGCGCCGCCGGAACTCGCCGCGCGGCTGCGCGAAATGGCGAAATAACGAAGGAGAGACTGCCATGATCGAACCATCCCGCGAACTGCGCGACGCCTGCGCCATTGTCGGCACCGGCCACAGCCGGCTCGGCCGGGTGCCCGGCGTGTCGAGCCTCGACCTGCTGGTGGAGGCGATGCGCAACGCCATCGCCGACGCCGGGCATCGAAGGTGACGGACATCGACGGCATCGTCTGCCGCGGGCCGGACGACATCTACAGCCATCACCAGCAGATCGGCGCGCGGCTCGGCATCAACGTGAAGTTCTCGACCTCGCTCGACAATGGCGGCGCGAGCCAGATCCTGGCGGTGGCGCATCGCCATCGATGGCGATCAAGGCCGGGCTCGCGACCACGGTGATCTGCGGCTATGGCCGCGATTCCTGGTCGCGCACGCATTCCTCGGAAGAGGCGCGGGTGAAGAACCAGACCACGCCGGACGACCAGCTGCCGCAGGAATTCGCGCCCGAATACGGCTATTTCGGCGCGGTCGCCGCGCATGCCTTCGGCGCCACGCGCCACATGCATCTCTACGGCACGACCCGCGACCAGTTCGGCGAGATCGCGGTCGCCTTCCGCGAGCATGCGCTGCGCAATCCCGACGCGCAGATGAAGAAGCCGCTGCAGCAAGGCGCAATATCACGAGGCGCCGCAGATCGTGGCGCCGTTCGGGCTGTTACGATTGCAGCCTGCGCAGCGACGGCGCCGGCGCGGTGATCGTGACCAGCCGCGAGCGCGCGCGCGACCTCAAGCAGCCGCCGGTGCTGATCAAGGGCTTCGGCAGCTTCAACAACCTGCGCGGCTGGTTCAACGACGACAACATGGTGGTGACGGCGGCGAAGAAGAGCGGCGAGATCGCCTACAAGATGGCCGGCCTCGGCCCGGACGACGTCGACACCGCGCAGATCTACGACTGCTTCACCTACATGGTGCTCACGCAGCTCGAGGACTACGGCTTCTGCAAGAAAGGCGAGGGCGGCGACTTCGTCGCCTCCGGCGCGCTGCGCATGGGCGGGCGGCTGCCGACCAACACCTCGGGCGGCCAGCTCTCGGAGGCGCATGTCGAAGGCATGCTGCAGGTGGTCGAAGGCGCGCGCCAGATGCGCCACACCTATCCGGCCGAGCGGCAGGTCAAGGACGCCGAGATCGCGCTGGTCTCCGGCCACGGCGGCAACCAGGTCTGCCACTCCACCCTGATCCTCGGGAGGGCGTGATGAGCGACCGCGCCCGCAAGCCCGTTCCCGAAGCCCGCGCCGGAGTCGGTGCCGTATTGGGAGGCCGCGAAGCAGCACCAGCTTGAGCTGCCGCACTGCAATGCCTGCGGAAAATTCTGGTTTCCGCCGTCGCAGTCCTGTCCGCATTGCCTGGCGGCCGACTTTGCCTTCAAGCCGGTGTCCGGGCCGCGGCAAGGTCTTCAGCTTCGTGACCTTCCACCGCGTCTATCATCCGGCCTTCGCCGGCGAGGTGCCCTACGTCGTGGCGCTGGTGGAGCTGGAGGAAGGCCCGCGGCTGCTCACCAACATCGTCGGCGTCAAGCCGGACGCGGTCGCGTGCGAGATGCCGGTGAAGGTCGTGTTCGACGACGTCGCGGACGACGTGTCGGTGCCGAAGTTCACGCCGGCGTAATCGATGTAATCGATCAGGCGCTCACTTCGCCTGGCGCGCGGCGGCAAGCGCCTGCGCAGGATCGAGCTTGGCGAATGCCGTCGCGCACGAGACCTTTCGGATCGCCGGCGATCTTCTCGGCGACCAGATCGGGCCGATGCAGCAACTGATGAAAGCGTCGCAGCGGGAACACCTCGAAGCCGCTCACGACATTGGCGAGGTCGCCGCCGTTGGGGGAGGCGCTGAAAAAGCCCTCCGGCGTCAGGATGATCCATTCGCCTTGCCGGCGGCTAGCAAGGTGGCCAGCGTCTCGCCGGTCTCGACGATTCCACAGCCGGATCGTGGTGTCGGGGCTGCCCGACACGGCGCGCTTTCCGTCCCGCGCGAGGGAGAGCGCGATCACGGCGCCGGTATGTCCCGTAAACGTGCGGATGACGCCGCCGGTGTTGACGTCCCGCAACGTGAGCGTCGTGTCGTAGCTGCCGGAGAGCCAGCTCTGGCCGTCAGGCAGAAACTCCCCGGGAATCTGGAATGGGATTTGGCCGATAACCGTGACGACCGGCTGGCCGTTGTCCGTTGTGATGAGCTGGATGTCCTCGGTGTTGATCGCCAGTAGCCGCTGGCCGTCCGGCGAGAACGTGTAGGAACCTGCTTCCGGATAAACGCCGGCGCCGACGCGCTTGCCGCTCTCGACGTCCCACATCCTGGTGCCGGGGGTGTCGCCGCTCGCCACCAGGATCCGCCGGCCGTCGGGCGAAAATCCCACCGGACGCGCGGCCTCTTCGAGGCCCTTCAAGGTGCGGACGAGGCGGCCCGTCGCGACCTCCCAGATGCGAACGGAGCGCGGCTCGCCGTCGGTCGCCAACAGGCGGCCGTCGCCCGAGAACGCCGCCCAGCCGGCGCCTCTAAGATCGCCCGCGAGCTTTCGCACCAGGCGTCCATCCTCGACATCCCACAGCCCGAGCGATCCGTCGTCAGGGCTGGGAGCGAGGATCAACTTGCCGTCGGGCGACAGGAGAACCGGGCTCGGATGCTGGTCGTCGCGGTCGAACGTATGGATGAGACCGCCGGTCGCTACCTCGCGTAGTTCGAACTTGATGCCGTCGCCGACAAGAACGCGCCGCCCGTCATGCGACATCCCGAGCGAATGGTTTCGCTCGATCTGTGTCTCCATGGTGCGAACCAGGCGCGCAGCCGAGAGGTCCCATAGCTGCATCCGCGGGCCGTTCTCTCCCGCCAACACCTGCGTGCCGTCGGGCGACAGCGCGATCGAGGCAATGGTGGTGGCAGCCGGAGGATTGAAGGTCCGTATGGGCTTTCCGCTCTCCGCCTGAAGCAGCCGCAGCGTTCCGTCACGCGCCCCGATCACGAGCAGCGAGCCGTCCGCCGAGAACACCGCGGCCGTTGGATTAGTGATGGAAGGAAGTGCCGTGCGCGTCGACCGGGGCGCCATGACGTCGAACGTGAATAGGGCGTCACCGCAGCAGACGCGCGCCCGCTTCCAATCGGTCCAGAGCGCGAGCACGGACGTGTCACCACCGTGCTTCTGGGATCGGATGAGCCGGCCGGACGCCACCTCCCACACGCTTACCGTTCCGGCGATGGTGTAGGACAGCAGCCGCCCGCTGTCGGGCGAGAAGGTGAGGGGCCCGATCGGTTGCTCATCGCCCTTCACGGTGCGGACGAGTTCGGCGTTCTCGGTGTTCCAGACGCGGACGAGGCCGCCATCATGGGCGGTCGCGACCAGCCGGCGATCGTGCGAAAACGCGGCAGCACTGATCGGGCCGCCGCCCAGGTCGTTCACGTAGTCCCTGACTTTGCGGCCGGAGGCGATGTCCCATTCGCGGGCGATCGCATCATCGCTTCCAGCGACAACCCGCAATCCATCGCCAGAGATTGCAAGAACGGCGCTGGTCCGGAAGAATTCCTCGAAAGTATGAATAAGGCGGCCGGTCTCGGCGTCCCAGGTCCGGATGTTGCCGGCAGCCGTGACCAGGCGCCGTCCGTCCGGTGTGAACGCCACGGCCGTCACCTGCTGCGGATGGCCGATCGTGCGAATGAGCCTGCCGTCGTCGACCTTCCACAGCTTCACGACACCATTTGTATCGCCCGAAGCCACGCGCCGCTGATCCGGCGAAAATGCCAGCGCGGTCGGGTTGACCCCATACGGCTCATCCTCCGACAAGGAGTTTGCCAGTTGCAGGACCACGTCAATCTTGGGGCGGGCGGTCTGGGCCGTGGTCGAAACGGCAAAGAACGCGGTGAGCGCGACAATCAACACACCAAGCCGGAGTCCGAACTTCAGGCATTGCTGTCTTGCCCACGAGTGCCGCCGATTTGAAGTTCCTGCGGTAGTTGCAGCAACTTCACATCGAAACGCAGCACTAGCAATCGTATAGTTGCCAGCGCCCCTCGGAGGTTCGTTTCAGAGTGTGCTGCGGGCGCATCACGCGGCACTAGTGGATGCGAGCAATTGCCGTCGCCTGGAGCCGGCCAGCTAGCTGGACCGTAGCGGACGGCGCCCCTTGCGCTCGACGATCAGGGGCGGCCTCGCGACCTTCTCGACCGGCGGCGGTGGCGCCGGGCTGTCGCCCTCTTCACGCAGATCGACCGGATAAGCGGGCACCGTGGTCGTGATCGAGTGCTTGTAGACAATCTGCTGCTCGCCATCGCGCTCCAGCAGCACGCAGAACGCGTCGAATCCCGCGACGACACCCTGCAAGCGGACACCGTTAGCGAGGAAGATCGTGACTGGCGTCCTTCTGCGAAGGAGATGGTCGAGGAACGTATCTTGAAGTCGGTGGATATTATCCTTCGGCATTTTTTTCTCGATTGAGTGAGCGCGAGCGATTTTGTGCCGCAAACGCGTCAGGAACATGACGTGTTGCGCGATTGCCCCCGCCGGCAAGCCCTATAACGCCGCACCCGACGCAGCGTGTCATCCCATTGTCGCGAATTGCGCTCCGGAAATGAATGCCGTCGCGCGCAGGGCAGCCCGGCGAAAATCAGGGGCGATGAAAAGCGCGCGGGAGGCGCGCGCATCGCGACGAGCCCGCTTGACAGCGGCGTCCATCCTCTGTACTTAACCGATAAGTTAATTAACCGCAGGGTAAATCACTTGGCCGTGGACCCCCTCAGCAGCACTTTCGCGGCGCTCGCCGATCCGACGCGCCGGGCCATTCTGGCGCGGCTTGCGCTCGGCGAGACGTCGGTGTCGGAACTCGCAAAGCCTTTCGACATCAGCGCGCCCGCGATCTCCAAGCACCTGAAAGTATTGGAGCGCGCCGGCCTCATCACCCGCGGCCGCGAGGCGCAGTGGCGGCCGTGCCGGATCGAACCGGGCGCTCTGAGGGGCGTTGACGACTGGCTGGAACGCTATCGCCGCCTCTGGGAAGAGCGCTTGGATCGCTTGGACGCGTATCTGCAACAGCTGCAAGCCAAGGAGAAAAAGCGTGGACGCAAGGACAAGAGATAGCGCCTTCGGGCTGGAGATGCCGTCCGACCGCGAGATCGTCTTCACGCGCGTGTTCAATGCGCCGCGTGCACTCGTGTTCGAAGCCTGGACCAAGCCCGAGCATGTCATGCGCTGGTATGGCTGCGCCAGTGCGACCATGACGTCCTGCGACATCGATCTGCGGCCGGGTGGCGCTTATCGCTTCGTGATGCGCCTGGCCGACGGCACCGAGTGCTCGCAGTCAGGCATCTATCGCGACATCGTGCCGCCATCGCGGATTGTCTGCACCGAACGCTTCAACGACGATCCGAACCGGGAAACGCTGCTGGCGATCACGTTCGAGGAGCGGGACGGCAAGACCACGATGACGAGTACCGCGCTCTATCGGTCCGCGGCCGATCGTCAAGCGATGCTCGACATCGGCGTGGAGAAAGGTGCGGGCGAAATCCTTCGATCGCCTCGCAGAATACCTCAAGACGATGGCCTGATCACCGCCCAGGCACCACGGCCGCAACCTGTAACGGAGCCAGAACGTGTCCGCAAGAAACAGTATCGATCTCGACCAGGACCCGCGGGCGATGATCGTCACGCGCGAATTCGACGCGCCGCGCGATCTCGTGTTCGAGGCGTGGACCGATCCAAGGCATCTGTCGCAGTGGTGGGGACCGAGCGGCTTCACCACGACCACCAGTGCCTTTGAGATGCGGCCGGGCGGCGTGTGGCGGTTCGTCATGCACGGGCCCGACGGCCGCGACTATGAAAACCGGATCACCTTCGACGAAATCGTGAAGCCGGAACGCATCCACTACCACCATGGCGGCGGCGAGGACGTCGAGCCCGTGCGGTTTTGGACTACCGTCACGTTCGAGGATCTGGGCAGCAGGCGCACCCGCATCACGATGCACGCCGTATTCCCGTCATCGGCCGAACGCGATCGTGTGGTGAAGGAATATGGCGCCGACAAGGGCGCCGAGCAGACGCTCGCACGTCTGGCCGATTACCTGGCCAAGGCGATGGCTTGAATCAACGCACCAAATTCACCGGAGACCGTCATGCCGATTGCCAAACAAAAGATCATGCCCTGCTTGTGGTTCAACACGGAAGGCGAGGCGGCGGCGAAACATTATGTCTCGATCTTCAAGAATTCGAAGATTGGCCGCATCGGCCGCTATGGCAAGGAAGGCAAGGAGCATCACGGCAAGGAAGCGGGCGCGGTCATGACCGTCGAATTCGAGCTCGAAGGGCAGAAGTTCCTCGCGCTCAATGGCGGCCCGCAATTCAAGTTCGACGAGGCGGTTTCGTTCCAGGTGTTCTGCGACTCGCAGGCCGAGGTCGACTACTTCTGGAGCAAGCTCTCCGAAGGCGGCTCGGAAGGGCCCTGCGGCTGGCTGAAGGACAAGTTCGGCCTGTCGTGGCAGGTCGTTCCGTCGATCGTTCCGGAAATGCTCCAGGACGAGAAGTCCCAAAAAGGTCAGCGTGTCTTCGCGGCGATCATGCAGATGAAGAAGATCGACATCGCGACGTTGCAAAAAGCCTACGCCGCCTGAGCGGCAATCTTTCGACCACCACCAACCTCAACAGAGGAGTAAGCCATGCAAGTGCAGTCCTATCTGTTTTTCAACGGCCGCTGCGAGGAAGCGATCGAGTTCTACAAGAAGACGCTCGGCGCCAAGGTCGAGATGATGATGCGTTTCTCGGAAAATCCGGACATGCAGTCGGGAAATTCAAACGCCGGATGCATGCCGACCGACCAGAACAAGATCATGCATTCGTGCTTCCGCATCGGCGACACCGCCGTCATGGCATCCGACGGCATGACCAACGCCCAACCGGAGTTCAAGGGCTTCTCGCTGACGATCAATGCAAAGGACGAAGCCGAGGCCAAGCGCTTGTTCGGGGCGTTGGCCGACGGCGGTCAGGTGCACCAGCCGCTCATCAAGACCTTCTTCTCGCCGTGTTTCGGCGTGGTCGCGGACAAGTTCGGTCTTGGCTGGATGGTCATCGTCGAGCAGCAGCAAGCGGTCAAAGCCGCCTGATCGGCGGCAAACCCGAGCAACCGAAAACAAGAGCAGTGAGGACCGTCATGAGTCTGGCCGAAACCAAGAGCGAGGACTTCGTCATCTCGCGCGTGCTCAATGCGCCGCGCGAGCTGGTGTGGAAGTGCTTCACCGACCCGGAGCACATGAACCAGTGGTGGGGCCCGAAGGGCGCCACCGTGACTGTCTCGAAAATGGAGCTGCGTCCCGGCGGCACCTTCCACTATCGGATGGAAACGGCCGACGGCGCTGAGATATGGGGCAAGATGCTCTACCGCGAGATCAGTCCGCGGGACCGGATTGTCTTCATCAACTCGTTCTCGGACGAGGCCGGCGGCACCACGCGCCACCCGATGGCCCCGACCTGGCCGCTGGAGATGCTCTCGATCTTTACATTCGAGGATCTGCCGGGCGGCAAGACCAAGTTCACGGTCCGCTGGTCGCCTCACAACGCGACTGATGAAGAACGCAAGACCTTCGACGCCGGGCACGACAGCATGCGTCAGGGCTGGGGCGGAACGCTGGACAAGCTCGAAGGCTATGTGAAGAAGGCAGGCTGATAGGTGCCGGAGGGCCGGCCGCACGGCGCGGCCGGCTCCCGCATTCTGCCCGTGCATACCGAGGCGAGATACGGATGCCGCTGAAGCTTTACTTCCACCCGCTGTCGTCGTTCTGCCAGAAGGTGCTGATCGCCTTCTATGAGAACGACACGCCGTTTGAGCCGCATGTCGTCAACCTCATGGACGCGGCCGATGCGGCGGCGTTCAAGGCGATCTGGCCGATCGGACGGTTTCCGGTGCTGCGCGACGAGTTGAAGGATCAAACGATTCCGGAGTTGAGCATCATCATCGAGTATCTCGACCAGCACCATCCGGGCAGAACGCGGTTTGTGCCCGGGGATGCCGGGCTCGCGCGCGAGACCCGGATGCGCGATCGCTTCTTCGACCTCTATGTGAACACGCCGGTCGGCAAGATCGTCATCGACAAGCTGCGTCCCGCGGGCATGAACGATTCGATCGGCGTGCAGCAGGCAAAGGACCAGCTGCGAGCCGCTTATGGCCTGATCGAACAGGACATGACCGGAAAGACCTGGGCCATCGGCGACGCCTTCAGCATGGCTGACTGCGCCGCCGCGCCGGCGCTGTTCTATGCCGAAAAAGTGCTGCCGTTTGCCGGCACGCACAAGAACACGGCGGCCTATTTCGGCCGTCTGATGGAGCGCGCGTCCTACGCCCGTGCGCTCCGGGAAGCGCAGCCGTATTTCGCGATGTTTCCGGGATAGCTATCGGCGGGAGCCTTGCTCCGCGCCCCAACCGCATCGGAGTGTCCCATGTCCAGTGTCCTCCTCATCATCGGCATCGTCATTGTCGCCGCGATCGCGGCGGTCCTGATCATCGCGGCGACCAAGCCCGACATCTTCCGCGTTCAGCGCTCGGCCACTATCGCTGCTCCTCCGGAGCGGATTTTTCCGCACCTCAATGACTTTCATCGCTGGCCGGACTGGTCGCCCTACGAGCGCAAGGATCCCGCCATGAAAAAGACGTTCAGCGGTCCGGCCACCGGCCCCGGCGCGATCTACGAGTGGGACGGCGACAAGAACGTCGGCAAGGGGCGCATCGAGATCACTGAGGTGTCGCCGAACGCGCGGCTCGCACTCAACCTCGACATGTTCAAGCCGTTCGAGGCCCACAACAAGGCGGAGTTCACGCTACAGCCGCAGGGCAACGCCACGGTCGTTACCTGGGCCATGCACGGCCCCGCGCCTTACTTCTCCAAGATCCTGCAGGTGTTCTGCAACATGGACCGCATGGTCGGCGGCGACTTCGAGACCGGCCTCGCCAGTCTCAAGGCGATTTCCGAGAAGTGAAGAATCCGAAACGGGCCCGATGCAGGACACTTGCCGCGGGCGTTGTTCGTCAGCAATCCGCAACCGGCGTATTCGTGAAGGAGACAGCAGGATGAGTGCTCCAGCCGAGGCCCCCGTGCGACGGGACGTCACCCTGACGCGTGTCTTTGACGCGCCGCCAGAACTGGTCTGGATGGCCTGGACCGATCCGCGGCACCTGGCGCAATGGTGGGGGCCGAAGAGCTTCACCAATCCGGTGTGCGAGCTCGACCTGCGGCAGGGCGGCGCGATCCGCATCGACATGCGCGCGCCCGACGGCACGGTCTATCCGATGACCGGCACCTTCGAGGAGATCAGCCCGCCCGAACGGCTGGTGTTCACGTCGGTGGCGCGGGACGCGAGCGGCAATCCATTGCTCGAAGGGCGTAACGTCGTCACCTTCGAGGACATCGGCGGCAAGACCAGGGTCACGGTGCGGTCCCGCGCCGTCGGCATCGCGCCGATCGCACCGCAGATGCTCGCTGGCATGGAGGCGGGCTGGACCCAAAGCCTCCAAAAGCTCGCCGAGCTGGTCGAAGGACGGTGACAAGGAACGCAGGAGGAGAACATGGCGGCGAGTGTCGGTACCAGCAGGCTGGTCGAGCGCGAGCTCGTCATCAAGCGCGTGTTCAATGCGCCGCGCGACCTTGTCTTCAAGGCGTGGACCGACCCGGATCACATCGCGAAATGGTTTGGTCCCCGGGATCATCCCGCCCGTGAGGTGAACGTGGACGTGCGGCCCGGTGGCCAGTGGCGCGGCTGCCTGCGCTCCACGGAAACCGGCAACGACCTTTGGCTCGGCGGCGTCTATCGCGAGGTCGTTCCGCCCGAGCGGCTCGTCTTCACCTTCGCCTGGGAGGAGGAGGGCGAGCGTGGCCTCGAAACGGTGGTGACGATCACATTGGCCGAGCAAGGCGAGAAGACGCTGATGACCTTCCGCCAGGTTCCGTTCCAGTCGGCGGGTGAGCTCGACGGGCATCGCGGTGGCTGGACCAGCTGTTTCGATCGCCTCGACGACCTTCTGCAGACGTAAGCGGACGGTTCACGATTTCGTCAATGCATCCACGCGCTACCGGTGGGTGCGGCCGCATTACCGGGATTTAATCTTCGCGCCAGCTTCTCGTAAGCCGCCCACTCCATCTACTGGAAGGGAGCTCCGGTGGGGGGCTCCAATGGGACCGCGGCATGATCGAGAAAAGATCGCGGCGCAAATACCTGGGCATCGCGGCGACGATCGCACTTGTGATCATCGGCGTCGTGCTTTGGCGAACCGTCGGCCGCGCCAAGCCGCCACCGCCGGCCGCGCACGTGACAGTGCCGGTCACCGTGGCAACCGCGCAGCGCCGCGACGTTGCAATCTTCCTCAGCGCCTTGGGAACGGTGCAGGCTTCGAATACGGTGTCGATCCACAGCCAGGTGGACGGCAAGCTCCTGTCGGTCAATTTTGAGCAAGGCCAAGAGGTCCACCAGGGCGACACGCTGGCCGTCATCGATCCACGCCCTTTCCAGGCTGCGCTCGATCAGGCCCGGGGCAAGAAGGCGCAGGACGAAGCTCAACTCGTCGCCGCCCAGAAGGATCTCGCGCGATTTCTGAATTTGAACAGCAAGGGCTTTGAGACGCAGCAGAATGTCGACCAGCAGCAAGCCAAGGTCGACCAGCTCAAGGCCGCGATCGAATCCGATCAAGCCGCGATTGAGAGCGCGGAGACGCAGTTCTCCTACGCGACGATTGCCGCGCCGCTCGACGGTCTTGTCGGCTTTCGTCAGGTGGATGCCGGCAACATCATCCACGCCAATGATCCCAACCCGCTGACGGTGCTCACGCAGATCAAGCCGGCGACGGTGGTCTTCACCCTGCCGCAGAAGAATCTTGCGAAGGTGCGCGAAGCCATGCTGCGCGGCAAGGTGTCGGTATTGGCGCTCGATCAAGACGACCAGCATCAGCTCGCACAAGGTGAGCTCTTGCTCATCGACAATCAAATCGACCAGACCACCAGCACCATTCGGCTTGAAGGCCCAGTTCGCCAACGATGACGAGCGCTTGTGGCCGGGCGAATTCGTCAATGTCCGCATTCAGGTGGATACCCGCAACGAGGCCGTCACGGTCCCGCCGGCGGCGGTGCAGCGCGGGCCGCAGGGTCCGTACACTTGGGTTGTTTCGGCCAATCAGACCGTCGAACAGCGGTCGATCGACTCCGCACTTGTCAACGACGGAAGCGTCACGATCGTGACCAAAGGCGTCGCGGCCGGCGATCAGGTCGTGGTGAACGGCCAATATCGCCTCCAAGCCGGAACGCGTGTCGAGGCGCGCACCGAGCAGGCCACTGCCGCGCCGGACCAATAATGAAGGATGGCCGCGAATGAACATTTCCGAACCTTTCATTCGCCGCCCGATCGCCACCTCCTTGCTGATGGCGGCCCTGGCGCTGGCCGGCATGGTGGCATTCCCGTTGTTGCCGGTGGCGCCGCTCCCACAAGTCGACTTCCCCACGATCCAGGTGTCGGCGCAGCTCGCCGGCGCCAGTCCGGACACGATGGCTGCGACGGTCGCGGCGCCGCTCGAGCGTCGCTTCGGCCAGATTGCCGGCGTGACGCAGATGACCTCGACGAGCACGCTGGGCTCGACCTCGATCACGCTGCAATTCGACCTCGACCGCGACATCGACGCCGCTGCGCAGGACGTCCAGGCGGCGATCACCGCTGCCGGCCGCCAACTGCCAACCACACTGACCAGCCCGCCGACCTATCGAAAGGTGAATCCGGCGGATTTGCCGATCCTGATCCTGGCCGCGCACTCCGATACGCTGCCGCTGACGACGGTCGACGACTACGCCGACAACGTGCTGGCGCAGCAGATCTCGCAGATTACCGGCGTCGCACAGGTGATCATCGGCGGCGAGCAGAAGCCCGCCGTGCGGGTCCAGGTCGATCCCGCGAAGCTGCAGGCAACGGGCCTCACGCTCGAGGACGTCCGCGGCGTCCTGGTGAACGCGTCGACCAATGCCGCCAAAGGCAGCATCAACGGTGCGCGCCAGAGCTTCACGATTTCCGCCAACGACCAGCTCACCCAGGCCGAGGAGTACGACAACGTCATTCTCGCCTATCGCAACGGGGCGCCGATCCGCGTGCGCGACGTCGGGCATGCCGTCTCCGGTCCACAGGACGTCAACGTCGCCGCGTTCATGAACACCCAGCCCGCGGTCATCCTGCTGGTCTTCAAGCAGCCGGGCGCCAACGTCATCGAGGCGGTGGACGCCATCAACGCCGCGATGCCCGGCATGACGGCGGTCATCCCGCCCGGCATGAAGGTCGACACCATCATCGACCGCACGCAGACCATCCGCGCCTCGGTGCTCGACGTGGAGTTCACGCTCGCGCTCACCGTTGGCCTCGTGGTCCTGGTGATCCTTTTGTTCCTGCGAAACCTGCCGGCCACGTTGATCCCCGCCGCCACCGTCCCGCTGTCGCTGCTGGGCGCCACCGGGACGATGTATTTCTTAGGCTTCAGCCTCGACAACCTGTCGCTGATGGCGCTGACCATCGCCGTCGGATTCGTGGTGGACGACGCCATCGTTGTGGTCGAGAACATCTATCGGCATATCGAAGAGGGACTCTCGCCGCTCGATGCGGCGCTCAAGGGTGCGCGCGAGATCGGCTTCACGGTGCTGTCGATCAGCATTTCGCTGATCGCCGTCTTTATCCCATTGCTGCTCATGGGCGGAATCATCGGCCGCCTGTTCCGCGAATTCGCGCTGACAGTGACTGCGGCCATTGCGGTGTCGGTGGTGGTCTCGCTGACCCTGACCCCGATGTTGTGCTCGCGGTTCCTGCGGCGTCAGTCCGACCATCACGGGCGCCTCTACCGTGTGATCGAACGGGGCTTCGACTGGCTGATCGACACCTACCGGCGCGCGCTTGACGTCGTGCTGCGGCATCAGCGGCTGACGCTGGCGGTGTTCTTCCTCACGATGGCGCTTACCGGACTGCTGTTCGTCGCTGATTCCAAAGGGCTTCTTCCCGACCCAGGACACCGGCCTGCTGACCGGCCTGGCCGAAGCCGGGCAGGACGTTTCTCCGGCCGAGATGAAGCGGCTGATGAGCAACGTGAGCGAGCTGCTGCGGCGGGATCCCGATATCGCACAATTCGGGTCGTTCTTCGGTAGCGGCAGCGGCAATACGCTCAATACCGGGCGGTTCTTCATCGGGCTCAAGCCGCGCGACGAGCGCAAGTCGACCGCGAGCGACGTGATCAACCGGCTGCGGCCGCAGCTTGCGCGGCTCGAAGGCGTCAATGTCTATCTGCAGCCCGCGCAGGACATCACGGTCGGCGGGCGCATTTCTCGCGGCCAGTTCCAGTACACCTTGCAGGACGCCGATCTCGGCGAGCTCAACACCTGGGCGCCCCGGGTGCTGGCCAAGCTCAAGACCTTGCCGGGACTGGCGGACGTGGCAAGCGATCAGCAGGGCGATGCGCCGCAACTGTTGGCCACGATCAACCGCGACGCAGCGGCGCGCTTCGGTATTCAGCCCCAGGTCATTGACGACACGCTCAACGATGCCTTCGGGCAGCGCCAGGTTGGGCAGTATTTCACACAGACCAATTCCTATTTCATCGTCTTGGAAGCACTGCCTGAGCAGCAGGAAAAGCCATCGGCGCTCGACGGGCTTTACGTGAAGTCGCCGTCGGGACAATCGGTCCCGCTATCGACACTGGTGAGCATCGACACCAACCGCGTCGGCCCCTTGTCGGTCTCGCATCAGGGCCAGTTTCCGGCGGTCACGCTGACGTTCAATCTGCAGCCGGACGTCGCGCTGGGGCAGGCGGTGGCGGCGATCCAGCAGGCGGAGCGCGAGATCGGCAAGCCGCAGTCGCTGCTCACCAGCTTCCAGGGCAACGCCCAGGCGTTCCAGACCTCATTGCAGAGCGAGCCCTTGCTGATCCTGGCCGCGTTGGTGGTGGTCTACGTGATCCTCGGGATACTCTACGAAAGCTACATCCACCCGCTGACGATCCTCTCCACGCTGCCATCGGCCGGCGTCGGTGCGTTGCTGGCGCTGTGGATCGGCCGCTTCGACCTGTCGGTGATCGGGATCATCGGGATCATTCTGTTGATCGGCATCGTCAAGAAGAACGGCATCATGCTCGTCGACTTTGCCATTCAACGCGAGCACGAGGGACACTCGGCGGAGGTAGCGATCCGCGAGGCCTGCCTGCTGCGCTTTCGGCCGATCATGATGACGACCATGGCGACGCTCCTGGGTGGGCTGCCGCTGATGCTCGGCGCCGGTTCGGGCTCGGAACTGCGCCAGCCGCTCGGCTACGCCATGGTCGGTGGCTTGATCGTGAGCCAACTGCTCACGCTGTTCACGACGCCGGTCGTTTATCTCTATCTCGACCGCCTGCAGGCATGGCTGCAAGGTGAGCGGCCGCCCCATGTCGAAGACAGGCTGCAGGCGGCAGAGTAGGGCCCTATGCGGAATCCGGGGGGCCGTCCGGCGTCAACCGGGTGCGTCAGATAGGCCGGCATTACTTTAGTTTTCCCGGAAAAATGGATTAGAATGACTTGCAGGTGGCTATTCCACACAACACAACAGGGAGCCGGGGAAGGATGGCGCAGCAGGTTTTCGTCTGTAAGGACATCGAGATGAAGGACGGCGACGTCCGCATCGTCCGCCAGGACCGGATCGAGGTCGGCGTCTATCGCCATGACGGCGCCTTCTACGCCTACCGGAACCATTGCCTGCATCAGGGCGGCCCGGCCTGCGAGGGCATCATCCGGGGCAAGGTCGTCGACATCTACGCTCCGGACAAGACGTTCGTGGCGCAGACTTACGACGACGATGAGCCGCACATCATCTGCCCCTGGCACGGCTGGGAATACAAGCTCAAGACCGGCGAATGCGCGCCCGATCCGAAGCTGCGGCTGAAACGCCACGAGGTGGTTCAGCGCGAAGGAGGCGTCTATGTCGTCATCTGAGGTTCTCGATCGCCCGGCCGAAGCGCTGGCGCGCGCCGACCGAGGTGCTCGGCGCGGCCGTCATCGATCCCGACCGCATTCCGGACGCTGAGCTGCGTGCCCTGATCGCCAATGCGGTGCGGCTCTACGCCGCCAAGGCGGAAAACGGCATGCGCAAGCCCCTGCCGCCGGGCGGTGGCGGCCTCACCGTCACGGAAACGATGGTCACCGTCACCGATCTTCTGCATGCGCTGAACGTGCAGATGTTCGAGCTCGCCATGTGGCAGGCGATGACCGGCAATTGCATCGCCCCGCATCAGCGGGTCGACGCGCCGCAATCCTAGAGATTCACAACAGCCGCCGCGTGCGGCGCTCCAATGCTGGGGAAAAGCCCATGAACCTGATGACGCCGATCGTCCGCGATCCCAATGCAGGAACAATTCGACACCCGCCGCCTGCTGGCGCACGCGCAGCAGCAGGCCGAGGATCGCAAGTACGAAGATTTCATGATCATCGACGTCGACTCGCATCACTACGAGACCGGCTCCTACAAGGAGATCTTCGACTACATCGACGATCCGGTGATGCGCGACAACTTCAAATTCTCGAAGGGGCAGACGCTGCATCCGCGCTCCACCGGCGGCTATCAGGAGATGGCCGGCCGCATCACGCGCTACCAGCATCGCGCCACCGAGCAGGGCTGCCGGGAGCGCCGCATCGCGACATCGGGCTGACCCGCAAATGGATGGACTCGATCGGCGTCGATGTCGCCTGCATCTTTCCGACGCCGATGCTGGGGCTCGGCCTCAATCCCGTGGTCGAGGTCGAGGTGCAGTACGCGCGCGCCTATAACCGCTGGCTGACCGAGCGGATTCTGGCGGAAGAGCCGCGCATGGTGTCCATGCTCTATCTGCCGATGAACGATCCGGTCGCGGCGCTGAAGATGGTCGAGGAGTTCTCAGGCCGCAAAGGCGTGATCGGCTTCCTGGTCACCACCGCCCGCTACAAGCCGCTCTACGACAACGTCTACATGAAGCTCTACCGCGCCCTGGAAGAGCGCGGCCTGCCGATCGGCTTCCATTCGGCGACGAACTGGGGCGATCAGAGCATGCACATCTCGAACAAGTTCATCGCGATCCATGCGCTGGGCTTCTCGTGGTTCAACATCCTGCACATGACCAACTGGGTGGTGAACGGCATTCCGGAACGCTTCCCCGGGCTGAAGTCGATCTGGATCGAGAGCGGGCTCGCCTGGGTGCCGTTCGTGATGCAGCGCCTCGACAACGAATACATGATGCGCTCGTCGGAGGCGCCGACGCTCAAGCGCCTGCCGAGCGACTACATGCGCGAGATGTATTACACCTCGCAGCCGATGGAGATGATCAACAATCACTCGATGCTGGAAGAGACGTTCAAGATGATCAGCGCCGAGACGCAGCTGCTCTATGCCTCGGACTATCCGCACTGGGACATGGACCTGCCGTCGACGATCTACGACCTGCCGTTCCTCTGCCAGCAGGCGAAGCGGAACATCCTCGGCGAAAGCGCGCGCAAGCTGTTCAAGCTCGACACGCTGATTTCGCCCGAGAAGAAGGCGCGGCTGAAGGCGAGGGGCGTGGCGGCGTAGAGGGAAACTCAGCCGGCGAGGGGGCCGGCTGCTAATTGAGAGCACTCTCAATGATATGAGAACACTCTCATAACATGAGAGCCAGTCGTCGGTAATGAGAGGAGCCCTGGCCGTTCCCACCGGCGATCTTGAGTCATCGAAGACAATGCAAGCGGCCCGCATCCCCAATGCGGGGCCGCAAGTGCTTCCAGGTACTGCGCTTTTGCGTTCGCCGATGTCCGCCGCCACGCGATTTCAAATCGACGACTGGCGCTGCGCAGTTTACCTCGTACGGAATTAAGTACGCTCAGACGCGAGGCCACGCCTTGGCCCGACGGTATATGGCGGAGTAGGATGGGGGAGCACGCAACAGATGCTGGGGGCAACTGTCGCGGTATCGAGCGCTCGCGGAACACATCGGTTGCGTCGCTCAGCTGTTGCGTAACCCCCCTCCGCCGGAGCAGGCGATGGCAAGAACTCCAGTCGATCGTGATCTCCAAGGCGATGAGGCCACGCTTCAGGTGCCACCTTGGGTGCGCAACCGTGCGCGGCCGGTGGAGGATCAGCCTGTTTCTCCGAGGCCGACAACGGCGGCCGCACCAGATCCGCTGGCGCTTGGTCAGCCCGCGCGCTTCCCACCACGCCGCATGCCAAAGGGAGTTGATGGACCGAACATAGACCCGCCGCAACTGAGGCCGCGCCCGCAAGACAGGGGCGACGTCTCCTTGAAGGAGGCAATTGGCCGGTCGTTACTCGAACCCGAGGTCGTGCCAGCGTTGCCGATGCGGTCAAGAACCTTGCGCTGGCTCGGTCTTTTGGCACTCCTGTTCATCGTTGCCGGTATTGCCGGCTATGGATTGTCGATCTTTGCGTCGAGCGATTGGGCCGCTGTGGTCCCGCCCTTGGACGAGCCAGCAAGGGACAAAGCCGCCGTGGCGCCGGCCCACGTCAACCAACCCGTACAATTGGCGACGGCTCCGCGCCTGATCGTCGAAAACGAACGGGCCTACGTCAACGAACCGATCCGGCTGGGGATCTCGCTCGAAGGCGCCTCGGGCAGCGAATTCCTCGTGATAACCGGATTGGCGGCGTCAACCCGACTTTCGGCGGGCAAGCCTGCGGGGCCAGATCGTTGGCGCGTTTCGGCGTTCGATCTCGGCATTCTGTTCGCTTACGCGCCCAAGGATTACGTGGGCAGGATGGATGCCGTCGTCGATCTTTACGCGGCAAACGACCGCAAGCTCGCCAGCCAGGTCATGCGGCTGGAATGGACCGAGATGACGTTCGCCGGCCGCGCCGATGTCCCAGCCTTTCCGGATCGACTGCCTGAGGTGCAGGCGCCCATCGTGAAGCCGCCGGTGTTGCAGGCGCCCGCCGTGACAGCGCCTGTGTTGCAGGCGCCGGCCATGCAGTCGAAGCTTCCACCCGCCGAAGTCGCGGGGCTCCTCCAGCGCGCGCAAGGCATGCTGAAAGTGGGCGACATATCGGCGGCACGGCTGGTGCTGCGGCGTGCGGCGGAAGCCGGCAATGCGGAAGCCGCGTTCTTGCTCGCCACGACGTACGATCCGATCGCGCTACGCGAACTCGGCGTCATCGGCTTTGCCCCCGACCTCGAGCAAGCACGCTCCTGGTACCAAAAAGCCGCCGCACTCGGATCAGGCGAAGCCGAACGCCGTATTGAACGATTGGCGGGCCGGTAGCCGCTAAATCAAGGGCGTGGGCCTCAGCGCACCTTCGACCGCCTTTTTTTGCGCGGCGGACGCACGAGCGGTTCAAGCCCGCAAGTCCTGTCCAACCACGCTTTGACAGCCGGCCAGTATCGTCGATCCCCCCAAAGTTCCTGCTTCTTTGGGAAGGTCGGCTGCTTGGCGTCGAAATCCTCGAGCAGGGCCCGCCCCAGCTGTTCCGGCACGCCCAGGCGTTGGATCAGCTCCGCGTCGGTGACGAACAGCGTGCGGGATTTTGCGGCTCCGTCGACGGAAGCTTCACGATCGTTCGGCGGTTCATGCGGTGTCCGCGTTGTAGCGCCGTCGTTGTCGACTGCCAGCGTGTCCCCTTTTGACGTTACTTCGACAATGCGCCGCGTTGCCTCGCGAATTCTGTCGATGTCGGCGGCTTCGGGCCCGCCATGGGTCAGGTAGTCGTCGACTTCGGACCACTTCCACATCAATTCACGACCGCGCTTGCGCGGCGGCGGCAAAATTCCTTCAGCGACCCAACTTTCCACCGTGCCCGGAGCACAGGAAATGTGCTTGCACAGCGTCGTCATGTCCTGCCACGGCGGGATCAGCCCGCCCGGACCTGGCGGCGTTTTTTTTGGTCCAATGTCGTCAAAGACTGGGTCATTCATGCGCTAAGAGTTTGGCTCGCACCTTAATCGCAGGCAATGGCTCCCGGGATTTGCCAGCAAGACGGCTTTGACCCGGGCGGTTTGCTTTTCTGTGACTGGAAATCACTTTCGAATGACGATCCACACGGCAATCGCCGCGGTTACCGCCCCTAGGAAGAGCCCGCCATAGAAGGAGAGTAGTGTAAAATCATCCATGGTGGGGGCACCTGACAAAACACGTCCCACACCGAGCAACCGATCTATTCAGACGGTGTAACCGGTTATTTCCAAAAAGAGCGGCCCCGCGTCCGAGGCCGTGGAGGTGTGTGTGTCCCGCGGGGGTGTCCGCGGGCGCGCATAGAAATTACAGCGGTCGACTGGATTTCAACCGTAGCCCAGTAGGCACGCCGTCTAATCCCCCGCAAATTTTTGAGCGCGAGCTATGCGACAAACAGGAGCTGACGTGCCTAGGCCGGATGGGGACAATGGCGACGCGATCGACATTTGGCGGACACTCGCAATCACCCGGCGTAACCAAAGACGAATGGACCGAAGAGGCATAGAACAGCAATTGCGATCATTATCGTAAGTGCGACTGCTTCGCCGGGATCGGTGTCCATGTAGGCTCCGAATCGCGAGGGCTGATTCGAAAGCCTGAATCTTGAGACCGGCAAAATTGTGTTGGGCTCTACATTGGCAATGAAGGCCGCCCGGCGCGCACGGATGTACTGCCGCCGGGCGAGGTTATTTCTTGCCGCGCGTCCCGCCTTTCCTGGGCGGCGGCGTTTTTTTGGTAGGAGTTCCCGACACACCGTACTTTAACATCACCGCGGTCAGTCCGCCGATGGCAGGGATGCTGTCTGCTCCAATGGAATGCAGAAAGGCGACTCCGGTCCCAAACAAACAGAGATTAATAGGCGTGCTCCAAAGTGTGCTCCGATGCTTCTTTAGAAACGCGAACACACCTGTTTGCAATTGTGCGACGATCTTTCCGGCAATCCCTAAGCAGACAGGCTCGGGCGCCGAGGCAGTTCCTTTGCTAACCGCCTCATCGAGAGCGGTCGCGATGTCGGCCAGGCCGGCACTCATTTTGTCGTAGGTCTCGACGAGATCCTCGTGCTGCTGCAATTGGTCCGGCTCATTGGGCCGGGTGCGTTTCAGCCTTTCAATCTCGTCAGCGAAGTCTTTGGAGAGCGTTCGGGCGGCATCTCGAATGCCGATTGGGTCTTGTGCGAGCTTGCGGACGACATCATCGGGGCGGGTTGAACCGCGAGCAGAGGCGGATCCTGAGCCGGCAGCAGATCCCACTCCGGCTGCGATGGTCGAACGTCGATCGGCGCCCGAAACTGTGCCGAAGCTGTTTGCGTTAGCAATCATCGATGTGGCGGCGGCTGCGGCTTCGGCGGCAATCGCCTCCAATCGATCAAGCTGCAAATTCCCTACCTGCTGTAGGCCGGTATCCATCTGGCCTGCCATTAGCTTTAAACTGGCGTCAAGATTGTCCAGTGCCTTCTTAATTGCACCAGTGGCATTGGCGTTTTGATTGAGCTTTTCAGGGTTGATGATGGCTTTTACTTCGTTGAGATAATGTGTGAGTTCCTGAAGTGTGGCTTGTCGCAATTCGTCCCGATTGAGCGTGTTCAGCTCGACGGCGCGCCTCAATGAGGCAAAGGTAGTGACCCCGCCTCGTTCGAAATAAGATTTTGCAGCGTTCAAGATTGTTTTGATTCCGGCGCCAGTTCTGCCGCGCGGAAATTCTTGCCGTTCAATGGATTGGACTTCGCGCCGCAGACTTTCGAGCAGGCTATCGAGCGAGCCGCGGATGCCGACCGAATAGTCTTTGATCGTGGACTCGCGGGATGGCGGCTGGTGGACGAGGCGTTGCCCATGCCAAAAGAGATTGCCATTGGCATCAACGCCAAGGGCGTCCAGTTCGTCGACCGAAATTCGGCGAACTCCTGCAGGCCACGCGGACGGATCGGTTTTTGATGGGCGCTTCGGTTGATCGTCGGTTGCCATGTGGCGATGGTCCCCGAAATCTGCGCAATGATGCCAGCCATGATGCCAGCGAAGGGATTTTGGGATTTTCGCTGGAAGCTAAATGCACTCTAACTAATTGAAAAAGCTTGGCTCCCCGGGCCGGATTCGAACCAGCGACCAACCGGTTAACAGCCGGTTGCTCTACCACTGAGCTACCGGGGAACATCGCTTCAGAGGAAGGTGCCGCCTATTAACAAACGGGTTTCCCGTTGCCTAGCGCGAATTAGCCCGCCCGCGATCAATAAGGCACGGAAGTCCTTTCAGATGTGACAATGCCGGCAGCGGGGACCGCAGCCGGCATTTTGTTGGATCAGGTGTCGCCTGGAAGTCGCTGGTCAGCTGGGCCTTGCGAGCCGGAGCCGACCCTGGCGATCCGGCCGTTAGGCGCGGACGCTGTAGTCGAGCACTGCCTGCGGGATGTCTTCGCGGCGCAGGCCGCGGGCGGCGAGCTGGGCGTCGGTCATCTGCGAAAGCGACTTGAAGCGCTGCGCCATCAGGCGCGCCTCTTCGATTCCGTCGATAAACGCAGCGATACGCTGGGAAATCCGCTGCAGGAAGGCGGGGGCTTGGTGAACCAGTTGGGACAGGGCAATGGTGCTCATGGAGGTCCTCGTGTTTGTTATCGTTGCTGACTTGGAACTCCATATAGTCTGGTATACCAACGAAATCATCACGAGTTATCGCATAGCAGCAATTGTATGCTGCATAGCGATATTCATACATTTTTCATGCTGAACGGTCCGCCACAGCGGATCGGCGTACCTTTCATGCTCAACGGCCCCGCCGAGGCGGATCAACGTGCCGGAAATGTAGATTTTGGGCTTGGGAAGGGGTGCCGGCGTGCCGGCAGGATTGGAGGCCACGCCCAGAATTGAACTGGGGTACACGGTTTTGCAGACCGTTGCGTAACCACTCCGCCACGTGGCCGTCTTGGCGGCTTGATACAGGAGCAATCCTGAACGGGCAACTAAAGCCGCGGTCGGTCGGGTGTTTGGCGGACTGATTCGATTGGCGGTGCTGGCCGTCGGCTTCGCCACCGCCTTGCATTGCCACCGCGCTTGTCGATAGAGAGGGCATACCTGCGGCAAATGCTCGTCTCGCAATCCTGGTGTCGCAATCCTTGGGGCCTCCGATGGTCGATTTTGCCGCCGCGCGCCGCATGATGGTCGATGGCCAGGTTCGCACCAGCGACGTCACCGACCAGCGCATCATCGCGGCGATGCTGGATTTGCCGCGGGAGCGGTTCGTTCCCGAGCGCAACGCGTCCTTGGCTTATCTCGATCTCGACGTTGCGGTGACCGCCACGACACCGGCACGCCGGCTGTTGAAGCCCATGGTGCTGGCCAAGCTGATCCAGGCGGCCGACATTGGCCCGCAGGACCGCGTGCTCGACGTCGGCTGTGCGACCGGCTATTCGGCTGCGCTGCTGGCACGGCTCGCGCGCAGCGTGGTCGCGCTGGAAGAGGACGCGACGCTGGCGCGCCATGCGCGCGAGAATTTGGCTGCGGTTGGTGCCGCCAATACCGAGGTGGTGGCGGGTGCGCTGCCCGACGGCTGGCCGGCGGGCGCGCCCTATGACGTCATCCTGATCAATGGCGCCGCCGAGCTGGTGCCCGAGCGGCTGCTTCGCCAACTCGCCGAGGGCGGCCGGCTGGTCGGCGTGGTCGGACGGGCCCCGGCGAGCAAGGCGGTGCGCTATCTGGCCGCCGGAGGGCAGGCGAGCGCGTTGCCCGTCTTTGATGCCGCGGGGCCGGCCCTGCCGGGATTTGCAGAGCCGGCGGCTTTTGTATTCTGATACCGGCGGGGGCAGGTATCCCACGGCCAGAGTTTCCCACAGCGAGGTGTGGCGCAGAAAACGCAAGGTCCGCGTTTTTTCCCCTGTTGCTCGCGGCAAAATTCCTCAGGGGTTTCATAAGGGCATCAGGCCGCTTATGGTTACGGCAGGTCGGTAGAGTCTGACGCGCCCGGGTGGTCGCGTTAGCTCGGTCGCGCGGGTATGACCGCGTGGTTGCGTGGGGTTCTTGGATGGCGAGGGGGCAAGGACGGCCGGGTGCGGTCGGGCGGTGCACAACCGCCTGCGCTGCGGTTGCGGCCGTCGCCGTCATCTGGCTGACGAGCGCGCTCGCGCAAGACATGCCGCCCCAACGCCGTGGAACGGCGGCGGCCGGCACGACCACGATGAACGTGGCTCTGATCCAGTCTTACCAGAACAATCCCCAGCTCAACTCCCAACGCGCCGCCACCCGCGCCGTCGACGAGAACGTCGCCATCGCGCTCGGCGGCTACCGCCCGCGCGTGGCTGCGACCGGAAGCCTGAGCGAGACCCATCTCGAGACTTTCTCCAAGACCGGCTCGACTACCGGCTGCACCCCGGTGAATTGCGGCAACGTGGGCTCCGCGTCGTATGGCGTCACCGCCACACAGACCCTCTTCAACGGTTTCCAGACCGGCAACCGCACGCGGCAGGCCGAATCACAGGTATTCGCAGCACGCGAAACTTTGCGCTCGACCGAGCAGACGGTGCTGCTGAGCGCGGCGACCGCCTACATGAATTTGCTGCGCGACGCCGCGATCCTCGAACTACAGCGCAGCAACGTGACTGTGCTCGAGGCGACCCTGCGGCAGACGCGCGACCGCTTCAATGTCGGCGAAGTGACGCGCACCGACGTGGCGCAAGCGGAATCTCGACTGGCAGCGGGCCGGTCACAGTTGCTGACCGCCCAATCCAACTACATCACGTCGCAGGCGAACTACCGGCAGGTGATCGGCGTGGAGCCGCCGGCACGTCTGGTGCCGGCGATGCCGGTCGACCGGCTTTCTCCGCGCAACCTCGCGGGCGCGCTGGCGCGAGCGCGTACCGAGCATCCGACAATCACCACCGCCACCTACAATGTCGACGTCGCGGCGTATCAGGTGAAGGTCGCGGAGGGCGCGCTGCTTCCGACGCTGACGTTGCAGGGCGCCGCCAACAAACAACACAACTCGACCACCAACCTGACCACCGCGTCGACCTTCTCGGCGCAGGCCACCGCCCAGCTTTCGGTTCCGATCTACCAGGGCGGCCAGGAATACGCGACGATCCGGCAGGCCAAAGAGACGCTCGGTCAGCGCCGGCTCGACCTCGACACCGCCCGCGATCAGGTGCAGTCCACCGTCACCCAGGCGTGGGGCCAGTTGGAAGCCGCCAAGGCGCAGATCGAGGCGACGCAGGCGCAGGTGGCCGCCGCCGAGATCGCGCTCAACGGCGTGCGCGAGGAAGCCCGCGTCGGTCAGCGCACCACACTCGACGTGCTCAATGCGCAGCAGGACCTTGTGAACGCCCGCGTCGCGCTGGTCACCGCGCAACGCGACCGCGTGGTCGCTTCGTACACGGTGCTGGCGGCGGTCGGCAGTCTCTCGCCGCAAATCCTTGGACTGGGCATCCCGACTTACGACGCGATGACGCATTATCAACAGGTGCGCGACAAGTGGGGCGGCGTTCGCACGCCCGACGGACGATAAGTGTTGCTAAGCAGGCGACGAACTTGCGTTCGACCTTTCACATGACATATTGATTCGACTTCGACGTTGGCGCGCGATCGGCAGAGGCGAAACCGATGTGTGCTCCGAAGTCGCTCTAATGCATTCAGCCTAAAAGCGCGCTACGCTTCGACGCTGATTTGCGCCGAATTGTAAGGTGCAACTCAGGGCGTGGGGACCTGAGCGGGGACGCGGCAAATGAACCAGCCTGCCAAGGCACAAGAACCAACGATGGAGGAGATTCTCGCCTCCATCCGAAGAATCATCGCCGACGACGACACCAGCAAGCCGGCGCCGAAGGGTGCCGAGCCGGTGCCGCCGCCACCATCGGCTCCGCCGCCGGTGGCGCAACGCCCGGAGCCTGTTCCGCCGCCACCGCCGCGCGCTGCTCCTCCCGTCGCGCCACCGAAGCCGGCGGCCGAGCCGGCAATGCGGCAGGCCGACATCGATGCGATGCTCTCCAACCTGAACGCGACGGCGCCCGCCGAGGAGCCGCCGGCGCCGGATATTCTGGACCTGACCGAATTGATGGCGGAGCCGGAGCCTGCCAGTTTTCGCACCATCGACGGGCAGTCGGATGTGGTGTTCGAGGATCGGCCGTTTGAGCCCGAGCCGGTGGCTTTTGCTGCACGCGAACCAAGATTGAACGGCGAAGGACTGATCTCGGCGTCGACGACCGCTGCGGTCGATTCGGCTTTCAACACGCTCGCTCACACCGTGCTGGTGCAGAACGCCCGCACGCTCGAGGATCTGGTGCGCGAAATGCTGCGTCCGCTGCTCAAGAACTGGCTCGACGACAACCTGCCGGGGCTGGTCGAGCGGCTGGTGCGCGCCGAGATCGAGCGCGTGTCGCGCGGACGGACCTAGCTTTACATTTGAGCATGATCTTGTCCGAAAACCGGTGCCCACTTTTCGGGATCATGCTCCGCGTTTCCTGAGTTCGCGCGCGAACCACACCGCCATTGCCGGTAGCGCAAGTCCTGCGACCACCAGCAGCGGCACCGCGCCGGCGCGGTCGAAAACGATCGCGGCGAGACCGACGCCTGTCATCTGGCCGAGATAGATCGCGGAGGAGAACAGCGCGAAGCCGGTCGCGCGGGCTTCCGGCGTCATCTGTGTGCCGCAGGTCTGCAACGTGTTGTGCAGCGCGTAGAAGCCAAGGCCATAAAAGCCGACCGCGATCGGCGCGAGCCACCAAGCAAGCCCGCTCGCCAGCACCATGTAGCTGACGCCGCACATCAGCGCGCCGCCGACCGCGAGCCCGCTCTGCCCGAACCGGTTCACGAGCTGCTGCACGGTCGCGGTGTAGACCAGCCCGCCGAGCGCGAAACAGCCGACGATCAGGCCGACCGCGGTGAGGCTCAGGCCGAAGCGCTGGTTCAGATCGGCGCCGATATAGGCGAACGCCCCCCAACCGAAGACGGCTTCGAGGAACACCGCGAAGATCACGATCCGCGCCCATCGGCTCGACAACACGGTCGTGTAGTCGGCGACGAAGCCGCGCGAGCGCTCCTCCGCCCGCCCGGCTGGGCGCGTGCGCGGATTGGTGATGAGTTCGTAGATCAGCCCCGCGGTTGCCAGCGCGAACATCGCCCCGAGGATGAAGAAGACACTACGCCAGCCGAACATGTCGCCGAGCACGCCGCCCGCGGCCTGGCCGAAGAGCTGTCCGGTGATCTGTCCGGTCAGGTAGCGGCCGAGCACCGGTTGGCGTCGGTCGTAGGGCGTCACGTCGCCGACATAGGCCATCGATAGCGGAATGACCCAGCCGGCGCAGGCCCCCGCGAGGAGCCGGGCGATGGCCAGCTCGGTCAGCGAATTGGCGAGCCCGCAGGCCATGACCAGGATCGACGAGGCGAGGCACATGGTCATAACGGTGAGATATTTGCCGAAACGGTCGCCGATCGGGCCGATGAAGAGCTGAACCGAGCCGTGGGCGACCGCATAAGCGGTCACCACCATGGCCGCGGCACCCACGGTGGTGCCAAAATCGCCCGCGATCTGCGG
This sequence comes from uncultured Alphaproteobacteria bacterium, assembly GCA_963850705.1. GTDB lineage: Bacteria > Pseudomonadota > Alphaproteobacteria > Rhizobiales > Xanthobacteraceae > VAZQ01. The sequence continues at coordinate 90,480 of CAWKMR010000015.1, read as the reverse complement.
AAGGAGCGAATCCGTGACCCGAACCTGGGCCTGGCTGGCGAAACCGGCCACGGCGAGCAGCACGATCGATCGGGTCGGGTTCGGCTGGGCGTCGGGCGCGGGGAGGGGCACGAAATGCTCGAGTGTGGCCGGTTGACAGGTCAGAGGGTGGCGCGCTTTTTACCGCGCGAACAGGCGAAACCGAAACGACAATGATCGACAAGACCTACCAGCCCGCCGAGGTCGAAAAGCGCATCGATGCGCTGTGGGAGCGCGCGGGCGCATTCCGCGCCGGCCGGCCCGAGCGGCGCTCGGCCGAGCCCTATTGCATTGTGATTCCGCCGCCTAACGTCACCGGCTCCCTGCATATGGGGCATGCGCTGAACAATACGCTCCAGGATGTGCTCTGCCGGTTCGAGCGGATGCGCGGCAAGGACGTGCTCTGGCAGCCCGGTACCGACCACGCCGGCATCGCCACCCAGATGGTGGTGGAGCGCCAACTCATGGAGCGGCAGGAGCCCGGCCGCCGCGCGCTCGGGCGCGAGAAGTTCCTCGAAAAGGTCTGGGCCTGGAAAGCGGAGTCGGGCGGCACCATCATCAACCAGCTCAAGCGGATCGGCGCGTCGTGCGACTGGTCGCGCGAGCGCTTCACCATGGACGAAGGGCTATCGAAGGCGGTGATCCGCGTCTTCGTCGCGCTCTATCGCGAGGGGCTGATCTACAAAGACAAGCGGCTGGTCAACTGGGACCCGAAGCTGCTCACCGCCATTTCCGATCTCGAAGTGCAGCAGGTCGAGAGCAAGGGACATCTCTGGCACTTCCACTATCCGGTCTGGGGGATGCGTGACGCGGTCATCACCGTTGCGACCACGCGGCCGGAGACCATGCTCGGCGATACCGCGGTCGCGGTGCATCCGGACGACAAGCGCTATCGTCATCTCGTCGGGCAACAAGTGATCCTGCCGCTGGTCGGTCGCAAGATTCCGATCGTTGCGGACGAGTATTCCGATCCGGAGAAAGGCACCGGCGCGGTCAAGATCACGCCGGCGCACGACTTCAACGATTTCGAAGTCGGCCGCCGCCACGACCTGCCGCTGATCAACGTGCTCGACCGCGAGGCCAATCTCAATCTCGAGAACAACGACGCCTTCCTCGACGGCCTCGACCCGATGGACCCGGAACTGGTCGAGACGTTGCAGATGCACGGCCTCGATCGGTTCGTGGCGCGCCGTCTGATCGTCGAGCGCATGCAGGACAAAGGCCTGGTCGCCAAGATCGAACCGCACGTGAACATGGTGCCGCACGGCGACCGCTCCGGCGTGATCATCGAGCCGTACCTGACCGACCAGTGGTACGTCGACGCCAAGACGCTGGCGCAGCCGGCGGCGCAGGCGGTACGCGAGGGCCGCACCACGTTCGTGCCGCAGCAATGGGAAGCGACCTATTTCAATTGGATGGACAACATCCAGCCTTGGTGCATCTCGCGCCAGCTCTGGTGGGGCCATCAGATTCCGGCGTGGTACGGCTGGGCGCGCGACGACAACGGTCAACTGTCGATCGCGAAGACCGAGTTGTTCGTCGCCGAGACCGAGGCTGAAGCGCTGCAGCGCGCCAGGAATTACTACAAGAAGGAAGTCGAACTGGTCGGCAGCATGGACGAAAGCCTCGGCAAGGTCGGCTTCGGCACCGGTTCGAAGCCGGAGAAGATTCCGGTCTGGCGCGATGAGGACGTGCTCGATACCTGGTTCTCATCGGCGTTGTGGCCGTTCTCTACGCTGGGATGGCCCTACGAGACGCCCGAGCTCAAGCGCTTCTATCCGACCAGTGTCCTGGTAACCGGTTTTGACATCATCTTCTTCTGGGTCGCGAGGATGATGATGATGGGCCTTCACTTCATGAAGGACATCCCGTTCCACACCGTCTACATCCATGCGCTGGTGCGTGACGAGCGCGGCGCCAAGATGTCGAAGTCGAAGGGCAACGTCATCGACCCGCTCGAACTGATCGATGAATACGGCGCCGACGCGCTGCGTTTCACGCTGGCGGCGATGGCGGCGCAAGGCCGCGACATTAAACTGTCGACCCAGCGCGTCGAGGGCTACCGCAACTTCACGACCAAGCTGTGGAACGCCTCCCGCTTCGCCGAGATGAACGAGTGCGTGACCGTCGCCGGTTTCGATCCCGCGACGAACAACGAGACGCTCAACCGCTGGATCGCGCACGAGACCCAGAAGGCGTCGCGCGAGGTCACCGAGGCGATCGAGGCCTACAAGTTCAATGACGCGGCGGGGGCGCTGTACCGCTTCGTCTGGAACATCTATTGCGACTGGTATCTCGAGCTCGTCAAACCGGTGCTCGTCGGCGTCGACGGGCCGGCAAAAACGGAAACGCGGGCGATGGTCGCGTGGGTGCGCGACGAAATCTACAAGTTGCTGCATCCATTCATGCCGTTCGTCACCGAGGAGCTCTGGCGCGTCACCGCGGAGCAGGGACCGCCGCGCGAGGGCTTGCTCGCGCTCACGGCCTGGCCGAACTATCCGCGGCTCTCTGATCATGCCGCCGAAAATGAGATCGGCTGGGTGATCGATATCGTCACTGCGATCCGCTCGGTGCGCGCCGAAATGAACCTGACGGTCGCGACCGAGCTGCCGGTCGTGCTCGCCGGCGTGTCGCCGGAAACCGATGCGCGCGCCGGACGCTGGGCCGACATGATCCGGCGGCTGGCGCGGCTCTCCAGCCTGTCGGTCGCGAAGACGGTGCCGCCGGGCTCGATCCAGCTCGTCGTGCGCGGCGAGGTCGTGGCCTTGCCGCTCAAGGGCGTGATCGATTTCGCCGCCGAGGAAGCGCGGCTGCAGAAGGAGATTGCGCGCGTCGACGCCGACATCGCGCGCGTCGACTCCAAGCTCAACAACCCGAAATTCATCCAAAACGCGGCCGAGGAAATCGTCGAAGGCGAGCGCGAGAAGCGCGGTGAGGCGGAAGGCCGTCGTGCCAAGATTCTGGAGGCGCTGCAGCGGCTCAAGGGGGCGGCATGATTGTCCTCGTCGCCGGGGCGAGCGGTGTCATCGGGCAACGGCTGTTGCCGCTCTTGCGGCAGGACGGCCATCAGGTTGTTGCCACCACCCGTTCGCCGGCCAAGGCAGACGCGCTGCGCGCGCTTGGTGCGGTGCCGGTCGTCGTCGACGTCTTCGACAAGGCCGCGTTGGAGCAGGCGGTGCGCGCCGCCAAACCCAATGTCATCATCCATCAACTCACCGATTTGCCTGAGGTGCTGGACCCGGCAAAGATGGACGCCGTGCTCGAAAGCAATGCGCGGCTGCGCCGCGATGGCACCCGCAACCTGATGGACGCGGCGCAATGCAGCGGGGGTCAAGCGCGTGATCGCCCAAAGCATCGCGTGGGTCTACGCTGCGGGCGAGGGACCGCGCGCGGAATCCGATCCGCTCGATACCGCTGAAGGCCCGTGGGCGGTGACGGTCGGTGGTGTGATGGCGCTTGAACAGGCGGTGCTCAACACGCCCGGTGTCGACGGGCTGGTCTTGCGCTACGGCCGGTTCTATGGCCCGGGCACCTGGACCGCCGACGCCGCAGGGAACGTCGCCGTTGCACGTGGATGCCGCCGCGCAGGCGGCACGGCTCGCGGTCTCGCGCGGCGAGCCGGGCATCTACAATGTTGCCGAGGACGACCGCACCTTGCGCACCGAGAAAGCGCGCCGCGCCTTTGGCTTCGACCCGGGTTTCCGGATGGAAGCGACCTGACGGATCAGCCAATCGCGCTTCGCGCGGGGAGAGAACTGTGCGGCGCATCCTGCGGTGGGTTGCATGGCCGATCGGTCTTCTCGCGGCCGCGCTGATCGTCGCAACGATCGCGACTGCGCGCTTCGGCGACGCTAGCCTCTATCCGCCGCGGCCCGGCAGCCCCCGCGTCGAGGTGTTGGTGGCCGCCAATCTCTATCATTCCGGCATTGTCCTGCCGCGCGAAGCGCTGGCCGAGGCCGCCCGCCGGCACGCATTGCCGGCATTGGCGGCGGTTACGGCGCGCTTCGAAACCTATGAGCGGCTCGAGTTCGGCTGGGGCGACGAAGGATTTTACACGCGGGTGCCGACCACGGCCGAGCTCACGACCGCGCTTGCGCTGCGTGCCTTGTTCCGGCCGGGCAATCCATCGGTGCTGCACGTGGTCGGTCTCGCGGAGCATCCGCGCAGGGCCTACCCGGATGCCAGCATGGTCGAGCTTGCGCTCGGCGAGGATGGCGTCGCGCGGCTCGCGGCGGTGCTCGACGCGTCCTTTGCGCGCAGCGGTCGCGACGGCACGATTGAAGAGTTGGGCCGCGGGCTCTACGGCCCAAGCCTGTTCTACCGCGCCGTCGGCACTTTCAACCTGCTGCGCGTCTGTAATCACTGGATCGCCGATCTGCTTGACGCCGCCGGCGTGCCGACCGCGCCGGTGCTGGCCACCATGCCGCAGGGCTTGCTATGGGATTTGACGGCGCGCGCCGGCGCGGTGCGGATTCCGCCGCCGGTCGTGCGGTGAGAAGCAACAGGAAATGCCATGGCCAATCTCAAGCTCACGCTCGCCTGCTGGAACTACGACCGCACCCGCCCGCTGATCGACGGCCGCGTGAAGCCGGAAGGCATCGATCTCGACATCCAGATTCTCCGCCCGCGCCAGTCGTTCCAGCGCATGCTGGACAACAAGGAATTCCAGATCTCCGAGCTTTCGCTCGCGTCGTATACGGCGCTGAAGGCGAGGGGCGATTGCCCGTTCGTGGCTATTCCGGTCGCGGTCTCAAAGCTGTTCCGCCACGGCTGCATCTATATCCGCAAGGGCGCCGGAATTGAGAAGCCGCAAGACCTGCGCGGAAAACGCGTCGGCACCGGGCAATGGAGCTCCACCGGCCTGTGTTTCATGCGCGGATTCCTGCAACACGACTACGGCGTCATGTCTGAGGATCTGCACTGGTTCATGGGCGGCCTCGCCGGGACGCCGGATAAGCAGCTCATCCCCATGGACCTGCCGAGTGCCGTGAAGCTCGACTTCCTTGGACCAGGACAGGCGCTGGAAAAGATGCTGGAGGCGGGTGAACTCGACGCGCTGCTGTCGCTCTTCATCCCGGACTTGTTCGCCGCCGGCGCACCGCACATCGCGCGGCTGTTGCCGAACTTCAAGGAAGTCGAGACGGACTATTACCGCCGCACCAAGATCTTCCCGATCATGCACACGGTGGTCGTGCGCGAGGACGTGCATCGCGAGCATCCGTGGGTGGCGAAAAGCATCTACAAGGCGTTCAGCGAAGCCAAGGCGCTTGCGGTCGACGGCCTCTACGACACCGATGCATTGCATCTCGCGCTGCCGTTCCTGATCGATCACGTCGAAGAAGCGTGGCGCGTGTTCGGCAAGGATTTCTGGGCCTATGGCGTCGAGCCCAACCGGCCGACCTGGGAAGCGATCGGGCGCTTCGTGCACGAGCAGTCGCTGGCGCCCCGTGTCGTTACGCCGGAGGAGCTGTTCCCCGTCCCTGTCGAGTAGTTTGGCTTCGCATCTTGCAACCTGAGCGTTAATAGCGCACGATTTATGCCTCGACATGGTGAGGGAGGACGTCATGTCCGACGAGGCCAACAACAACGTCGCCGTTCTCACGGAAGCCTATCGCCGCTGGCACGATAGCCGCGGCAGCAGCGTCGATCACTGGATGTCGATCTGCGACGAGAACATCCAGTTCGGTTCGCTTATTCAGGGATCGGCCCCGGGGGTCGCCTATATGAGCGAGTATAAGGCGCGCGATGAATTGGGCCGCTATTTCGAGGGCCTTGCCCACGACTGGGAGATGATCGAATACAAGGTCGATCAGTTTGTCGCGCAGGACAATCGGGTGGTGATGCTCGGTCGCTGTTCGTGGCGCAACAAGCACACCGGCAAGGTGGTCAAGACGCCAAAGGCGGATTCCTGGCGTTTTGCGAACGGGAAGGCGGTAGAATTCTACGAGTATTTCGATACCGCGCAGGTCCATGCCGCCGTCGTCTGACAGGAAGCGTCCGAGGGAGTAACCGTGACTGATCTCAACAACCGTCCCGGCGGACCGAACCTGATCGTCACCGCCAAGACCGCGCACAAGGTTCATTTCCTCGACGCGGCGACGCTGACGATGCAGTCGACCATCGACATGCCGGGCTCGACGCATGAGCTCGCGCTCTCCGCCGATGGCCGCACCGCCTACGGCACGGTCTATGGCGACGGCGTGTTCGCCAAGCGGGTGAACCCCGACCGGCGTATTGTAGTGATCGACCTTCCGTCAAAGACGCTCAAGCGCGTCATCGATCTCGGCGCGGTCTATGCACCGCACGGCGTGATGATGGACGAGGAGCGGCACGCTGTGGTCGTCGGGCGAGCTCGGCAATGCGGTGCTGGCGATCGATCCGGCGAGCGACAAGGTGGAGAAGATCGAGGTCGGCCACACCGCGCATTGGGTGGCGGTCAGCCACGCGACCGGCAAGGTCTTTGCCTCGGTCAAATCAAACTACCTCGTGGTCATCGACGCGGCGCGCCGCGCCGTCATCGATCGCATCGCGCTCCCGCATGTCGTCGAGGGACTTGCCGTCGCCCCCGACGGCGCGACGGTCTACACCTGCGCGCAGGATGCCGCCGAGTTCTACGTGGTCGATACGGGCACCCATGCCGTCACGCGCACGGTGCCAATCGACGGCGCCAATCCGGACAAAAAGCAGATGCGCCGCGTGCGGGTCTCGCCCGACAACGGCTATGTCGTGGTGTCGTCGAATCAGGATCATCACGTCGCGATCTACGAGCGGACCGCGCTCAAGCAAATCGCGTCGATTCCCGTCAAGAAGTCGCCGATGGGGTTCGGTTTCGCCCCGGGCGGCAAGCACGCCTATATCTGCTGCCACGACGATGCCGAGGTGTTCGAATTCGAGCTGGCGAGCGGGCGCGTCACGCGCACGTTCCCGACTGCGGCCGGCTGCGAGTTCATTGTCGCCTATCACTGACCTTTAGGAAGGCCCAGGCAGGCCTACGCAAGGCTTGCTTTCAGGGGGGCGCCCGGTACAACGGCGCCATCATGCATGAACCGATGGCCTCCAACCAAGGCGGGGAGGTGCGGACAGCGTTCGGCTCCGAGATCGCGCGTCGCCGTACCTTCGCAATCATCTCGCACCCTGACGCCGGCAAGACCACGCTGACGGAGAAGCTGCTGTTGTTCGGCGGCGCCATCCAGCTCGCCGGGCAGGTGAAGGCCAAGCGCAATCGTCAGTCGGCCCGTTCCGACTGGATGACGATCGAGCGCGAGCGCGGCATCTCGGTCGTGACCTCGGTCATGACCTTCGAATATGAAGGCCGCATCTTCAATCTGCTCGATACGCCGGGACACGAGGACTTCTCCGAGGACACCTACCGGACGCTGACGGCGGTCGATTCCGCGGTGATGGTCATCGACGCCGCCAAGGGCATCGAGCCGCGCACGCGCAAGCTGTTCGAGGTGTGCCGCTTGCGCGACATTCCGATCCTCACCTTCATCAACAAGATGGACCGCGAAAGCCGCGATCCGTTCGAACTGCTGGACGAGATCGAGCACACGCTCGCGCTTGACGTTGCGCCGGTGAACTGGCCGGTCGGCCGCGGCCGCGATTTTGTCGGGACCATCGACGTGGCAACCGGCGGCGTCCGGCTGGTCGAAGGCGATGCCGGCAAGGCCGGCACGCTGCGGGAGATGAGCATTGCCGAGGTCGCCGCGCGCAGTCCGGCGTTGAGCGCGGACGCGATCGAGGAGGAATTCGCGCTGGTGCGGGAAGCCTGCAAGCAATTCGATCTGCAGTCGTTCCGGGAAGGGCATCTCAGTCCCGTGTTCTTCGGCAGCGCCTTGAACAATTTCGGCGTCGGCGATCTACTCGACGCAATCGGTACCATGGCGCCCGCGCCGCGCGAACAGAAGGCCGATAAGCGGGTCGTGTCCGCCGACGAAGACCGTATGTCGGCCATCATCTTCAAGATCCAGGCCAACATGGACCCCAATCATCGCGATCGCATCGCCTTTGCGCGCCTGTGTTCGGGCAAGCTCACGCGCGGCATGAAGGTTCTGAACAATCGCAGCGGCAAGCCGATGACATTGAGCGCGCCGCAATTCTTCTTCGCCAAGGACCGTGCGCTCGCGGACAATGCCTATGCCGGCGATGTGGTGGGGATCCCGAACCACGGCACGTTGCGGATCGGCGACACCTTGACCGAGGGCGAGGCCCTGAATTTCGTGGGTGTGCCGAGCTTTGCGCCCGAAATTCTGCGCCGCGTCCGCTTGCCCGACGCCATGAGAGCGAAGCAGCTCCGCGAGGCGCTTCAGCAGATGGCGGAGGAGGGCGTCGTCCAGGTGTTCCGGCCGCAGGACGGATCGCCGGCCCTGGTCGGTGTCGTCGGCAGCCTCCAGCTCGACGTGTTGCAGGCGCGGCTCAAGGACGAATACCGCCTCGAGGTCATGTGGGACGTGGCTGAATTCACGCTGGCGCGCTGGATCGCATCCGACGATCCCAAGACCTTGGATGCTTTCGTCACGGCGAACGCCGCCTCGATCGCCAACGACCTCGACGGTGACGTCGTCTTTCTGGCACGCAACCAGTTCTATCTGGACTACGCCCGCGAGCACGCACCCGGCGTCAGGTTTACGGACATCAAGGACATCTACAATCGGCCGCCGGCCGCATGACGTTGCCGGCGCCATCGTTCAGATGGCATCCGCCCCATCAAGCAACTCGCGCGCCGATTTGCTGATCGACTCGCGCAATGCCGCCCGATCGCAGGTTTTCGGGCACTGCGCCTCGTAGCGCGCCAAACGAAGCTTTTCGTGCGCTGCCGCGAGGCATTGCTGCAACCGGAAGCCTGCCCGCTTGAGCGCGTTGAGATGCGGCACCAGCGACGCGACCGCCGCCGGCGCCAGCTTTTTGCCGATGGCCTCGGTGAAAACGTCGCCGAAGCGCGCTTCAAGCGCCATTGCCACCGACATCTCGGCGTCGCATTCCTTGCGGATCGCCGCGGCGGTGGCCGGCGGCGTTACCGGAATCTGCTCCCAAGGCCGCGACAGCAATGGCTCGTCGGCGGCCGGCAGCCGGTTTCTGTCGATGCGATAGCTGAGCACGGTCCGCAGTCGCGCGCGTGCGATTGCTTCCTTGTCGGCAGGATCGGGAGCCGCCGGCTTGGCGGTGCTCGAATTGTTCTGGCGGTTGACGCCCGCGGCCCAGACAATGCGGCAACCGTCGGCGCAGGCATAGCGCTTGGGATCGAGCTTCAGCGCGCGATCCGGGCGGTTCATGAAGGCGGCGAGCCCGGTGTCGAGCGACGAAGGGTCGTTGGCGGTGCCCGCCGATAGCAGGCCCGCCTTGCCCACGGTCGGCGTCCAGCGGACGGCAAAGTCGGGCTGGTAGAAATAGTTCGGCCCGCGCACCTCGTAGGTTTTCAACGAGAACTGCCGGACAACGGTCGCGAGCTTCGCCTCTTCTTCGAGATTCGTTCCGTCAAAGGAGAGATAGAGCACGCCAAGCCAGCCGCGGCCCTCGATCACGCGATCGAGCAACGCGTCGGCGGCGCCGTCGCCAATCGTTCCGGTCACCAAAAGGGCGCGGCAACTTTCATGCGGCGGCAGCGGTCGACGGGCGAGGCTGAAGTAGCTGAAGAATGCAGCCGGATCGTCGTTGAAGACTTGCAGCAGGTTCCGATAGCGCGACGGCTCGATGCAACTGAACTCCAGCGCAGCCGCCGAATGCGCGCCCTGAAACAGCAGGACCGGCACCGCCACCAGCAAGAGGATGCCCGACCTGATCGTGCTCATGATCGTTGAGGCTCTGGTCATTGCGCTTGCTTCGCGAGCGCACGCGCGCTCTCTTCGATCATGGCGATCAGCTTCTTGCGGTCGCAACCGCCGTTGGGGCACAGCTTGGCAAAATGGGAATGCCGTTCGCGTTCGTGTGCGGCGGCGATACAGCGCTCGGCCTCGGCGCGCAGGGTGCGTAGTTGCCGGAGCGAGCGCCCCAGCTTCTCGGTGTTGATCCAGTAGCCGAACAGCGGCGACCGTATCTCGGAAATGGTGTTGCCGATCTGGCGATCGAGCTCCTGAAGCTGGTCGCCGTTCACCTTGCACCGGGCAGTCAGGTAGTCCGCCACATAGCGGGGGAAACGCGAGACGTCGACCGGCGTGACGGTCTGCGCGGGAGTTTCCTGGTACTGGCGCACGAAATCGGGGCCGGGGTCCATCTGGCGGTAGAACGCGATCTGTTCGAGTTCGAGGCGCAGCATGGCGCGGTCGGTCTCGGACATGGTCTTTTTGAGATTGATGAAGGTGTCCTGCCCGCCGCCCATGCGGGCGCGGTGGACGCGCACGATACCGGAGCGATCAGTCCCGGCGGTGTGAATGAGTCCGCAGGCCGACGCGCAGCCCGTGCCGCCAAGTTGATGCGGACTGAGGCCCTTCTGCGTGGCTAGGTAGCGCCGCCAATTCTCAATGCGCCCGGCGTCCGGCTGTTCCTCTCCCTCCGTTGGAGTCCCTGCCGCCGGAGGCACAAAGAAATCGGGCGTATAGTAGAGGTTCCGGTTGAACGCAGTCGCGGTGTGCGTCTTGAGCCAGAACATGCGCGTGACGAAGCCAAGACGGTATCCGGTCTGGACGATGCCGCCGCCCGAAGCGAGTTGCACCACCGCCAGCCATCCCTGGTTGGCGTTGATGGCGGTCAGGAGCTGATCCAGGTCGTTGCCCGAACGTGGTTCGACCTTTCCGCTGAGCAGGATGGCGCGGCAGTGCTCCGGACGCGGCAGTTGCGCGGGATCGAGATCGAGGTAGGCGGCGAACTGCTTGGGATCGCCGCCGAAGAGTTGATAGAGATGCCGGTATCGCGACGCCTCGATGCAGGTGACTTCCATGCGCGGCGGCGGGCTTGGACGCGGCAACGCCAAGAGCAACGAACGTCAAAACAATCTGAAATGCTCGTCGCATGTTGTCCTGGCGTCAAAAAGTCATCGCCGGCAAACTATCATAATTCGCACCGGCGCAAACGGCCGGAGGCTTCAGCGCGTGGGCCGCCCACGAAACGGTTTGCTCAGGAATCGCGATCCTTGAAGTCCATAACGCCACGGCAAGTCGGCGGCCTTGGTGATCCCGATCCGCGGGCCGGTCACGATCGGCACATCGTCCTGGCGTTGCAGCAACGTGAACGGCGGCTTGTCGAGTGCGAGTCCATTGTGCGCGCCGGTGATGCCGAGCGCCTCGCACACGCGTCCAGGGCCCGAGCACAGCAGCCGTTCGTCCTTGAGGGCGCGGCGGCGGCGCATCGCCGCGACGCCTTCGGTCGGCTCGATGGCGCGGATCAGCACGGCACTGGCGGAGCCTTCCTCCTCGCATACGAAATTGACGCACCAATGAATGCCGTAGGAGCGGTAGACATAGGCGTAGCCCGGCGGGCCGAACATCACCGCGTTGCGCGGCGTCTGCCCGTTGTAGGAATGCGCCGCCGGTTCGGTGTGATGGTAGGCCTCGAGCTCGACGATCCGGCCACCGGCGCCTTTGAACAGCATCGTCGCGCCAATGAGATCGCGGGCGACGGCATGAACGTCGCGGGCGAAGAACGAGCGGCGAAGCGGACGTGGCATGATCGGATGAGAACGGCGGGAGTGCTTAATCAAACCCTAGCAGAAAGCATTGTGTTGGAATTGACGGTTTCACGGAACTTCCAGCGCCAGGAGCTATCATGCGACAGCATTTCTCTCGGGGTTGCTCAGGTTCATGGACATCCGCACGCTCGTTCTTGCTCTCGGGGTTTTCTGCGCGACGTTCCTGGTCGGCTGGTGGCTGAATATCGGCACCTACGTCTACAGCACCGGGTACGGCACGAGCGCGTCGTATGCGCGGCCTGCCGCGGTGGCGGCGGTGCCGGTCATGGCAACGACAGGGCAGGGATCTGCGGCGCCCGGCCCGCAGGCCGTCGCGCATGTTCAAACCGCCCCGCCGCAAGCCAGGCCGCCGCAGCCGAAATTGCCGCAGGTCAAATCGGCTCAGGGCAAAGACCTGAGCCAGGGCTCGCAAACGCAGGGCTCGCAAACGCGCGCGGCGCCAAAGCCAAGTATCCGCATGCGACGGCGCTGACGTGCTCGCGCGTCAGATCCGATAGGTGGTGCGGATCGCTCCCCAATGCTTGCCATACACACGGATCGGCGCCGCAACCGAGCGGATCAGCATGATCGCGCCATCGCGCTCATGACGGAACTGCTGGATGGTATAGGGCCGCGTGCTGCGCGCGCCGGTAAGCCGCATCGGATCGTCATACATGCGCCGGTTGCGACAATGGCGCTCGTTCCAGCGAGGCTCGCCCGGGCGCTGCGGTTGCGAATGCTGCGGTCTATGCACCGGGATGTAGCCGTTGCGGTCGATGGCCGCGCACAGCGTCATGTTCGGGCAGGTGTCGTAGAACGGGTTCTGGATCGGCGGCAGCGCCTGCTCCAGCAGATTGAGGAACCGCGTGCTGTACTGCACGGGATTGGTGCCCTCGATCGGCACGTAGTTGTTGTCGAACAGGTCGTCGAAGGTGATCCTTCCATTCGCCACGAGCTGTTCGAACTCGGCCGAAATCTGCCCGGCGATCTTGATCGCACGGGCGGTCAGCACACCGTTTTCCTCGCGGATCGCGGCGATTTGGTCGTCGAGCGCTCTGTGCTCGCGTTCGTCGACACGCACGAATGCCAGATGCAGGCCCTCGCTCGAAGAATTCGCTACCCGCACCGTGACCAGGCCGATGCCGGTGATCGAGGCTTCGAGCACGGTGCCAGTCGGAACTGTCCCGACGCCATCGAACGTCGCCAGCATGCCGCCTTCGGACAGATCGAGCGTGTGGCCGCGCACCGGGCCGTCCGGATGGTGGAGCGTGATCGGCATATCGCAGGGCAGCCGGTCATGCTTGCGCCGGTCCCCGATCTCGGTCTGGCGCAGGAAGATGGTGAATCGTGTCTTCAGCTCCGAGGCGAGCTGCACCATGGAAATGCTGGAGCGGTCGACGATATCGCTCTGTCCGCTCGCCGCCCCCGCCGCTTGCTCGATCTCGGTGGCGCCGTCGGCCACAGCGGTGACGAATTGCGACGAGACGGCGGCGTTACGCGCGAGCTCGGAGGTCGTGGAATTCTGCTCGACCGCCGCCGCGGCGACGGCGCCGAACACCGGCTGCACGTTTTCGAGCATGGCGATGATCTGGTTGACGGCCGCGATCAGCTCGGCTGCGTCATGCTGCAACTTTCCGATCCGCCCGGCGATCTCGTCGGTCGCTTTCTGGGTTTCGACCGAAAGCGCTTTGACTTCGTCGGCGACCACGGCAAAGCCGCGTCCGGCGGCGCCGGCGCGTGCGGCCTCGATCTTGGCGTTGAGCGCCAAGAGGTTGGTCTGCTTGGCAATCGCGGCGATGAGGTTGACGACGTTGCCGATTTCGCCCGACGACTGCTTGAGGCCGTCGAGACTGTGCCCGGCGGCGCTGGCGACGCCATGGACCTGCTTCGTCAGCGCGCTGGCGTGATCGACCTGCCGGGTGATTTCGGCGGAAGAGGCGGCCAGCTCCTCGGTGGCCCCGGCGAGCTGAGTGGCGTCGCGTTTGGAGTCGTTCGACTGCCGCGCCAGCGCCTCGCTGCGCTGGCGGATCGCTTCGAGGGCGTTCACCGATGCGCTGGTGCCCTCGTGGACCGCAGCGGCTGCGCCTTCGACGCCGCGGATCATGGCGCTCAGGTCGGCCTCGATCAGGTCGATGGTTTCGCGCAGGACGTCGATGCGCGGTCCCGCGGCCGGCTTCGGGCTCGATCGGTGGCGCCTGGACTTCCGGGAGCGGCGCGGGGGCAGGCGGGCGGCGTCTCAGACGGTCGAGGAGCTCGGGCAGCATGCTTGGATCCAAGGTGACGGGACGCGGCACGCCCGGGTCTCGTCGCCGAGGCCCCGCACTGGACAATGTTCGGTGGGAATCACGCGATCGGCACTGCGAGGCAGGCTGCCAGCCAAACCTTTCGGGAGCCTAAAGCCGCCCGGTGGGGTTGTGTGCGCACACTTTGGTAAGCTATCGAGCGAAGTTGTGGCGAAACGGCAACGTCTGTTGCTCTTCAGTCACACGCTTAGAACATTTCCTTACTTGCCCACCGCCGCTGTGGTGGCGCCGCTATTTGGCCATAGGCTTCTCCGAGATCGAAGGCCACATAAGGCGTTGCGTCACTTTCCGATTGCGTGGTGCGAAGGAAGGCGTCGCTGGGGCTAACGAAGTCGATGGACGCGAAGACCAATCTCAAGGCGAGGCTGCCCAGCCGGCATGTGACCGAGGGCCCCGAGCGCGCGCCGCATCGCTCCTACTATTACGCGATGGGGCTCACGCGTGAGCAGATCCATCAACCGTTTGTCGGCGTGGCGAGCTGCTGGAACGAAGCCGCCCCTTGCAACATCGCGCTGATGCGCCAGGCGCAAGCGGTGAAGAAAGGCGTCGCGGCCGGGGGCGGCACGCCGCGCGAGTTCTGCACCATCACCGTCACTGATGGCATCGCCATGGGGCATGAGGGCATGAAGTCGTCGCTGCCCTCGCGCGAGGTGATCGCCGATTCCGTCGAGCTCACCATGCGCGGTCATGCCTATGACGCGCTGGTCGGGATCGCCGGCTGCGACAAGTCGCTGCCCGGCATGATGATGGCGATGTGCCGCCTCAACGTGCCGTCGATCTTCATCTATGGCGGCTCGATCCTGCCGGGCACCTTCAAGGGCCAGCCGGTCACCGTCCAGGATGTGTTCGAGGCGGTCGGTAAGTACTCGGTCGGCGAAATGTCCGACCGCGACCTGGAGACGCTGGAGCAGAACGCTTGTCCGTCGGCCGGTGCGTGCGGCGCACAGTTCACCGCCAACACCATGGCGACGGTATCGGAAGCCATCGGCCTCGCGCTGCCGTACTCGGCGGGCGCGCCCGCGCCTTATGAAATCCGCGACGCGTTCTGCATGACCGCCGGCGAAAAGATCATGGACTTGATCAAGTCCGGTTTGCGCCCGCGCGACATCGTTACCCGCAAGGCGCTCGAAAACGCCGCGGCGGTCGTCGCCGCTTCAGGCGGCTCGACCAATGCTGCACTGCACCTGCCGGCGATCGCGCACGAATGCGGTATCGAATTCGATCTCTTCGACGTCGCGAAAATCTTCAAAAAGACACCATATATCGCGGATTTGAAGCCGGGCGGCCGCTATGTCGCCAAAGACATGTTTGAAGCTGGTGGCGTCCCGCTGTTGATGAAGACGCTGCTCGACCACGGTTACCTGCACGGCGAGTGCATCACGGTTACCGGGCGCTCCATCGCCGACAATCTCAGACGGGTTAAGTGGAACAAAGACCAGGACGTCGTCCGTCCTGCTGACAAGCCGTTGTCAGTCACCGGTGGTGTCGTTGGCCTCAAGGGCAATCTCGCGCCCGAGGGTGCCATTGTTAAGGTTGCCGGCATGAGTGAGTTGAAATTTACCGGTCCAGCGCGCTGTTACGACGGCGAAGAAGCCTGCTTCGACGCAGTGAGGAAGCGCAAGTACCGGGAAGGCGATGTGCTCGTGATCCGCTATGAGGGCCCCAAGGGCGGCCCCGGCATGCGCGAGATGCTGGCGACGACCGCCGCGCTCTACGGGCAGGGCATGGGCGGCAAGGTCGCCCTCATCACCGACGGACGTTTCTCCGGCGCGACGCGTGGTTTCTGCATCGGCCATGTCGGGCCCGAGGCCGCCGTCGGCGGACCGATCGCGCATGTTCGCGACGGCGACATGATCACGATCGACGCCAACAAGGGCGTGCTCGAAGTCAATCTCACCAAGGCCGAGTTCGAGAGCCGCGCGAAGTCCTGGAAGCCGCGCGCTCCGCAGTTCGCGTCCGGTTATTTGTGGAAATACGCCCAGCAGGTCGGGCCGGCGCGCGAAGGCGCAGTGACCCATCCCGGTGGTGCAGCTGAGAAGTCGTGTTATGCGGACATATAACGCCGTCGTGAGCTTAGGCCTGATCGGCTTGGCGTTCGGCTTCTCGCCGGCGGCGAGCTTCGACGGCACGCGCACGCCGGAGGTGGCGCCGGTCGTCGCTCCGTTGCCGCAGGGCGGCGTCGCTCCGCTGGCGGCGGTCCCGGTTCAGCCGCAGCATGGCGCGCCGGAAGGCCCCTCGCTGAGTTCCGTTCCGCCGACCGCGGTCACGCCGTTCGACGCGTTGCGCTCCGGCAACCAGATGATGCGCGAAGGCCGGGTCGACCAGGGCCTGCTGGCGCTCGAATACGCCGCCGAGCGCGGTGTGCCCGGTGCGATCTGGAAACTCGGCCGTATCTACGCCGACGGCGACGGGGTCGGCGTCGACGAGAAGCGGGCGTTCGAATACTTCCGCAATCTGACCAAGGCCCACGCCTACGATCCGCCCGGCGCGCCGCATGCGCGCTTTGTCGCCAACGCATTCGTGGCGCTTGGGCATTTCTATCTGAAGGGAATTCCCGACACCGAGGTCCGGCCGGATGCGGTTGTCGCGCACGGCATGTTCCGGCACGCGGCGTCCTACTTCGGCGATCCGGAAGCGCAGTATCAGGTCGGCCGTATGTATCTCGAGGGCGCCGGCTCGCCGAAGGATGCGGTGCAGGCTTCGCGCTGGTTGCGGCTCGCGGCCGACGGCGGACAGCGCAACGCCCAGGCGTTGCTCGGCGCCATGCTGTTCAAGGGCAAGGACGTTTCGCGTCAAGCGGCGATGGGACTGTTCTGGCTGACGGTCGCCAAGGACGCCGTCGCCAAGGAAGGCGCCGGGCCGGACGACAAGTGGATCACCGACACCTATTCCAGCGCGTTCGCGCAGGCCACCGAGGATGAGCGCATCCTCGCGCACAGCTACCTCGAAGGCTGGATGCGCAAGCGGCGCTGACGCGCGGTTACTTCATCTCGATGGCGAGATCGACGACCACGGGAACGTGGTCGGATGGCTTCTCCCACGCCCGCACATGCTTATCGATGGTCGCGCTGACAAAATGGTCCGTGGCCTGCGGCGATAGCAGGACATGGTCGATGCGAATGCCGTTGTTCTTCTGCCAGGCGCCGGCCTGATAGTCCCAGAACGTGTAGAGGTCGGCGCTGTCGCTCGCGGCGCGCACCGCGTCGGTCAGGCCGAGATTGATCAGCGAGCGGAAGCGGCCGCGGGTGCGGGGCAGGAACAGCGCGTCACCCACCCAGGCCGACGGATTGCGGGCATCGGCGGCCGCCGGGATGACGTTGTAGTCGCCGGCCATGACCAGCGGCTCCTCCAGCGCCATGCGCTCGCGCGCGTACTCAATAAGCCGGTCCATCCATTTGATTTTGTAGGGATATTTATCGGTATCTGGCGGGTTTCCGTTGGGCAGATAAATGGAGGCGACCCGCACCACGCCATCCGGGGTCGAGACGACCGCTTCCAGGAAACGGGCCTGCTCGTCGCCGTTGTCGCCCGGCAGCCGGGCTGTGACCTCGTCGAACGGGAGCTTGGACAGGATTGCAACCCCGTTGAAGCCCTTCTGGCCGTGAATTGCCACGTTGTAGCCGAGCGCTTCGAATGCCTCCCGCGGGAACGCGTCATCCACGCATTTCGTCTCTTGCAGGCACACGACGTCCGGACTGCGCTCCGCGAGCCACGCGGTCGCGCCATCGAGTCGCTGCTTCACGGAATTGACGTTCCATGTGGCAATGCGCATTTGGAATACCTTAGCCGTCGCCTGAGACGCGCGAACGCACCCAAACGCCGGAATTTACGCCTGTTTCTGCGGTGTTGGCCCAGTGTACTCTGTTATGGGATATATGATAGAACACCTACAAAATACTCGAATAAAGAATTGCAGTGCGGGGTGATCTTGAGAGAGGGAGTTAGGACCGGAACCTAGACCGGTCCGAGACCGGAATGAACAGACGGATCCTGCTGATTGGGGTGGCAGCGGCGCTCGCCCTAGCGGGCGGCTTTGCCGTTATGCGCGGTGTTTGGACCCCGCAGGGCGCGGTTGCGCAGTCGCCGAAGGCGAAAGGCGAAGCGCGCTGTTCCCGTTGAAGTGGCGAAGGCGGTCAAGAAGAAGGTTCCGGTTCGCATCGATCTTCTCGGCAATGTGACGCCGATTGCCGCGGTCGCGGTGAAGCCCCGGATCGACAGCGAAATCACCGAAGTTCATTTCAGCGACGGCGCCATCGTCCGCAAGGGCGACATGCTCTTCACGCTCGACCATCGCGCGATCGACGCACAGATCAGACAGACCCAGGGCATCCTGGACGGAGCGCAAGGCGCAGCTTGAGCAGGCGCAGCGCGACGTCGAGCGCTATGACGCGCTGGTGGCGAAGAACGCGACCACGATGGTCACGCTCAACAACGCCAAGACCCAGGTCAATATCTTCACCGCCGCGGTCGAATCCAACAGCGCGCAGCTCGAGCTGTTGCGGGTGCAGCGCGACTACACGTTCATCCGCGCGCCGATCACAGGCCGCGTCAGCATGGCGAACGTCAAGGTCGGCAACTACGCGCGCCAGGCCGATCTGATCCCGCTCGCGACCATCATCCAGGTCGCTCCGGTCTACGTCACCTTCGCGCTGCCGCAACGCAGCCTGTCGGAACTGCGGCAGGCGATCACCAACGAGACCGCGAGCATCCAGGCGGTCATTCCCGGCGACAGCCGGCAGGCCACCGGCCAGGTGACGATGATCGAGAATACGGTCGACGCCGCGACCGGCACGGTGCCGGTTCGGGCGACCATGCCGAACACCGACGAATTGCTGTGGCCGGGGACGCTGGTGCAGGTGCGGCTGATCTTCCGCGAGGAGGATGCGGTCGGTGGTTCCGACGGCTGCCATTCAGTCCGGCCAGGCTGGGCCGTTCGTGTTCGTGGTCAAGAACGGCATCGCCACAGTGCAGCCGGTCAAGATCGCGCGTGTCTTGGAAACTGAAACGGTGCATCGAGAGCGGGCTTGAAGGCAACGAGAGCGTGGTGGTCGAAGGTCAGCTTCGGTTGACTAACGGTTCTCGCGTCGCGCCGCGCGAGGCCAAGGCTGGGTCCTGACCATGGGCTTGTCCGAGCTGTGTATCCGCCGTCCGGTGTTCACCACGCTGGTCACCGCGACTTTTATCGTGTTCGGCGTGTTCGCGTACCGGCTCCTGGGCGTCGCGGCGCTGCCGTCGGTCGACTTCCCGACCATCCAGATCAACGCGCAACTGCCGGGCGCCAGCGCGGAAACCATGGCGGCGTCGGTCGCGGCTCCGATCGAGCGCCAGCTTTCGACGATCTCCGGCATCACGTCGCTTGACGTCGACCTCGTCGCTCGGGCGAAGCTCGATCATCGTCCAGTTCGACCTTAATCGGAACATCGACAGCGCCGCGCTCGACGTGCAGACCGCGTTGACGGTGGCGGCGCGCCGGCTGCCGATCGAGATGACGACCCCGCCGAGCTTCCGCAAGGTCAACCCGGGCGACTTCGCGGTTCTCGTCATCAGCGTGAACTCGCAGACCCTGCCGCTGTCGAAGGTGAACGAATTCGCCGAGACGCAAATGGCGCCGCAGATATCGCAGCTGCCGGGCGTCGCGCAGGTCGAGGTCTATGGCTCGCAGAAGTTCGCGATCCGCGTACAGGTCGACCCGGTGGCGGCGGCGGCACGCAATATCTCGCTCGACGAGATACGCCGGGTCATTGCCACGACCAATTCCAATTCTCCGGTCGGCACGCTGTATGGGCCGCGTCAGAACGTGACGCTGTCCGCCACGGCGGCGATGCGCACGGCCGACGAATACCGCCAGGTCATCGTCGCGTATCGCAATGGCGCGCCGGTGCGGCTGCACGAAATCGCCGATGTTGTCGAAGGCGTCGAAAACAACCGGCAGGCGACCTGGTTCAACGAGAACCGCGCTGTCATGCTCGGTGTTCAGCGCCAGCCCGGCTCCAACGCCGTGGCGGTCGTCGATGCGGTGCAGGAGCGCCTGCCGCAATACCGTGCTTCTCTTCCCGCATCGGTCAATCTGGAAGTGCTCAACGACCGGTCGATCTCGGTGCGCGAATCCGTCGAGGACGTGCAGGTCACGCTGGGGATCGCGGTCGGGCTCGTGGTGCTGGTGATCTTCCTGTTCCTGCGCTCGGCGTCGGCCACCGTCATTCCAACGCTGGCCGTGCCGGTTTCGCTGATCGGCACTGCTGCGGCGATGTACGCGCTGGGCTTCTCGATCAACAACATGACGCTGCTCGCGCTCACGCTGTCGGTCGGCTTCGTGGTCGACGACGCGATCGTGATGCTCGAAAACATCGTGCGGCACGTCGAGAACGGGATGCGGCCGTTCGAGGCCGCGCTCAAGGGCGCCAAGGAGATCGGATTCACCATCATCTCGATCACCTTCTCGCTGATCGCGGTGTTCATCCCGGTGCTGCTGATGGGTGGCATGGTCGGCCGTATCTTCCGCGAATTCGCGGTCACGATCTCGGTCGCGATCATCATTTCCGGATTTGTCTCGCTTACCCTGACACCCATGTTGTGCGCGCGCGTGCTGCGGCATCAGCCCGAGGGCGAGAAGCAGAACATCGTGCTGCGCGCATTCGAGGCGATGTTCCGCAGTTGGTTGCGTGCCTACGAATGGAGCCTCGACAGGGTCATCAGGTTCAAGGCGGTGATGCTGATGGTCACCATCGGCACATTGTTCGGGACGGTCTGGCTCTACATCATCATTCCGAAGGGATTTTTCCCGAGCGAGGACACCGGCTTCATTTTCGTGTCGACGCAGGCGCAGGCCGACGTGTCGTTCAATGCCTTGTCGGAAATGCAAGGCAAGGTGGCTGGTATCATTCGGGCCGACCGCGCGGTTCAATATCTGAACTCCACCATTGGCCCGGGCGGTCCCGCCCCGACCGCGAACATTGGCCGTATCTTCGTCGCGCTCAAAGCACGCAACGAGCGCCAGGAGGGCGTCAACGCGATCATCGATCGGCTGCGCGCGGCGACGGCCAATGCAGTGCCGGGCCTCGTCGTGCGATTCCGGTCCGTGCAGAACCTCAACATCAGCGGGCGTCCGTCGCAGGGCGAATACCAGTACACGATGACGTCGAGCGACACCGATACGCTCTATCGCGTCGCGCCGGAGATCCAGAGCCGCATCGCCGAGTTGCCGATTGTGCGCGACGTGAGCACCGATCTCGACCTTCGCAATCCGCAGATGAACATCGAGATCGATCGCGAGAAGGCGGCCGTCTACGGCATCTCCATCGACCAGGTTCGTCAGGAACTGTTCAATGCGTTCGGATCCCGGCAGGTCGCGACCATCTATACGCCTGATGACGACTATCAGGTGATCCTGGAGAGCAAGCCGGAATTCCAGACCGACATTTCCGCGCTGTCGCGCGTCTATCTGAAGACCGCGAGCGGACAGGCGGTGCCACTGGAGGCGGTGACACGCCTGACGTCATCGGTGGGACCGCTGCAGGTCAATCACCAGGGCAACCAGCCGGCGGTCACCATCTCCTTCAACCTTGCGCCCGGCGCGTCGCTTGGACAGGCCGTGGACGAGATCCAGCAGATCGAGCGCGACGCGCGGCTGCCGGCGACGATCAGCTCGGCCTTCCAGGGCTCCGCGCAGGTGTTCCAGGATTCGCTCAAGGGGCAGTGGATTCTGGTGCTCGCCGCGATCTTCGCCGCCTACGTGCTGCTCGGCATCCTCTACGAGAGCTTCATTCACCCGATCACGATCATCTCCGGCCTGCCGTCGGCGGGCATCGGCGCCCTCATCACGCTGATCGCGTTCAAGATGGATCTTTCCGTCATCGCCATGATCGGCATCGTGATGTTGGTGGGCATCGTGAAGAAGAACGCGATCATGATGATCGATTTCGCGCTCGAGCGGCGAAGGGTCGGGCTCAACGCCGAGGCGGCGATCCGCGAAGCGGCGCTGCTGCGTTTTCGGCCGATCATGATGACCACTTTCGCGGCGATCTTCGGCGCGTTGCCAATCGCGCTCGGGCACGGCGCCGGCGCCGAGCTGCGCCAGCCGCTTGGCGTGGCGGTCGTCGGCGGCCTCGTGCTGTCGCAGCTTCTCACGCTCTACATCACGCCGATCGTCTACATCTATCTCGACCGCATCGACCGGATGCTCAAACGTCGCCTCGATCCGCAGCTCGAAGAGGTGCCGGAGCATCCCGAACGGCCGAAGGTCTTGGCGGCGGAATAGCGCGCAGCATAGTCCGGCCAGGCTATTGGCGCGGTTCTTGCTGCTTTTCCTCCGGCCGACCCGGAGAAATCGAATGCAACTCAAGCGTCTCGCCGCCCTGCTTATTTTTCTATCTGTGCCGCCCACGGCGTGGGCGGACGCGTGGCCGGAGCGGCCGCTTCGAGTCGTCATCCCGTTCGGGGCGGGCAGCGCCACCGACGTCATTCCGCGCATTGTCTTCGAGCGCATGTCGGCGCAACTCGGTCAGCCGATCATCGTGGAGAATCGCGGCGGGGCAGGGGGCACCATTGGCACGGGCGCGGTCGCCAAGGCGAAGCCCGACGGGTATACGCTCCTGACGAATTCGTCCGCGCACACCATCGCGCCTTCGATCTACAGCAATCTGAACTACCACCCCGCGAACGATTTTGCCGCCGTCGGCTCGATGGGCAACGTGCCCAACGTGCTGATCATTTCGCCGTCGAAGGGGATCAAGACAATCCAGGATTTCGTCGCCAAGGCGAAGGCCAAACCGGGCAGCTTCAATTTTGCATCGGTCGGAGTGGGCTCGGCGGTGCATCTGAGCGCCGAGCGCTTTCGCGTCAGCGCGGGCTATGAGGCGGTCCACGTCCCGTTCAAAGGTGGCCCCGAGGCGCTGACCGAGGTCGTCGCCGGCCGTGTCGACTATTACTTCTGTCCGATCGCGACCGCGTTGCCCCACATCAAGTCCGGAACTCTGTTGGCGCTCGCAGTATCGAGCCCGACCCGCGCGGCGTCACTGCCGGACGTGCCGACCACGCTCGAGGCCGGCTTTCCGGATTCCGACTATACATTCTGGATCGGCACCTTCGCACCGGCCGGCGCCGCGCCCGAAATCGTGCAGAGGCTCCATCGCGAAATGCAATCTGCGATCAAGGTGCCCACGGTCGCCGAGCGGCTGGCGACGCTTGGCGTGGAGGCGATGCCGCTGACGCCGGCTGAATTCGGCGCGATGGTGGCGAAGGAGGTGACGACGTATGCGGAGTTCGTCCGCAGGGCCGGAATGAAGATCGAATGAGTGTTAGAGCGAAAAGCTCGTGCCGCAGCCGCAGGACGCCTTGGCCTGCGGGTTGTTGATCCGGAACGAGGCGCCGATCAGGTCGTCGACAAAGTCGATCTCGGATCCGGCGAGGTAATTGAGCGACACCGAATCGATCAGCACCGCGGCGCTGTCGCGCCGGATGAGAATGTCGTCCTCGGTCTTGGTGCGCTCCATGTCGAATTTGTACTGGAACCCGGAGCAGCCGCCGCCTTCGACGCTGACGCGCAGCATCGTGCCTTGCGGCTCTTGCTTGAGGATCTCGCCGATCCGCCGCGCCGCCCGTTCGGTAACCGTCACGTTGTCCATGTTCATTCGACCGATTCCAGGGCGGACTCTAAAACCGCCACACTAGGGCGCGATTGCAACGGCGCACCCTGACCGATAGTTAAGTGCGCCGGGAGCCGGGGTCAACGGCAGGGCGGACCATGGTGGTTAAGGAACGGTCGTCTTTTGCGTCCGACCCGGCGCAGAGCCGCGGGCGGTTGCGCCCGGAGGCGCCGTCGCCCACGCGCACCGACTTCCGCCGCGACTGCGACCGGATCATCCATTCGACCGCTTTCCGCCGGCTCGCCCACAAGACGCAAGTATTCGTCTTCCACGAGGGCGACCACTACCGCACCCGGCTCACCCACACGCTGGAAGTCGCGCAGATCGCCCGCTCGCTGGCGCGCGCGCTCGGACTCGACGAGGACTTGAGCGAGGCGCTTGCGCTGGCGCACGACCTCGGCCATCCGCCGTTCGGCCATGCCGGCGAGCGTGCGCTCGATCGCTGCCTCGCACAGGCTGGCGGCTTCGACCACAATGCCCAGACGCTGCGGGTGGTCACCGCGCTCGAACGGCGCTACGCCGCCTTCGACGGTCTCAATCTCACCTGGGAAACGCTTGAAGGCCTGGTCAAGCACAACGGTCCGCTGACCGGCCGCGACGACCGACCGGTCGGCCGCTACCGCGAGCGCGGCCTGCCACAGGCGATCCTCGACTACGGCCGCCTGCAGGACCTCGAGTTGTGGAGCTTCGCGAGCGCGGAGGCGCAGGTCGCGGCGATCGCCGACGACATCGCCTATGATGCGCACGACATCGACGACGGGCTGCGCGCCGAGCTGTTCGCGCTCGACGATCTCGCGGAGATCCCGTTCGTGCGCGAGATTCTCCTCACCGTGATCCGGGAGGGTGGGGTGGCGATGGAGCCTGCACGCACCGCCCACGAGCTGGTGCGCCGGGTCATCACTCTCCTGATCGAAGACGTGATCGGCGAGACGCGCACGCGGCTCGAACGCCTGGCGCCGAATTCGGTCGACGATGTGCGCGCCGCTGCGTCTCCGGTCGGGGCTTTCTCGCCCGCGATGGCGGAGGCCGACAGCGCCATCAAGGGCTTCCTCTATTCGCACATGTACCGCCACCACCGGGTCACGCGCATCATGGGCGACGCGGAGACCGTGCTCTCCGATCTGTTCTGGCGCTATGCCGAGCATCCGGACGACGTACCGGCCGATTGGTCGCATGGCGTAGAGCCGAGCGACGATGCCGGCCACCTGCGCCGGATCGGCGATTTCATCGCCGGCATGACCGACCGTTACGCGCTGGTCGAGCACGCGCGGCTGTTTCCGAATACGCCGGAGCTGCGGTGAGCATGATCCCGAAAAGTGGTAACCGGTTTTCGGAAAAGATCATGCTCAATCGGAAAACGACTACTTCGCGCCGGCCGCGATCTGCTTGAGGACCGGCGCCCAGGTCTTCTGCTCGCCCTGGATGAAGGCGGCGGTTTCGGCGGGCGACAGCGGCCGCTCGTCACGGTGGAAACGCGCGAGCCGCTTTCGCGTGTCGGGATCGCTCAGCACCTTGATCAGGTCGGCATTGACCTTCTGCACGATCGCATCGGGCGTGCCGATGGGTGCGAGCACGACCTGCCAGCCGCCGGCCTCGAAGCCGGGCAGCGTTTCCGCCACCGTCGGCACATCGGGAAAGGAAGGCAGCCGCTTGGGCGACGCGATCGCGAGCGGCACGATCGTCCCGCCCTGGATTGCGCCAGCCAGTCCCGAATAGGCCTCGATTACCAGCGGGATGCGCTTGCCCATCATGTCGGTGAGCACCTGTGCCGTGCCGCCGGAGTAAGGGATCATCAAGAGCTTGATGCCGGCACGGCTCGCCAGCAGTTCGCCGGTCAGGTGGGTCAGCCGCCCGGGTCCGTTGGTGCCGTAGGTGAGTTCCTCAGGCGCTTTCTTCGCGCGCGCAATCAGATCCGGTAGCGTCTTCACCTCGAGCCAGGACGCGGCGGCGACGAACATCGGCGCGCCGCCAAAATAGCCGACGGGGAGAAAGTCGCGCGGCACCTGGATCGGGAGGTTGGCGGCGGCGTTGGGCGGCGACACGAATGTGGAAAGCGCCGCGACGAACAGCGTGTAGCCGTCGGGCGGTGATTGCGCGGCGGCGCGCGTCGCGATCGAGCCGCCGGCGCCGGGCTGGTTCACCGCGACCACCTGCTGGCCCCACATCTGAGTCAGCCGCTCGGCGACGATGCGGATAATCACGTCGATGGCGCTGCCGGGCGCCGAATCGGACAGGATGCGAACCGGCCGGGCCGGATAATCTTGAGTCTTTGCAGGCACGGCGGCCATAGCCGCAAGCAACGACAGCCCGAGCGAAACGAGCGTTGTTCGGCGCGTCCGCATGAGTTTGCTCCTGCGACCGTTTCTTGAGTTCGCTCCG
This sequence comes from uncultured Alphaproteobacteria bacterium, assembly GCA_963850705.1. Taxonomy (GTDB): domain Bacteria; phylum Pseudomonadota; class Alphaproteobacteria; order Rhizobiales; family Xanthobacteraceae; genus VAZQ01. The sequence goes on along the minus strand of CAWKMR010000015.1, from coordinate 64,537 downwards.
ATCGTAGCGCGGTTGAAGGGACCGCGATATGCGGCTGAATTACCAAGAATTCATGCCGTTCCGCCCTCCCTGGCACGGAGGTGCCATAATCCGCGTTCTGATATGCTCGGCGCGGGCGGCACCTTGTGAGGGAATGCGATGGCGGTTTACGACGCCTTCGTCTCGTACAGCCATGCCAAGGACAAGCCGATCGCAGCGGCGCTGCAATCGGTGATCCAGACGCTCGGCAAGCCGTGGTATCGGCGCCGGGCGCTGCGGGTGTTTCGCGACGACACATCGCTCTCGGCAACGCCGAGCCTGTGGCCGTCGATCGAGCAGGCGCTCGGCAATTCGCGCTTTCTCATTCTGCTCGCCTCGCCGGAGGCGGCGGCCTCGCATTGGGTCAACAAGGAAGTCTCCTACTGGCTCGACAACAAGGGCGCCGACACGCTGCTGATCGCGCTCACCGACGGCGAGTTGTCGTGGGACAATGCGATCGGCGATTTCGTCTGGCGCGAGGGTATGCCGCTGCCGCCGGTGCTGGCTGGGCGATTTGACAGCGAGCCCAAGTGGATCGATCTGCGCGCCTATCGCAACGGCGCCGACGCGCGCGACAGCCATTTCATCGAAGCTGGCGCCGATTTTGCCGCCGCCATCCATGGCATGCCGAAGGAGGATTTACTGTCGCAGGAAGTGCGGCAGCAGCGCCGCGCCCTGCGATTGGCCTGGGGCGCGGCCGGATCGCTGCTGATCCTTGCGGGGCTTGCGGGGTGGCAGGCGAAGGTGGCGCTCGACAATGAACGCGCGGCAATCGAGGAGCGCAACATCGCTGAACAACAGCGGCGGCTGGCGCAGCAGCAGCGTGACCGGGCCGAGCGGACGCTGGCAGCGGCGACCAAGACGGCGAACGGCTTGGTCTTCGAACTTGCGCAGGAATTCCGCGATCGCTCCGGCATGCCGCGCGACCTGGTGCGCCGGATTCTCGATCGCGCGCACGCGTTACAGAGACAGCTTGCCGAGTTTGGAGAAACCGCGCCTGCACTCCGGCGCAGTGAGGCCGTCACCCTGCTGGAACTTGTCCTGACCTTGTTGGCTCTGGGCGATACCCAAGGGGCGCTCGCGGCCGCCGAGCGGGTGCTGGCCGTCTCGGCAGAGCTTGCCGCCGCCGATCCCGGCAATACGGAATGGCAACGTGATCTATCCGCCAGCCATGACAGGGTCGGCGACGTGCTGCTGGCGTTGGGACGGAGAGAGGAGGCATTGGCGGAATTTCGCAGGAGCCTCGCGATCCGCGAGAAGCTCGCCGCCGCCGATCGTGGCAATACGGAATGGCTACGCGGTCTGTCGATCGCCCACGAAAAGATCGGCAACGTGCTGATGGCGGCGGGACGGCGGCAGGAAGCGCTGGCGGAATACCGCAGGAAGTCTCGCAATCCGCGAGACGCTCGCCTCCGCCAATCCCGGCAATAGGGAATGGCAACGCGATCTGTCGGTCAGCCACAACGCGATCGGCAATGTGCTGATGTTGGCGGGACAGCTTGAAGAGGCGTTGGCGGCCTACCGCAAGGCACTCGCGATCCGCGAGAAGCACGCCGATCCCGGCAATACGGAATGGCAACGCGATCTGTCGATCAGCCACAGCAGGATCGGCGATGTGCTGATGGCGGTGGAACAGCGTGAGGAGGCTCTGGCGGCCCACCGCAGGGCGCTCGCGATTGTCGAGGAGCTTGCTGTCGCCGATCGCAACAATACGGAATGGCAGCGCGATCTGTCGATCATTTACGAAAGGATCGGCAAAGTGCTGGTGGCGGCGGGGCAGCATGAGGAGGCGCTGGCGGAATACCGCAGGAGCCTCGCAATCCGCGAGACGCTTGCCGCCGCCGATCGCAGAAACACGCTGTGGCAACGCGATCTGTCGTTGATCCATGACAATATCGGCGACGTGCTGATGGCGACGGTACGGCATGAGGAAGCGCTGGCGGAATACCGCAGGAGTCTCGCAATCCGCGAGACGCTCGCCGCCGCCGATCGGGGCAATGCGGAATGGCAACGCGATCTGTCGGTCGCTCACGGCAAGATCGGCGACGTGCTGCTGGTGTTGGGACGGAGAGAGGAGGCGTTGGCGGAATACCGGAGGGGCCTCGCGATCCGTGAGACGCTCGCCGCCGCCGATCGTGGCAACACCGCCCGCCAAGTCGATCTTGTGGTCAGCCTCTACAACGTTAGCTCGGTCTCCGAGCCGGCGGATGCGCGCGCACTGCTGCGGCGTGCAATCGCGACGGTCGACGCCCTTGCAAACGCCGGCAAGCTCACAGCCGCGGAACAGAATTGGCCGCAGATTCTCCGTGGCCTACTCGCCAAGCTCCCGCCCGAACAGGCCGAGGCGCAATAGCCACGGGCACCTTCCGCAATTGCATTCCCCGCGCCGCCCGGCCATAACCCGGCCGCCATGACCGCCGAATCTCCCAACATTTTCGCCCTCGTCCTCGACAAGGTCCTTGCCGCCAACACGGCGCTGGCGGCCGAGGGCGTCATGCCGAAAGGCCTCGACCAGTCGCGGATCGTGGTCGAGCCGCCGCGCGATGCCACCCATGGCGACATGGCGACCAACGCCGCGATGGTGCTGGCCAAGGACGCCGGCAAGAAGCCGCGCGACCTGGCCGAGGCGATCGCCGGAAAGCTCCGGGCTGATGCCTGATCGACAAGGTCGAGGTGGCGGGGCCGGGCTTCATCAACCTCACGCTCAAGCCGGCCGCGTGGACCGGTGAGCTGCGCGCGGTGCTGGCGGCCGGCGCCGACTACGGCCGCGGCGACCTCGGAAAGGGCGAGCCGGTCAATGTCGAATACGTCTCCGCCAACCCGACCGGGCCGATGCATGTCGGGCATTGCCGGGGTGCGGTGTTCGGCGACGCGCTCGCAAACCTCCTGAAGTTCGCCGGCTACGAAGTGACGCGCGAATACTACATCAACGACGCCGGCGCCCAGGTCGATGCGCTCGCGCGTTCCGGCTTTCTGCGTTACCGCGAGGCGTTGGGCGAGGACATCGGCGCGATCCCGGAAGGTCTCTATCCCGGCGACTATGTCAAACAGGTCGGCGAGGAGTTGAAGACGGACTACGGCGACGAGCTGCTGAAGAAGCCGGAGAGCGAGTGGAAGCCGATCGTGCGGGAGCGCGCCATCAACATCATGATGGCGGATATCCGCAACGACCTGTGGTCGCTCGGTGTCGTGCCGGACGAGTTCTTCTCGGAGGCCTCCCTGACCGAAGACGGCGATCAGGTCGCCGCCGCGATTGAGCTCCTGCGCCAGCAGGGAAACATCTATGAAGGCCGCCTGCCGCCGCCGAAGGGCGCGCCGGTCGAAGACTACGAGGATCGCGAGCAGACCTTGTTCCGGGCCACGGCTTTCGGCGACGACGTCGACCGCCCGCTCAAGAAGTCGGACGGCAGCTACACCTATTTCGCCTCCGACATCGCCTACCACAAGAACAAGTTCGATCGCGGCTTCAAGACCATGATCGATGTCTGGGGCGCTGACCATGGCGGCTACGTCAAGCGCATGCAGGCGGCGGTGAAGGCGATCTCAGGCGGCAAGGCCGATCTCGACGTCAAGATCGTCCAGCTCGTGAAGCTTTTGCGTGCTGGCGAGCCGGTGAAAATGTCGAAACGGGCCGGGGAGTTCGTCACCTTGCGTGAGGTGGTGGAGGAGGTCGGGCGCAGCGCGGTGCGGTTCATGATGCTGTTCCGCAAGAACGACGCCGTGCTCGATTTTGACTTCGTGAAGGTGCAGGAGCAGTCGCGCGACAACCCGGTGTTCTATGTCCAGTACGGTCACGCCCGGGGCTGCTCGGTGTTCCGCAACGCCGCCGAGGTCGTGCCGGACCTTCCCACCGAGGCGGCGGCGCGTTGCGCGGTGCTTGCCGGCGCGCCCCTTGACCAACTCGACGATCCCGGAGAGGCGTCATTGATGCGTCGGCTGGCGCTTTATCCGCGTCTTCTGGAAGGTGCCGCCGCCGCCCATGAGCCGCACCGAGTTGCTTTTTATCTATATGAACTTGCTAGTGAATTTCACGCCCAGTGGAATCGCGGGAAGGATACGCCTCATTTACGCTTCATTATCCAGAATGATCCACAAATGACTTTGGCGCGTCTTGCACTCGTGCAGGGCGTGGTCACCGTTCTCGCGTCGGGGTTGGGGTTGCTCGGTGTCGAGGCGCCTAAAGAGATGCGTTGACCCCGCTCTGCGTTGGGCGAGGAACGCGGTCGACGATGTCCCTTGTGGGGGTGTCACTTGTGCAGTGTCACTTAGGGGACTGATCGGGGTGCGACGCCAGTAACCGGAAACGGATGAGTATGGCGGACGATAATACGCGGCGAGCATATCGCTCGAATGAATCACATCGGCGCAGCGCGAACCCCGCGGATCCGCCGGACATCGCGCTCGGCGGGAGCGATCCGCTGGCCGAGCTTGCGCGTCTGATCGGCCAGCCCGATCCGTACACTGAAACCTCCCGCCGGCAGCCGCCGGCCGGAAGGTCGCGCGCATCACAGCATGGGTACGACGATACGCCCGAGGACGACTGGCGCAGGCACATCCAGCGTCCGCGCTACGATGCGCCCGAGGAGCCGGCGTTCGACCCCGATCCGCGCTATGCTCCCGAACAGCACGCCGAGCCACGATCCCTACCGCATGGCAACGCCGCGCCACGAGGCGGACTACGCCGATCCGAACGCGGGCTACGCCGATCCACAGGCGGACTACGCCGATCCGCACGCCGACTATCGGCGCGATCCTGCCTATACCGAGGCGGCCGATTATTCCGACGAGCGGATGTATGCCGCCCAGCATCGCGGCGGATATGCAACCGAACGGCACGACGATCACGGTGGCGGATACCCCGCCGATCAGCACCAGGCTCGCGGTGGTGGCGTGGGTGCGTATCGCGACGACGACTATGACGATCCCCCGCGCCGCGGCGGCCGCGGCTCAAGCCTGGTCACTGCTGTGGTGCTGATCGGATGCGCCATGCTCGGCACCGCCGGTGCTTACGGCTACCGGACCTACAGCTCAGGTTCCGCCTCGACGCAGGCGCCGGTCATCATTGCCGACAGTTCGCCGAACAAGGTCGTTCCCGAGCAGCCGAAGTCGCGGATGCAGGATCGCGTCGGCGGGCAGGGCGGTGACGAGCGGCTGGTTTCGCGTGAAGAGCAGCCGGTCGCATTGCAGCCGCCGGGCTCGTCGGTTCCGCGCATCGTGTTCCCGTCGCCGGTGCAGCAGACGCCGACGACGACCGGCACGACTCCGTCATCGACGGCGTCGGTAGACCAGCCGAAGCCGATCCGTACCGTGCCCATCCGTCCCGACGGCGGTGACACCAGCGCGCGGCCGTTCGGTGAGGAGCCGTCACGCACGCCGCCGACCACCCGGACGGCGCCAAATACCAGAACGGCGACAACGCCAGCTCCAACGGCTCCGCCTCCGGCGCAGCGCGCCCCGACGCGCGATCAGCCGCTTTCACTCGACCCGGCATCTCCGGTGCAGGAGCCCGCGCGTCCGCAACAACGGGCGGTGACCCCGCCGGCGGTCCGTGAAACGGCCGCGCCCAAGGTCGCGGCAGTGCCTCAGGATGGCGGCAACGCGGGTAACGGAGGCGGCTTTATCGTGCAGGTGTCGTCACAGCGCAGCGAGGCGGACGCGCAAGCGTCATATCGCAGCCTGCAGGCCAAATATTCGATGCTCAAGTCCCATCAGCTGATCGTCCGGCGCGCGGATCTCGGCAACAAGGGCGTCTACTATCGCGCCATGGTCGGGCCATTCGAGTCCGGCGATGCGGCCGTGCAGTTCTGCAACGACCTCAAGCAGGCCGGTGGACAGTGCATTATCCATCGGAACTGAATGTAGCGGCTTGACCCTCGCGGGAGCGGCAGCTAATCGGCGTCGATGACGGCGCGCGCTTTCATCACCGGCGTTTCAGGCTTCACGTTGACGGCCAACGAGCGCGGTTTCCTGCGCGAGGCGCAGCCGTGGGGCTTCATCCTGTTCAACCGGAATGTGCGCACGCCGGCGCAGGTCACCAAGCTGGTGGCGGAATGCCGTGAGGTGGTCGGAACCAATGCGCCCGTGCTGATCGATCAGGAGGGCGGGCGCGTGCAGCGCCTCGGTCATCCGCATTGGCCGTATTATCCGAGCGGCGCCACCTACGGGCGGATCTACGACCGGGACGTCGCCAGAGGCCTTGCCGCCGCGGGCCTTGGTGCGCGCCTGATCGCCAGCGATCTTAAGGCACTCGGTATCGACGTGGATTGTCTGCCGATCGCCGACGTTCCGGCGCGCGGCGCCAATGACGTGATCGGCGACCGCGCCTATGGCCGCACCCCGGAACAGGTCGCCGCGATTGGCGGCGCGGTGGCGGCGGGGCTGTTGGCGGGCGGGGTGTTGCCGGTGCTCAAGCACATCCCCGGCCATGGCCGCGCCAGGGCCGACAGCCACGAGCGGCTGCCGGTGGTCAAGACGCCCCGCGAGGAACTGGAATCGCGCGATTTCGCGGCGTTCCAACCGCTTTCCCGTCTGCCCATGGCGATGACGGCCCATGTCGTATTTTCCGACATCGACCCGCTCGCACCGGCCACGACTTCAGCCACAATGGTGCGCGAAGTGATTCGCGGGTTCATCGGATTCAAGGGACTGTTGATGAGCGACGACATTGCCATGGGCGCGTTGTCGGGAACGCCTGCCGAGCGCACGCAGGCCGCGCTCGCGGCCGGCTGCGACATGGTGCTCCACTGCAACGGCAAGCTCGAGGAGATGCGGGCGGTCGCGGAGCACGCGCCGGAGCTTTCCGGCAAGGCCGCGAAGCGCGCCGCCGCGGCGCTGGCATTGCGGGTTGAGCCCGAGGAATTCGATCGCGCCGAGGGCCGCAGGACGTTTGCAGCACTGATTGCCGGCGATCGCCCGATTTTCGCGCGGCGGGGCCGGCCGGCCCGCAAAGTGCGCCGCACGGCCCGGCCACTCGGGCGCACGGGACGGAGGAGGCGGTCGTGACGCCCGAAGAGACCGCATTCGAAACCGAATTCTCCGAGCGCGCCACCGACGAGCCGGCGCTGGTGGTCGATGTCGAGGGATTCGAGGGTCCGCTCGATCTCTTGTTGATGCTGGCGCGCCAGCAGAAGGTCGATCTCGCGAAAATCTCGATCCTCGCGCTCGCCGATCAATATCTTACCTTCATCGAGGAAGCGCGGAAGCTGCGTCTCGAGCTTGCCGCCGACTATCTCGTGATGGCGGCCTGGCTGGCCTACCTCAAGTCGCGCCTGCTGCTGCCGGAGGCGGCGACGCCGGAAGGCATGTCGGCGGAGGAGATGGCGAACGCACTTGCCATGCGCCTCAAGCGACTGGAAGCGATCCGCGACGCCGCCCAGAAATTGTTCGAGCGCCCGCAGCTCGACCGCGACGTGTTCGCGCGCGGCCAGCCTGAGCCGATCGCGCATATCAAGCATCCGCAATGGACGGCGACGCTCTACGATCTGCTCACCGCCTATGCCAACCAGCGGCAGAAGCTGGCGCTCTCGCATGTGCGTATGGCGAAGCGGGCGGTCTGGTCGCTCGCCGAGGCGCGCGAGGCGCTGGAGCGGCTGGTCGGCGCCGCCAGCGACTGGACACGCATCGACGAGTATCTGGTTGCTTACATCGTCGAGCCGTCGCAGCGCGCGACCGTGCTGGCGTCGAGCTTCGCCTCCGCGCTTGAACTGGTGCGCGAAGGTGTGGCGGAAATCCATCAGCAGCAGCCGTTCGCGCCGCTCTTCATGCGCAAGCGCGAAATGCCGCAGAACGGCAACGGTGCTGCGCCCGAGGCGGGCGGAGCGGCGCCGACGGGAATCACGGGGTAAAGAGGAGGCCTTCAGCGATGAGCCTGGCCACGAGAAAGATCATGCCGCGTAACGAGCCAGAACAATCCGCCGAAGTGCGGGCGGAAGAACTTCGTCTCCTTGAAGCGATGCTGTTCGCTTCCTCGGAGCCGATCAGACGAGAAGGATCTGGCGGCGCGGCTGCCGGAAGGAACCAATCTGGCCGGGACGCTCGAGCGGCTGCGCGAGGATTATGCCAATCGCGGCGTCAACCTGGTGCGCATCGACGGCAAGTGGACCTTCCGCACGGCCACCGACCTGTCGTGGCTCCTGAGCAAGGAGTCGACCGAGAAGCGCAAGCTGTCCCGCGCCGCGATCGAGACGCTCGCGATCATCGCCTATCACCAACCGGTGACGCGCAGCGAGATCGAGGAGTTGCGCGGCGTGTCGACCTCCGCCGGCTCCGTGGACGTGCTTCTGGAGACCGGCTGGATTCGGCCGCGCGGACGGCGCAAGTCGCCCGGCCGCCCGGTGACTTACGGTACTACCACGGACTTCCTGTCGCATTTTGGGCTCGATGCGGTCGGCGATCTGCCGGGCCTCGAAGAGCTCAAGGGTTCGGGCATGTTCGACGGCCGGTTGCCGGCCGGTTTCTCGGTGCCGCTGCCGTCCGACGATGCCGCGTTGCGCGACGACGAGGATCCACTGGAACCGGGCGATCTCGATCTGGGGCTCGCGCCGCCGTCGGAGCGCACGAGCGGCGATTGAGGCCCTCGGTTAACGCGGCAATCGGCCACGGGAACTTCGCGATTTCAAGGAGTTGTGAGCAAGACCTGCGGTCGATTCATGACCGTGTCGCGACCGTGAAGTCCTTGTTTTTGTCGCTCCCGAAGCCTAGGTTTCTCGCCAAAGCGAGGGGCGAACGGGCGTGCGCGCCTGTCGATGCAGAGGATTAGCGAACCATGGGTTCAATGAGCATCTGGCACTGGATCATCGTGCTGGCGGTTGGCCTGCTGCTGTTCGGTGGTCGCGGCAAGATTTCCGAACTGATGGGCGACTTTGCCAAGGGCATCAAGTCGTTCAAGAAGGGACTGTCGGAAGACGAAAAGGCCGAAGGCGACGCGGCCAAGACCGATCCGATGCGCACGATCGATCATCAGCCCGCGCAGCCGACCACGGCGCCGGGTGCGCCGGTGGCGAGCGGCGCTTCGCCCAGCGAGCCCCGTAAGGTGGTTTGACGGTATCGCTGACGCACGCCCGGCGGAACGGCATCTGATAAAGGGGCGTCGGCCAACGGCGCCCCTTTGGAGTTGAAGGGTCCATGTTCGATATCGGCTGGTCCGAGTTGTTGCTCATCGGCATCGTCGCGCTGATCGCGATCGGGCCGAAGGAGCTGCCCGGCGCGTTGCGCACGCTCGGCCTGTGGATGGGCAAGATCCGGCGCATGGCCGCCGAATTCCAGGGCCAATTCCAGGAGGCGATGCGCGAGGCCGAGATCGATCAGCTCAAGAAAGACATGGACGACATGGCCGCCAAGGCCAAGGACCTCACCCAGTTCGATCCGATCGAAGACGTGCGCCGCGATATCGAGAAATCGGTCGGCGATCTGCCATCGCTCGATCCTTCGAGTACGGCAATCCGACCGCGGCCGGTCCGACGGCCGAAGCGACCGACACGCCGGCCGCGGCGCTGCCGGAGCCGTCCGCCGATGCGGCGACGGCGCTGCCGCCGCCGGCTGAGCAGACGGCCGCGACAACGCCCGCCGCGCCCGAGCCCGCGATCGCCGACGCCAAGCCCGATGCGGGGAGGGCGCCCGCGTGAGCCACGAGCGCGACGAGTCGGAGATCGAGGCCAGCAAGGCGCCGCTGATGGACCACCTGATCGAGCTGCGTTCGCGGCTGATCAAGGCGCTGCTCGCATTCATGGTGATGTTCATCCTCTGCTTCCTGTTCGCGAAGCAGATCTATGACGTGCTGGTGTGGCCGTTCGTCTGGGTCGCCGGCCCGGAGAATTCGAAATTCATCTACACCGCGCTGCTCGAATATTTCATCACCCAGTTGAAAGTGGCGATGTTCGGCGCGGCGTTCCTGTCGTTCCCGGTGGTGGCGGCGCAGATCTACATGTTCGTCGCGCCCGGTCTCTATCGCCATGAGCGTTCGGCGTTCGTGCCATATCTCGTCGCGACGCCGATCTTCTTCCTGCTCGGTGCGGCGGTGGTCTACGGCCTGGTGATGCCGATGCTGGTGAAGTTCTCGCTCGGCATGCAGCAGTCGCCGGGCACGGGCTCGGCCGAGATCGCGCTGTTGCCCAAGGTCGGCGAATATCTCTCGCTGATGATGGGGCTCGTGTTCGCCTTCGGCATCGCGTTCCAGTTGCCGGTGATCCTGACGCTGCTCGGCCGCATCGGCATCGTGACGTCGGAGGGGCTTCGCGAAAAGCGGCGCTATTTCATCGTCGGCGCCTTCGTGATCGCGGCGGTCCTGACGCCGCCGGACGTGCTGAGCCAGCTCTCGCTCGCGATCCCGCTGACGATCCTCTACGAGATGTCGATCTATTCGGTGCGGATGGTCGAGAAGAAGACGCAGGCGGCGGCGGACGCCAAGCCGGAGGCCAACCCGGCGGAGTGACGGCGCCGCATCCGTGACTCCTCTCCCTGCGGGAGAGGGTCAAGCAGCCAAGCGTGCGCAGGCTGCGTTTGCCTGCGATGCGCAGCGAGGGCGGGTGAGGGGTTACCCGAGGCGAAGCCCTGCTATAAGTGCCCAATCCGATTCCCGCTGAGCGACCCGCCATGCACGACATCAAATGGATTCGCGACAACCCCGACGCCTTCGACGCGCGCCCTTGCGCGGCGTGGCTTGTCGGACGAGGCGAAGCGGCTGGTCGGGATCGACGAGCGTCGGCGCGCGGCGATCCAGAAGGCTGAAGCTGCGCTCGCCCGCCGCAACACCGCCTCGCGCGAAATCGGTGCCGCCAAGAAGAGCAACGAGGAGGAGCGCGCGCAGGCATTGATGGCCGAGGTCACGAAGCTCAAGGACGACATCCCGCGGCTCGAAGCCGAGTCCAAGGCGGCGGGGGATGAGCTCGATCAGGCGCTCGCCGAAATTCCCAACCTGCCGCTCGACGAGGTGCCGGACGGCGCCGACGAGACCGGCAATGTCGAGCATCACCATTTCGGCAACCGGAAAAACTACGCCTTCGCGCCCAAGCAGCATTTCGAGCTGGGCGAAGGTCTCGGCCAGATGGATTTCGAAACCGCGGCGAAGCTGTCAGGCGCGCGGTTCGTCGTGCTCAAGAGCGGGCTCGCGAGGATGGAGCGTGCGCTCGGGCAATTCATGCTCGACGTGCACACGCGCGACCATGGCTACACCGAAGTGTCGCCGCCGCTCTTGGTCCGCGACGAAGTGATGTACGGGACGGCGCAACTGCCGAAATTCTCGGACGATCAATTCCTCGCGACGCGCACGATCACGCGCGCCGAAATGTTGATCGACGCCCTGAAATACGCGAGCGATCCGGACAAGCAGGAATTTCCGCGACGGCAAGATCGATCTCGAGGCGCTGGTCGAGCGGACGCTGGAGCGTGCGCCCACCAAGGAAGACTACTGGCTCATCCCGACCGCCGAAGTCCCGCTCACCAATCTCGTGCGCGAGTCCATCGTGGATGAAGCCGAGCTGCCGATGCGGCTCACGGCCTGCACGCCGTGCTTCCGCGCCGAGGCGGGCGCCGCCGGCAAGGACACCCGCGGCATGATCCGCCAGCACCAGTTCACCAAGGTCGAACTGGTCTCGATCACGACGCCGGAGCAATCGAAGGACGAGCACGAGCGCATGCTCGCTTGCGCCGAGGAGGTGTTGCGCCGGCTCGACCTGCACTATCGCGTGGTCACGCTGTGCACCGGCGACATGGGCTTTGCGTCACAAAAGACCTACGATATCGAAGTCTGGTTGCCCGGGCAGAACATGTACCGGGAGATCTCCTCCTGCTCGGTCTGCGGCGAATTCCAGGCGCGGCGCATGAATGCGCGCTTCCGGCCGAAGGGCGGGAGCCCGCGGTTTGTGCACACGCTCAACGGTTCCGGCGTTGCGGTCGGCCGCGCGCTGATCGCGGTGATGGAGACTTACCAGCAGGAGCGTGGATCGATTGCCGTGCCTGAGGCGTTACAATCCTATATGGGCGGCATGAAAGTCATTGCGAAGTCCTGATGCGCATTCTCGTCACCAACGACGACGGTATCCATTCCGACGGGCTCGACGTCTGCGCCGAGATCGGCAAGGCGCTGTCCGAGGACGTCTGGGTGGTGGCGCCGGAATTCGACCAGTCCGGCGTTTCGCATTCGCTCTCGCTCAACGATCCGCTGCGGCTGCGCGCGATCGGCGAGCGCCGCTTCGCGGTCAAGGGCACGCCGACCGATTGCGTGATCATGGGCTCGATGCACGTGCTCAAGGAGCGCCGCCCCGATCTCATCCTGTCCGGCGTCAACCGCGGGCGTAACACCGGCGAGGACGTGATCTATTCCGGCACCGTCGCCGGCGCGGTCGAGGGCACGATTCTCGGCATTCCCTCGGTCGCGCTCTCGCAGTCCTACAATTCGCGATCCGATCAGCCGCCATATTGGGAGACGGCGATCCGTTTTGGACCGGAGATCGTCCGCAAGCTGCTCGACTCCAAGATGCCGCGCGGCGTCCTCGTCAACGTCAATTTCCCGCACTGCCAGCCCAACGAGGTGAAGGGCATCGTGGTGACCGCGCTCGGCCGCCACCATCAGGAGCGGCTGCGCGTCGATCAGCGCAACGACGGCCGCGGCAACGCCTACTACTGGATCGCCTATGTGCCGAACCGTTCGCATCGCGGCGACGAAGGCACCGACGTGGCGGGGCTCTCCGACAACAAGATCACGATCACGCCGCTGCGCATCGACATGACCGACGAGCCGTTCATGACCAAGCTCGCGGAGCTGTTTGCCAACAAAGAATGATGGAGTGCTGCGTCAGGCGTCGGTCGCAAGCGCGGCCTCGAGCAGGCGCCTGAGGCCGTCGATCTGGAACGGCTTTTTCAAGAGCGGGCGGTCGCGGAATTGCGCGGGCAGCCCATGCTCGCCATAGCCGGTGGCGAAGACGAAGGGCGTGCCGCGGGCGGCGAGCGCCTCGGCGACCGGGCCAGTGGTCTCGCCGCTGAGGTTGACGTCGAGGATAGCCACATCGATGTCGGTCGAGTTCACCGCAGCCAACGCCTCGGGGACCTTGGCCGCCTGCGCCACCACGGCAAAGCCGAGGTCGATCAGCATGTCCTCGATCAGCATGCGGATCATGACGTCGTCTTCGACAATCAAGACCCGCCTTGCGCCGGACCCGTTCTCACTCATCCCCCGTGTCCCCAATTCCAAAGGTTACGGACGTTAAAGCCAGCACGACCACGCGATCTGCGGGTCTGCCAGTTGAGCCGCTGCGGGATCGCAATCCCCCATAACCGGATCAATGTCTGCCACAAGGTATTGGTTCCAGGTTGCCAAAGTTCCTACAGCTTTCGTCGTCCCGCGGGTTATGATCACGGGATTCTTTCCGGATGCGAGGGCGATGTGGCGAAGCAGCCCGTAGGCGACGACAGCGTCGGGCGCATGCAATTCCTGCTGACGCATGCGCCGGCGCGGCATTGGCGATGCCAACGTGTTGCGCGCGCTCGACGAAGTGCCGCGCGAGCATTTCGTGGGGCACGAATTCCAGGGCGCCGCCTATGCCGACCAGGCGCTCCCGATCGCCTGCGGGCAGACCATCAGCCAGCCCTATGTGGTGGCCTACATGACCGAGCAGCTCGGCGTGCGGCCGCTGCACAAGGTGCTCGAAATCGGCACCGGATCGGGATACCAGGCCGCCATCCTGTCCCGGCTGGCGCATGAGGTCATCAGCATCGAGCGCTATCGCACGCTGGCTGACGCTGCGCGCGCGCGCATGGAGACGCTTGGTTACCAGAACGTTGAGATCCGCACCGGTGACGGGCTTGCCGGAGCGCCGGACAGGGCGCCGTTCGACCGCATCATGGTGACGGCGGCGGCGGAGTCCGTGCCCGAAGCGCTGGTGGAGCAGCTTGCGGACGACGGCGTGATGCTGCTGCCGCTCGGGCCTCATGCCGGCATACAGCGGCTCGTGAAGGTGACAAAGGCCGGCGGGGAGTTGCAGCAAGAGGAGCTGCTTGGCGTGCGTTTCGTACCGCTGCTGCCCGGGCAGGCGCGCGAGCTCTAGCCGCGATCAACGGGGGCAAGCGTCTTGAGCATGCCCGCTTGGCGGTATCATGCTCCTAAGTGCTTCAGAATACTTGGTTAAGGTTGAGCAGTCGTATTTTACTTAAACTCTTATTTACTCCCCAGGTGTTAACTCGGCCCCTTGTGTGATGTTGCGTACGAGTGGGGACGCCATGTCTTCCGTTGTCGAGTTAGTGCGCTCGCGGATGTTGCCGCGAGTTCTTGCCGTGGCTGTGATCGCCAGTGGCGCCGCCGCGTGCAGCTCCGAGGTCATGCGGTTCGACAGCAACCCCTACGCATCTCGCAACGACAACACCGCTCGGTCCAGCAGCAGCCGCGCGCGCCCGCGGGCAACGTGCAGACGTCATCGCTGCCGCCGCCGAGCGGCAGCCAGCCTGCGGCAATGCCGACGGCCGCCGTGTCGGGTGGCGGGCAGGGGATGGCGTCGTACCATCCCGCTCAGTCGAGCGATCCGGCGCCGCACGGGAACGCTGCCGCCGCGGCAAGCTCAATCGCAATCGCCGCATAGCCTGCCGCCGCCGATCAAGACCGCATCCAAGGCTGCGCCCGCGCAGAACGGCGTGCACATCGTCGCGCCCGGCGAGACGCTGACGCGGATCGCGCGCCAGCACAATATGTCGCTGACCGAGCTTGCGAAGCTCAACAACATTCCGCCGCACACCAAGGTGGCTATCGGGGATCGCATCAACATCCCGGCGAGCCGTGTCGCGCGCGCTGCGAAGTCCGAGCCGAAGGTCGCGCAAGCGAAGGCGCTGAGCGCGCCGCCGAAGGCGAAGGTCGAGCCGAAGGCCGTTGCCAAAGCCCAGCCGAAGGCCGCGCCGGTGCTCGCCAGCCATCAGCCGACTGAAACCGTGGCCCTTGCGAGCCCGGCCAGCGACCCGCCCGCCACCAGCAATCCGGTGCGGGCGGGCAACGCCAGCCTGTCGTTCCGCTGGCCGGCGAAAGGACGCATCATCGCGGGCTTCGGTCCGAAGACCAACGGCCAGACCAACGACGGCATCAACATCGCGCTGCCGGAAGGCACGCCGATCAAGGCGGCGGAAGACGGCGTCGTCGCCTATGCCGGCAACGAGCTCAAGGGCTACGGCAATCTGGTTTTGGTGCGCCATGCCGACGGCTACGTGACCGCCTACGCGCACGCCAAGGAATTGCTGGTCAAGCGTGGCGATCCGATCAAGCGCGGGCAGATGATCGCGCGGTCGGGCCAGACCGGCAATGTCGATGCGCCGCAGCTTCACTTCGAGATCCGCAAAGGACCGGCGCCGATCGACCCGATGCCGCATCTGAGCGGCGGTTAGCCTATAGTTTGCACGCTCTCGACGTCGTCATGCCCGGCCTTGTGCCGGGCATCCACGTCTTAGGACGTTACCGAAGACGTGGATGGCCGGGACAAGCCCGGCATGACGCTCAGGTCATTGCGCGAATGCAGGCGTCGTTAGCGCCCGCTTAGCCTCACGCCGAGACGTCCCGCCAGATCCTGCACGTATTGCCAGGCGACGCGGCCGGAGCGCGCGCCGCGCGTCGTCGCCCATTCGAGCGCCTCGCGCTCGAGCGGCTCGCCCTTGAATGGAATCTGGAAGTGCGCGACGTAACCCTCGACCATCGCGAGGTATTCGTCCTGGCTGCAGCGATGGAATCCAAGCCACAAGCCGAAGCGGTCGGAGAGTGAAACTTTCTCCTCGACCGCCTCGCCGGGATTGATTGCGGTCTGGCGCTCGTTCTCCATCATCTCGCGCGCCATCAGATGGCGGCGGTTCGAGGTCGCATAGAACACGACATTGTCCGGCCGGCCTTCGATGCCGCCTTCGAGCACCGCCTTGAGCGACTTGTACGACGTGTCGGTCGCCTCGAACGAGAGGTCGTCGCAGAACAGGATGAAGCGATACGGCGCATCGCGCATCAGTTCCATCAGCAGCGGCAGGCTTTCGATGTCCTCGCGGTGAATCTCGACAAGCTTGAGCACGCCGTCTTTTCGGCGCGCATCATTGGTGGAGGCATGGACTGCCTTCACCAGCGAGGACTTGCCCATGCCGCGCGCGCCCCACAGCAGCGCATTGTTGGCCGGCAGTCCCTTGGCGAACCGTTCGGTGTTTTCGACCAGCAGGTCGCGCACCCGGTCGATGCCCTTGAGCAGCGACATGTCGACGCGATTGACATGCGCCACCGGCGTCAGCCGCCGTCCCTCCGGATGCCACACGAAGGCGTCGGCAGCGGCAAAGTCGAGCGACGCCGGCACCGGCGGCGCCAGGCGTTCGAGCGCGGCGGCGGTCCGCTCGGCGGCGCCGGAAGCGCCTTCGGCGGCCGTGGTCCGGCGATTCGATCCGGATTTTTGGGGCTTTTCCAGCGCGTTTTGCCATGTCCCAGCCCTGGTTGCGCCGCACCCTTAGCGGGGCCGGGAATGCGCTGCAAGCATGGGGTCTTAGGGCCCCAAAGCGCGCCCAAAGGCTCGTTGCAATTGGGGCAGCGGCCGCTATAGTCCGCGCGATTTCGGCCCGTAAATCCGCAAAACTATAAGGCGACGGCGGGCCTTATTCCGGGCACTTCCAAAAGGGGACGAGCGATGTTTGTGACGCCGGCATTTGCGCAGGGTAGCCCGTTGGGGTTGGGCAGCGACAGCCTGCTGGTCACGATGCTGCCCTTCGTCCTGATCTTCGTGATCATGTATTTCCTGATTCTGCGCCCGCAGCAGAAGCGCGTGAAGGAGCACCAGGAGCTGGTGAAGAACTTGCGCCGGGGGGACACCGTGGTTACCTCAGGTGGCATCCTCGGCAAGGTGACCAAGGTCGTGGACGACGAGCAGATCGAGGTCGAGATCGCCGACGGTGTGCGTATCCGGCAGATGCGCACGATGGTTTCGGGTGTGCGGGCCAAGACTGAGCCTGCAAAGGACGACGCGAAGTAACGGCCGTTAGGGGAAACCGAGGCGTCAGCGCTTATGCTCCACCTTTCGCACTGGAAGGCTGCGGCGATCCTTTTCACGGTGCAGCGCGATGGCTATCCCGAATTTGCCCGGGATTGATGGTTGGTCCTGCGTCACCTGATCGGAACAGAACCATGCTCTACATTTCCCGATGGAAGGCGCTGGCGATCGTGTTGACGACGCTGTTCGTCTGCCTGTTCGCGGTTCCGAACCTGCTGTCGCCGAGCACCGTCAAGGAGTGGCCGAAATGGGCACAACGTCACGTCGTGCTCGGGCTCGATCTGCAAGGCGGCTCGCATCTGCTGCTTGAGGTTGATACCGCCACCATCCGCAAGCAGAAGGTCGAGCAGCTTCGCGATGAGGTGCGAAAGGTCCTTCGTGAAGCAAAAGTCGGGCTCGCCCAGGCGCCGATCGTGCGCGGCGAGACCGTGGAAGTACGCATCCGCGAGAGCGACCTGCAGCAGGGCCTCACCAAGCTGCGCGAACTGTCCCAGCCGCTTGGCGGCCTGCTCAGCGCGACCGGCCAGCGCACCGTCGACATCGTCAACGCCGGCGGCGGGTTGGTGCGCCTCAGCTGGACCGAACCTGCGATCATCGAGCGCGTCCGACAGGCGGTCGATCAAGTCGATCCAGATCGTGACACGCCGCATCGACGCTCTCGGCACCGTCGAGCCGGTTATTCAGCGCCAGGGCATCGATCGGATCCTGATTCAGGTGCCTGGTCTGGGAGATCCGAAGGAACTGATCGACCTTCTTGGCAAGACCGCCAAGCTCGATTTCCGGATGGTGGACCAGACGATGACCGCCGAACAGGCGCTGGCATCGCGCCCGCCTCCCGAGTCCGAAGTGCTTTACGGCACCCAGGCCGAAGGCAGGACCGCCTATCTGATTGAGAAGCGGGTCGTCGTCTCGGGCGAAGACCTGATCGACGCACAGCCGTCCTTCGACTCGCGCACCCAAGAGCCTGTCGTCAGCATGCGTTTCAATGCTTCGGGCGCGCGCCGGTGGGCGCAGGCCACAACGGATAACGTAGGACGCCTGTTTGCCATCGTCCTCGACAACGAGGTGATCTCGGCGCCGGTCATCCGCGAGCCCATCATCGGCGGGCAGAGCCAGATTTCCGGCAGCTTCACCGTGGAATCGGCCAACAAGCTTGCCATCCTGCTGCGCGCCGGCGCGCTGCCGGCGCCTCTCACTGTGATCGAGCAGCGCGTGGTCGGCGCCGGCCTCGGACAGGATTCGATCGAGAAAGGCACCTCGGCGGCCTATTTCGGAGCCTTGCTGGTCGCGATCTATATGCTGGCCGCGTACGGTCTCTTCGGGGTGTTCGCCGTGATCGCGGTCGCATTCAACGTCGCGATGATCTTTGGCGTTCTCTCGATGCTCAATGCGACACTGACGCTGCCCGGCATCATCGGCATCGTGCTCACGATCGGTATCGCGGTGGACTCCAACGTGCTGATCTATGAGCGCATTCGCGAGGAGATACGGACCGGCCGCAGCGCGATCTCCGCGATCGACGCCGGGTTCACCCGCGCGCTCGCGACCATCCTGGACTCCAACATCACGACCTTCATCGCCGCCGCGGTGCTGTTCTTCATCGGCACCGGGCCGGTGCGGGGCTTCGCCGTGACCTTCGGCGTCGGCATTATCACCACCGTGTTCACCGCCTTCACACTGACACGGCTGATGGTGTCGTATTGGGTGCGCTGGTCACGTCCGCAGCGTCTTGCGGTCACATAGGGCTACAAGAACGTGCGCTTTCACCGCTCCCTACCGCTTCTGCGGCTCATCCCCGATGACACCAAGTTCGACTTCATGCGCTTCCGGCGCATCAGCTTTCCGCTGTCGGCGATCGCGTCGATCATGGCCATCGTGCTTTACTTCTCGCATGGCTTGAACTTCGGCATCGATTTCGTCGGCGGCACGCTGCTTGAAGTGCAGTCGAAATCGGAGGTCGCCGATCTCGCGCGAATGCGGACCACGCTGGGCGGCCTCGGTCTGGGCGACGTGCAGTTGCAGCAGTTCGGCACGCCGCGCGACGTGTTGATCCGGGTGTCGCAGCAGCCGGGCGGTGAGCAGGCGCAGCAAGCTGCGCTCGGCAAGATCAAAGCGGCGCTTGGCGATGAGGTCACGTATCGGCAGGAGGCGGTCGTCGGACCCCGCATCTCGACCGAATTGCTGGCCTATAGCGCAATAGGTCTGATGACCGCGATCTTCGGGATCCTGATCTATCTGTGGTTCCGTTTCGAATGGCAGTTTGCGCTCGGCGCCATGGTTGCGAACGTGCACGACCTGGTGCTGACCATCGGATTCATGTCGCTGTTCCAGATCGATTTCGATCTGGCGAGTATCGCGGCGTTGTTGACGATTCTCGGCTATTCGCTCAACGATACCGTCGTCATCTACGACCGTATCCGCGAGCTGTTACGGCGCTACAAACGCATGCCGATACCGGAACTGCTCAACGCGTCGATCAATTCGACCATGACGCGCTCCGTCAACACCCACGTCACCGTGACGCTGGCGCTGTTGGCGATGTATTTCTTCGGCGGCCATGCCATCCACAGCTTCACCGCCACGATGCTGTTCGGCGTCGTGCTGGTCGGCACCTACACCTCGGTGTTCATCGCCGCGCCGCTCCTGATCTATTTCGGCGTCGGATCGTTCCGCTCTTCGACGACCGAGGACGAACCGGAGCCGGGCGGCGGCGCGCAAGCGGGCCTAGTGTGGCGGTTCAGAAGTCCGCATATATCTTGCGGCGAGTCAACATGCGGACTTCTGAACCAAAGCCACACTGATAAAGAGTTGCTAGTGTCCTTCGATTCCGAAGTTCGTAGAAGAGGGCGCCGCGAAATGGTACGAACTTCGGAATCGGGACACTAGCGCGTGGCGGCCGAGCCGCGCCACCTGCCATACCCGGCGCCGATCGAGGCCTACGGCAAGGGCGGCTTCCGCTTCGCGGGCATGTCGCACCGCGGTTCGCTCTTGTGCCTGCCGGACGGCATCTGGCCGTGGCCGCTCAGCCTGGCCTCCGAGATCAGCGAGGCAACGCTCGAGCCGGTGTTTGCGCGGGCGGGTGAGATCGATCTGTTCCTGATCGGGGCCGGGCGCGGCGGCTGGATTGTGCCGCGATCGCTGCGGGAGCGCTTCAAGGCGCTCGCGATCTCGGTCGAAGCCACCAACACCGGCAGCGCGGTCTCGACCTACAACATCCTGTTGGGGGAGGGACGGCGCGTGGCGGCGGGGCTGATCGCCGACGAATAGGTGGTGGTCTTTCCTTCGTCATGCGCGGGCATAGCCCGTCGAAGACGGGCGTAAACGCCCTGGTGACCCGCGCATCCATCATCTTGCGAAGAACGATGGATTGCCGGGTCTCGCCACTTCGCGGCGGCCCGGCAATGACGGCGCAATGAACAACACCCGGAAAACGGCTACACGCGCTATGCTTGCGGCATGGCGGATGATTTCGACTATTGCGAGTCGCTGGTGCGCGAGGCCGACAAGGATCGCTTCGTCGCCGCGCTGTTCGCTCCCGCCCCGCGCCGGCGTGCGCTCCACGCGCTCTACGCCTTCAATATGGAGCTGGCGCGGGTACGCGAGCTGGCCCGCGAGCCGATGCCGGGCGAGATCAGGCTGCAATGGTGGCGCGACGTTCTCGGCGGCCAGCCGTCCGGGGAAGCCGGGCCGCTCGCGACCGCGCTGCTCGCCACCGTCACCGGCTATCGGCTGCCGCTGGGGGTTGTTTCGGAGATGATCGAGGCGCGCAGCTTCGATCTCTACGACGATCCCATGGGTTCGCTGGCCGAGCTCGAGGCCTATGCCGACAAAACGTCGTCCGCGCTGATGCGGCTGGCGGCGCAAGTCCTCAATGACGGCAACGATCCGCACCTGAACGACGCCGCGCGCCACGCCGGCATTGCCTATGCCATCGCCGGGTTGCTCGCTGCGTTTCCAATCCACGCCGGGCGCCGTCAGCTCTATGTGCCGCTCGATCTGATGCAACGCTATGGCGGACGTGCGGAGAACGCATTCGCCGGACTGGCAACGCCGGCACTTCTGGCGGCGCTGGCGGACCTGCGCGGCGTGGCGCGGGCGCATCTCTCGCAGATTCCGGTTGCCGATATTCCGGCCGCGCTGGTGCCGGCGTTCCTGCCCGCGGCGCTGGTCGCACCGATGCTCAAACGGCTGGAGCAGGACGCAGCCGATCCGTTTTCGCCGCGTCCGCTGCCGCAATGGCGGCGGCAATGGATATTATGGCGAGCGGCGCGCGATCCGCGGCGCATCGCAGGCGGCTAGTGGAGTGGATTTGACATTCGCGACCCACTTGCAGCAGGCTCGCAAAGCGAATGTCAAATCCAAAACTCCACTAGCACTTAATACTTGCTAGTGGTCCTTTGATTCTAACATTCGCAAACTCGCCCGCGGAAACGGGATGCGAATGTTAGAATCGGACCACTAGGCAAGATATTACGAAAGCCGTTCCTCACTCGGCGGCGACCGCGCGATATCCGGTGGCGGCCCATTGCGCGAGATCGTCGAGTGCACGGCGGCAGAGCGCGCGCTTCTTCGCCAACGCCTTCGCCGGCCCGCGCAGGCGCTTGCCGTCCTCGCCCTTGTCGAGCGCCTGGGCGGCGAGCGGCGGAAACAATCCGAAATTCACGTTCATCGGCTGGTAGGAACGCGGGCCGGCGTCGATGGTCTCGACGTGCCCTCCCGTGATGTGGCCGAGCAGCGCACCGTGCGCCGTGGTTGGCGGCGGCGGCAACAGGCGTTCGCCGAGCCGTTCCGCCGCCGCGAAGCGGCCCGCCATCAGGCCCATCGCGGCGGACTCCACATAGCCTTCGCAGCCGGTGATCTGCCCCGCGAAGCGCAGCCGCGGCTCGCCTTTGAGCCGCAGCGCGTCGTCGAGCAGTTGCGGCGAATTGAGATAGGTGTTGCGGTGCAGGCCGCCGAGCCGGGCGAACTCGGCGTTCTCGAGGCCCGGAATGGTGCGGAAGATGCGCGTCTGTTCGCCGTGCCGCAGCTTGGTCTGGAAGCCCACGATGTTGAACAGCGTGCCGAGGCGGTTGTCCTGGCGCAGTTGCACGATGGCGTAGGCCTTGACCTGCGGGTCGTGCGGATTGGTGAGGCCGACCGGCTTCATCGGACCGTGGCGCAATGTTTCGCGTCCCCGTTCCGCCATCACCTCGATCGGCAGGCAGCCATCGAAGTAAGGCGTCCCCTCCCATTCGTGGAAGGCGATCTTGTCGCCGGCGATCAGCGCATCGACGAAGGCGTCGTATTGCGGGCGCGTGAGCGGGCAGTTGATGTAGTCGGCGCCGGAGCCACCCGGACCTTCCTTGTCGTAACGCGACTGGAACCAGGCGATGCCGAGATCGATGGAATCGCGATGCACGATCGGCGCGATGGCGTCGAAGAACGCGAGCGCGTCGGCGCCGGTGCGTTGCCGGATCGCCTCCGCAAGCGCGGGCGACGTCAGCGGACCGGTCGCGATGATGACGCTGTCCCAGTCCGGGGGCGGAAGGCCGGCGATCTCTTCCCGTGCAATCGTGACCAGCGGATGCAATTCAAGCGCTGCCGTGATCGCGGCGGAAAATCCGTCGCGGTCGACCGCGAGCGCGCCACCCGCCGGCACCTGATTGGCGTCCGCGGCGCGCATCACCAGCGAATCAAGCCGGCGCATCTCCTCGTGCAGGAGACCGACGGCGTTGTGCTCATGATCGTCGGAGCGGAACGAGTTGGAGCAGACGAGCTCCGCGAGGTGGTCGGTCTTGTGCACCGGCGTCGCCCGCGTGGGCCGCATCTCGTGCAGGGTCACGGGCACGCCGCCCGACGCGATCTGCCACGCGGCTTCGGAGCCGGCGAGGCCGCCGCCGACGACATGGACGGGCTTCGGATTGTTCATGCCGGCAAAATAGGCTCCGCCCCCTGTGCCAGCAATGCGACCCGGCCCGCGAAAAGCAAAGACGCCCGCGCAAGGCGGGCGTCGCAGCCGGGTAACCTGACCCGTGTCGTGTCAGCGCGTGGCGCTATCCCAGGCAACCCGCGGGATGTCCGAGCGGCTGATGCCGACATCGGCAAGCTCGCGGTCGCTGAGCAGGTTCAGCTCGCGCAGTGTCGAGTTATAGTCCTTCCAGGACTGGACGAAGCGGACAATGGCTAGAAACATCGTATGGACCTTTCCCGTGCGGCCGAAGCCGGTATCAACATGCGCACTACATAGGCGTGTATGTTGCGCCGCAAAACACCCAAAGCAGAGTTCCAGATACGCGATAGGTGCATGGCTCATCTCATCAATTTTTCACCAAATGGCTAATGAGGGGCGAAGTTGCCGAAAAATCGTTGCCAATAGGTCCGAATCATTGGCTCTGAGGCAGAAAAACCGCTTTCTCGCAACGTTTTGACGTATGAAGGTCGGGGCAGGCATGCACCAGGCGTTTAGGTTATTTGCAGGAGTTTGCATGGCCCTCGGGCTCGCGCTGCCGTGGCCGGCATCCGCACAGCGGGGATCGGCGCCGCCGTCGCCCTTTCCGCCGGGCCCGCCTGGCAGCATGGTCGACATCGCCTATGCCGAGCCGACCAATGCCGCCTTGCTGCCGATCTACGAACGTCTGCGCAAGCGTGAGGTGCTCGAAAATCTCCGAGAGTTCCTGTCGCCGCTGCAGCTGCCGCGCCGGCTCATCATCACAATGCAGAGCTGCAATCGCGCCAACGCCTTCTATGCAAATACGCGGGTGACGATCTGCTACGAGTATATCGAGCTGATCCAGCGGCGCGCGCCAAAGGCCCCGACGCCGGAAGGCGTCACCTACGAGGATGCGGTCGTCGCCGGTGTGGTGAGTGTGGTGCTGCACGAGGTGTCGCACGCCGTGTTCGACCTCCTGCGAATTCCAATCCTGGGACGCGAAGAGGACGCCGCCGACCAGCTCGCCGGCTTCATCATGGTGCAGTTCGGCAAGAACGTCGCGCGCCGCGTCATCGCCGGCAAGGCGCACCTGTGGGACCATGCGGGATCGAAGCAGCCGCCGCGCTCCAAACGTGCCTATGCCGACACGCATGGCACGGAGTATCAGCGCTTCTACAACATCCTCTGCATCGCCTACGGGCAAGACCCGGAAAATTTCGAAGACTATGTGAAGAAGAATATCCTGCCGGCGGGTCGCGCGCGGCGATGCCGTATCGAGTACCGCAAGATCGAGCATGCGTTCCGCACGCTGTTGCTTCCGCATATCGACAAGGCAGCGATGGAGCGCATCCGTCAGGTCGAATGGGTGCGGCCGGACGACGGCCGGCCGTAGCGGCGATCTTAAGATCATCGAAACTGATTCGCCAACTTGCAAATCAGTGGCCGACCGATTTGCCCGCAACATTTTCGTCGAAGGCAGGTTCGACGGAACAAATTCGTCAGGGCCACTTCGGTTACCGCCGAAGTGGCCCTGCGCGATAGTCAGGCCCGCCTCGCGAGCGGCTATGGATTGGAGATCGAAGCCCCGCCGAAGCGCTGCTTCCAGAGCGGCAGCACGTCCTTGTTGTAGACGTTGTCGGGAATGCCGCCCTTGAGCGCGGTGACGACGGAGCGCGTCGCCCAGTCGACGCCCTGACGCAGTTCGCCGCCCTCGGTATAAGAAGCGGAGTGGGGCGAGAGCAGCGCACGATTGCCGAGCTTGCGCAGCGGCGAATCCATCGGCAGCGGTTCCTCCTCGAAGGCGTCGATCGCGGTGCCGCGCAGCCGACCCTCGGCGATGGCGCGCGCCACCGCCTTCTCGTCGATCACCTTGCCGCGCGAGGTGTTCACCACCACCGCATGCGGCTTCATCAGCTTGATCTGCTCCTCGCCGAACATGTAGCGAGTCTCCTTGGTGAGCACGACGTGGAACGACACCAGGTCGGACTCGCGCAGCAGCGTTTCGTAGCTCACCGACTGGACGCCATGCGTCAGGAATTGCGATGGCTGCACGTAAGGGTCATAGGCGATCATGCGCGCGCGCCAGGGCGTCAGCAGTTGCGCGACGCGGCTCGCGATGCGCCCGAAACCGACGAAGCCGATGGTCTGGCCGCGGAATCCATCGGACGCGCGCGCCCCGACGTAGTACGAGTAATTGTCGGCGGTTCGCCACTTGCCTTCGCGCACATCGGCGTCGCGATCGGCGAGCTTCTTGAACATCGACAACATCATCGCCACCGTCGTCTCGGCGACGCCGAAGCAGTTCGATTCCGTCGGCGCATGGCAGACCATGATGCCGAGGTCGGTCGCTGCTTCGGTGTCGATGTCGTCGACGCCGACGGTATATTTCGCGACGATCCGCAGCCGCTGCGAGGCCTCCATCACGCGGCGGCTGATCGGGGTGTGGCGCATGGAGGTGCCCATCAGCGCCACGCAGTCGCGCGCCTGCGCCACCACGTCGTCCTCGTAATGCGTGCGCGGCAACTGCCAGTCGCGGTTGCCGATGACGAGCTCGCAGCCCAGCCCTTCGATGGCCTTGATGGTTTCGGGCGGCTCCTCGCGCGGGGCGAAGATCAGGACTTTCGGCTTGTCGGACATGGCAACTCCGTGGGGCGTTCGCCCCTTTTGCTTGGGACGCGAGGTGGGTGGGTTTGGCCTGGGCGGTTCGCTCTATTTCGACAGGTTAAGCGATTGCAGGGTCTGTTTCCATCGCGCGGTCTCGACGGCGAGGAATTTCGCGAAAGTGGCGTCGTCCTCGTAGGCCGCGGATACGGTGAGCGCCTTCAGGTTGGGCTCGATCGCGGGGGAGGCGAGGATTTGCCGCACTTCGTCCGAGAGCCGTTTCACCACCGCCGCGGGTGTTCCCGCCGGCGCAAACAGGCCGATGAAGCCGCCGGCGCGGCCGAAGCCCAGCACCCCGGATTCGCCGATGGTGGGGATTTCCGGCGCCGCGCGGGAGCGCTTCGCCTCGGCCATGCCGAGCGCGACCGCCCGGCCGGCAACGATATGCGGATAGGCCGAGGTGATGTCCACCGAGGCGACCGGAATCTGACCGGCGACCAGATCGACGATCGCCGGCGCGCTGCCGCGATAGGGGATATGCACGAGGTTGGCGCCGGTCGCCGCCTTCAGCATCTCCATGGAGAGATGCTGGCCGGTGTTCACGCCGGTCGAGCCGTAGCTCAGCCCCTGCGGGTTCGCCTTGGCGCGGGCCAGCATGTCGGTGATGCTCTTCGGGCCGGTCGTCGGATTGGCCACCACCACGATGCCGACCTCGATCAGCTTGGCGACCGGGGTGAGCTCGCGCAGCAGGTCCGGCGCGTTCGAGCCGGCGATTTGCGGATTGATCAGCAGCGCGCCGGTCGCGCCGACGCCGAGGGTGTCGCCGTCGGGCGGCGACTTCGTGAGCGTGACCAGGCCCTGCGATCCGCCCGCGCCGGTCATGTTCTCGACCACGACGGTCTTGCCCGATCGCTTGCCGAGTTCGATGGAGATGGCGCGCGCAATGCCGTCCGCTGAGGCGCCTGGCGCAAATGGCACGATGATGCGGATGGTCTTCTGCGACGTCTCCGCGAACGCCGAACCGGGCAGCAACAGGATTGCCAAGAGGAGCACGCGCAACATGTCCGGCCTCCCACGCTTTTCGTCTTCGTACGCTAGTCGAGCTTGATCCCGCTTTCCTTGAATGCCGTCGCCCAGCGCACCGCTTCCTTGCGGAAGAAGGCGTCGAATTCCTCCGGCGTCGACGACACCGGATTGAGGCCGGCGGCGATGAGCCTGTCGTTGGTCGCGCGGTCGGCGTAGATCGCGGCGACCTTGCTTTGCAGCCGGTCGACGATCGCGCGCGGCGTGCCGGCCGGCGCCACCAGCGCGATCCAGCTCGACATGTCGTCGAGCTCCGGCATGCCGGCGGCCGCAGCCAGCGGCGGCACATCGGGCAGTGTCGGCAGCGGCCGGCTGTTGAGCTTGGCGAGCGGTCGGAATTGTCCGGACTTGATCAGCGGCAGGCTCGAGGCGACGCCGTCGATGATGTAGTCGACCGAGCCGGTGAGCAGGGCCTGCACCACCTCGGCGCTGCCCTTGTAGGGGATGAGCTGCACATTGATGCCGGCGGCGCGGTTGAACATGTAGCCGGCGAGCCGCGTGGTGATGATGCCGGCGCCGTAGTTCATCTTGCCGGACGCCTTCGCGCGGGCGATCAGCTCCACGATCGTCTTCGGCCCGTCCTCGGCGCGCACCGTCAGCAGCGAGGTGTTCTTGGCCGCGAGCGTGACCGAGGCAAAATCCTTGAACGGGTCGTAGGGCAGGTTGGTCTTGGTCGCCGGGTTCATCACCAGCGTGGTGTCCATGGCGGCGAGCAGCGTGTAGCCGTCGGGCGCGGCCTTGGCGACCTGCACCGCGCCGATTGCGGTATCGGCGCCCGGCCGGTTCTCGACCACGACCGGCTGGCCCCAGTCCTCGCTCATCTTCTGCGCGATCACGCGCGACAGAATGTCGGTCGGACCACCGGCCGGGAACGGCACGATGATGCGAATGGTCCGGTTCGGGAATGTCTGCGCATGCGCGGCGCGGATCGGGACGAGCGCGCCTGCACCAAGTCGCGGCAAGGACGGAACGACGTGAAACGGTCATGGCAACCTCTCGATCATTGCACGCGCAGCCCGATCTCCTTCGCCAGCGGCGCCCAGTAGCCGTATTCGTCGGCGACGAATTTGGTCACGCCGGCGGGATCGAGATCCTGTGTCAGCAGCGACAGCTTGTTGAACTGCTCCTGCATTTTCGCCGTCTTCACGATCCGGCGCGTCTCCTGATTGAGCTGCTGCACCACGAAGGGCGAAAGGCCGCTCGGGCCGGCGAGCCAGAACCAGGTGTCGCCGCGCACGTCGGGAAATCCCTGCTCGGCAAAGGTCGGGATCTCGGGATAGGCCGGATGGCGCGCGGGCGAGGTGACCGCGAGCGGCACCAGCAGACCGCCGCGGACCTGCAGCCCGGCGGTGAGCAGCGTCGTGAAGGTGAGGTTGATGTGATTGCCGAGTACGTCCTGCATGCCGGAATTGGGCGAGGGCACGTGCTGGATGTCGAGCTTGGCGCTGCGCTTGAAGCGCTCGAGGATCAGGTGGCCGAGCGATCCGGCGCCAGGCGACGCCGAGGTCAGGGTGCGGCCTTGGCCGATCCGCACCAGATCCGCGATCGACTTCACCCCCAGCGCCGGATGGGCGACCAGCACGAAGCTGTCGGCGGCGACCATCGCAATGTGGGTGAAGTCCTTGAGCGGATCATAGCCGACATTGGGATTGATCGCCGGGCTGGTCAGGTGCGGGCCCGAGCCGGCATTCACCAGCGTGTAGCCGTCGGGTACTGCCTTGGCGACCTGGGCGGCGCCGATCGCGCCCGACGAGCCGCCGCGGTTCTCGACAAAGAACTGCTGGCCGAAGTCGCGTCGAGAGTTCGGGCGCAAGCAGCCGCGCGAGCTGGTCGGAGCTGCCGCCCGGCGAGAACGGGACCACGATCCGCACCGGCTTCACGGCCGGCCATTCCTGCGCCGCCGCTGCACTCGCCAGTGCAAGGCCGCCGACACAGCCACAGCGCAAGCCCGACCGGCCTGAACGATCCCATTTCCTCCCCACACGTTCCGTTGCGCGGAACTTGCCGTTTGCGGCCCGCGATAGTACGGGCTGAGCCAGCACGCGGTCACGCGACATTTCCGCCGGTCTTGTCGCCGGTCCCGGCCCGCCCGCCCGGCGAAGGCCGGCTTCATGAAATGGCGAATGCCGCTGCTGCGCCGATTGCAGTAAGGTTCACGCGACTCAGCAGAAGGGCGTTTTCCATGTGGCCGGACCGCCGTCTTCTCGACCTGTTCAAGATCGAGCATCCGATCCTGCTCGCGCCGATGGCGGGCGCGATGGATTTCGAGCTGGCGGCCGCGGTGGCGGAGGGCGGCGGCCTCGGCGTCGCTGCCGTTCGCAATGCTCAACGCCGATCAGGCGCGTGAGCAGATCGCGAAATTCCGCGAGCGGACGCGCAAGCCCGTCAACGTCAATTTCTTCTGCCACACGCCGCCGCAGCTCAACAACGCGCGCGAGGCGCGCTGGCGCGACGCGCTCAAGCCCTATTACGAGGAACTGGGCATCGATCCGTCGGCGCCGATCCCGACCAGCATGCGCATGCCGTTCGACGCGGCGTTTTGCGACGATGGTCGAGGAGACCAAGCCCGACGTCGTGAGCTTCCATTTCGGGCTGCCGCCGGCGGACCTGTTCAAGCGCGTGAAGGCGCTCGGCTGCGTGACGATGTGCTCCGCCACCACGGTCGCGGAGGCGCGCTGGCTCGAAGCGCAGCGGCGTCGACGTCATCATCGCGCAGGGGTTCGAGGCCGGCGGCCATCGCGGCATGTTCCTGTCCGACGATCTCAATGCGCAGGTCGGCACCTTCGCGCTGGTGCCGCAGATCGTCGACGCGGTGAAGCTGCCGGTGATCGCGGCCGGCGCGGTGAGCGACGCGCGCGGGATCGCCGCGGCCTTCATGCTCGGCGCGGCCGGCGTGCAGGTCGGCAGCGCCTATCTGCATTGCCCGGAGTCGAAGGTCACGGCGCCGCATCGGGCGGCGCTCGCGGCGGCGCATGACGACGGCACCCGCGTCACCAACCTGATGACCGGCCGGCCGGCGCGCGGCTTCGTCAACCGGGTGATGCGCGACCTCGGTCCGATCTCGGATGTGGCGCCGGAATTCCCGCTGGCCGCCGGCGCGATCATGCCGCTGCGCGCCAAGGCCGAGGCGAAAGGCTCCGGCGACTTCACGAGCCTGTGGGCGGGGCAGGCGGCCTCGCTCGGGCGCGCCGCGCCGGCGGCCGAGGTCACGCGCAAGCTTGCGGCGGAAGCGCTGGCGCTGCTGGGGCGGGGGTAAAGGCGCCGCAAGACGGCCCTGGGAAGAATTTGCTCCGCGACAGTGAACCGGTCTCCTTGGATTTCCGACCAATGTTCGGAGAGCAATTCAAAAATCCAAAGGAACCTCAACATGTTCAAGCGCACTGCACTATTTGCATTTGCCGCCGCGATCGTGGTCGGCCTTGCGACACTCACTTCATCCGGTGCTGACGCTCGCGGTCATGGCGGCGGCGGTCACGGCGGCGGTCACGGCGGCGGTCATGGTGGCGGTCACGGCGGTGGTCCTCGCGGCGGCGGTCATGGTCATCACGGTCACCACGGCCATCACCACACCACCACCATCACGGCCACCACCGGCACCACGCTCACTGGCGCCACTACCACTGGAACCGCACCTGGTATCCGACCTACAGCTACCCGACGTATCGCCCGTATCCGGTCTATCCGGCTGCGGCACCGGCTCCGGCCCCCGTGTACAACTGCCCGGCCCCTGCGCCGGAGCCTGTTGCCTACACGCCGCCTCCGCCGCCTGCGTGCCCGGGCAATTGCCCGCCAGCCTACACACCGCCTCCGCCGCCCCCGTGCCCGACCGGTTCGTGCCCGAGCTACTAAGGTGACGGAAAACAGACGCTCTGATTGATTGACCTGCAGAGAACCCCGGGCAAGCCGCCCGGGGTTTTTGCATGGTGGGTCTGCCGGGGGCTGCTGGCCCGCTACCGCGCGCCGCTCTTGCTTTTCATCTGGCGGAAATAGGACCACTCTTCCACGACGCGGCCGTCGGGCAGCCGGCAGACGCCGTATTGGCCGCGTGGCCCGGTGCGGATCTCGCTCTTGCCGCCACTCTTCACGCAGAACACCGACGCCGGATTGGCGAGCGCCCATGCTTGGTGGACCGATGCCTGTTGGACCGATGCCGCCAGCAGGACGAGGGCAATAAGTGCAATCGATCGATGCATGCTGCTTAGGGCCCTTGGGCTCAACCACCAATCATTGCTTGGGCAACTCTCTCACCTCTTGCTTCATCTGCAGACAGGTCAGCAGCTCGACATAGCTTTCGATGCCGGGAATGCCGGTCACCAGTTGCAGGCAGCTTTTCCTGCTGGCTGGCGTGAACTGCGCCCACTGTTTGGCCAGGTCTTCACGCGCCTGCTTCTGGTCGTTCATACAGTTTTCGGCAAGTCCTGCGGCCTGCTTGGCCTCTGCTTTGCACAGCGGCTCGACGTTAAGCGTCGGGACGTCTTGGGCGACAACAGCCCGCACGCCGAGCGCGAGGATTGCGGCGGCGAGCGAGGTGCTGGTTGTGCGTTTGATCATGGCCGATCTCCTGGGCTTGCGGACTTAGCTGGTGAGAAATCGTTTAGAAAGTAGCTGAGGTCCCGGCCTCGCGGAAGCGCTCAGAACGGGCAAAGTACTGCCGCCGCTCGACGACGTCGCCGTGTCTTTGGCGGCAGTCGCGATGGCTTTCTAGAATCCCTGCTGCTTGAGGTAGGCACAGGCACTTTGATTGCGGTCAAGAGCACAGGCGGTGTTCGCACGCAGCAATGATACATAGTAGTTGCACATATTCTGATCCCCACCGAAGCAATTCCTTCCCATGTTATAAAGCCGGCAGGCCAACTGGAATCCGCGTATCTCGCAGGCGTTGCGATGATAGGGCACGCAGTTTTCAACGCGCCCTGTGGTCAGGCAGGCACTTTCCAGGTTCGCGCTGGGATCAGGTTTGGCGCACGCCAGTGGGTAACCGTTGGCGTCTCTCCCGCACGGCGCGCCGGGATCTTGTGCAAAGGCCGGGATCAACAAAAAAGTTCCCGCAGCCAAAAGCAGGGCGGTTGACGCGAAAGAAAGCCCGAGCATTTTCATGTTATTCAGGACCGTTCGAACAGGCGACAAGTGACAGGCTCTTCACCACAGCATGTCCTTGTCTCGCCTTCAATGTGATCGCGGCGTCGCACGGTGTGCATTGCTGTGACGGGGCGCGTATCGGGATTCGATTTGCGACAACGACAGCGACCGAAATCGTCTCGGTGATGGTTGCCGCCGCCGCAAGGACGGGCGAATATCCA
Organism: uncultured Alphaproteobacteria bacterium; assembly: GCA_963850705.1. Taxonomy (GTDB): domain Bacteria; phylum Pseudomonadota; class Alphaproteobacteria; order Rhizobiales; family Xanthobacteraceae; genus VAZQ01. Next base: position 32,648 of record CAWKMR010000015.1, on the reverse strand, counting down.
CCAACCCGAAATCGTGAAAGGTGGCTCGCGATGACCATGGCAACGTTGAGTACCAAACCACAAGACATCGACGTGGACGATGTGGAGTACCTCCGCCATGGCGACAAGCCGCTGCTGGCGCGCGTGCACAAGCCGCGCGGCGACGGGCCGTTTCCGGCGCTGGTCGAGTGCCACGGCGGCGGCTGGTGCGCGCAGGACCGGTTCACCGAAAAGCTCCGCCACCAGGCCATGGCGTCGAACGGCATCGTGTCGATCTCGCTCGATTTCCGCTCCGGCAAGGAGGCGCCGTATCCGGCCTCGGTGCAGGACATCAACTACGCCGTGCGCTGGGCAAAGCTCAATGCGCGCATGCTCAAGACCAGGCCCGACCTCGTCGGGCTTTCGGGCCAGTCGAGCGGCGGGCATCAAGCGATGCTCGTGGCGATGCGGCCGAACGATCCGCGCTATACCGCGATTCCGCTTCCGGCGGGCTCGGCCGCGCATGACGCAAGCGTTCGCTGCGTGGTGATGTCGTGGCCGGTGATCAATCCGTTCAGCCGCTACCGCCACGCCAAGCGGCTGGTGGCGGCGGGCAATCCGCCCGAGTGGGCGAAGGCCGCTGGCCCGCGCCAGGAGGATTACTGGCAGAGCGAGGCCAACATGGCGGAGGGCAGCCCGATGCTCATGCTCGAGCGCGGCGAAAAGGTGCAGCTCCCCCCCGCGGTCTGGTTCCAGGCGCACGGCGATGCGATGCACGACTACAAGGACGTGGAGTCCGGCTTCCCCGGCAACGAGCCGCAGCGTTTCGTCGCGGCGTACCGCAAAGCCGGCGGCGAGATCGCGCTCGAATATTTTCAGGGCGGCCAGCACCCCGGCAGCTCGCCGGACTTATCGCAGACCGGCGACATGTTCGAGCGCATGGTGGCGTTCGTTGGCAAGCATGTGAAGGCTTAGCCTACCAAGGAAGGCCATCTGCTGCCGGATCATGTTCGCATGATGATCCCGGCCCCCACATGCGGTTTCGCGGGTCATCGACTTTATCAAGGGCAAGAGCTCAGCTTGCGATCGGGCGGCGAAACCTAAGCACGCCAACGAGCAAAAACCCGCAATTGTCAGTTGACGGCGACTTAGGTGTCATGTGGCTGGCCCGTCACGGGAGCGGGCGTCACTGGACAAGCCGGGTGTTCGTCTCCTCATCCCTCCGCATCAACCTCGCCCTTCCTGCGCGCGATCCCTCAAATCCCTCAGAACAATCGTAGTAAAACCGCATGCCCAACAACCAGCCTGCTGCCAGCGCTTCTATTCCGCGGATTGCGGCGCAAGAAACACCAACGACGTCGAATCGACGCGTCGCTGAATACACCTATATGCAGCGCCTCAGAGTCGGTTTCGCCAAAATTGAATTGGCGATAGGACTATCGGGGGTTGCTGCCGTATCCTCCGGCGTGGCGTTAGCTGTTTGCTGCACCGTATGGGCCATTCACGAGGGCGTGCCTCAGCCGCTGGCCATTATGATCGGATATTGCACCGTGGTCGGCAGCGCAATTTTGTGCGCGGTGCTGTTGGTCATTCAACATCTTGCCGCCAAAGCAAGCGCGATCGGCACAAAGCGCGAGCCAAACTACGCAGCCTGGAAGCTCGTCAGCAGGCTTAGCGTCTCAGATGCGTCGCGTTTGTGGTGCGACATTGAACCGGGTTGCCCCGCATCCCAGGAATTGATCGCTTGGGGCATCGCGATGTTGGATGCAGTCAAACGCAGTGAACTATTGGTCAGTGCAAGAGCGGGCGCCGGCCAAGCGGCCAGCGTTCAAGAACAAAGCAATCCAAACTGGAATACAGAGATTGCGCGGGAGGGGCTGATATCGTGGGCGCAAGCGCACGGACATTCACCGCGGTTCCTGCAGAAATAAGAATTGGTCAAACGACCTGCGCCGCCGGCTGGAAGCTCATGGTGCCGGGCGGCTTGTTGTTCGCCCGGCAAGACTGTCTATGAGGTCAAGAAGGCGCTTTTTGTCGCCCTGGGGATCAATCCTGTTCAGCGCCGCCGCGCGAACTTGTTGCCACAAGTCGGCGTTCTCGTAGAGCTGGATGCACGCATCCGCGAATGCCGAAGGCTCGTCGCCGCACAACAGATCCATGCCGTTGCGCCAACCCAAATAGGAGTTAATTTCGTCGGTCGTCACGACGGGGACACCGTAGGCCGCCGCCTCGATCACCTTGAGCGGAACCCCGTAGCTGACACGATTTGCTGCGACGAACACTCTGGCAAAACCGTACAGGCTCTTCAGATCGCGCACGACGCCGAGAAACTCGACCGATTCCGACTGGACCGCGCGGATGCTTGGCGCTGTGGTAAGCCCGGCCACGAGCAACCGCACCTCCGGCCCAAGCCGGGCAACGATCGCGGGCCATATTTCGTCGATGAACCACCGCAAGCCTTCGACATTGGGCGAGCCTTCCTCCGCAAGCCGGCCGACGAACAGAAAGTCCTTGCGCTGGGAAAAGCTTGCTGTGGTCACGGATGGGTCATCAAGATAGCTGATGCTGATCGCGTCAGCACGTCCGAGCCGCTGTAGCTCGCGCGCATCTCCTGGCGAATTGCAGATCACGGCATCGGTCCAACCGACCTCGGCGATCTGCGCGCGCACGTGCGCCTCGGCGTCTTCGCGCGTGCTGGCGTTGCCGAGCACCTGGCGCGACCGTTCGCCCAGCGCCGGCAGCGCCTCGAAGTCAAAGACGAATTTGCAGTTTGTGTTCGACGCCCTGAGCCATTTTAGAACGTCGCCAACCCGCTTGATCGATGGGTTGCGACTGATCAGGACAACGTCGTAGGCAAACACCCGGCCGAAAAGAAACCGCCTGAGTCTCGACGCTGAGACTCTTTGAACAATCTTAACACTCGTTGGAAAAGTGGTGCGAATGACGCCTCGGGACGTTTCATCCTTCAGTATCGAAATACAGGTGACGTCCCATCCGGCTTCCAGAAGAATTCGCAGAATTGCTTGCGCGCGCGGAAAGCCGGCGCCGTACCACGGGAACGGCAGCCGCATATCAATGAACAAGAGACGCCGTCTCGCCCTGCCGGGCAATCGTTTACGCAGCCGTCCTTCCACGATTGCGGCAACGTTACCGACGGCTCTTATGATCCGTTGTCTGGCCAATGATAGCAGGGGGGCTACCATATCCTTTGTCGTTCTCTGCACTAGGTGCAAGTCTCAGGAGGTTGATCGGCCACCAAGCATCACCGTCCACAGTGTGGCGCGGCGCAGCTTGCGGTGGAGCCGTGCGCGGCGTTGTGCAATCGAGGCGGTCGCTACGGTAAATTGCTTTGGATGAACAGACAGGCGAACACTCAAGTCATCGAGTTGACGAAGGAGAAGCTTCGTTTCGATCAGCTTGTCTGAATAGTATCGCCGCCACCGCCGAAATTTCTGAGTTTGTCGGATGAGGTACGGCACCTTGACCCTTAACGCGGCACCGATCGCATTGTCGCCGTGCTGCCGATACTGCATCAGCTTCCGGTCAATCGGGATCAGCTTCGCGCTGGCGGCGAGAACGACGGCAATCCAAGCATCGTAGTGCCACGCGCTTGGAATAGGCAGCAGAAGCGAACGATAAGCGGCGCGAAATGCGAGCGAGGAGCCTTGTACCTTGTTGCCTTCAAGCAGAGAGGCGAAAGCGTCGACGGCAAAAACAGATTGCTCATTTGCGGTGAATCCACAGGCGTCCCACAGCGAATAGTTCAATGGCGACAAGTCGGCATTGACGACGTCCGAATTGGAAAACGCACCTGCTGCCTCTGGCACGCTATTGAGCACACTGACCGTCAACTCGATCTTCGCAGGGTGCCAGACATCGTCTTGGTCCGACAGGAAGATGATGTCCTTTGAGCAACGGGCGATCGCTTGCTCGAAATTGCTCACTAGGCCAACATTCTGCGTATTGCGAAAAACGCGCACGTCGAACGGCGCGCGTACCGCAAATCTATCGATAATTTCGATCGTCTCATCAGTCGATGCATCGTCGCAGATCACTAGCTCATCCGGTTGTAATGTCTGACGGAGGATGCTTTCGAGCTGCTGTGCGATATACTTGGCCCCGCAATATGTGCACATTGCGATTGAGATGGAGGAGTTTGACAAAGCGGCGACCTTGAGGACAGAAAAGGCACTTCATGGTCGAAAATGTAGCATATTGTCGATTGTTGATAAGCCTAAATGCCCGATGGATTGAGACGCCCCGGGCGGCGTCCGACTGATGGCGTGTCTACCTAAGTCCTGGGATTTTGAGAATGAGCCTGCGCGTTTCGTTGCCCACAACCCCAAACATTTCTGTGCATGCGCCTCGCTCCGCAGTTAGCGGCGCCGCGCGGATACTTCATCTGCGCGCCACGCGTCGTGCGCGCGTCGCTGCCCACAGCATCTCCACAGTTTGACGTGCGCACAGCTTGACGTGTCCGCATTCTGTGACACGGTCGCACCGTTCCGTCCGCCGAGGGTGCTCTTCGCGAGGCATCGTAAGGGCAGGGCGGGATGCGGCGTCCCGCGCGTTGCCTTGCACGCAATTCCCGGGAGGCTCCGGAACCCCGCCCTCCGCCACTACGAGCGGACGCGAGGAGCTCGCAGACGGTGAAGCCTTCTTGCTTCATCCCGCGCGGGACCGGAGCCCACAAATCGCCGCGGTGGAGCGCCGGAAGGCGGGCATCCCTCGCCAGGGATGCGCCGCGCCCCCGCGCGGACATTGCCGCTGCGACGCCTTCCGGCGCTCCGCCCCCTCGCTCTTGCGCGAGGGCAAAAGCAAGCCTCGGAGGACATTTTGCCTCGCGAGAACGATGAAGCATGCGCGAAGCGTTACACCGCGACGTTGTCGATCAGCCGCGTCGACCCGAGCCGCGCGGCGACCAGGAGGCGCAGCGGCCCGTCCTTGATCGTCTCGACCTTCGCCAGGCTGTCGGCGTTGCGCGCCTCGAAATAGTCGAGCGTGAAGCCGACGCTTTCGATCTCGGCGGAGCCTTCGTCGAGCACGCGCGCGATCTGCTCCTTGCCGGCGATCTTGCCCGCGCAGTCCTTGAGCACGCGGTGCAGGGTCGCCGCGACGCCGCGCTGCGCTTCCGTGAGATAGGCGTTGCGCGACGACATCGCGAGGCCGCTCTTCTCGCGCACGATCGGCGCACCCACGATCTTGACCGGCAGATCGAGATCGGTGGCGAGGCGGGAGATCACCTTGAACTGCTGGTAGTCCTTTTCGCCGAACACCGCGACGTCGGGACCGCATTGGACCAGGAGCTTGGCCACGACGGTCGCGACCCCGCCGAAGAAATGCGGTCGGAACGCGTCTTCGAGGCCGGCCTTGGCCGGGCCTTCCGGGGCGATGCGGGTGGCGAAGCCGTCCGGATACATCACCTTGACGGTCGGCGCCCAGACGAGATCGACCCCGGCCTCGGCGAGCCGGTCGAGGTCCTGCTTGAGATTGCGCGGATAGCTCGCGAAATCCTCGTTCGGGGCGAACTGCGTCGGATTGACGAAGATCGACACCACCACGCGCCGGGCACGCCGCCGCGCCAGACGGACCAGCGCAATATGACCCTCATGCAGCGCACCCATGGTGGGAACGAGCGCGACGGTCGCGCTGCCGCGGCGCAGGGTCCCGACGGCGCGGCGCAGGCCGGGGACGTTGGATACAATTCGCGGTCGTTTGGGCATGGGGATCAAGTGTCCGGAGCAAGGGCGCGCAGTTCTTAGCCAGTGACAGCCCTCCGTCCGCCGTCCCCGCGAAAGCGGGGACCAGGTTAGCTCAAGAGGATTCCCGCTTTCGCGGGAATGAGCGAGGATGAGCGTGCAGCAGCGCTGGTGACACGTGGTTAATTTAATCATGACGCGAGACGTCGACGCGCGTCGCCTTGACCAGGCCGAGCGGCAGTTTAGGAATTGGCATTTACCGAGGTGACTAGCGATGTTGGCGCATGCGGGACGACCTTTGTCCGCGCACGTTGTCGTGCTCGGCAACGAGAAGGGCGGCTCCGGCAAGTCGACAACGGCGATGCATGTCGCCGTCGCGCTGATGAACATGGGGCAGCGGGTCGCGACCATCGACCTCGACTCCCGCCAGAAAAGTTTCACGCACTACATCGACCACCGCCGCGCCTGGGCGGCGCGGGCGGGCCTCGGCCTGCGCGTTCCGGTGCATTTCTGCATCGCGCGCGGCGAGAAGCTGCGTCTCGACGAAAACGAGGCGATCGAGTTCGACGGACTGGTCGAAGCGATGGCGTCGGTCGAGCGGTCGCACGACTTCATCGTGGTCGATACGCCGGGAACCGATGCCTACCTGATGCGGCTCGCGCATTCGATGGCCGATACGCTGATCACGCCGCTCAACGACAGCTTCGTCGATTTCGACGTGCTCGGCACCGTCGATCCCTCGACCTTCGCGGTGACCGGCGAGAGCCACTACGCCGACATGGTCCGCGACGCGCGCCGTCAGCGCCGCGCCGCCGACGGCGGGCAGATGGACTGGATCGTGGTGCGCAACCGGCTGTCCATGCTGGGCTCGCGCAACAAGCGGTTGATCGGCGAGGGGCTCACCCAGCTTGGATCGCGCCTCGGCTTTCGTTCCGCCGACGGGCTCGCCGAGCGGCTGGTCTATCGCGAGTTCTTTCCCCGCGGCCTCACCGCCATCGACCAGATCGACGAGGAGACGCTGGGCACCCGTCCAAGCCTTGCGCATGTGAGCGCGCGCGAGGAGGTGATGGCGCTGATCGCCGCGCTCAAGCTGCCGCTCGACGAGCGCGGGGCGCGCCGCGCGGCGGCCCGCGCCGAGTGGTTCTCCGCCCGGCGGGAGCCGCTCGAGCTGCACGACATCATCGAGAGCTAGGCCAGGGCGCAGGCATTGCGCGGAACGCCGGATACGCCCACTTTATGTCCGGGCGGAATTTCCTGCCCGAGGGCCCCACTTCGATGGCCGACAAGCCTCGTGACGCAACACCCGCCCACCGTGCCGGCGAGCCGGCCACCACATCGGCACGGAGCGAAATCGACGCGTTCCTGTCCAAGGTGAAAAGCCTCGGGCCCGCCACCGGAACCGGGCGGCCGCGGCCGGCTGATCTTTGCGCTCGACGCCACCATGAGCCGCCAGCCGCTCTGGGACACCGCCTGCAAGCTGCAGGCCGACATGTTCCGCGAAGCCGCGTCGATCGGCGGGCTCGACGTGCAACTGGTCTACTACCGCAGCCTTGCCGAGTGCCGCGCGTCGGCATGGGTGTCGCAAGCCGAACGGCTCGCGGAACTGATGACGCGCATCGACTGCCGCGGCGGCCACACCCAGATCGGCAAGGTGCTTTCCCATGCACGCACCGAGTCCGAGCGGCGCAAGGTGCAGGCGCTGGTGTTCGTCGGCGACGCCATGGAGGAGAAGATCGACGATCTGTGCCAGGCGGCGGGCGAGCTCGGCCTGCTCGGCGTGCCCGCCTTCATGTTCCAGGAAGGCTACGACGCCATCGCGGAACAGGCGTTCCGCGAGATCGCGCGCCTGACCAAGGGCGCCTATTGCCGTTTCGATCCGGGCGCCGCCCATGAGCTTGGCGCGTTGCTGCGGGCGGTTGCTGCCTATGCGGCGGGCGGCATGCGCGCGCTCGCCGACCTGTCGGCGCGGCGCGATGCCGGCGCCGTCAAGCTCATCGCGCAGATGAGATAGCGATGGGCGCGCTCATCTTCGGCATCCTGGCGCTGGCCGTCGTGCTGGTGGTGATGCACGGCTTCAGCAAGGCCAACCCGCACAACGTGGCGATCGTGCTCAAGGCGACCGGCGGCGTCGGCGCGCTCGCCGGCGCGACGCTCATGGCGGTGCGCGGCCGCATCGATATTGCGGTGCCGCTCGGGATCTTCGGATTGAGCCTGCTCGGCTGGCTGCCGTGGAGCGTGCCCGGCTTCGGCGCCCGCACGCAGAAGAGTTCCGGGCAAATATCGCGGGTGCGCTCGGCCTTCGTCGAGATGGAGCTGGATCACGATACCGGCGCGATGCGCGGCACCATCCTCGCCGGGCCGCATGTCGGCCAAAGCCTGGATGCGCTCGACGTCGCGGCGCTGGCCGCGTTCCTGCCGAATATCGACGAGGAAAGCCGCGCGCTACTGATGGCGTATCTTGACCGCCGGGAGCCCACTTGGCGCGAGAACGTGCAGGGTGGTGCGGCGGCGGGGCCGGGGAGCTGGAGTACCGGCAAAATGACGGAAGAGGAGGCTTATCAGATCCTGGGCCTGAACCCGGGCGCGAGCGTCCGCGACATCAGCCTCGCGCATCGCACGCTCATGAAGAAATTGCATCCCGACCAAGGGGGATCGACGTACCTTGCGGCCCGCGTCAATGAAGCCAAGGACGTTCTTACGCGACGTCATCGCTGACCACTCCAAACGCACTACAACACAACCCGTCATACCGACGGCATCCTGTCTCCTTTGTTACGCTGACCCTGTTGCCAAATCGTTAGTTTCTTATTGCCAGGCAATCGACGTCGTTGCGCTTGAGGAATTTGCAGGCGGCCTCCGCCTGGTCTTTGTCGAGCCCGGCGAAACGGGCGCGATAAAGGGTGGTATCGCCGCGCTGCACCGGCTCGGTGAAGGGGCTGGCCGAGGCCAGGAGCCGCGACGCCTTGCTCTTGGCCAGGGCGATGCGCTGCTGGGCCTCGGCTTCGGCCGGATAGGCGCCGACCTGGATGACCCAGCCGGAGCGGGTTTGCGGACGCGATGACGGCACGGCCGGTGCCGCGATTTCCTGAACCGCGGCGGCCTCCCGCACGGGAGGGGTCGCGGCCGAAACCGGCGGCGGCGCGGGCGGTGTATCGATGACGGAGGCGGTGCGGGTCGGCAGAACCCCGAGGACACCTGCGCGGGCCGGAGCCGGCGGCGGCGTTTCAGCCCTGACCGTGGCAGGAGCGTGTGCCTCTGGCTGCGGAGCCGGTGTCGGCGTCGCCGCCTTGGCGCCCTTGATCGCGCCGGGCTTCACCGAGACGGTGCGAACGGTGACCGGGCGGATCGGCTCGTCGGATCCGGCCGTGGGCGCGAATCCGCGCGGCGCTTCGCGCACGGGCATGGCGGCGGCGCTCGCCATCTCAAACCGGTTGGTGGCTTCCGCGCGCGCTGCGGTGGCGCGCGGTTGCGTGGTATCGCGTGACGGCGCCTCGGCGATCATCGGTGCAGTGCGGCGGGTCGAGGCGCTGTCGACATGCTGTGCAAGAAGCTGGCGCATGCGCGAGTCGCGGGCGCCCGCGCTCGCGCCACCGAGCACCACGGCAACGACGTGGCGGCCGTTGCGCCGCACCGAGGTGACAAGGTTGAATCCGGAGGCGCGGATGTAGCCGGTCTTGATGCCGTCGACTCCTTCGACGCGCCCGAGCAGGCGGTTGTGGTTGGCGATGCTTTGGCCGCGGAACGTGAAGGAGCGGGTCGAGAAATATTTGTAGTAATGCGGGAAGCGTTCCTGGATAGCGCGGCCAAGCGTGGCCTGGTCGCGCGCGGTGGTGACTTGCGCGGAGTCCGGCAGACCGGACGCGTTGCGATAGACCGTATTGGACATGCCGATCGCGCGCGCCTTGCGCGTCATCTGGCGGGCAAACTCTTCTTCGGAGCCGGCGAGGTTCTCGGCGACGACCACGGCGGCGTCATTGGCCGATCGGGTCACCATGCCCTTGATCGCTTCCTCGACGGTGATCGTGCCGCCTTCGCGCAGCCCGAGCTTGGTCGGCGATTGATCCGCCGCATGCTCGGAGACGCGCAACTGGCTGTCGAGTGAAAGCTTGCCGGATTCCAGACGCTCGAACAGCATGTAGAGCGTCATGATCTTGGTCAGCGACGCCGGATGGCGGATCGCGTCGGCGTTGGAAGAATGCATAGTCGAGCCGGTGTTGGCGTCGACCACGATGGCGGCGTAGCCCGGACCGCTGGAACTCGTCGCCGTGGCCGCTCGATTGCCACGGCGGGCGCGTGCATCCGCCGGGTCGCTCAAGACCGCTGTCAGGGCAATCGCTGTAGCCAGGCTCAACAAACCCCAACGAAGCCCGTGCCGGGCTTCGATACGCATACGCAACATACTGACTCCCCCGTCCCGTGCAGGATGACGCCGCCGTTGCGGCGTCCGGACCTTCTTTCTTTCTGTTGCAGACTTCTAGGGAGCGGACCAAAAGCGGCAGAAATCAGGAGCTTATCCGCTCCTATCTGGGCACCCCGGACGCCACCCCGATCCAGTCGACCCCGCGGGGGCGACCGTGACCGCAACGGCACAGCCAACCACGCTAGGTTAGGGGAATTGCCAAAACGTTAAAAGAAAGAGCCTGTTATTGCAATGCAGCAAGGGTATTGACTTTTTTGTGCAGTGCAATATATTGGTTTTACACCGCCGGTTTGTCGGTGTTGCTAGGGCAAGAGCACGGAAACAGGCGGCCGCTGACGGCCAAGGAAAGGTCGACCATGATTAAGAATTTCGAAGACGTACAAAAGATCGGCAAGGACAACATGGATGCGTCCATGAAGTCGGTCGGTGCAGTGTCCAAGAGCTTCCAGGCCATCGCCGTCGAGGCGGCGGACTACGCCAAAAAGGCGTTCGAGGAGAGCACCGCTGCGGGCGAGAAGCTCGCTGCCGCGAAGTCATTCGACAAGGTGCTGGAAGTGCAGACTGATTACCTCAAGAGCGCCTACGAGGGTTTTGTCGCTCAGTCGGCGAAGGTCGGTCAGCTCTACGTCGATCTCGCGACGGAACTCTACAAGCCGTTCGAGAGCCAGTGGATGAAGGCGACGACGAAGTAAGCGTCCACGCCGATACCGAAATGAAGAAAGCCCGGTCCTTGCGGCCGGGCTTTTGTATTTTTGTCACAAAATTCGGCCGTAGATCACGTTGACAAGACGCTTGATCGTCGAGAACGTCGCCTCGGGCCAACCATGGCCTTCACTAGCCAAGGCGCGTCGACACTGGGTCGCCGGTAAGTCGATTGCGATAGCCAAGATGAGAAGGTCCGCAACGCCGCAGGTGTTTATCGTAGCACCGGCATTTGTCTTGGCCCTTGCGCTCCTCCCATTCGAGGCCGGCGCGGACACACCGGAAGTACCAGGGGACGAAATCTTTGGGTTTTCGACGCCAACCGACGTCGGCAATCCGGGCGACACCGGCTTCGCGAATGAGAATGACGGCCGGGCCGGCAAGCGTGGTGGCACGTATCGAGCGCTCAATGCGAGATATGAGCTGGGTTATACGTTTGCACCCGACTGGTGGGTTGGAGCGTCGCTCTTCGCATCCCATGGCCATGCGCGCAATGTGCCCGGCCTCACCGACATCAATCGCATCGATTTTGATGGCGTGTCTTTCGAAATCGAGCATCGGATCGTCAAACGTACTCAAACCAATCCGTTCGCGGTCTCGGTCTCCATGGAACCCCGATGGGCGCGCATCGACAACGTGTCTGGGCTGCCGTCTCACGCACTCAGCGTCGCGTTCAAGGTTTTCGTCGATGCGGTCGTGATTCCGGACAAGCTGTTTTGGGGATCCAATGTGATTTGGGCTCCTCAGAGGGCTGAGGATCCAATTGACCGCAGCAAGTGGCTGTCGTCTTCCGGGATCCTCGTTTCATCGGCCATCGCATATCAGATATCACCGAAGCTCTTTGTGGGAGCGGAAGCCCGCTATCTTGCCAGTTTCAGCTACGATCTTCCCGACGCAAGAGGCTGGGCACGCGGTCTATGCCGGCCCGACGCTGTTGTGGAAGGTCACCGACACTGTCGCCTTCAACACGACCTTCCAACCACAGATCGCCGGCCGCTCGACCATCAATCCTGGTCTTCGGCTTGACCTCGACAATTTCGAGCGTGTTCAATTCCGAGCAAAGCTCAGTGTTGCATTCCAGTAAGCGGCTGGTGGCCAGGCCGCTGAGAGCGGACGACCTACGGCGAGAACAAGCGAACGAAACGCGAAGCGGCTGCCCTTTTGAGCGCGCGGGCTTTCCTTCTTGAGTTCGGGGCCCCTGCCTATTTCGCGATGCGCAGGTTCGCCAGCCCTGTGCGATCTCGGCGAATACGCCGTTGAGCTCGGAGGCGTTCTGCACGTTTTGTAGTACATGCTTGTCTTGCTCGCGCAGGCCTGCAGCAATGACGCGTTCCCGTTGATGACCCGGACGGTGTAGAGCTTGATGTTGGCTTTCTTGACATTGGCGCAAGCCTGCTGCGTGCGCAAATCGATGTCCGACCGCGTTGTGGACCACCGGTTCTGCGTATTGTCGCCGTCGGTCAACAGGATGATGACCTTGTCGAGATCGTTCGAGGGTGCCGCGGCATTGTTGAGCGGATCCGACGCCGTCAGCGCATGGAACGCCCAGGCAAGGCCGATGGTGACATTGGTGTTACCGGTGGGCGTTCAGTTCGTCGACCTTGGTGTTGAGCGTGTCCCAATTGAACGTCAGCGGCTGGAGTATGGCGGGACAGGTGGAGTATTGGAACGGCTGGAAGGCGTCCGCCGTCGCGGGTGCCGTTGCGGTCCGATAGTCCTCCGACACGCCGGCGATGTTTGTCTTGGTCACGGTGGCCCATACGAAAGAGGGCGCGGTGCTATCGACATCGAAGCTCTGATTGCGATCGCGCACGCACCCATCCCACGCCGTCTTGGGGCTGGGACGCCAAACGTGATCGTATGCCTTCTGCCGGCAGACCTTGCTGCTCCCGCTTCCGGTGCACTGACAATCACTGGACGACAGACTGCCGCAGCTCATAGCTCGATCCCATCGCGAGCGGCTGCCAGTTCGACGCGGGCTGGTCGGGCCTGAACGCGCAGACCTTGTTGCTGTTGCTTCCGCTGCACTGACAATTACTGGACGAGAGGCTGCCGCAGCTCGCGCCTGATCCGGTCGCGACCGGATGCCAATCGTTTGTGCTGGCCTTCACCGTGCTCGAATAACACCCGCTATAGTAGCGGTTGATGAGCTGGCCCGTTGCCGCCGTGCTCTTGCTGCCGTTATCCTTGGACGGGCAGATCATCGAAGCGTATGTGCCGCTCGTTGGGATGGTCGAGACGGTTGATTCATTCGATCTTGCTGGCGGGCCCATTGGTGCACTGGAACCCGTGGTTGCCGGTCGTGAACGGGCAATTGTTCCCCGCGCGGAGGCGATCCCAGGCGTTCTTATTGCTCTGGGTCGCCAGCCAGGTCGTCATGATCGCCGGCTCCGAACTCCAGTCGCTCCAGTCAAGCGATGCGGCGGCAACGTTGGCCGCGCCGGCATTGACGACGACTGCGAACGGAACGACGGCGACCTTGATGTCGCCGTCCTTCTTTGCGGCGGCTTTCAACGTCGTCAGCAGGCTCTTCGCGGCCTTTTTGAGCTCCGTCATCTTGTTGTTCGAGGCCATCGACCCGGTCACGTCGAGCGCCAGCGCAAGCTCCAGCTTCTTCACGCCCCAGACGATCTCGGTCGTCGTGCTGATGTACATGTTCTCTTTGCCGACCACTTTCACCAAGGTGGTCGGAATTCTGCCGGTGACGCCGATCTCGAGCTTGAAACTACTCGTGCTCGGAGAGCTGTAGTGCGGCGTGACCACGACATCGACGACGTCGGGCCTGTGAAACAGAGCGAGGAATATCTCGCTGGACTTCTGGTTCAATTGGTCCTGGGTCATGCCCTGCGCATCTTTCGACAGGATCAGGCCGGTCGCGTCGATGGCGGCTTGCATGGCAGCCTTCGCGGAGTTTCCGCGGCTGTAGTCGACCGCGGCGCCGACAAATGCGATGATCGGAATGGTGGCCAGCGCAAACGTCATCATGACGTTGCCGCGCTCGGCGGCGCGAAATTGCCGGATGCGGGCGAGTAAATATCGGAAGGGGGAGCCGAAACGCATGTTTGCCACCGTGCTGCTGTTTCGTGACAAGTTGTACGGGTATGCTCTGAATGCGCTGTGAAACCGACCGCGGAAATTTAGTTAAGTTCTCATAAGATTTTCTTAGCGTGGGGCCGGGGCTGAATCGGCAGCGACATTCAAGGCGTTGCCGCCGCGAAATCAGCCGCATCGCGCAAGCAGGCGTTAGCCATGCGCGCAATAAGCCGGGCAGGGCGGCTGCACGCAGCAGCCGCCCCGTGCGATCCCGGATCTACTTGGCGATGCGGAGATTGGCGAGGTTCTGCGCGATCGAGCTGAACACGTTGTTGAGCTGGCTCGCCTGCTGGACGTTGAAGTACATGTCCGGCTTGGTGGCGCAGGTCTGGATCAGGCTTGCGTTCCCGTCGATCACCCGGACCGTGTAGATCTTGATATTGGCGGCCTTGGCATTGTCGCAGACTTTCTGCGTCCGCGCGTCGATCGACGTGGTGCTTGAGCTCCAACGGTTCTGCGTATTCTGGCCGTCGGTCAGAAGGATGATCACCTTGTCGAGATCGGGAGACACCGCGGGCGCGTTGAACGGCGTCGCCGCCGTCAGCGTCTGCCACGCCATCTGCATTCCGATCGTGACGTTGGTGTTGCCGGTCGGCGTCATCGCGTCGATCTTGGCGTTGAGCGCGGTCCAATCGGTGGACAGCGGCATCATCGCCGTCGGGCAATTGGCTGCTTGATGGGCGCGATAGTTGACCGCGCCGCCTGTCGCCGGTCGGCGTCGCATTGACGTCATTGTTCTGGTCGCGGTCCATCACGCAGCCGTTCCACAGGCTGTGGCTGTGGGGCGTCCAGGTGCCGCTGTGCGACACGCAGCTGCTCTGGTTGGTGTAGCGAGGACTTGCTGCAGGTGCCGTTCTTCGAATTCCAATCGGCCCAGTCGATCCAGGAGGCACTGACGTTTTCGGTGCCGACATTGACGTCGACCGCGAAGGGGATGATCGAGATCTTGATGTCGCCCGGTGACCTTCTCGGCCTTCTGGAGCGTGTTGAGAAGGTTGTGGGCGGCCTCCTTGAGGGCCGTCATCTTGTTGCTGGACGCCATCGAGCCGGTGTTGTCGAGCGCCAGCGCGAGATTGAGCTTCTTGATGCCCCAGACGACTTCGCCGCTGGCGGTAATGTTCACCTGCTGCTGCCCCATCAGGCGCCAGAACATGGTGTTGACCGCGGCGCTGCCGTCGATCTTGAGGACGAAGCTGCCCTGCTGCGGGCTGGAGAAATGCGGGGTCACCTGGACGTTCAGGGCCTCGGGCCGGTGAAACAGGGCGTTGAAATAGGCGGTCGCCTTGGTCCCCAGCGCTCCCGTGGACAGGGTCTGGGCGTCTCGCGACAGCATCAGGGCGGTCGAATCGAGGGCCGCCTGCATGGCGGTGCGGGTCGAATTGGCGCGGCTGTAGTCCACAGCGGCGCCGACAGCGCCGATCAGGGGGATTGCAGCGAGCGCGAGCATGGGCGCGACGCCGCCCTTGCGGTTCCTTAGAAATTGGGCGAGCGACATGGCGAGGGTTCCCGTGCAAAACGTCAATTCTTGACGCGTACCGGGATACTGGTCGACAGCAACTTGAAATGTTGTGACAGAAATCCCGCAAATGCCGCCTGTATTTGCTTCGAACGGTCACTATTTGAGCAATAGTCTGTTAGGTGGGGACAGGGCTGCAAAATCGGTCCGGAAACCGGCCGGTTTGGGGCAGAATCTCCAATGATTCGCGTGCCCTAAGCCTGTCTGGCACCTTCGACACCCGATCTTTATTATAGGGGGGAACCCGCTCGCCCTCTTGGGGGCTTCCCGTTTGGTCCGATCCGCCGCTATCCGCCATGAACTGCAGAAGAATGCCCACGTCCGCCGCCCGCTTCGACCCTGCACCGCCCGTGCGGCTGGCGAACGACGACAGCAACAAGCGTCCGGGAAACCCCGGCGCGCCGGGCACCGCCGTCATCACCAAGACCAAGCCGCAAACCAAGCGGCCGAACCTCTATCGCGTGCTGATCCTCAATGACGACTACACGCCGATGGAATTCGTGGTCCATGTTTTGGAACGGTTCTTCAACAAGGACCACGAAAGTGCCTATCGAATCATGATGCATGTGCACGAACATGGGATCGGGGAGTGCGGCATCTACACTTACGAAGTGGCCGAGACGAAAGTGACGCAGGTCATGGACTTCGCCCGCAAACACCAGCATCCTTTGCAGTGCGTCATGGAAAAAAAGTAGAGGCGGGCCTATATAAACGAGGTCAGAGAAAACGCAGATGCCAACTTTTTCGCGCAGCCTTGAACAATCGCTCCACCGTGCATTGGCGCTCGCCAATGAGCGGCACCATGAATATGCGACGCTCGAGCACCTTCTGCTCGCCCTGATCGACGATCAGGACGCGGCGGCGGTGATGCGGGCTTGCAACGTCGACCTGGACAAGCTGCGCCGCAGCCTCACGTCGTACCTGGAATCGGAACTTGAGAACCTGGTCAGCGACGGCAACGAGGATTCCAAGCCGACCGCCGGGTTCCAGCGCGTGATCCAGCGCGCCGTCATCCACGTGCAGTCGTCGGGCCGCGAGGAAGTGACGGGCGCCAACGTGCTGGTCGCGATCTTCGCGGAGCGCGAGAGCCACGCCGCCTATTTCCTGCAAGAGCAGGACATGACCCGCTACGACGCGGTCAACTACATCAGCCACGGGATCGCCAAGCGCCCGGGCATGTCGGAGTCGCGCCCGGTGCGCGGCGCCGAGGACGAGACCGAATGCCAAGAGCGGCGACGAGCCCAAGAAGAAGGGCGACGCGCTCGAAGCCTATTGCATCAACCTCAACCGCAAGGCGCGCGAGGGCAAGATCGATCCGCTGATCGGCCGTGACGCCGAGATCAGCCGGACCATCCAGGTGCTGTGCCGCCGGCAGAAGAACAATCCGCTGTTCGTCGGCGACGCCGGCGTCGGCAAGACCGCGATCGCGGAAGGCCTGGCGCGCCGCATCGTGCATGGCGAGGTGCCGGACGTGCTCAAGGGCGCGACCGTGTTCTCGCTCGACATGGGCACCTTGCTCGCCGGCACGCGCTACCGCGGCGACTTCGAGGAGCGCCTCAAGCAGGTGATCAAGGAGCTCGAAGCCTATCCCGGCGCGATCATGTTCATCGACGAGATCCACACCGTGATCGGCGCCGGCGCGACGTCGGGCGGCGCGATGGACGCGTCGAACCTGCTCAAGCCGGCGCTGGCGTCGGGAACGCTGCGCTGTGTCGGCTCGACCACCTACAAGGAATATCGGCAGTATTTCGAGAAGGACCGCGCGCTGGTGCGCCGGTTCCAGAAGATCGACGTCAACGAGCCGATCGGTGCCGGACGCGATCGAGATCCTTAAGGGCCTGAAACCCTATTTCGAGGACTACCACAAGCTCAAATACACCAGCGAAGCAATTAAAGCCGCGGTCGAGCTGTCCGCCCGCTACATCCACGACCGCAAGCTGCCCGACAAGGCGATCGACGTGATCGACGAGTTCGGGCGCGGCGCAGATGCTGCTGCCGGAGAGCCGGCGCAAGAAGACGATCGGCCTCAAGGAGATCGAGTCGACCATCGCCACGATGGCGCGGATTCCGCCAAAGACCGTGTCGAAGGACGACGCCGAGGTGCTCCAGCATCTCGAGCACACGCTCAAGACCGTGGTCTACGGCCAGGACAAGGCGATCGACGCGCTTTCGGCCTCGATCAAGCTTGCCCGCGCGGGCCTGCGCGAGCCGGAGAAGCCGATCGGCTGCTACCTGTTCTCGGGACCGACCGGCGTCGGCAAGACCGAGGTCGCCAAGCAGCTTTCGAAGGCGCTCGGCGTCGAGCTGATCCGCTTCGACATGTCGGAATACATGGAGCGCCACACGGTCTCGCGGCTGATCGGCGCGCCGCCCGGCTATGTCGGCTTCGACCAGGGCGGGCTGCTCACCGACGGCGTCGACCAGCATCCGCATTGCGTGCTCCTGCTCGACGAGGTCGAGAAGGCGCATCCGGATCTGTTCAACGTGCTGTTGCAGATCATGGATCACGGCAAGCTGACCGACCACAACGGCAAGCAGGTCGATTTCCGCAACGTGATCCTGATCATGACCACGAATGCGGGCGCCATGGACCTGGCGAAGCAGGCCTACGGCTTCACCCGCAACAAGCGCGAGGGTGACGATACCGAAGCGATCAACCGGCTGTTTGCGCCGGAGTTCCGCAACCGCCTCGACGCGACCATTGCCTTCGCGCACCTCTCGCCGGAAGTCATCACCAAGGTGGTCGAGAAGTTCGTGCTCCAGCTCGAGGCGCAGCTCGGCGACCGCAACGTCACCATCGAGCTGAGCGAAGAAGCGTCGAAATGGCTGACCGTCCACGGCTATGACGAGCAGATGGGCGCGCGGCCGATGGCGCGGCTGATCCAGGAGACCATCAAGAAGCCGCTCGCCGACGAAGTGCTGTTCGGCAAGCTCAAGAACGGCGGCCACGTGCGGGTGATCGTCATCAAGGACGAGGACGGCAGGGACAAGCTCGGCTTCGAATATCTCGACGGCCCGGTGACGCCGAAGCCGGAAAAGATCCCGGTGCCGCGCGCCAAGCCGAAGCGGCGGCCGCCATCGGCGCGACGCAGCAAGCCGTCGGGCCCGAAGGGCGGCGGCGGCGGCGACTCACCGCCCCGGAAGGGCTCGGTGCCCAAGGTTCCGCTGGTCAAGGTTTGACCTGAAGAGGGCCGGACGAAAGTCCGGCCTTCGCTTTTGCGCGACACGCATGCGGCACCTGCCGGCCTGCTGATTGCGTCCGGCCTTGCACTGTGGGAACAGGTCGGGCCATTCCAGGGGCCGGCATGTCGTCCGACGCAAATCCTGAAACGCCATCCGCCTTGTCCGCCTTCTTCGGCGGGCTGCGCGCGTCGTTCCTGTCGGTGTTCGTGCATGGTGCTGGTCGGCACCTATGTCGGCATCGGCGCGCTGGCGCATGACTACGGCTTCAGCCTGGGCTGGGTGATGGCCTCGACCGTGCTGGTCTGGGCGGGGCCGTCGCAGGTGATCATGATCTCCGCGCTGGGCGCGGGGGCGACGCTGTTCGAGACCGCGATCGCGGTGGGCCTGAGCTGCGTGCGGTTCCTGCCGATGGTGGTCGCGCTGCTGCCGCTGATGCGGGGCCCGAAGACGCGCACCTCCGACCTGTTGCTGCCGGCGCATTTCACCGCCGCCAGCATGTGGGTGGAGTTGTTCCGGCTGTTGCCGGCGGTGCCGCGCGGAGCGGCGCGTCGCATTACTGCAACGGGCTTGGCTTCGGCTTCATGCTGTCGGCTCATGTCGGCTGCGTCATCGGCTACTACCTGACCGCGTCGCTGCCGCCGCTGCTGACGGCCGCGACGCTGTTCCTCACGCCGATGTCGTTCCTGGTTTCGACCGCGCGCAACGCGCGATCGCTTGCCGACCGTCTGGCGCTGGCGCTCGGTCTGATCATCTGTCCGTTGCTGGTCTATGCGGACGTCGGCCTCGACCTGATGTGGACCGGCATCATCGCCGGCACCGCGGCCTATGGCTTCCATCGCCTGCGCGGACATTTGCGCGGGGCCCGGCGATGAACGGATATGAAGGCCTCTGGGGCTATCTCGTCCTGGTGCTGGTCGGTTTCCTGCCGGCCGACGTCTGGCGGCTGCTCGGCGTCATGCTCGGGCGCGGTATCGACGAGGAATCCGAGCTGCTGGTCTGGGTTCGCGCGGTCGCGACCGCGGTGCTCGCCGGCGTCATCGCCAAGATCGTTTTCTTTCCGCCGGGTTCGCTGGCCACCATGCCGTTGGCCGTGCGCCTGACGGCGATCGGCTGCGGCTTCCTGGCGTTCCTGCTGGTGAGGCGATCGGTCTTTGCCGGACTTGTCGACCGGCGAGGCGGTGCTGATCGCGGGCGGGTTTCCTGCTGCGCTAGTGAGTAGCGCATTCAGGCTACGCGTCCTTCTGCACCCAGAACTGATACATGTTGACGAAGGCCATCGGGTTCTCGGTCTCGAACGCGTGCCAGCGGTCGAGATCGGTCATCGCCTGGTCGTCCGGAAACCGGCCGCGATAGGCCTGCGCGACCGGTCCGGTGAATCCGAGGAAGGTCAGGCCGTTCTCGGCCAGGAAGTCCTTGATCTCCGGGATGGTGAACTGATGCTCCTGCACGTGGAAGAGCAGATCGCGGCATTCGCCGGTGGTGAAGAAATCGCCGTAGCGGGTGACGTTCTTGAACGGCGTTCCATCCTCGAACGCCAGCAGCTCCTGGCGGCAGCGGCGGATGTCGGCCGCGGTCTCCTGATAGCCGCGCTCGACGATCAGCGCCCGCGCCGCGCGGATGTCGGATCGCGCCGAGCGCGCTGTAGAGGCCGATATGCATGACGCCGCCGGGCCGCAGCAGCGACACCAGCACCCGCCAGCCTTGCTGCGGGATCGCGCGAGATGGTGCAGGACGCCGCTCGACTCGATCACGTCGAAGCTCGCGTTGAGCGAGCCGAGATTGAGGATGTCGGCCTGCGCATATTCGATGTTGCGCAGCCGTGCCTCGCGCGACTTGCGCGCCGCATAGGCGAGGCTTGCCCGGCTGAGATCGATGGCCAGAACGCGCGCGCCGGCGAAGCGTTGCGCGGTTTCGATCGCATGCTGGCCGGTGCCGCAGCCGGCGACCAGCACGTCGAGGCTCTCGGCATTGCTGGATCTGGCCGGATCGGCACGCCGGGGAATTGGCTGCGCAGGTACCAGTCGATGGCGGTCGGGCTGCCGAGCGACGACGTCTTGACCCAGCGCGGGTAGGGCATCTCTTCGTATTGGTTGCGGACCTTGATGGAAACGTCGTCGTCGATCGGGGTCAGCGCCGGGATCGCAGCGGCGATATCGCGCTCGATCGCAGGCTCCTGCACCTGCTGGACGAGCAGGGCGGTCGAGCGCCTCCGGCCAAGGCCGCTGCAGCAGGGACGGCGCCTGCGCGCAGCGAATGCAGCGGAACGAAGCAGGCGATTGCCGCGAGCCAGATCGGTCACGGGAGCGCCGGCCGCCAACGCGACGTCGATCCGGTCACGCAAGGCCGCGGCCTGCGCGAGGTCCGTTGCCGGTTTCGGCGAAGACGTATTCGTTGATGAAGCACTGGCGCGCCAGCGCACAGGCAAAGCCGAGCGTCGGCTCGTCCGGCGCGGCGGTCGGCTCGGTCTGAGTGGCCACCTGCAGCAGCACAGAACGCAGCACGGTGAGGAAGCGCTCCAGGATGGCATTGCGAACCGGCGCGGATTCCAGGAGCGCACGCAGCAGGCGATCGCCGGACAGGACGGCGAGCAAGTCCGCTGCGCTCTCGGGCGCGAGCTGCTCGGTGCGGACAGGACGCGTTCGACCGCCGCGTGGCCGGACTCGCTGGTCATGAACAGGAACGCCGCGAGCGGCGACAGCTCGGCGGAGCGGCCCCAGCCTTCCGTCAGTGCGCGGGCGACCAGGTCGCGGAATGCCTCGCCGGGCGGAACGTTGGCCGCAGCCTGTGCGCACTGGACGAAGATCGCCTTGGCTTCGTCGGTCTCGCCGCATCGCAAGCCCGCGCATGATCGCCGCCAGGGCTTCGTCCGCGCGTCCGTCCACCAGGAGCGCACGGGCGAGGTTGCGATAGACGTCGACCAGCTCCGGCTTGATCGAAATCGCGCGCTGATACTGCTCGGCGGCGTCGGCCCAGCGGCCCTGCGCCGCCAGCACGACGCCGAGATTGCTGAAGGCCTCGGCATAGTCCGGCCGCAGCGCCACGACCTGCCGGAACTGCTCGGCCGCTTCATCGAGGCGGCCGAGCTGGCGCAGCAGATTGGCGAGCCCGTGACGCGCTCCACCAGCCGCGGATCGATCGCGAGCGCCTGCTCGTAGCGCGCTCGCGCACCTGTCGAGTTCGTTCTGCGCCGCCAGCATGTCGGCAAGCGCAACATGCGCCGCGACATGGTCGCGCTTGAGCGCGGTCGCCTCGCCCAGATGCGCGATGGCGTCGCGGTTGCGGCCCTGCGCGCGCAGCACCTGGGCGAGGTTGAAATGGCACTCGGCGCTGCGCCCGTTGATCGCCAGTGCGCGGCCGATAGAGCTCGCTCCGCCGCTGCGAGATTGCCGACGCGCGCCGCGATGATGCCGAGCATGTGCAGGGCGTCGAAATGGCCGTTGTTGAACATCAGCACGTCGCGGCACAGCCGTTCCGCTTCGTCGAGCCGACCGGCGTTGAAGTGCTCGATCGCCGACGCGAACAGATTGGCGCTCATCGCGCCGGGGCCGATGCCCTGCGCGCGGAGGCCGCCCTTGGCCCGTTGCTGCGCGAGGCGCGGCGGTCTTTGCGGTTCACGGGGCTGATCCCGAGTTATGCCAGCGCGGCGGCGAGTTTCGCGGCCTGGTCCTTGAGCACGTCCGGCGCTTCCTTGACGCTCGCCGGCGGTTTCAGCGCGATGCCTTCCTTGCGCGGGATGACATGGACGTGGAGGTGGAACACGACCTGTCCGCCGGCGCTTTCGCTGAACTGCTGCAGCGTGACGCCGTCGGCGCCGAAGACATCGACGCTGACCTTGGCGATCCGCTGCGCGACCTTCATCACATGCGCGAAGATCGTCGGGCGCGACATCGAGGATGTTGCGCGCCGGCGCCTTCGGGATGACCAGCGTGTGGCCGGGCGCGCGCGGCATGATGTCGAGGAAGGCGAGCGCCTTGTCGTCCTCGTAGACCTTGTGGCACGGGATCTCGCCGCGCAGAATCTTGGCGAAGATTTGCTCTGGTCGTAGGCCGGCATGGACTGCTCCCGTGATGGGCGCCTGATCTCGCAAGCTTCCGCGTCTGCCGTCAAGCCGCATCCGAGGCGATCAGCCTTTGCGGAACGGCGCGGCCTCGGCATATTCCTCGATCTCCGCCTGCACATGCGCGCGTTCGTGGCTGAGGAAATCGTCGATCGCGCGCCGCAGCCGCGGATCGGCGATGTAATGCGCCGAATAGGTCGTGGTCGGCATGTAGCCGCGCGTGACCTTGTGCGAGCCGCCGGCGCCGGCCTCGACCCGGGCGAGCTTGCGCTCGATGGCAAACTGCATGGCCTGGTAGTAGCAGACCTCGAAATGCAGGAAGGCGTGCTGCTCGATGCAGCCCCAGTGGCGGCCGAACAGCGTGTCGGAGCCGATGAAGTTGATCGCGCCGGCGATGTAGCGGCCGTTGCGCTTCGCCATCACCAGCAGGATCTTGTCGCGCATCTTCTCGCCGACGATGGAATAGAACGAGCGCGTGAGATAGGGCCGGCCCCATTTGCGCGAGCCGGTGTCCATGTAGAACTCGAAGAACGTGTCCCACACGCTTTCGGTGAGGTCCGAGCCGGTCAGCCAGTCGATGGTGATGCCGTTCGACAGCGCGTCCTCGCGCTCGCGGCGGATGGTCTTGCGCTTGCGCGAAGAGAGGGCCGCCAGGAAGGCGTCGAAGGTGTCGTAGCCTTCGTTTGCCCAATGGAATTGCCGGTGGGTGCGCTGCAGATAGTTGCGCGACCCCAGCATCCGCCATTCCTCCTCGGTCAGGAAGGTGACGTGGACCGAGGACGCATTCGAACGCTTGCAGATGTCGGCCAGTGAATCGGCGAGCGCGTTGCGCACCGCTTCGGCATGCTCGCCGGGCCGCACCAGAAGGCGGCGCCCTTGCGCCGGCGTGAACGGCACCGCCACCTGCAGCTTCGGATAATAGTCGCCGCCGGCGCGCTCATAGGCTTCGGCCCAGCCGTGGTCGAAGACGTATTCGCCCTGGGAATGCGATTTGGCGTAGCAGGGGACCACGCCGACGATCGTGCCGCCGTCTTCGGCGACGAGATGCATGGGCTGCCAGCCGGCGCGGTTGCGGACCGAGCCGGACAGTTCAAGAGAAGACAGAAAATCATGCGATATGAATGGGTTATAGTCTGGTCTTTGAGCCCGTGTCTGAGCCGGCAAGCGGTTGCGGATTGGCGCAGGCGTCCCACGCCTCGGCCGGCACCTCGCCGATCGCGTTGACAACCTTGAGCGTGATTTCGGTTGCGGCCATGGGGATGAGCTAATGCGGCTTTATGGCCGAAATCCTTCGAAAATCATCTGGTCGGCGTAGCGCGCCGCGCGCTCGCGGTCCGCATCGGTGCGCACCGTCCAGGTCAGCAGAGGCAAGCGCAGCAGGTTCCGTGCCAGCCGCGGGATCGCGGACGGCAGATCCTTGACCGAATAGGCGATGAATTGCGGGCGGCTCTGCAGGGCGTGCTGGAAATAGGCGAGCGCGCGCTTGGTGCGCGCCGGCAGCGGGCTCCATTCGGGATGCGTATAGCGCCGCTCGGCGACGATGCCGCGGGGCAGGTGAGGCGCGAGTGTCCGCAGCGCCGCGATCGGCGCGGGATCGAACGACATCAGCGCGGCGTGGCCGGGATAGCGTGCGAGCACGTCGGCGGCGCGTGTGACCAGCCGCAAGTCGCCGTCAAACCGGCTCTTGATTTCGACGAAAAGCGCCGTCCGTCCGGCGATGAGCTCGCAGAGTTCGCCAAGCGTGATCATGCGGTCGGCGGTGGCGCGGAACGGCACGCGTTTGAGGTCGGCGGCCGACATGGCGTCCAGCCGGCCGTTGCCTTGGGTCAGTCGCTCAAGCGTCTGGTCGTGGAACACCATGGCTTCACCGTCGGCGCTGAGCTGGATGTCGCATTCGATGGCGTAGTTGGCAGCGACGGCGGCTGTGAATGCCGACGGCGTGTTCTCGATGATTCCGGCGGCGGCGTCGTGCAGCCCACGGTGCGCGACCGGACGCGCGATCAGCCATTCGCGCATGGCGATCTACGACACCTCGAACAGGCCCTCGACCTCGACCGCCGCGTCGACCGGCAGGGAGGCGACGCCGACGGTCGTGCGGGCATGACGGCCCTTGTCGCCGAGCACCTCGACCATGAGGTCGGAGGCGCCGTTCATCACCTTCGGTCCGTCGAGGAAGGTCGGCGTGGAATTGATGAAGCCGCCAAGGCGAACCACCCGCACCAGCTTGTCGAGATCGCCCAGCGCCACCTTCACCTGCGCCAGCAGGTTGATCGCGCAGGCGCGCGCCGCCTTTTGGCCGTCCTCGATCGATACGGTGTCGCCAAGCTTCCCTTTGGCGACGAGCTTGCCGTCGGGACCAAGGCAAATCTGGCCGGAGACGACCAGCAATGAGCCGGTGCGCACAAACCCGACATAATTGGCGATCGGGGTCGCGGGGGTCGGAAGCACCACACCGAGTTCTGCCAATTTTGCTTCGACCTTCGCCATGAAACGCTCCTTTGCCTTGCCTTGTTGTGCGCAACCATTGTGCAACCCAGTCATTGCCGATCGGATGGCCACATTCAAGCCGGGCTCGCGTTCGAGCCGTTGCGGCCGTCCGGCTGCAACCCTATGTTCCATCAAGATTCCGAGGTCAGGAGACCCATTTTGATGAGATTGCAGGCAAGACATGCCACCGCCGCCGTCCTGGCCGCCGTTGTGGTGCTGGGTTGGGGGACGCTGCCGATCCCGGCGCAGCCGTCGCAGCCGATCGAACTGGTGCCGCATCGCGCCGTCTACGAGCTCTCGCTCGGAAAGCTCCGCGGCAAGGCGTCGGTGCAGAACGCGCGCGGCCGCATCCTCTACGACTTCACGGGCAATGCTTGTGAGGGTTATACGCTGGAGTTCCGGCAGGTCGCCGAACTCGACAACGGCGAGGGCAAGATCAGCCTCAGCGACCTGCGGTCGAACACGTGGGAAGACGGCGCCGCGAAGAGCTACCGCTTCACTTCGCAGAATCATCTCAACCAGCGCCTGCTTGATACCGTTGACGGCAAGGCCGAACGGAACACCGGCGGCGTCGCGGTGACGCTCACCAAGCCGGAGCCGCGGAAGGTCGACTTGGATGCGACGATTGTGTTCCCGACCGAACATGTAAAGCGCATCATCCAGGCGGCGCGGGCAGGCCAGACCATTCTCGAATTTCCGATCTATGACGGCTCCGAGACCGGCGAGAAGGTCTACAATTCGCTGACCGTGATAGGTCGGGAGATCGGGCCGGGCGAACGCGATCTTGCCGACGCCGCCTCCAACAACAACGTGCTGTCCAAGCTGCGGCGCTGGCCGGTCACCGTGAGCTATTTCGAGCGCAACAAGCCGGCGGCCGAGCAGACGCCGGTCTATTCAATTTCGTTCGATCTCTACGAAAACGGCGTCTCCCGCACGCTTGTGCTCGACTACAACGATTTCTCGATCAGCGGCGTGCTGAAAGCGCTGGAGTTGAAGGACAGCAAGCCCTGTCCGTGACCTGATGGGTTACAGCCCGGCGAGCGCCTTGGCGTAGTACGAGCCATCGAGATATTTCTCGGGCGCCGGCGGCGTTCCTTGCTTCATCACGGTGGCGCGCAGGCCGAGCACGTTCTTGAAGCCTTCGAGGTCGAAGCGCGCATCGCGCGTCAGTCCATCGGTCGGATGCGCGGCGATCGCCAGCGTGCGCGCGGCCATGTCTTCATTCAGCTTCAGGGCCTCGACATAGAGCTTCGTCGCCTCCGCCCGGTTCTTCGGATCGACGCCCCAGCGCAGACCCTCGATATAGGCCTGCATGTAGCGCACCAGCACGTCGGAATTGGCGGCGGCCCATGAGCGCAGCACGAACGCGCCGGTTCCCTGATAGGGGCCGAGCGCTTCGACGGCCGATCCGAGGTCGCCCAGGCCCTCCGCGGCGGCGCGCAACGTGAACGGCATGTTGAGCATCGCGGCGGCGGCGCTCTTGTCCTTCAGCATCGCCTCGTAGCGCCGGAACGATGCGCCGACCGGCCGGATCTCGTAGTCGCCCTTGTTGAGGCCGTTCTTGCGCAGCATCTCGTACATCAGGAAGGCGAACGCGGTGTCGGGCGCGTCGACGATCACGGTCTTGCCGCGCAGATCGGCGTAGGACTTGATGTCGGGCTGGACGATCAGGCGATTGAAACCGTTGTCGCCGCCCATGACGATCGCGACGTCGACCTTCGCGACGTCCGCCATCGCCACCGCATTGTCGACGCCCGCGTGCACGATCTGATAGCGGCCGTGCGCGAGTCCTTCGCGCAATTCATCGGAATTGGGCGCGATCCGGATGTCGACATTGAGCCCGCGCTTGGCGAAGAAGCCCTGGCTCTTCGCCGCAAGCTGCGGAAGATTTTGCATGCCCTGGAACACCATGATCGTGAGATTGGTGGTCTGCGCGCGAGCCTGCGATGCATCGCGGTCGCGAGACATGCAACGGCGGCGAACAGCGTTGCGGCCCGTTGTCGCACGGGGCATGGTCGTCCTCCCTGATCTTTCGTCGTTGCATCAAGTCTAACACCGCGCGGAGGGATTTCACTCCCTCTGGCCGCTCATCATTGTCATCGTCTTCGAGCGTGAGACCGCGGAACACGGCCTCGTCCCCGAACCGGGCGCGCAGCCGGTCGATGGCCCGCTCCGCCTCGGCGGTGCGGTGATCGAGCAGGTCGGCGAGGTCGGCCTCGTTGGCGTCGATGAGCGACGACAGGCCGATCCCGATCAGGCGGAATTTCGTGCCGTCGGTCTCGCGTTGCGAGCAGTTCGCGGCCGGCCGCGAAGATCCGCGCCGCAAGCTGGGTCGGCCGGTCGAGCGTCTGCGCGCGGGTGCGAATGCGGAAATCCGCGGTCTTGAGCTTGAGGGTAACGGTCGCGCCGGCAAGTTCATTGTTCTTCAGGCGCGCCGACACGCGCTCGGTGAGCCGCCAGAGCCGCAGCTCCAGCGGTCGAAATGCCGAGAGATCGGTATCGAAGGTGGTTTCCGCCGATATGCTCTTGGCTTCACGGTCCGCGCGCACCGCGCGCTGGTCGCGCCCGTGCGCAAGGTGATAAAGCCGCACGCCTTCGCCGCCGTAGCGGCGCATCAGCTCGCTCTCGCCGATCCGCTGCAGATCGCCGACGGTCACGATGCCATCCTTGTTGAAGCGCGGCTTGCGCCGCCTTGCCGACGCCGAAAATCTGGGTGATCGGACGCTTCGCGAGGAACGCAGCCGCCTCGTCGCCCGCAAGCACCGCGAAGCCGCGCGGCTTGTCGAGGTCGGACGCGATCTTGGCCAGGAACTTGTTGCCCGAGAGCCCGATTGAAACCGTGATGCCCAGCTCGCGTTCGACCCGCTCCTGGAATGCGGCCAGCGTCTTCGCCGGCGGCACGCCGTGCAGCCGCTCGGTGCCGGAAAGGTCCATGAAGGCTTCGTCGATCGAAACCGGCTCGACCAGCGGCGTGAGATCGTTCATGAGTGCGCGCACCTGCCTCGCCACGCCCGCGTATTTATCCATGTTCGGCGCCACATAGGCCGCGTGCGGACAGAGCCTGCGCGCTTCGAAGATCGGCATGGCGGAGTGCACGCCGTAGGTGCGCGCCACATAGCAGCAGGTGAGCACGACGCCGCGCTGGCGTCCGCCGACGATGACCGGCTTGTCGGCGAGTGACGGGTCGTCACGCTTCTCGATGGTTGCGTAAAACGCGTCGCAGTCGACATGCGCGATCGACAGCTCGAACAGACTGCGGTGCCGCAACAGGCGAGGGGAGCGGCACGCTGGGCAGCGCGAAGCCGTTTCCGGCACGTCGTGCCGGCAATCGCGGCAGAAGCCGCTGCCCGGAGAATCGGCGTCGGGCTTGCGCTAGCTCGCGAGCCATGCTAAGCACCTGCGGCAATTGCGATGGGGGACGTGCTCACGATGGACAATATCACGAAGAAAATTGCCGGATACGCCTCCTCGCTTTCGTTCAACAACCTCAATGAGGAAACGCGCCACGCCGCCACCCAGCGCCTGATCGACGCGCTCGGCTGTGGCCTCGGGGCCCACGACTGCGAGCCCGCGCAGATCGGCCGGCGCATGGCGGCCGGGGAGACCGCCGGCAAATACGCGGGCCGCGTGCTGTTTTACGGCGACCGGCTGCCGGCGGAGTCGGCCGCCTTCATCAACACCACGATGATCCGCAATTTCGATTTCAACGACCGCTATCCGGGCGGGCATCCGAGCGACGCGCTCGGGCCGCTGATCGCGCTCGCAAGCGCGATGGCTGTCGACGGCAGGCGATTCCTCGCCAGCATGTCGGTGATGTACGAAATCTTCGCGCGGCTTTCCGACTCGACGCAGCTCAGCCGGCGCGGTTGGGACCAGGGCTTTGCCATTTCAGCATTTCCGCCGCCGCGGGCGTCTGCAATCTGCTGCGGCTGCCGTTGCAGACGACCGCCAATGCCATCGGCATTGCGGCGAGCTCGAATGTGCCGCTGCGTGTCACCCGCTCGGGCGAACTCACGCCATGGAAGAGCGTCGCGACCGCCTATGCCGCGCGCAACGGCCTGTTCGCGGCCTGCCTCGCCGCCGAGGGTATGGCGGGACCGGGCCATGCCTTCGAGGGGCGCGCCGGGCTGTTCGAGAACGTCACCGGGCCTTTCACCTTGGTCGACTTTCCGACCGAAGGCGGGCCGTCGCTGACGCCGCGCGTGCAACTGAAATACTGGCCGGTCGAAACCAACGGCCAACCGGTGATCTGGGCGGCGCTCGAATTGCGCAAGGCGCTCGCGATGGCCGACGTCAGCGCGATCGAGGTCTTCGCCAACAAGTTCACCTGGTTCGAGATCGGCAGCGAGCCGGAGAAATGGGATCCGCAGACGCGCGAGACCGCGGACCACAGCCTGCCCTACATCTTTGCCCGCGCCTTCGTGGACGGCCCGGTCACCACGCGATCGTTCACCGAGGACAAGGTCCTCGATCCCGCGATCCGGCCGCTGATGTCGAAGCTCAAGGTGACGGTCGACGACGCGCTGGAGGCGATGCTGCCGCGGATGGTGCTGCGGGTTACCGTCACCGCGACGAACGGCAAGCAGCATTCGGTCGAGATCGTTGACCCTCTGGGTCATCCCGATAATCCGATGCAGGACAAGGACATCGAGGAGAAGTTTAACGCCATGGCCGAACCGGTCCTGGGACCGGATCGGTGCCGCCGTTCGCTCGATGCGTTGTGGAAGGTCCGCGATGTCGGACAACGTCGGCGCGCTGTTCGCGATGCTCGATCTGAAGCCGCAGTGAGCGGCGGGGCACCGCACAACCGCCCACGCCGTGTTACGGCATCGCTGGCGGCGCGCCCGCGAGCAGGTCCCGCGCGCTCGTCACAACCTCGGGCGCGATCTCTTTCTGGCTTGCAAATTCGCGCAGCAGCGCTTCGTCGGCTGCAAGATGATCGAGGACGCCGAGCAGGAAGTTCGGCTCACGCGCGGCATCGCGGAGCGACTGCGATTCGATCCCCGTGAATGCCAGGAAGCGGCCGAGCCGCTCCGGGTCCTCGGAAAAAAAGCTCAGCGCCTGGATCGCAAGCATCTCCGCGAACTCACGCGTCATCGCCTCGCGTCGTGTCATGGAGAATTCATCCGGGTGCCGTCACGATTGGATCTGCATACGCCAAGATAACGCGCGGGCAACGTCAGATTTGAATGCGGCCAACGCAATTCGTCCATGACGCGTTCTACGGTTCGGAACAATTCGGCAAATCCCAATACATACAAAGCATTAAGCCGCAAAAACCGCCCTGAATTGCCGTAAAATTAGGTGTTCCGTAAGATATCAGAACTAGGTTTTTTTGACATGCCCACGCGCTCGCAGGGCATGCAGCCTCCGTCCAACAACAAGGGGCCGTCGGCTAGGGGCGCCGGGTGCGAAGGGGCCGGGAATGGCCAAGACCGTCATGATCGTGGAGGACAACGAGCTCAATATGAAGCTCTTCCACGATCTGTTGGAGGCCCATGGATACCAGACCGTCGGAACCCGCAACGGCATCGAAGCACTGGATCTCGCCCGCAAACATCGCCCCGATCTCATCCTGATGGATATCCAGCTTCCCGAAGTCTCCGGCCTCGAAGTCACCAAGTGGCTCAAGGAGGACCAGGAGCTTCGCAGCATCCCGGTCGTCGCGGTCACCGCGTTCGCGATGAAGGGCGACGAGGAGCGCATCCGCGAGGGCGGCTGCGAGGCCTATCTGTCCAAGCCGATTTCGGTCGGCAAGTTCATCGAGACCATCCGCCACTTCCTGGGCAACGCCTGAAGGAGAGCGTTTGATGACCGCCCGCATTCTTGTCGTCGATGACATTCCGGCCAATGTGAAGCTTCTGGAAGCTCGGCTTTCGGCCGAATACTTCGACGTCGTCACCGCCGTGTGCGGCGCCGACGCGCTGACGATCTGCGAACGCGCCGAATGCGACATCGTGCTGCTCGACGTCATGATGCCGGACATGGACGGTTTCGAGGTCTGCCGGCGGCTCAAGTCCAATCCGGCGACGCACCACATTCCCGTCGTCATGGTGACGGCGCTCGACCAGCCGTCCGACCGGGTGAAGGGGCTGCAAGCCGGCGCCGACGATTTCCTGACCAAGCCGGTGTCCGACGTCGCGCTGATCGCGCGCGTGCGGTCGCTGGCGCGGCTGAAGATGATGACCGACGAGCTGCGCATGCGCGCGCGTGACCTCGCGCGACATCGGCATCGAGAGCCCGGAGCGTGAGGCGGTTGCCGACACCGGCCTGCAGGGCAAGATCCTAGTCGTCGACGATCGCGCCGGCCTCGGCCGAGCGTATCCACGGCATGCTGCAAGCCGCGCATACGGTCGATATCGAAACCGATCCGAACGAGGCGCTGTTCCATGCGGCAGAAGGCAACTACGACCTGATCATCGTTTCGCTCGGCCTTGAGAATTTCGACGGGCTGCGCCTGTGCAGCCAGGTGCGCTCGCTGGAGCGCACGCGCAACGTCGCGATCCTGGCGATCGCCGACGCCGAGAGCAACACGCGCCTGGTGCGCGGGCTCGAGATCGGCGTCAACGACTATCTGACGCGCCCGATCGACAAGAACGAGCTGATGGCGCGCGTGCGCACGCAAATCAGAAAGAAGCGCTACACCGAGCGGCTGCGCGACAATGTGCAGATGTCGATCGAGATGGCGATCACCGATGTGCTGACCGGCCTTTTCAATCGCCGCTACATGGAGACCCATGTCGGGACGCTGGTGGAGCAGGCCGCCTCGCGTGGCAAGCCGCTTACGGTGCTGGTTCTCGACATCGACTATTTCAAGTCGATCAACGATAGCTGGGGTCACGACGCCGGCGACGACGTGCTGCGCGAGTTCGCGGTCCGCATCAAGAAATCGATCCGCGGAATCGATCTCGCCTGCCGCTACGGCGGCGAGGAGTTCGTCGTGGTGATGCCGGAAACCGACATGGCGGTCGCTACCATGGTGGCGGAACGCCTGCGGCGCAGGATCGCCAGCGAGCCGTTCCAGATCCAGCAGGGCGCCCGTTCGGTCGAGGTCACGATTTCGATCGGTATCGCCGCGCTCGGTCGCGACGAGGACGCGGCCGTGGTGTTCAAGCGGGCCGACCAGGCGCTCTACCGGGCCAAGCGCGACGGCAGAAACCGGGTCGTGCCGGCCGCGGCCTGACGGCCAAATTCCCCGGAAAAGGCCCGGAATTCGGCCGGCCGGGCCACAAGCCGCCCGACCCCCAAACTGCGGCGGGACCGTAGCGGTCAACCTTAATGTTCTAGAATCCGGCGGTTCTCTCCGCTATCCACAGCCGAAATCATTGGCTTCCAG
Source organism: uncultured Alphaproteobacteria bacterium (assembly GCA_963850705.1). Lineage (GTDB taxonomy): Bacteria > Pseudomonadota > Alphaproteobacteria > Rhizobiales > Xanthobacteraceae > VAZQ01. The sequence goes on along the minus strand of CAWKMR010000015.1, from coordinate 197 downwards.
GCAGCGTTGGAGTAGCTTCGCGAAACAGATGGGTCATATCCATGCCTTATGGCGGGGGTATCGGATTTTATAGCCATCGCAGATCTAGATAGCCCTACGGAATGCTCAGGTCCGCCGCATCTCCTGGGTCCCGTGGGGTTCGGCCGGCCCGGGAGTGGTACGAGTGGCCTCCTCAAGACGCCGCTCCCGGCCGGCCA